>PNNG01000015.1 GCA_013824115.1 Sphingobacteriaceae bacterium | reverse complement strand
AAGCCCGTTAGGGCTGAAATAGGTATAGCCCCATTAGGGGTGACATCTGGGTAGCAAGCCCGTTAGGGCTGAAATAGGTATAGTCCCGCTAGGGGCGACATCTGGGTGGCAAGCCCGTTAGGGCTGAAATAGGTATAGCCCCATTAGGGGCGACATCTGTATATCGGCACCGCCGTCGCCGCCACGAATCCACCAATTATCACAAATTCAGCCAATTGTTTCGTTTTTCCTACAAACGCATTTGCGAACCCTACCTATCGGTTAAATTCATGCATAAAATCATTTCATATGCCTAACACCTACACCGAATTGCACGTACAGCTTGTATTCGCCGTAAAATACAGGGAGGCGCTCATCCAGCCCCAATGGGAGGCAGAGTTGCACAAATACATTTCCGGCATCGCCCAAAATAAGGGGCATCAGCTACTTGCCATTAATGGCATGCCCGACCACATACATCTTTTATTGGGCTGGCGGCCGCATCAATCCATTTCGAGCATCATGCAAGATATCAAGGCTTGTAGTTCGGGATGGATAAACGACCGGAGATTTACGCGAGAACCCTTTCAATGGCAAGGTGGTTACGGCGCTTTTAGCTATTCCAGGTCGCAAATTGGTGTGGTGAAGCAATACATTGTCCAGCAGAAGGAGCACCATGCGAAAAAGACATTTCTGGAAGAATACAAGGAGCTGCTTACGGAAAATGGTATTGTGTATGATGAGCGGTATATTTTTCACCAGCCGGTATGATGCTGGGGCTACCCGGATGCCGCCCCTACCCATATGCCGCCCCTGACGGGGCTACCCATATGCCGCCCCTGACGGGGCTACCCATATGCCGCCCCTGACGGGGCTACCCGGATGACGCCCCTAGCGGGGCTGGCGGGAGCTTTGGCGTATTTGCTACCTCCTTGTTGGCCGAATGCTTAACTTTGTGTGGCTTGCGATAAACCGCAAATCCAAACGTATCATTTATGGCATTCGGCATTTTTACCCCTCCAGTAGCCAAAAACGAACCGGTTCGCGCGTATGCACCGGGTTCGGCAGAGGCTAAATCACTCAAAGCCCAAATCGACGCTTTCCGCGCGCAGGAAATCGACATCCCCATGTTCATTGGCGGCAAAGAGGTGCGCACCGGCAAAACCAAGCGTCTGGCGCCCCCGCACGACCACCAGCACAGCCTGGGCCACTACCACGAGGGCGATGCCAGCCATGTAAAAATGGCGATTGATGCCGCCCTCGCTGCCCGCAAAAGCTGGGAAGCACTGCCTTGGGAACAACGTGCCGCCATCTTCTTGCGCATGGCCGATTTGCTGCAAGGGCCGTACCGCGACATTATCAACGCGGCTACCATGCTCGGACAAAGCAAAAATCCGTTCCAAGCAGAAATTGATGCTGCTTGCGAGCTCATCGACTTCTTCAAATTCAATGTGCAGTACATGATCCAGCTCTACCAGCAGCAGCCCGAAAGCCTGCCACTGACCTGGAACCGCGTGGAATACCGTCCACTCGAGGGTTTTGTATTCGCACTCACCCCTTTCAATTTTACTTCCATTGCCGGCAACCTGCCCACGGCCCCAGCCATGATGGGCAATACCGTGGTATGGAAGCCTTCAAATACTCAAATTTATTCGGCTTACTGGCTCATGCGTTTGTTCCAGGATGCTGGCCTGCCCGATGGCATCATCAACTTGGTGTATGTAAGCGGTCCCGTTGCCGGCGATGTGATTTTTGCGCATCCCGATTTTGCGGGCATCCACTTCACCGGCTCGTCGGGGGTGTTCAACGACATCTGGAAAACCGTTGGCAACAACATCAGCAAGTACAAGAGCTACCCACGCATTGTGGGCGAAACGGGCGGCAAAGACTTCATCGTGGCGCACCATTCGGCCGATGTCGACATTCTGGCCACCGCCATTTCGCGTGGTGCCTTCGAATTCCAGGGACAAAAATGTTCGGCTGCTTCGCGGGCTTACATCCCCGCCAGCCTGTGGGAGACCACCATCAAACGTGTGAAGGCCGATTTGGCCGATATGAAGATGGGTGGGGTAGAAGATTTCACCAATTTTATCAATGCGGTGATTGATGAAAAGTCGTTCGACAAGCTCGCCAGCTTCATTGAGCGTGCCAAGGCCGACGGACAAGAGATTGTGGCCGGGGGCAAATACGACAAATCGAAGGGTTATTTCATTGAGCCCACCATCATCCGCGCCAAAGACCCGCAGTACGTAACCATGTGCGAGGAGCTGTTTGGTCCCGTTTTGACGGTGTATGTGTACGAAGACGCGCAATACGAACAAGTATTGGAGCTGTGCGACCGCACATCGCCTTACGCCCTCACGGGCGCGGTGATTGCGCAAGACCGTTACGCTGTTGATTTGGCTACCGAAAAGCTGCGCCATGCAGCTGGTAACTTCTACATCAACGACAAGCCCACCGGTGCCGTGGTAGGCCAGCAGCCCTTTGGCGGCGCCCGCGCTTCGGGTACCAACGACAAGGCCGGCTCTATGCTCAACCTCATCCGCTGGGTATCGGCCCGCACCATCAAAGAGAACCTCAACCCACCCAAGGGCTACCGTTATCCGTTTCAGGGCTAAGCAATTAGCCACGAAAAAAGCCGTAATCGAAAGGTTGCGGCTTTTTTTGTGGGATTCGGATTTTGTTGGGTTGACTGGCCAGCCCTGTAGGGGCTGAATATGGGTAGCAAATTAAGTCAACCAAAAATCAATGCGCCCTGTAGGGGCGCTATGTGCGACCAACAATGGGGATTCTGGTTTTACAATACAGCATTGTTGGGCAATACATATGTCCCGTTGAACACAGATAGCCCCTACAGGGCGCATTTTAATGGGGAATTCATGCCTTGCTACCCAGATGTGGTCCCTACAGGGCCATTGGGATTATTGATGAGCGGACATTTTGGATATCCTGCAGCCCATCGGATACAAAAGATAGAAAAGTCATCGCAAAGCCTTGTTCAGTAAATGCATAAGGTTGATATCTCCTGCCGCCATGACCTCCCCAACTTGAGGTCACAAATTGTGACCTCAAGTTGGGGAGGTCATCCTTGCTTACTTCAAATCGAAAATGCGCCGGGAAACGTGACAAATTGCGCTTCACTGCCTGATTCAGCACCTTGGTTTCTACACCATACAGCAAGGCCAAATCGCTATCAAGCATGACCTGTTGGCCCTTGAGTGTGAAAATTAAGTTTTGAATTTCATCAACTGCCAACGGCATTTTGGTTTTAAAATCTTGCATGTGCCTCGCCTTTTAAGCAAGCTACTGCATGATTTGAGACGCGCCAAGCAAGGAAGGCAAACTTGCGGAGTTTGAGATAATTATTGCTCAGAAAACATAACAGCTGGGTTCATTATAAGCTCCAGCTTCGCCTTTCAGAGGTTATAGCCTATTTACTCCGCCAACTCCACCATCAAAGGCAATTTCTCCAACGCTTCTAACAAACTGTTCTGGGGGTTCACCCGCACCTTTTTAGAGCTCAAATCTACCTGCAACTTCTCCTGCTCGTCGAAGAGCTTTACCTGCAATTTCACCATACCAGGGTGCTCGTTGAAAAGACCATCCAACTGCCCCAACAACTCTGGCGTTACCGCTTCCATGCGCAGCTTAAGAATGAGTTGCTTGAAGTGCTTCTCGCGGATGTCTGCGAGTAACTCCAGGCTTTGGTATTTCAAATAGCGAAACTCCTTGCCTTCTTTGTTCGTGAATGATTCGTATTTGGCCCTGAACAACAAAGCAGTGCCCACCATAAGCAGGTGCTTGTACTTCATGGCCTGCTCGCCCTTCAATCGCAGCTTGCGCACGGTATCGTAATCCTCCACCGTAAAAACGATGGTTTCGTTGTTGGTTTTGGGGTCTTGGAAATAGGTGACCTCGGTTACCAGTCCGGCAAATACCATATCGCGTCCCAACTTCTCCTCAATATCGCGCAAGCCTACGTTGGTAAATTTTTGAATGTCGTACTTAAACGCATCGAGCGGGTGGGCAGTGATGAAAATACCAACCACTTCTTTTTCCTTGTTCAGCTTTTCGAGCAGCGGCCATGGCTCACAAGGCACCAGCTCGGGCTCGGGAATGTCGGTGACGCCCACTTCGCCGAAAAGCGAGGCCTGTGCCTGCGACTTTAAACTCTGGTACTGGTTGCCAAAACGGATGGCTTTTTCGAGCAGCGTATTGCCGTCCTCGTTGTGGAAAAACAAACGGCGGTTGCCATCCACCCCTTCAAAACGATCGAAAGCACCGGCCTGGGCCAAACCTTCGAGCGTTTTTTTGTTGGCTTGCCGCAAATCGATGCGCTTACAGAGGTCGAAAATGGTTTTAAATGGGCCGTTTTTCTGCCGCTCCTGGATCAATGCTTCCACCGCACCTTCGCCCACGCCTTTGATGCCGCCCAAACCAAAACGGATTTGGTTGCGCTCGTTTACGGTAAAACGGTAGGCCGATTCGTTGACATCAGGTCCTAATACATCTGCACCAATGCGGCGACATTCTTCCATGAAAAAGGTCACCTTGCCAATGTCGTTGAGGTTGTTGCTGAGCACCGCCGCCATAAATTCGGCCGGGTAATTGGCCTTCAGGTAAGCCGTTTGAAAGGCCACCACGGCATAACAGGTAGAGTGCGATTTGTTGAAGGCGTAAGCGGCAAAGTCTTCCCAGTCGCTCCACACCTTCTCGGCAATTTTGGTATCGTGCCCGTTGGCCGCACAACCCTCGAGGAACAGCGGCTTCATTTTGTCGAGCTTCTCACGCAGCTTCTTACCCATGGCTTTCCGCAGCTCGTCGGCCTGGCCCTTGGTGAAGCCGGCCAGCTTCTGGCTGAGCAACATCACCTGCTCCTGGTACACCGTAATGCCATAAGTGTCTTTCAGGTACTCTTCCATGGCCGGCAAATCGTACGAAATGGGCTCGCGGCCGTGCTTGCGGTCGATGAAGTTGGGAATGTACTTGAGCGGACCCGGCCGGTACAGGGCGTTCATGGCTATGAGGTCGTCGAACTTGTCGGGCTTGAGCTCCTTCATGTACTTCTGCATGCCGGGACTTTCGTACTGGAAGATGCCGACTGTATCGCCACGCTGGAAAAGCTCGTAGGTTTTGGGATCGTCTAACGGAATGGCATCGGGGTCGATGCGGATGCCGTGGCGCTCCTCGATGATATCGATGGCGTCGTTGATGATGGTGAGGGTACTCAAGCCCAGGAAGTCCATCTTGAGCAGACCTGCCGACTCGGCCACATCGTTGTCGAACTGGGTTACGAGCTTGATTTCGGCATCGGCGGCCAGTTTTACAGGCACAAAGTTGGTAATGTCGTCGGGCGTAATGATCACCCCGCAGGCGTGGGTACCCGTGGTGCGGATGGCGCCTTCCAACATGCCGGCCTGGCGAAGTACCCGTCCGGTGAGGTCGTTGCCCTGCATTTTTTGCAGGAAAGCCTGTGCCAGCTGGTAATCTTCGGGCTGCAGCTCCTTTTTGTTCTGCTCTAACAGCTCGGGCTTGTTCACCAGGGTGCGCAAAGGCGCCTTGCTGAAGGCCTTGATGCTTGTTATGGCTTCGGGATAACTTTTGGCCAGCACATCGGCTTCAGCCAGCGGCAATTCCAAGGCGCGGGCGGCATTTCGGATGGCCGATTTGGCCGCCATGGTGCCATAGGTGATGATTTGCGCCACCTGTCGGTCGCCATATTTTTCAATCACGTAGCGCATTACCTTGCCGCGACCCCGATCGTCGAAGTCGATGTCGATGTCGGGCATGCTCACCCGGTCGGGGTTGAGGAACCTCTCGAAGAGTAAGTCGTAGGCAATGGGATCTACGTTGGTGATGCCAATGCAATAGGCCACAGCTGAACCCGCCGCCGAACCGCGTCCAGGACCCACCGAAACGCCCATTTCGCGGGCTTTGGTAGTGAAATCCTGCACAATGAGGAAGTAGCCGGGGTAGCCGGTTTTTTTGATGGTGGCCAGCTCAAAATCGAGGCGCTCGCGGATCACATCCGTCACTTCGCCATAGCGCTTTTCGGCGCCCACATAGGTGAGGTGGCGAAGGTAATCGTCCTGATCGGCAAATCCCTCGGGAATTTCGTAACGTGGCAACAGCACATCACGCTTGAGCTCAAAGGCCTCGATGCTGTCGGCCAGCTCAACGGTGGTATTTAAGGCCTCGGGCAAATCGGCGAAGAGCTGCTCCATCTCCTCCTTGCTGCGGAGGTTGTATTGGTTGTTGGCAAAGCCGAAGCGGAAACCACGGCCCCGACCAATGGGCGTGCTTTTGAGCTCCGAGTCGTTGATGCACAGCAACGTATCGTGCGTATCAGAATCGACCGCCCGGTTGTAATAGCTGTTGTTCGTAGCCAGGTATTTTACGCCATGCTTTTTGGCCCACGACAGCAATATCTCATTGACGTGGTTCTCTTCATCGAGCCCGTGGCGCTGCAGTTCCACATAAAAATCGGCCCCAAAATGCTCTTTGTACCACAAAAAGGCTTCTTCGGCCTGGGTGTCGCCCACGTTGAGTAGCAGGTTGGGCACTTCGCCATTCACCCCGCCAGTGAGCACAATGAGGTCGTCTTTGTACTTGAGCAGCAGCTTTTTGTCGATGCGCGGCACATAGTAGTAGCCATCTAAAAACGACTGCGAGGTAAGCTTCACCAGGTTGTGGTAGCCGTTTTTGTTTTTGGCCAGCACCACCAGGCCGTAGCCGTTGTCTTTGTTGCTGCGGTCGGCCATATCGCGACAGAGGTACAGCTCGGCCCCGATGATGGGTTTGACGCCCGACTTAAAAGCCGCATTCACAAAGGCAAATGCCCCGTAGAGGTTGCCGTGGTCGGTCATGGCAATGGCCATTGCGCCGCTTTCTTTGGCATGGGCCACCAGGTCTTCCACCTCCGAAGTACCCGGTAGCATCGAAAACTGGGTGTGGCAGTGCAGGTGCACAAAGCCTTTTACTGCAGTTTGGGGGGAAGTAGAGCCTCTTGCAGTCGTAGTTTCCGCTTCGGCCGCAGCACTTTCGGTAGTCAGCGGTTTGTAGGGCTGGGTATTGAGACCGATGAGCGCAATGGGTGCTGGATTGGCTATTTTGAAAGCCGCGATACCGTCGGCATCGAGTCCCACCGTTTTGGGGGCAATCACCTCTAGGCGCACCAGTTCGAGGAAACAGCGGGCGGTGGCTTCTACGTCGGCGGCGGCATTGTGCGCCTCGGCGAAGGCTTGGCCAAAGAGCTTTTGGTGCAGCTCGGTGAGGGTAGGCCATTTGAACTTGCCGCCTTTGCCGCCGGGCAGGGCGCAGAAGTCGGTCGATTCGTCTTTGGTATCTACCGCCGCCAGCTCCATCAGGCGGGTGTTGATGCCCTTGCGGTGGAATTCGGCGCCCACCACGCTGATGTCGAAGCCGATGTTGTGGCCGGCCAGGTGGGTGGTTTTTTCAAGTACTTCGTTCAGACGGCCCAGCACAAAGTCGAGCGGCACCCCTTCGGCCTGCGCGCGTTCGGTGGTGATTTTGTGCACCTTGGCCGCATTGAACGGAATGGTATAGCCCTCGGGCTGCACAATGAAGTTTTGCACATCTACCAGGGCCCCCGCCGCGTCGTGCAACTGCCAGGCCAACTGCACCATGCGGGGCCAGTTGTCGCTGTCGGTAATGGGCGCATTGTAATCGCGGGGCAAACCCGTGGTTTCGGTGTCAAAAATGAGGTACATGGGCAAAAGCAGGAAGTAGCGAAAATAGCGAAAAGCTGGGGGAGGGCGGTGGGCGAGTTATCAACAGCGGAGTGAGTGACGGGTAACGAGTGACGGGTGACGGGCAGAAAACACTGTTGGCAGTCAGCCGGTTCTTGCGGTCCCTTAGCGGAGTAGAAGGCAGCAGTTAGCAGTCGGCCATTGTTGAAGCACGGCGGGCCAAATGACAATCGCAGAACGCTGTTGTCCGTCGACTGTCAACAGTTGCCCGTTATCTGTCGTCCATTCTCTGTCGTCAAAGGATGAGCCTTGACTGTAGGGCAAACCCTTGGGCACTGTGTTTGCGGCACAGGGCCTTATTTGGGCAAAATGATAATACAGGGTATTGATTGCTGTTTAATTGGTGCTAAATTGCGCTATGAAAGAAAATCATGCATTGGCGGCTAGAGGTACTACAGGTGAAGATTTTTTAGTGCACACAGACAAGTTCACAGCAATTTTTAGTAAAAGAAATGAATACATTAAACCAATTCCTCCTGAAAAAAGAAATTGAAATTAGCATGTCTATGAACGATGTTGTTGAAAAACAAAACAAACGTCAAAAAGTAGACTTTACTATTCAAAAATGTGGCCAGAATCACTACAATTTCATGAGCAAAATGTCGCTAGGTGTTGGTTCGTTGGGTGATTTCTTTTATTCGCCAATTAACGTGGATGCGAATTATGTACAAATTGAAAGAAACAAAACAAAGGTTATCTTATACACAACATGGAGAGTTGACTTAGTCGTTATAATTGGACTGTGCTTCTTTGTAGTACTTTGGCTTGGTTATGATCAATTATTTAATCATTCTGACACCCCTATTTTGTTATATTTGATCATGCTTCTTCCGCCAGCTTGGTTTGGATTTATTTTTAGAGAACAAGAAAAGGAGCTTATCTCAAAGGTCGAAAAGTTTCTTAAATCATTGTAGGAACATTAAGCTTGCGCTAATATGCGTATGCCTGCTACAGGGTTTGAGTCCTAAATGGGAACTTCTTCGTATTTTAGAATATCGGCTGGCACACCCAATCCGCCAAGCATAAGAACCTTAGACTAGCAAATGATAAAAAATATAGAAACGTTTAATAAAGACTTTACCTCTGTATCAACAGTACTCGCCACGCTTAAGTCTGAAAAGACTGCGTACCAGGGCGAGTCTTTTGCTTTTATAGGCTTTCCCTCACATTTCTTTAGGCCAACATTGCCTTAAAATGACATTCGTTGGTGCATTGTGGTTTCTCAAACTTTCTTCGCGCTATGATTTACGATAAATGACTCCCAAGAAATAATTCCATCACAGGAGTTGAAGGGAAACGGGCGACAGTCAGCGGACGACGGACTACAGACCGCAGTCATTGGTTAGCTGTTGGCAGTAGTCTGTACGCCGTCGTCGAATCGCTAAACTTTCACAGCTACAAGCCTAGATTCCTCTCCAGACGTTTAGATTTTCTTTTTATAAGTCGAGCTTCTTTCGTATTTTCATTGGGCATTGCACACCACCGTTTCCAGCTTCCCAGTAACCCCGCACCTTTACACCCCCATGGAAAATTTTGATGAATACTTGCGGCAGGGCGAACCCAACAAGGCCGAAAAGGCCAAGGTTTGGCAAACAGCCATCGGCTTGCAACAAGTCGACGGCTTAACGCCTTCGCCCTACCTCATTGAAACGGCCCGGCAGAACATTGAGGGCGACATCAGCTTGGAGGAGGTGAAGGCGCGCATTGAGCAGTACTACCAACAACACGCCGCGCGGGCGGCCGACGACCGCACCGAAGAAGCCGACAAGGTATCGGCGCGCATTGCCGAAATATTGAGTGAGCAAACCTTCAGCTTTTCACCTGCGGCTTACGTGAACATACACAAGCGATTGTTTGCGGGTATTTTCCCGTTTGCAGGTGTTGTTCGCGATTACAATATCACCAAAAAAGAATGGGTACTAAACGGCGAGTCCGTACTGTATGCCAGCGCCGGCCTTGTGCATGAAACCCTTGCCTTTGACTTGGAGCAAGAAAAAAAATTCAGCTACAAAGGTTTAACCGAGCAAGCCATTGTTGAACACCTGGCCAGCTTTGTATCGAATCTTTGGCAAATACACCTTTTTGGTGAGGGCAATACCCGAACCACGGCTATTCTTTTAATTCAATACGTTCGAAAATTGGGTTTTAGGAATGTGAACAACGATTTGTTTGCCAATCATTCTTGGTATTTCCGAAATGCCTTGGTGCGGGCGAATTATGAAGATTTGGCACGGGGCATTTACCGAACCGAGCAGTTTCTGATTCGGTTCTTGTCAAATCTCTTGCTCCAAACCCAATTCCCGCTCCGCAACCGCGATATGCTGGTGGGGGCTGACAGTTCTGCAGCTTCACAAGTCAACGAGCCAGGCGAAACGGCTTATGACACTGTATATCGGGTGATTGACACTGTAAATGACACTGTAAATCCGATGCGTGACACACCAAATCAAACCATGCTTAGGCTGCTGCAACAAAACAACCAGCTTACGGCTGTTGAGATGAGTAGCCTTTTGGGGCTCAGTTTGAGCACGGTGAAGCGCAAAATCAAGGCACTCAAAAGCAGCGGTAAACTCGAGCGTTTGGGCAGCGATAAAAAGGGGTACTGGCGGGTGATTGGGTGAGTGTTGGCGCTCGGCTGGTCCTTGCGTTCCCTGAGCGGAGCCGAAAGGAGGAGTTGAAGGGCGGTTTTCTGCAGTCATCGGCCGGCTGTCAGCTGTCGACCATCGGCCATTGGTGAAGCACAGCGGGCCGAATGCCGACCTCTGTAGGCTGTCGTCCCTCGTCCGTTATCCGTTTGCCAGCCGTGAAACGCAGCGGGCTGAACGCAGAATGCCAATCGCTGAATGCTTTCCGCAGCAAGCGCAGATTTACACAGACTTATTTTTCAGCGTCCGTCGGCGACATCAGCGGTACACCGTGCCGATCTTTCTCAAAACAGCAATGAGAGCCCAATGCCGCCGCCGTTCAAACCGCCAAAGCGGCCTTCCAAGGCTACACGTTCGTTTAAAAAGTGCATCACACCGGGGTAGGCTGTGAAGCGGAACCCACCAGCGCCCGAAACTTCGGCAAAAGCGCCAACTTGGCCGAAAATGTAGGTTTTATCGAGCACCGGCCACAAATAACGTCCTTGCAAACCCAGGAAATAGGGGCCGTTTAACGTCCCAAATCCGCTAACGCCCGCCGCAAAATGGTCGGTAAAAAAGTAGGCGCCGCTAATATCCAAACTGGTAAGCGTGCCACCAATCGATATTACATCCAATTGTCCGCCCAGCATATAATTGCCTTTTACCACTTGGGCCTTGCTGCTTGCTGCCAAAAGGAGGAGGAGCAGGCTGCTAAAGATTGCTTTTTTCATGGGTGAGATTTTGAAGCAAGATAAGACATTCATGTTAAACATTGGTTAAAAGCTCGGTTATTTTGTTTGTCAAGTAAAGTCTGCGGATTTGCCCGTGATGATGTTGTTGGCCGGTTCTCAGATATTCGATGTTAGCCTGGAGACTTTCTTGGTTCCCACAGAAAGCGCAGATTTA
>PNNG01000028.1 GCA_013824115.1 Sphingobacteriaceae bacterium | reverse complement strand
GACCTCAGGTCACACACGTTTTCGGGCTTTGCGTTCGGGCGGGTTTCGGAGCACAAAACTGTCAACCAGCACTGAACTTGAATAGAAGCACAAAGCTCCAAGTTTGCACGTCACCCCGCCTGACGCAAAACCCGTGTTGGTGGCAGTTATTTGTTTTCTATTTCGGCTCACAATATATTCTTTCTGTTACTTTAAATATGTTTTTTGTTTCAGATGGTTTCCCATAATCGTAACGGTAAAGTTTCTCAACAATGCAATTACATTTATTATTTGAAAGTGAAACTCTGATAATTTTTGATTCCCCTATCCAATCCAAATAACTTATATTGTTTATTTTGAAGCCTTTTACTTTTAATTTTTCTACAATCTCAATGGATTTATTTTTATCTTCTAAATATGAGACTAAACTGTCGTAAATGTCAACAAATACAATAGGTTCTGTTGAACAAATATCTTTGCTGTTAAAATCGAATGTCTTATAGTTTACTCTTTTAAAATCATCTTCATTTATTGCCCCAAATTCGTAATTAAAGTTCTTGTCTTTTCCTTCAAAAGAACTTGTGTATTTAAAAGTTGCTACGTCCGCCCCATAAAGAATTTGATTGTTATTTATGATGTGTCGTTTGGTCTTTCCCCAATTATCATCAATAGGAACAAAATCAATTATATCATCAATAGTTACTGTGTCCCTACCGTGAATTAATAAATTGTCTGCCTTTGCCCAAGGATATTTAATCATTTTTATCTTGTCTGGATTAACTCCTTTAATTACACATTCTTGTATGTTATTGTAAAATCCAAAAAAGTAAGCCGAGTCTTTGTCACGGAAAATATAGTTCCCAACAAATTTGAAAGTATTTGGGTCAATGTTTTTGATTAACTCTCCGTCAATGAACAAGTGGTCTTTATCCTTTCCGAATTCAAAGTCACAGTCGCAGTCAAAAGATAACTTTTGAAAAGTCCTTGCGTCTGCTTGTTCAATTAATCGCTTGTTTTGTCCGCTTCCTTCATTCCAATATTCATAATAAACTTTGTCGTCTTCAACTTTGTAACCACGTCCACAACTTGTCAAAACTAAAAGTGTCAAAAGGATAAATGTCAGTTGTTTTATTGTCATTGCAGTGTATCTGTTATAATTGCCACCAACTTGTATATATGTATGCAACTTCTTCCTTTGCGGCAATGGCATTTTACTCATCCTTTCCTCTTCCCATACACCATCTGACACACCTTGTCCATGGCCTTAAACAGCGCCGCGTCAGGTTGGGGGGCTTTGGCAATAAGGGTTAAGGTGTTAACCGCTTGGTACAACAAGGGGTCTTCAGCTTCGGCGATGCGTTCGATGAACTGAATTTTGAGGCTGCCTTTGGCCGATTCGGAAACAATGACTTCGCGGCTGGCAGGGTCGATGGCAAAAAGGAGGGTGCTCATGGGTGGTTTTCTTTTTTTTGAATCAGTGTAAATGGCAGCGGCCGTTGCTATTGGTGGTTCGGTTTTTACAGCGGTTGCCCTTTTTGGTGGTGCCCGAACACTGCACGGCGGTGCTTTTATTCGGCGAGGCTTTGGTTACCGACTGCCCGTCGCAACAATCGCGGCCTACCTTGCGGTTGTGGATTTTGCAAGTGCAACTGTTCGATTTGCTGCGGTTGCAACTGCGGCAAAGCAGCTGTATGTTGGAGGCTTCGTTGCCACCCCCGCACGAAAAGGGCACAATGTGGTCGAATTCGAGGTTTTCGGTCCCGCCACAACACTGGCAAACGCCCCCATCGCGGGTAAACACCATGCGTTTGGTGCTTTCAGATACATGGCGGCTTTGGGCAAAAGCGCCCAATTGTATCAGTAGCAGTAAGAGGACGAGGCGTAGGGATTTCATGTACGGAGTAAAGGTTAAGGCACCATCGGCAACTGCAGTCCTTCTAAGATATTGGCCATTTGCCGTGTTTCTTCAGGCTGCATGCCGTACCAAATTTCTTCGCCGGCGCGGGTGCGCAGGTAAAGGTAAGGGCCCGCGTTTTCACGCACATACAAGCGTATCGAGCGGTCGTCGGGGGTTTTAAAAACACCTTTGTACAAGCCTTTTACGGCGTATCCATAGGTTTTGAAGCGGGTTTTGGGCAGGCTATCGGTGAGGTTCCAGGCGGCCAATTCCTTATGGGCGATGCTGATGCCAAAGCTGCTTTCGATGCGGATTTCGTTCGGACCAATTACCATCCGGCTTTCTTTTTCTTCGTAAAAGCCCATGAAAGTAATGCCTGCCCCTATAAGAAGCAATACAAAAGCCACTACCTTGTTGAGCGCTTTAGAGGTCACGCTGAACCGAGCACTTTGCCAGATAAAAATGGCCAATCCACCCATCAGCATGCCCACTGGTGCCGTTTGCCAGGAAGGCGGCAGGTAGTATTCTGTATAAGCAGAGGCCGCCAAAAACACGATGGCCAGTGCCGACATCCACCGCCGCAAAAACCGCAAATACGCCTTTAGTGGAAAGGTGGCCTGCGCCTCCGCATCCATTTCGCGGTAACCCGAAAGCAGCATGCCTGCGTTCTTCTCGTTCACCACAAAAGCAGCCAAAACCAAGACCGCTGAAATAAAAAGGGCTACGTATAACATAGTCCCAAAATAACAATCAATCTCTTGTTTTCCAAACCCGGTGATTGAGCGAAGTCGAAATGCGAGGTCTCCGTACAGTTGGTGCAAATAAAAAAGGGCAGTCCTGAGGACCGCCCAAACAGGCTGGCATAAATGCCGCCTTAATGATTCAAAATTACAGAAAAATCTTTCTATTCAATAAGCTTGCTCTGCGGCCTCCGCACAAACTGCAAAGCAGTTTAGGGTAAACGCCTCCGCCGGTCATTGAGCGAAGTTGAAATGCGCGGCCTCAATGCAGCTTATGCCTGCACCAGCGAAAAGCCTTAAAGAGCGAAAATAGCTGCATTTCGAAATTCAGCTATTTGCACGCGACATATCCCTCCGCGCTCCCCTACGCCGAGGTCGGGGTCTAGGGATCTGCGGTTTTTCTATCCGCTGTTAGCGCAAGCTACCCAGCGCCGCCTCGTAATTGGGCTCCTGCCCAATCTCCGGCACCTGCTCGCTGTACACCACCGTGCCTGCTGCATCAATTACCACCACTGCACGGCTCAACAAACCGGCAAACTTGCTATCGGTAATCTCCACACCATAGGCCTTGCCAAAATCGTGGCTCTTGTATTCGGCAGCCGATTGTACGTTTTCAATGCCTTCAGCCGCACAAAAACGCTTGTGGGCAAAGGGGAGGTCGCGACTCACGTTCAACACCGTGGCATTTTCTAAGGCTGCGGCTTCCTGGTTAAAGCGGCGTACCGAAGCGGCGCATACGCCTGTATCGATGCTGGGGAAGATGTTCAGCACCAGGCGCTTGCCTGCGAAATCGCTCAATTGCACATCGCTCAAATCGCTGCCGGTGAGATGAAAATCAGGGGCTTTGCTGCCAGTTGCAGGTAAGCTGCCGTTGGTATGAATCGGATTGCCTCCGAGGGTAATGGTTGCCATAGTATTTGTTTTGAGATGTGGTAACAAAGTAAAAGCCCGAATGGTTGTATTGCAAGGCAAATTCGCAGCGGCCTGCAAATGTCCTATCTTTGCGCGGCTTTTGCGTGTCAATTTGACAGACAAAGGCTTACTGGCAAAACCTTTGAGCCATTGCCGAAAAAAGAAAAGAGCCACATGAGTAGCGAAAAAGAGACCAAGATGCCCGAAAACGAACAGCCACAGGCTGAAACTACTGCCGAAACGACAGCCAACGCTGCCGAAAATGTGACAGAAGAGACTACCGCTCCCGAAGCAAACGAAGCAGAAAAACTGCGTGCCGATTTGGAAGAGATGCAGCAAAAATACCTCTACCTGCTTTCTGAGTTCGAAAACTTCAAGCGCCGCACTGCCAAAGAACGATTGGATTTGTTCAAAAACGCGAGCAAAGACCTTTTGGTAGAGCTATTGCCTGTACTCGATGATTTTGAGCGCGGCCTGCAGGCCATGGAAGTGAGCACCGATGTAGCTTCGGTAAAAACCGGGGTTGACTTGGTGTACAACAAATTCAAAGGCATCCTGTCGAACAAGGGCCTGCAGCCGATGAATGCTACGGGGGCCGACTTTGATCCCGAATTGCACGAAGCCATTTCGCAGGCACCCGCAGCCAGCGAAGCCGATAAAAATAAAATTATTGCCGAGGTAGAGAAAGGCTATAAGCTCAACGAGCAGGTGGTACGCTACGCCAAGGTGATTGTAGGGGTGTAAAATGAGCAAAAGAGACTATTACGAAGTGCTGGGCGTGGCCCGCAACGCTGCCGACGACGAAATCAAGAAGGCCTACCGCAAGGCGGCCATCAAATTCCACCCCGATAAAAATCCGGGCGACGCGGCTGCTGAAGAAAAATTCAAAGAAGCTGCCGAGGCCTACGAGGTGTTGAGCAATGCCGACAAACGCGCCCGCTACGACCGCTTTGGCCACCAAGGTGTGAACAACGGTCCCGGCGGCGGCGGTGGCTTCAGCATGGACGATATCTTCAGCCAGTTTGGCGATATTTTCGGTGATGGTTCGCCCTTCGAAAGCTTCTTTGGCGGTGGTCGTGGCGGTGGTGGTGGTGCCCGTGCCCGTGCCAACCGCGGTACCAACCTGCGCATCCGTGTAAAACTCACCCTCGAGGAAATTGCCAATGGGGTAGAGAAAAAAATCAAGGTCACCAAGGCTGTTGCGGCTGAGGGCGTGACCTACAAAACTTGTCCTACTTGTAACGGGGCCGGACAAGTAAGTCGCATCACCAATACCATTTTGGGCCAGATGCGCACCACCAGTACCTGTCCGCATTGCGAAGGTTCGGGCCAAATCGTCGATCGTCGTCCTGCCGGTGTCGATCCCGACGGACTCACCCGCAAAGAGGAAGTCATCAGCATCAACATTCCCGCCGGGGTAGCCGAGGGCATGCAGCTAACAGTTTCGGGCAAAGGCAATGCCGGCAGAAACGGCGGTCCGGCCGGCGACCTCATTGTGTTGGTGGAGGAAGAGGAGCATCTGCACTTCCGCCGCGATGGCAACAACATCATGCACGACCTCGACATCAGCATTGCCGACGCCGCCTTGGGCGCGCAAATTGATGTGCCTACACTCGACGGCAAGGCCCGCATCAAGCTCGATCCGGGTACGCAGCCTGGCAAATTGCTCCGCCTCAAAGGCAAGGGTTTGCCCAGCGTGAACAGCTACGGTCGCGGTGATTTGATTATTTACGTGAATGTGTATGTGCCCACCCGCCTCAGCCGCGAGGAGCGCGAGCAGATGGAAGCCTTCAGGCAGTCGCCCAACTTCCAGCCCGGTGCCGACAACGCCAAAAAGTCGAGCTTCTACGACCGCATGCGCGATTTTTTCAGTGAATAAGCAAAAGGCTGCCAAAGGGCAGCCTTTTTATTAGGTCATTTTTTTGAAGAAAAATGAGCGGAGACTTTTGATACAAGCGTCGCAGTAGATGTTCATTGAATCTAATTGCGTAATTTTGAATATGCACTCGACTGCCAACATATCGAACAAATTAAAAATTCTTTTGCCTGTGTTGCGCGAACGCTTTCATGTTGAGCGCATCGGGTACTTTGGTTCGCATGCCCGTGGAACAGCACACAAGAAAAGCGATATGGATTTGTTGGTCAGTTTCTCTCAGCCGATTGGCTGGCAATTTTTTGCTTTGGAGAAGTTCCTTGAAGAGCAGCTAGGTAACCCCATTGATTTGGTGACCGAATCAGCATTAAAGGACAGGTTGCGAAAGCCCATCATGAGCGAAATCATTTTTGTGTGAAAGCTTCCGACAGAGACCACAAGCTGTGCTGTTAATCTAACCAATTGAATCACTTAGTTTGACCATTTTTAAATGTACCAACCGCCAATCATCCAAAAATATTGGCGGTTGGTAATGTCTTCTCTGCGACCTCAGGTCAAGCAGCGAAGCAGCGCCGACCAGCAGGCTCCGGTAGCTCAAGGCATGCTAGCCGCTTGGGGCTGCAAATAGGGAAAGCAGAACAATGCCTCCATTGCTTTAGGAAACCGCTGAAGCTTGTTTTCGATACAAACTTCTCCACGCCTCTGCGGTTTACTTCCCAAACCGCTCAAAAGCCGCCCTGTCCAGCGCCTCCCGGTGATCAGGGTGAGCAATGCTGATGAGGGCCTTGGCGCGCTGAAGCAGGTTTTTGCCGTACAAATCAACCGCGCCCCATTCGGTGGCAATGTAATGCACGTGGGCACGGGTAGTTACCACACCGGCACCTTCCTTAAGCACAGGCACAATCTTGCTGAGTCCTTTGTTGGTTTGCGAGGGCAGGGCAATGATGGGTTTGCCGCCTTCTGAGAGCGAGGCCCCACGGATGAAGTCCATTTGACCACCAACGCCCGAATACATTTTGGTGCCTATGGAGTCGGCGCACACCTGCCCGGTGAGGTCAATTTCTACGGCCGAGTTGATGGCGGTTACCTTGGGGTTGCGGCGGATTACGGCAGTGTCGTTTACGTACTGCACGTCGAGCATCATGAGCTGGGGATTGTCGTTCATGAAGTCGTAGAGTTTTTGGCTGCCCATGGCAAAAGTGCTCACAATTTTACCGGGGTGGATGCGCTTGTTGGCCCCGTTTACTACGCCTTTTTCGATGAGGGGCAATACACCATCGCTGAACATCTCGGTGTGGATGCCCAGGTTTTTGTGGTTGCCCAAAAAGCTGAGTGCAGCATTCGGAATACCACCAATGCCCATTTGCAGGGTGGCACCGTCTTCTACGAGTGAGGCCACGTGTTTGCCAATGGCGGTTTCTATTTCATCGGGGGCACCCAAATCATGGGCGGGCAGTGGTTCATCTACCTCTATGCAAGCGGCAAATTTGCTCACATGGATGAGGCCGTCGCCATGGGTGCGGGGCATTTGTTTGTTGATTTGGGCAATCACGATGCGGGCCTTTTCAACAGCGGCCGGCGCAGCATCAATGGAGGTGCCCATGGAGCAAAAGCCGTGGCGGTCGGGGGGCGATACTTGCAGCATCACCACGTCAACGGCTAAAATATTGCGGCGGAAAAGGAGGGGAATTTCGCTCAAAAAGACCGGGATGTACTGCGCATGACCCGTTTGTACGGCATGGCGGATGTTGGCACCAATGAAAAAAGCACTTACATGAAAGCTTTCGGCATATTCGGGCTCGGCATAAGTGGCTTTGCCTTCGGTGTGCAGGTGGTACAGTTCCACATTGCGTAGCTCCGAAGCGCGAGCAGTAAGTGCGTTCACCAGGTGCTGGGGTGTGGCGGCTGCCCCGTGAATAAAAATGTGATCGTTCGATTGTACGAGTTTGACTGCCTCAGCGGCCGAAGAAACGAGGTTCATGGTATTTGCGGTTTGTGAAAGCAAAAATAGACAAAAATGTCCGAAATATGATTGGTTGTTGGTAGAAATTTTGAATCCTCAACGAAAAGGATTCAAACAGTTTCAGAAAAAAACGAAGAGCTACTTTAATCTGCCTGAAAATCCGTTTCAAAGAACTCGTTTAGTTTCTGTTGCAGAATTTTCTTGTCTGGTAGCTGTGTTTTATACTCTGCAATCGTCGTTGGCGAAAGGCTTCTGCTCAGGGCATATTCTACAACTTCGTTGTCTTTGTCTTTGCATAACAAAATACCAATACTTGGATTTTCATTTGGTCTTTTTACATCCCTGTCTAATGCTTCCAAATAAAAGTTGAGCTGTCCGAGTTGCTCGGGTCTGAACTTGTCTGCTTTGAGCTCGAGCGCAACCAAACACTGAAGTCCACGGTGATAAAAAAGCAAGTCGATGTAAAAGTCGCTATTGCCAACTTGCAATTTATATTCTTCCCCAAGAAATAGAAAATCTTTCCCGAGTTCGAGCATGAAGTCTTTCATTTGTTTTACAAGCCCGCGTTGCAGTTCATTCTCGCTGTGCGTCTCTGGTAGGTTGAGAAATTCGAATATGTAGCTGTCTTTAAAGGTGTTTGTTAAAGCTTGGTTGCTTTCTCTCACCAGTGGTGAGAGTTTTGAATTGCCAATAATTGTACGCTCAAAAAAGCTTGCTGATATCTGTCGTTCAAGCTCACGTTTGCTGTAATTTTCTTTTTTGACTGTTCTGAGATAGAATTCCATTTCTTCAATCGTCTTGCAGCGTGAAAAAATCATCAGATTATTGGTCCAACTAATTTCTCTCAACAGTGTTGAGAGTTTTGGGAAATCGCGGTAAGTCTCGTAAAACTGCTTCATTCGCCATAAATTCTTGTTGGAGAACCCTTTTAAATCGGGCTCCTGCATTTGAATGAGTTTGGCCAATTCGGTAACCACAGCATCACCCCATTCCGAATTTTCTAATTTCTGGCTGATATAGGCGCCAATATTCCAATATAGGTTATCAGCTCGGCATTCACTGCTTTTATAGCATTGGTTCGGGCCTGTTTGATAAGCTCAATGATGCCGGTGAAGCGATTGTCCATGACCAAAAGTAGTGTATCACCAATTTAAATATATTCAAACACAATTCCTAAGCCGATGCCTTTTGTAGGTGCAATGTTGCTCAACTTCCCTAAATTGCTTCAAAAAACATCATGTGGTGGATCCTTGGTTTGATGGCCGTTTTGGCCTTGCCTGTTCGGCCCGATGTGCCGGTAGATGAGCTGCTGACACGTTATGCACCGGCGCCCTCTCAATTCAAAGAGGTGTGGGGCATGGAGGTGCACTACCGCGATCAAGGGCGAGGTTTGCCCGTGATACTATTGCATGGCCTCGGCAGCAGCCTGCATACCTGGGAGGGCTGGACCAAAAGCCTGCTGGCAGCAGGAGGCTATCGGGTCATTTCGGTGGATATGCCCGGCTGGGGACTCACCGGTCCCGACCCCCAAAAACGCTACCGCATAGAAGACCAAGTGGCTTTTTTGGATGCCCTGGCGGATAGTTTGGGCCTGCAGCAATTTGTGATAGGCGGCAACAGCATGGGTGGCTGGTTCAGCTGGAACTACGCTGTGACCCATCCCAACCGTTTGAAAGGTTTGATTCTGGTGGATGCCGCCGGGTTAATGCGAGAAGCAACCGAACTGGAAGCCCAAGCAGCTAGCAAGCGCCCGGCCATCCTCCAACTTAACAATGGCGTACCAGGCAAAAATTACCTCCGCCAAGCCACTCCACGTTTCATTTACAAAGGCATTGTGAAGCAAGTGTATGTGAATGATGAGCTCGTGACGCGTGACCTCGTTACGCGTTACTACCTCCTCATGCGGCGCGAAGGCAACCGACAGGCCTTTTTGGACCGCGCCTCGCAGCGGAAAGGCAGCAACAGCCGGCATGCTGAACTGGCGCAACTGCAAGTACCTACGCTCATCATCTGGGGCAGTCAGGACCCCTGGATACCCTTGAGCCATGGCCGGCAGTTTCAAGAGCTCATTGCGGGCTCGGTGCTGGTTGAATTTGAACATTTGGGCCATGTACCCATGGAAGAAGACCCTGCTAATACGGTGGTTCCTGTGTTGGGATTTTTAGGCGGATTGAAGTAAGTGCTGGTTTATGGCTCACATTGCTACCATTTGTGGCTCAATTAGGCTTGATTTTGAGCTTTATTTGGCTTAGATTTGAGCTTTAATTCTAAAATGCCTATTGATCAACGGTTTAAGTCGCTCGTAGAAATGGTAAGACAACATCCAGGTTTGTCTTCCAAGGCCATTTTTGATGCGCTGGCGGATGGCTCGAGTTATCCAACCACCAAACGTGCGCTCGTTACGTTGTTGGAGAGGGGATGGTTGCGTACCGAAGGAAGTGGAAAGGCCACGCGATACTTTGTTTCACCTACTTTTGCCTTGTTCCAAGAGGTTGATTTGGAAGCTTACTTCGGTCGTGAAATCGACGAGCGGTTGGTTTATGAGCAATTTAACTTCGATCTTATTTATGAACTGTTGGCCAAGCATGTCTTGTTTACTACGACGGAAGTAGCAGCACTAGATGCCTTGCAGCAAACGTTTACACAAAATGTGTCGAAGTTGAGTCCAACTGCCTACCGACAGGAGTTGGAACGGCTAGCCATTGATTTGAGTTGGAAATCGTCGCAAATGGAAGGTAATACCTATTCCCTGCTCGAAACCGAACGATTGCTGCGCGACAAGGAAACGGCTGCTGGCAAAACCCGCGAAGAAGCCATCATGCTACTCAACCACAAAGAATCAATAGATTTTTTGGTAACGCATCCCGATTATTTGCATCCCTTGCGGGTATCGACCATCGAAGATGTGCACAGCTTATTGGTGAAAGATTTAGCAATTGATCGCAACCTCCGCAACAGCAGGGTAGGCATTTCAGGCACGAATTACCGCCCGCTCGACAATGCTCATCAAATAAAAGAAGCCCTCGATGCCATGTGTGTGCTTATCAACAGCAAATCTTATGTATTCGAAAAAGCGCTCCTGGCCTTGTTGCTTATTTCGTACATACAGCCATTTGTTGATGGCAACAAAAGGACGGCGCGTATTGTGTGCAATGCCTTGCTGATGCATGCAGGTGTTTGTCCGCTGTCGTTTCGTACAGCAGATTCTTTACACTATAAAAAGGCCATGCTCCTTTTTTACGAGCAAAACAATGTTTCAGCTTTTAAGCAATTGTTCATTGATCAGTTTGCCTTTGCAGTACGTACCTATTTTTAGTGCTGCCATTTTCTTTTCATAAAAGGGGCTCAGTTAGTTAGCAAATGCGGATCAGCGCTGTTTCCATTTGAGCTTGAATAGCCCGCAACTTGAGCTCAAAATCTACCATTTCAGTCTATTCAACCGAAACCGGAATCTTTTTTCTAAATTCGAAGTTTAAACATCGAAAATGAATCGCCGGGAATTTTTTGCTGCCTTGGCCATTTTGCCCCTAACAGGAAAAGCCATGAAATTGAACGATTTGAACACCCTTACTGCCGATTGGAAAGGGGAGGCCCGCATGCCCGTACTCTTTTTGGGGCACGGCAGTCCGATGAACGCCATCGAGGAAAATGCCTTTGTGCAGGGCTTCCGCAAAACGGCCCAGCAGTTGCCCAAGCCGCGCGCCATTGTTTGCGTTTCGGCGCACTGGGAAACCCGGGGCACCAAGGTCACGGCCATGGAGCAACCCCGCACCATTCACGATTTTGGCGGCTTTCCGCAGGCTTTGTTTGATGTGCAATACCCCGCGCCGGGGAGTCCGGCCCTGGCAAAAGAAACCGCAGCCTTGGCCAAAAGCACCCACATTGAAATGGATGAACAATGGGGACTCGACCACGGCGCTTGGAGCGTGATCAAACACCTTTTTCCGGCGGCTGATGTGCCGGTGATTCAGTTGAGCCTCGACCGCAACCTATCGCCCGCAGCACACTACCGCTTGGCCTCCGAATTGGCTGCCCTGCGCGAACGCGGTGTGTTGGTGGTAGGCAGCGGCAACATGGTGCACAACTTGCGCATGGTGGCTTGGGACAAACTCCAGGTGCCCGGCTATGGCTATGACTGGGCCATTGAAGCCAACGAAAGCATGAAAAAGCACCTGCGCAGCGGCAATCACCAGGCCTTGATTGACTTCAACAAACAAGGCCAGGCCTGGAACCTCGCCATTCCCACGCCCGAGCACTACCTGCCCTTGCTTTATACCCTGGGCATGGCCAACAGCAAGGAGCCGCTGCACCTTTTCAACGATGAAACCCTGGGTGGGTCGTTGAGTATGACCTCGGTGATGGTGGGCTAAAGAGGTTCAAAGTTCAAAGTTCAAGATTCAAAAGGGGTTTGCAGCTTCGCTGCAAT
>PNNG01000031.1 GCA_013824115.1 Sphingobacteriaceae bacterium | reverse complement strand
CCCACAGCGCGCCCCCACAGGGCGCAAAAATCTGTGGGGGCACTTTGGTGCTACACACATTTGGCCCCGACAGGGCCGCTTTTGCGTTCGCCTTGTTTTGCAGCTGCGCTGCAACCTGTTTTGAATGATGATCCGCCAGGGTTGAGCGCAGCGAAACCTTTCTTTTGAATTTTGAATCTTGAATTCTTGTGTGCGCTGGCCGCGGAACCTTTTCCCCCGCTCGCTTGTAAATTCCTATGCACGACTGCGCCACCCACTGTTCGTTTGTTTTTGCTTATTTTTGTACGCTTATCCAACCCCCTCCGCCATGATTACCATCAGTGAAAAAGCCGCCGAACGTGTAAAAAGCATGCTCCAGCTGCCCGAAAATGCCGGAAAATCGTACATCCGGGTAAGTGTGGTAAGCGGGGGCTGTTCGGGACTCAGCTACAAAATGGATTTTGATGCCGACAGCCACGAATCCGATGAACGCTTCAACGACAAGGGTCTCACCCTCCTTTGCGACAAAAAAAGCTTCTTTTACCTCATCGGCACCGAGCTCGATTACAGCGACGGCCTCCAAGGCAAGGGTTTCCACTTTGTGAACCCCAATGCCTCACGTACTTGCGCCTGCGGCGAGAGTTTTAGTTTGTAGGGGCTATCCGCCTGTTTCTTCAGCGTATTGTCATATGTTTCGGGCGTATGGCTTGGATGAATTTTTCTGTCTTATTTTTACACACAGGTTAATTCATTTTTTAGGCAAAGACAACCTCCATGTAAACAAGCATGAAATCATTAAAAATTTTTCTTGCGACAGCTCTATTGACCACTGGCTTAAGCGCAATTGCTCAAATAAACTCCGTCGTATCACTACCTAAGCACGGATCTACTTTCGCTATCGATGATGCCAACAATCGCTTGTTGGTAGCCACTGTGAAATTTAAACCTCGCTTTGGTTTAATCATGGTTGAAAGCAGCGAATTACATTTATTTGAATTATCCACTCATCAATTGTTGAGAAATGTGGCATTAGATTCGGCATTTCTCGGTTTTGTTCCTTTTCATATCGCATCATTTTCGAATGAAATTCTGATTTTTGGATATGCAGACCTAGGAAGAGATACTTTTTCGCAGCAAACCAATCATCAATTTGGCAATTCAATTACCATTCTTCGGATTCGAATGCCGAGTTACAGCATCGACACAATCACGCACCAGTTTACACACAACATCCATACCTCCTATCCTATTAAAATAGCGCAAGGTTGGCTGCTCCTAAGTTCACTAAAAGCATCTCATCCTAACATCCCATCTCCTTCAGAATTTTTAAATGCACGCTACCTGAATAATCAATTTCAAATATTGAAGGATACCAGCATCTTTCAAAGACAAGGACTAGACGCACGTGGAGCTATGTTCCAATTCGGACAGTTAACAGATAGTTTACTATACGTACTTTGTGGTGGATGCAAAATGCATGTTACCAATACCGAACCTCCTTTTAGAAGAGGAGAACACGATGTGGCTATTTATGATTTGAGTTTAAATCTCAAACAAAACACTGTATTTCTGGCGAGTAACCAAACGCCAAATTGGCCTTTTTCTAACAATCAAACAATCATGGGGCCCGGTATTGTTGCAGGTGTACTTGCTATTGGTGCAAATAATTTTATCCAACTTGCAGAATATAGAGATGCAAATCAGACCCCTATTCACAGCTTTTGGAATGATGGAAGAAGAGATTTGTATTTGACCAAATTTAATGAATTTGGCCAAGTCATAAATCGGCATTACTACGGCAATGCTGGAATTACCGATAATCTTCTTTTCAGTTTTAATCAATTAGCACAAGGAGGCAACGGTAGAATATATGCCCTCTCAACTACCAACACTGGAGCATCCCTTGTATTTCCAGATTCCATTCAAAGTATATTTGTTCATAGCGTTGATAACCAGTTGTTAAATCCAAATTCCTTCAAGTGGCATGATGGGGCTGATGTTTATGGCCAACAAATAAAAGCAACACCAAGTGGTGTTTATGTTTTTGCCAACAGCACTGCCCGCGGGGGCGAAAAGTTCCACGTATTACGTATCGAAGGCACGGCCTGGGCCAGCAGCAGCAGCCAGCAAGTTTGGCCCGAGTGGGGGGTGTTTCCCAATCCGGCCCGCGAGCGGGTGTTCATCAGCGGCGAATTGCCCAGCAACATCAGCCTGCACGATATGCAAGGGCGTTTGCTGCACCAATGGTCCGCACTTGAAAACAACGAACTCCAACTGCCTGCTTTGCCCCCCGGCATCTACCTGTTACACGGCAGCAATGCCCAAGGAAAACGCTGGCCGGTGAGGAAATTGGTGGTGCGTTAATCTAACCCCTTGATCCAACTGGCAATCACCTCCATCGCAGCCGGGTCAAAAGTGGTGTCGATGTTGGCGTATTCGCTCACTGCGCCTGTTTTGGCGGGCTGGAAGAGGTGGTTGAGTCCGGGCAAGCTGCAAATCTTATAGTTCCTATTGCCTCCTGCTTTGAGGGCGGCTTCTATGCCTTGCAGGTTAGAAGCCGCCAAAACTTGCACGTCTTTATCGCCATTGATGGCCAATACCGGACAGTTCAACTTCATGAGGTTGGGCCGTGGGTCGTAGCCAATGAAATACAGAAACCAGGGATCGAGGTAGGTGCGCAGGGCACCCGCCGCTTGGTTGTCGAACTGCTCGTGGGCAGCTGCATTGTTTGCTGGCAACAAGGCTTTTTGAGCTGCAAGGTAGGTCTGCAGGCTGTCGCGGGCCTGGGCTGGCGGTAAGGTTTTCAACCAGCCAAACGTTCGGGCATTGGTGCTGAGCTGCGAGTCGATAGCGGCTTGGCTCAATCCTTCCGATTTGCCTACTGCCGCAATTTGTTCGGCCAACAAATCAGTCACCGGAATACCCACGCCCGCCATGAGCACCATAAAAGCCGGTTCGGGCTGGCGGGCAAAGGCAATGGGCGCCACCATGCCGCCTTCGCTGTGGCCAATGAGGCCCACCTTGTTTTTGTTGATGCCTTTTTGTTTTCGCAAAAACGTCCAAGCGGCCAGGGCATCACCAGCAAAATCTTCGCTGGTAGCCCCGTTAAAATCGCCGGTCGATTGGCCAACGCCGCGGTCGTCGTAACGCAGCACCGCAATGCCTGCCTGGGTAAGGTGATTGGCCAATACGGCAAAAGGCTGGTGGTCGAATACTTCGGAGTTGCGGTTTTGCGGACCGCTGCCGCTGATGAGCACCACCGCCGGAAAGGGGCCTTTGCCGGCCGGAACCGTAAGTGTGCCTGCCAGGGTCAGTTTGGCTGCTTTGTTTTTGATTTTTACTTCGCGAACGGCATAGTTGAACGGCGGTTTGGGTTGTTGCGGGCGAACCGTTTCAACCAACTTTTGTGGAGCACCTTGCACCCGGCGTAGGGTCATGGGAAAGGTTTTTCCGCCCTGACTAAAATTGCCCGCAATGCTATCGGTTTGATACAGGCCCAAAAACCGGATGCCCGCTTGTTTGTGGGTAAATTCCAGTGTATCACCGCGCATTTCTACACTGGTAAGCGAGATGTTGTAGGCCTTTTGCTTGGGGCTGTCGAAACTGCCTTCCCAACCCTCTCCTTTTTGTATGAGGTGAACAACCAGCGGCAATTCAATGCCCTGGATTTTCAAAAGGGCTTCCCAATCGCCCGCTGGTGATTTTTGGGCAAGGGCAAGCTGGGGAATGGCGAGCACGAGTACGAGTAAATAGCGGATCATGGGTACGGGTTTGTTCAAAGGTAGGGAAAATGCCGATGCACTTTGTGCCGGTAATGGCCTAGCGGCCTGTTCATGCGCGGCGCCCTGTTGATGGCCTAGCGGCTTTGCGTTTTGATAGGCAAAGCGATTCTTATAGCCCTGAATGGGGTGCAGCTAGCACAATGCTTCGAGGATTAGTTTGACGAAAATCTGCGCTCGTCTGCTTTTACCGCGGGCGCTTTGGAGCCGCTCAGCGACCGACGGCAGAACTTCTACTCCTTCACTAACCTCGCAAAATACCTCCGCCCATCGGCCTCAAGTTGAAGCAAATACAAACCGGCAGGCAATCCGCCGAGTTCGTCGAGCTGCAACGCCTTGTCTGAAGGGGTGTATTCCTCATCGCGCAGCAACTGCCCTTGGGCGTTGAATAGCCTTAAGCGCAGCTTTTGGCTGGTTTGTTCGGGAAGTTCGATGGTCAACTGCTCGTTGGCTGGATTGGGATAGACCCTGAGCTGGGTTGAGCCCGGCAGCTCGGTCAAGCTGGTGGTGTTGGGGAGCTGGTACACCCGCACATAGTCGATTTCCATGCTGCTTTGGGTGAAACTCGGCAGGATGATGGGCTGGATGGCGATGTTCAAAATCAAATATTGGTCGGCATTGAAGGGCCAGGTGCTGGCGTTTTTCACCGGGGGATTGTAGGTGTAATGCACGCGGCCATCGACGCTGAACACCATTTTTTCGGGACTCCATTCCAGCTCATACACATGAAAGGCGGTGCTAGCGGTGGGAATGGTTTGTCCGCCCTTGTTCACCGTATTGCCCGAGCTCGACGGCGTGTGCATGGCGCTTTGCACAAAATTCTGGTTATCGCCCCAATGCTCCATGATGTCGATTTCGCCGCAAGCTGGCCAGGAGGTGGTGCCAAAACCTTGGGTCTGCCAGTAAGCACCCGCTTCGTTGATGTTTTTGCCGAGTGTCCAAATGGCTGGCCAGGTACCCACCCCGGTGGGCAGTTTGGCGCGGACTTCTACCCGACCGTTGGTGAAGGCGAATTTGGAGTTTAAGCGGGCCGAAGTATGCGTTTTGGTGCGGCCTTGTGCGGTGAAGTTTTCTTTCTTGGCCACGATGTGCAGGTTGCCATTGGCCACAAAACTGTTGTCGGTGCGGTTGGTGTAATGCTGAATTTCGCCATTAAACCAGCTGCCACCTGCCGGCAATTGGGTTTGGTGGAACCACTTGGAAGTATCGATGGCGCCGTTGCTGTTGAACTCATCGGCCCATACCAATTGGGTGTAGGGCGATGGCGTGGGGGGCGTGCCGTTGAACAAAAAATCATCGATAAAGGCCACTACCTGAAAATTGTTGTTTTCGCCATTTACCTGGATGATGACCCGGTTAAAATCGGCGCGTTGTATGGGTGGAGGCGAATTTTGATTGTAATTGATGTACGGATCGCTCGCAAAATTGAAGGTCACGGTTTGCCACTGGTTGAGCTGTAGCGGCTTGATGATTTCGCATTGGCTGGTCCAGGGGGTAGTTAGCACCCCGTTTTGCAACTTCAGCGACACCTGGTTGGGCGCCGTGCCGGTGAGTCCGCTCGAGGGGACGTAAATTTTCAGTGAAAAGGTTTGCTGACTGCTCAGGTCGATGTTGGTGGGCACATCAAAACGCACGTTGGCGTATTGTCCGCCTGTGTCGTGGTAGCGCAACACCGTGGCCGAGGTATTGATGCCTTGCTGGTGCGGATTAGCAAAGGCTGTATTTAAGACACAATCGTCACCAAACCAGCCGGTTATATTTCCATTCCCTTCAAAGTCGTCGGTAATGAATTGGGCGTGGGTGGGTGCAACGCTGAGCAGCAAGGCGAATAAGAGCCATGGGAAATGGGTGAAATAGGCATGGACCGGACGAGACATGGTGGGTTGGTGAGGCATGGTGCTGTATGGCAGAGCAAGATAGGGAATTGTTTTTCTTGTGCAATAAACTCTTTGGTATGCTTGGTGCTTTTTTGATGCTGAAATGAGGCTGGTATGAGAGAAGCAAGAAGTTCTCAGTTCAATCATGCAGTCGTAGGTAACAACTATAGTAAACCGGCTCGAGCCATTAGATAAAGCTTAGTTTGGGTCGTTCTACGGAGAATCTCAGGCTTTATCTTTCACAATCCATTGCCCTGTAGTTTCACCAGCTCTTTGGATGAATTTCTTCTTTTTTAAGGTATTGGTGTGCTTTTGAACTGCCGATTCATTGATGCCCAATGCAGCGGCTAACTCTTTTCTCGAAATCCGTGGATTGGCAGCAATCAATGCAAAAACCTGGCTTTGCTTTGGAGTTAGACCTTGCACTTGACCACCTACTTGACCACCTACTTGACCACCTACTTGACCACCTATTCGCTCTTCTCTGAAGAGCGTTACCTGTATGCCTCCATCAACTTTTGGGCATCAGATAAACCGGAAACCTGGCCTTCGTCGTTTTTACCAATGTAAATGACACCGCCAATGGCATTGGCAAAACCACAAACCCATTTTAGGTAATCGTCGTGCCAGTTTTGTTTCCATTCTATGTTTTGGCGTTCGCTCATGAACCAAGCTCATTTTGTTTGATGGCACTAATGTGGCGCGCGGGCTTTTGCAGCACTCAGAAAGCGATTTTGGCGATTACTTGTCGCTTTTCAAAGGTTGACACGAAACACGCTTTCACCCTTCTGGAGCCTCAGGGGCCTCTCTTCGAGCGCCTCAGGGACCTCCCCGCAACTTCAACCACAACAAGGCCGTCGCATACGCATCGCCCGGGGCGGTGTGCTCATCCAACAAGGGCAATTGGGCGCGGGCACAGCAGGCTTCGAGGGTGTAGTAACCCGAAGGTTGTTCGCGGTTGCCATCGAGTCGGCGGGCGAGGCGCAGGGTATCGGCGGTGGGGGGACGAAAACTCCCCCAGCCGAGCTGCTGCATGCGGTAACGGAGCAGGCGTACGTCCATGTCAACACCATGACCCACCAATCGTTTGCCACTGATTTTTTGGAGGAAGGTTTCGAGGGCCTGAGCTTCGGGCAGACCTCCGCTAAGCTGCTTTTGTAACAGGCCATGCACGGCCACGCTTTGGGTGTCGGTATCGGGCTGTTGGAGGTAGCAGTGCCAAAGGCCGCCGAGGTCAATCCAGCCATCGGTTACAGGCACTACCGCTATCGACAAAATGCGGGCCTTGCGGTGGTCGAGCGCGTCGAACTCAAGGTCGATCACGGCAGCAGGCTCTTGTCCACGCAGGCCACGCACGCTTTGTTGGTAGGCGCGCAAGGCAGGATGTTTGGCTTGCCAAGGCCACCAAATCATCGCAGCCAAGAGGTTTGAAAGCGCACCTGCAGCACTTCTTGCAAATCGTGGATGGGCTGGAAGCTGCTGCGGAGCAATTGGCGGTCGATTTTGCTGAGCTGAGCGGGGTCGAGGGGCTGTCCACTCGCTGCCGCCAGGGCCCGGTAACGCAGCAACACCTCGTACGAACGGGCGGCTTCGTGGTACAACTGATCTTGGGCAGGTTCTAAGCGTGCCATGGCTTCAAATCGCTCTGGCGTACTGTAAGCGGCTGGCAAACCGTGCTGCAACCACAATACCCGGGCTGCATCGGCCAGGGGCATCATGGCGCGGGCCTTGAGGTCGAAATGGGGGCGGTGCTCGCCGTCTTTTTCTACCATAAATTGGCGGAAAAAGCCCAAAGGAGGCGGATTTTCACAGGCATTTTTGGCCAAAGCGCTCAAATACAAGCCTGCACGGGGCAATTCGGCAGCAATGTGCGAGCGCAACTGCTCGGCCAAAGCACTTTCGCCAACTACCGGACGGAAATCGAAAAAGATGGTGGTCATCATCACCGCCCGGGGATCGGGTTCGGCCAACCAGCGGCTGAACTGCGCCTTCCATTCGCTGAGCGAGAGGCACCATTGGGGGTTAGAGGCCATCATCTGGGCCGGACAAGCCACAAAACCCATTGCTTCGAGGCCCTGTTGCATGCGCCGGGCATACAGCAAAAAGGCCGCACGCACCGATTCGAGAAAACGCGGATCGGGATCTTCGAACAACAGGGCATGGTCCTGGTCGCTGGGCAAGAGCTGTTCTTTCCTACCGCCACTGCCCAACTGCAACCACACAAAAGGCATTTGGGGCATGGGCTGGCCATCGCTGCGGAGCTGGTTGGCGAGCAGCTCCGAAAGGCGGCGCACCAACATGTCTTGCAAACGGGCGGTGAGACTGCCCAACCAAATGGTGTTGAGGCCGCGTTGCAGACCACTGCGCACCAATTGGTTGAGTCTTTCGCGGATGGCCACCAGTTGTTCGGTGCTGCTGGCCAGGCGAATGGCTTGGTGCAGGGCACCGGCGCTGCTTCCCTCAGCTGCCAACAGGTCGTGGTCGGTAATTACCCCTTCGAGCTTTCCTTGCGGCGTACCGTCGGTGGTCACTACCAGGTGGTGCAGGTTGCGTTCGAGCATGTCGAGCTGCAGTTCGCCCAAGCCGAGGCCGGCTTTGACGCAAAAAACGGGCTGCGACATGAGCTGACTCACCGGCGCTTCGATGCTGAATTGGCCGGTAGCTACTTTGTTGCGCAAATCGGTATCGGTGAGGATGCCCAGGGGCTGCTGCGCTTCGTTCACCACCAGCAGGTGGTCGGCACGGGCATCGCGCATGATGGTAGCCGCCAACATCACCGGGGTTTGAGGTGCACAACTCGGGGTAGGCCGGTGCAGCACGGGCAAGCTGAGGCGGCTTTCGTCGGTTTGAATCGGCGCTGGCCCATTTTGTTTCCATTGCAAACCGTGTTCGAGCTGGTTGCGTACCACGGGCAAACCACTGGCAAATCCGGCTGCGAAAAAGAGCGCCAGGCCGGGCACATCGTGCAGCCAGGGAGCAAAAGTGGCCCATGGGAAGGCGTACAACACACTTTCCTCAACCACCTCGGCCGTGGCCATGTAGGGGTCGTTCACCAGCATGGGACGCACGCCAAAAACATCGCCCATATCGCACAAATCAATGAGCACTTCGGCGGTTCCTTCGCCTGCCGACAAACGTACCGAGCCTTGGGCTACCATGTAAAAATGGGCGCCGGGCGCTTCGTTTTGTTTGAACAGCACCGTCCCAACGGGGGCATAGCGCACCTTGGCCACGGCGGCCAATTCGCGCCGCTGGGCGTCGTTCAGCCGATCGAAAGGCGGGTAATCGGCCAAAAAACGGGCAATGCGACCGGCAATGGGCTGTGATTCCATGCTCAGGGGATGAGGTGATGCGGTTCAAAGGCCTGGCCGATTTTGCGGGCAGCCAGGGCGTCGTGTATTTCGGTGAGGATAGCCGGGTCGTCGATGGTCGACGGTAAGCTGTAGTGCTGCCCATCGGCCAACAACCGCATGGTTTTGCGGAGGATTTTACCCGAGCGGGTTTTGGGCAGGCGCTTCACCAGCACGGCGTTTTTGAAAACCGCAACGGCGCCTATTTTTTCGCGGATGAGGGCCACCAACTCCTTTTCGAGTTGCAGCGCATCCATGTGGTAGCCGTCTTTGGCCACCACCAAGCCCAGGGGCACCTGCCCGCGCAGGCTGTCGGCAATGCCAATCACCGCCACTTCGGCCACGGCGGGGTGCTCGGCCAACAGGCCTTCCATCTCGCCGGTCGACAAACGGTGACCGCTCACATTGATCACATCGTCGACCCTGCCCATGATGTATACATAATTTTCTTCGTCCATGTAACCTCCATCGCCGGTGAGGTAATAGCCGGGAAAAGTGCTGAGGTAACTTTCTATAAATCGGGTATGGTCGTTCCACAAAGTAGGGAGGCAGCCAGGCGGCAGGGGCAACTTTACGGCCACAAAACCTTCCTGCCCGGCGATGAGGGCATGTCCGTCTTCACCCAAAATGCGGATGTCGTAACCCGGAACGGGCACACTGGCCGAGCCGGGTTTGACGTACAACGCCTCAATGCCCATCGGATTGGCCACCATGGGCCAGCCCGATTCGGTTTGCCACCAGTGGTCGACCACCGGCACCTGCAAATGCTCCTGCGCCCAATGCAAAGTATTTGGGTCGCAACGCTCGCCGGCGAGGTAAAGCGCACGGAGGCCGCTGAGGTCGTAATGGGCGAGTTCTTTGCCGTCGGGATCTTCTTTTTTGATAGCGCGGATGGCAGTAGGCGCCGTGAACAGGGTTTCGACTTTGTGCTCGGCAATCACCCGCCAAAAGGCACCGGCATCGGGGGTTTTTACGGGTTTGCCTTCGTAAAGGAGGGTGGCGCAGCCGTACAAAAGCGGGCCGTACACGATGTAACTGTGTCCTACCACCCAGCCCACATCGCTGGCGGCCCAAAAAACTTCGCCGGGCTGCATGTTGTAAACCGACTGCATGCTGTAATGCAGGGCCACAGCATAACCGCCGCTGTCGCGCACAATGCCCTTGGGTTTGCCGGTGGTGCCCGAAGTATAGAGGATGTAAAGCGGGTGGTTCGAGGCCACGGGCACATAACCTACGGGTTTGGCCTGGCGCATGCACTGGGCCAGATCTGCATCGCGACCGGCTTGCAGTTCGGCGGCTTCGCCTTCGCGCTGCCAAATGAGTACGTGCTCGGGCTGGTGCGTGGCCTCTTGCAAGGCCGCGTCGAGCAGGGGCTTGTAGGCAATGCGGGTGTGCACTTCGATGCCGTAATTAGCCGAAATCACCACTTTGGGACGGGCATCGTCAATACGGATGGCCAGTTCGTGGGGCGCAAATCCGCCAAAAACCACCGAATGGATGGCGCCTAAACGGGCACAGGCCAACATGGCCATCACCGCTTGGGGAATCATGGGCATGTAAATCACCACCGTATCGCCTACTCCCACGCCGCGGGCTTGCAAAACGCCAGCCATCACGGCCACTTCGTCGCGCAGCTCGGCATAGGTGTAGCTGTATTTTTGTCCGCTCACCGGCGAATCGTAAATGAGGGCGGTTTGGGCAGCGCGACCGGCTTCCACATGGCGGTCGAGGCACAAATAGCTGAGGTTCAGCTCCCCGTCGGGGAACCAGCGGGCGGTGCCGTCAGGCTGCAGTTCATAGGCCTGCTTTGGTGCCCGGTGCCAATGCAAATCGCTGGCGGCATCGAGCCAAAAGGCAGCCGGGTCGGCCAAACTGGCGGCATGGGCCCGGGCGTAAGTGCTATACTTTTTCATAGGTGGCTTTTTGGCCAGGGGGTGATGAGCAGCCGGATGTCTTCTAGCAGCTTTTTGGTGGCAAAGGGCTTGGTGATGTAGTTGTCGGCACCCAGCTCCATGGCCTGTTGGATGTCGGTTTCGCGGCTTTTGGCCGACAGCATGATGACTTTGATGTGGCTGGTGGCAGCATTTTCTTTCACTTGCCGCAGCACTTCGTAGCCATCCACCTCGGGCATCATGATGTCGAGCACCAGACAGTCGGGTATTTCACGCTGCAGGATATCGAGGGCTTCGGCCCCGTCGCGGGCGATGAAGACGGCGTAACCGGCTTTTTTCATCAGGAAATCGAGCGATAGCAGGATGCTCGGGTCGTCGTCAACGATCAGTACTTTCTGGGCCATGGGAGGTGGAATTGCGTGGAATGGTGAAGGAAAAACGGCTGCCTTTTCCGGGTTGGCTTTCTACCCAAATGCTGCCGCCGTGCAGGGCCACAATGCGCTGGCAAATGGCCAGTCCGAGCCCGCTGCCCTTGGGCTTGCGTTTGGTTTGGTGAGGCGCCTGGAAAAATTTATCGAAAATGAAGGGCTGTAGCTCAGGGTCGATGCCGCGGCCGTTGTCGCTTACATTGAATTTGAAGTCGCCGTCGAGGTAATAGGCCGATACCTGGATGCGGCCGCCCTCGGCAGGTACAAATTTGATCGCGTTGCCCAGCAGGTTCACCATCACCTGGGTGAAGCGGTCGCGGTCAACTTCCAGCGGCGGCATCTCGGGCTGCAGGGCCACATCCAAGCGGATGCCTTTTTCGCTGAGCAATTGATGCAGGACTTCTACCGATTCGTTCACGAGTTCGTCGGCGGTGCAGCTGCTGCGCTGGAGCTGCTGTTTGCCCGATTCGTATTGTTCGAGGTCGAGCACCTGCGTAATGAGTCGACTCAAACGTTCGGTTTCTTTGACCAGCGTGGCGAGGAAGTGTTCGCGTTGCTCGGGCTCCATGTCGGGATTATCATGCACAATTTCGCCCAAGGCCCTGATGCTGGTAAGCGGGGTGCGCAGCTCGTGGGTAACGGTGTAGAGGAATTCGTCTTTGAGCTCGTCTTGCCGTTGCAATTTGTCGTTGGCCGCCGATAGCTCCTGCGTGGCTTTTTGCAGGGCTGCCGATTTCTGGCGGAGTTCTTTGTTTACCAGCAACAGCTGTTGCGATTCACGCAAGATGTTGAGCACTTCTTCGAGGCTGATTTCTTCTTCTTTCACCACCCTGGCCACCATGATGCGGGCCGAAGCAGTGCCAATAACCCCGGCGAGCAGCTTCTCGGCATAGGTTACCAGGCGCGGATCGGCCAGTTGCGAGCTGCTCAGGTCGATTTTGTACTTCTTTTCAAACTCGAGCAGCGCCTTGCGGGTGCGGCTTTTGCCCAAAAACTGCTCAAGCAGACTGCGGAGGTCGGGCATATAGGCCGTTCCCTTCCACACAATGCTGCTTTCGTACACGGTAGAGTAGCGGAAAATGTCGACAAACACTTCGGCTTGGTTGCGTTCTTTGCTGCCTTGTGGCCATAAAAACGATCCGCTGATGTAGAGCAAGAGGTTACTGCCCAAACTCCAAAAGAGGCCGTGCGAGAGGGTGTCGAGACCTTCTACGCTGAGTAGGGAGGTGGGAATGAGCAATTCAAAGCCACCCGGACCGCTCGTTAACCAATGTGCGGGCAGCAAATCGGCGCCAATAACGCCTGGAATCACCAGGGTGTAAGCCCACAGCACAAAACCCACGCTCAATCCGAGGATGGCACCCAAGCGCGTACCGCCTTTCCAGTACAAACCACCGATCATGGCCGGTGCAAACTGGGCCACGGCCGCAAAGCTGATGAGTCCGATGGAAACGAGCGAATAATACTCGCCCACCCCGCGGTAATACACATAGGCCAGCAGCAGTACCCCCACAATGGCGGCCCGGCGCACGCCCAATAACAGGGGCGACAAGCGGGTACCCAAGCGGGTCGACAGCGGTTCGATGCCCGCCAGCAGCGGCATGAAGAGGTTGTTGCTCACCATGGTGCTGATGGCAATGGTGCTCACAATGATCATGCTGGTAGCTGCCGAAAAGCCCCCTATATAGGTGAACAGCGCCAAGGCGGGTTCACCGGCTGCCAATGGCAGGGCCAGCACATAGGTATCGGCATCGGCCATGCTACCCAGCACCAAACTGCCGCCTGCCGCTATGGGCAAAACGAAGAGGTTGATGAGGAAAAGATAGAGCGGAAAGAGCCACATGGCCTTGAACAAATGCTTTTCGTTCACGTTTTCTACCACCGCCACTTGAAATTGGCGCGGCAACAAAATCACCGCGCCCATGCTGAGCACATTCACCCAAAACCACTCGCCATAGGCAAAGTCGCCCTGCAAAACGAGCAGGTGTGAAAGACTCTCGCGTTCGGCCACTTGTTCAAAAATGGCGGCCGGACTCTCAAAGAGCACAAAACAAACGTAAATGCCGATGGTGAGAAAGGCCACCAGCTTGATGATCGATTCAGCAGCGATGGCCGTCACCAAACCCTCGTGCCTTTCGGTAGTTTCCACGCTTCGGGTGCCGAACAGAATGGTAAAAATGCCCAAGCCAATGGCGATGTACAGGGCTGTATCGTGCACCAAATCGCTGCCGTTGCCCGCCGAAGTGCCCGTGAGCACCTCAAAACTGCTGGCAATGGCTTTGAGCTGGATGGAGATGTAGGGGATGATGCCGAACAAGCACACCACGGTGACCAACATGCCCAGCGAGATGTTTTTGCCGTAGCGGCTGCTGATAAAATCGGCGATGGTGCTGAGGCGCTGCACCTTGCTTACGCGGATGATTTTGCGTAAAACAGTCCAAAAGAGCGGGATCATGAGGCTGGCACCGGTGTACACGGCCAAAAACTGCATGCCGCCGGCCGCAGCCCTGCCCACCGAGCCGTAGTAGGTCCAGGCAGTACAATAAACCGCCAAGGAGAGGGCATATACATAGGGATTGGTCACCAAACTACGCCCCGTTTTGCCGCGCTTTTCAGCCCAAAAAGCCAAGCCGAACAGCAGCAGCAGGTAGCCAAACGACATCGAAAGCACCAACCAGCTGCTCATGGTTGTTCCTCCTTTTGCTGTTTACGGCGTAAAAGCAAACCAATGGCCAGGATGAAAAGCGCCCACAAACCAAACAGCCCCACATACAGCAGGGGCAAGCCGCCTACCAGCACCTTTTTGTTGAAGATGCCTAGCAGCGGAAACTGGCTGGCTGCTAAAAAGAATAGCAAAACCACCAGCAGTTGTTGTATGGTACGGCGCTCGCGCATGATGGGTTCAATTTACCAAAATCTCTGAAGCTTGCAGCGGGGGTGGCGGCTTATGCCTGGATTTTAACCCCCGGATGGCCC
>PNNG01000032.1 GCA_013824115.1 Sphingobacteriaceae bacterium | reverse complement strand
TTCATTTACTACCAACTCTATTTCTCGTATGACTACTACCGCATTTACGGCTTCTTATTTGTACCGTGCTGATGCTGCTGGTGTTTGTGGAAATACAGGCTTCACCAGTTCTTCGAACGATCGTCCAAACATGCGTATTGGTGGTGGTTATCCATCAACATGGAGGAATTTGACCACTGGCGCTGTGGTGGCAACCAACCAAGCGAGCATTGTGGTTCGTCCTACTGCAACTACGAGCTATTCGGTTACACTGAGCGATGGGGTTTGTTCGAAAGCAGATACCGTAACGGTATTCGTGACTGTTCCTATGCCTGACTTGGGCGTGACCCAAATCATTACGCACAATGCTCCGCAGCTGAATCAGCCTCAGTCGGTGACTGTAGTGGTGAAAAATCACAGCGTAGCATCTACAGCGACCAATTTCGACGTTGCCTTCCGCGTGAATGGTGTTGAAATTAATGCTGCCGCTGTAACACGTACCATGCAGCCGCAAGACACGATGCATCATACATTCTCTTTGTCATGGACACCTACAGTGGGTGGCCGACATGATATTTGTGCCTTTACCCGCTTTACCGACGACCCCAACAAGGCGAACGACACTACTTGTGTGGCATTCCTAGGAGTGAATGTGGAAGAGCGGAACGACTTGATCCACAAGGTGTATCCAAATCCTGCTAATCAGTTTGTGATGTTTGATTTTGCCAATCAACAAGGTGTGGGCACCCTCGAAATCAGGGATCAATTGGGCAAAGTGGTTTATAAGTCGCAGCTTGACTTGTCGGCCGGTACCCAACATGAAGTGAAAACCGAAAGCCTGGCTTCGGGTATTTACAACTACCGTTTTGTGAACAACGATAAAGTCCAAAACGGACAAGTCATCATCAGGCGATAACGAACGCTCTGAAATGCAAAAGCCCCGAATTTCGGGGCTTTTGTATTTACAGGCGTTGCTGAAGTTTGGGAATCATGGCCGCTTTCCAGTGGCTGAAGTTGCCTTCGACAATCTGTTTCCGGGCTTCTCCAACTAACCACAAATAGAACCGTAGATTATGCAAGCTGGCCAATTGCGCACCAAGCATTTCCCCGGTTACAAACAGGTGTGCCAAGTAGGCTTTGGTATGGTGGGTATCGGTATACAAATCGGAAGCAGGGTCGATGGCCGTAAAATCGGTTCGCCACTTTTTGTTGCGGATGTTGATGATGCCTTCGCTGGTGAACAGCATGCCATTGCGCGCATTGCGGGTGGGCATCACACAGTCGAACATATCGATGCCCAATGCAATGCATTCGAGCAGGTTTACAGGTGTGCCTACGCCCATGAGGTAACGGGGTTTGTTGGCCGGAAGGATATCGCAAACCAGTTCTGTCATGGCGTACATATCTTCGGCGGGTTCTCCCACGCTTAAGCCTCCAATGGCATTGCCGATCTGGTTTTTAGATGCAATGTACTCGGCCGATTGTCTCCGCAATTCGGGATATACACTGCCTTGCACAATGGGGAAAAGAAATTGCTCATGCCCGTATCGTGGTTCGGTTTGTGCGAAATGGGTGATACACCTATCGAGCCAGCGGTGGGTAAGGTGCATAGAGCTGCGGGCATATTTTTCATCGCAAGGGTAGGGGGTGCACTCATCGAAAGCCATGATGATGTCGGCACCGATGCTCCTTTGAATTTCCATCACTGTTTCGGGCGAAAACAGGTGTTTGCTGCCATCGATGTGACTGCTGAAGGTGGCCCCAGCCTCTTTGATTTTCCGTCGATCGGCCAATGAAAATACCTGGTAGCCGCCACTGTCGGTGAGGATGGGTTTGTTCCAGCCCATAAAGGCATGCAAGCCACCCGCCTCGTGAAGCACGTCCACCCCAGGCCGCAAATACAAATGATAGGTGTTGCCTAAAATGATTTGGGCGTGGATGTCGTTTTTCAATTCATGCTGATGCACGGCTTTTACAGTACCTGCAGTACCTACAGGCATGAAAATGGGGGTTTGTATATCGCCATGGGCCGTTTTCAGGAGGCCTGCACGTGCTTTGCTTTTGGGGTCGGAATGTTGGAGCGTAAATGACATGTTGTGAATAAAATCTGAACTGCCCCTGATACTTTTGGAGTAGTTTTGCCCGGTAAAGTTAGAGAAGCTTTGAAGCTTTGTTTCTATTGATGATGGAGTTGTCGATTTTTATCCCCCTTGCTGCATTGGTATTGGTTGCTTTAGCCAATCTCTTCTACCATTACCGCATTTGGTTGAATGCTTTACGCAAGCCAGTTTTGCCGGTGGGGAGTCGCGAACAAGGGGTGTCGGTGATACTTGCTGCGCGCAACCAGGCGAGGCATTTAGAAGCCCATTTGCCTATTTGGTTGAGTCAATTGCACCCGAACTATGAATTGGTGGTGGTAAACGATTGCAGTTACGACGAAACCGCCGATTTACTGCTTGCTTGGCAGCAAAAGGATGCCCGACTCAAGGTGGTTACTATTGAAGAACAGCCCAAATATCCTACGGGAAAAAAGTTTGCCCTTACCTTGGGCATCAAAGCGGCCAGTTTTGAGTTGTTGCTGTTTACCGATGCCGACACCTATCCTGCCGATGTGCATTGGATCAGCAGCATGGAACAGCATTTCGTGGCCAAAACAGAAATTGTATTGGGGATAGCGCTCCCCGAGCCGAAAGCGGGCCTCCTCAATGCTTTGGCACGCTATGATGCGGCTTATACCTCTTTGCAAATGTTCGGACATGCGCTCAGTAGAAAAGCCTATATGGCTACAGGTAAAAACCTCAGCTATTTACGGTCACTCTTCTTTTTTCACAAGGGCTTTGTATCACATATAAAGCATGCTCCGGGCGACGACGATTTGTTTGTGAACCTGGCAGCTACCCCCAGTAATGTGCGTGTTAATTTGCAGCCAGAGTCAAAAATGCTTTTTAAAGCCGACAAAGGCTGGGCGGCGTTTTGGCAACGAAAAGTACGTTTACTCAGCAGTTTGAGATATTATCAAGCAGCCGATCGTTCGTGGTTGCGTTTTATTTGGCTCATGCAGTTCGCCAATTTTGCGCTTGGGATTTTGGTAGTAGTGTGGTTGTGGGGTCAATCGCCCTATATGTGGGTAGCGCTGGGTTTGGTGCTTGCCACCTGGCTGCATCGCTTGGTATTTACGGCGGTTTTCATGCATCGCATAGGCATGAAGCAGCTCATCGGTTGGCTGCCTTTACTGCAACCTGTTCACCAGTTGCTTCAGTTATTTTGGTCGGCAAAAGGATATTGGGCTAAACCAGGTTGGTGAGATGGATGAAATTTTGAAATACTTCCCCGATTTAACTCCAAAGCAACAAGCGCAGTTTGCCGCTTTGCAGCCTTTATACGACGATTGGAATGCCAAAATCAATGTGATTTCGCGCAAAGACATGGATGCGTTTTTTACACACCATGTATTACACAGTTTGGCCATTGCGAAGGTGCAACCTTTTTTGCCAGGCAGTCGCATTTTAGATGTGGGTACAGGCGGTGGATTTCCTGGTTTGCCTTTGGCTATTCTTTATCCTGAAGTTCAATTTCTACTGGTTGACAGTATTGGAAAAAAAATCAAGGTCGTAAATGAAGTGGCGGCTGCCATTGGGCTTCAAAATCTGGAAGCGCGTCACCAGCGAGCCGAAGAGGTGAGAGGTAAATTTGATTTTGTGGTAAGCAGGGCCGTAACGCGTATGGCGCCCTTTTTTGCTTGGGTGTACGACAAGTTTGAATCGAAAAGCAGGCATACCCTACCAAATGGCATTCTCTACCTCAAGGGAGGCGATTTATTGGAAGAGCTCGACGAATGCGGCAAGCCTTACTCTATTTATCCCATTCCACGCTTTTTTGAAGAGCCTTTTTTCGAGACCAAGGCCGTGGTTTACGTGCAGCCCAAGTAGCTCGATTGACATAGTGTTGTGGCGCAGTGTTCGCGCACTTATTTATCCTTTTGAGCACATTTGTTCATTACTAGTTTACCAAGGGGGTGTTTGAAAGCCTATTTTTGTTGGTATGCTGTCTGTATTGTGCGCTTGTGTGATTGCAGCCCTGGGCTTGCCTGTGCTGGTTCCCCGTTTGCCAGCAGCCTGGCGACCTTCGTTGGCTATTTTGCCTTTGGGATCGTTCGTGTATTTTTTGCTTACCCCAATCTCCGAAAGCCAACTGCTTCTCACAGAGCTTCCGCCTGTACACTTGTGGCTTAAACTCGATGGATTGTCGCGCTTGTTTGCCTTGCTCATTACGGGTATTGGCACCTTGGTTTACGCTTACAGCGGATATTATCTGAAGAATCACGAAGGACAAGGCCGGTTTTATGGCTTCATCAGCCTGTTTATGGGGGCGATGTTAGGGCTGGTTTTGGCCAATGATTTGTATTTTTTGTTCATCTGTTGGGAACTTACCTCCATCAGTTCCTTTTTTCTCATTGGCTTGAATCAGCAAGAAGCCAAAGCCCGTTCGGCTGCGCTGCAAGCGCTCACGGTGACTGGATTGGGCGGGCTTGCCTTGTTGGGTGGAGCAGTAATTCTACAAATACACACAGGGACGACGCAAATAGATGCCTTGGCGGCACGCATGCCGGCCGACTTTTCTGTTGGCATCACAGCCGCTTTGCTATTGGTATGGGCAGCCGCTTTTACCAAATCGGCACAATTTCCTTTTCACTTCTGGTTGCCCGGTGCCATGGCTGCACCAACGCCTATAAGTACCTATCTGCACTCAGCAACTATGGTAAAGGCCGGTGTATACTTGTTGTTCCGACTAAGTGCGGCTTTCGCTGCGCATCCGTGGTGGACCCCGGTTTTGACTACGGTGGGGGCGGTCACCATGCTTTATGCGGCCCTACATGCCTTGTTTAGGCACGATATGAAGTCGATTTTAGCCTATACCACCATCGCTGCCTTGGGTATCTTGGTGTTTTTTATTGGCTGGGCTAGCCCGTTATCGATGCAAGCTGCCTTGCTTTTCGTATTGGTGCATGCCTTGTACAAGGCGGCTTTGTTTTTAATCACTGGTGCTGTTGATCATGCAACACATACGCGCAATGTGCTCCGTTTGCATGGATTGCGAAAGCAGTTGCCTGCCTTGGCTGTGGCGGGTGGCTTGGCGGCACTGTTGAATGGGGGTTTTCCGCCTTTCTTAGGTTTTATTGGAAAGGATCTCATGTATGAAGCGTTGTTGCACGAACATGCCGTCATTGGAGTGCCGCTGTTACTCGTTGTAAATGTAGCTTTGCTCTATGCAGGTTTGCAGGTAGGTTATCGCCCTTTTGCTGGGAGTGCTATGCCCGAAGGAGAGGTAAGTAAGGTTTCTTTTTGGCTGTGGTTGCCGCCGCTTTTGTTGGCTGTATTGGGGTTGTTGTTCGGTTTTTTGCCACAAATGCCCAACGCCTTAATAGCTGCAGCGCACGTAGCGGTGGGGAGTTCAGGCTTTGCCCCGCTTCAGTTGTGGCATGGTTTCAACGAAGTATTGGCTTGGAGTTTGGCTACCCTGTTGGCGGGCGTGCTTTTTTTTCGCTTTTGGCCCATGAACAGGGAACGGCTGGGTTGGACAGAAAAGGTGGAAATGTTTTCGCCCGCGGCTTTGTTTACCTGGCTGGCCAGTTCCTTACAGCTATTTGCGAGGCGATACACTTCTTTTTTTCAGCACGGCTACCTTCGTTATTATGTGATGACAGTGGTAGCTGTACTCATTGGCGGCATTTCGCTGCTCTTATTCGATGATTTCGCCTTCAAAGGCAGCTTTGAGCCCTTGCTCGAATTGACTTTTTATGAGCTGGGCACTTTGGCGATGCTGCTAGCAGGCTTGGTGTTTGTGGTATTTACCCCATCGCGTTTGGCCGCTGTAGCGGGCTTAGGGGTGATGGGATTTGCCATTTGTTTGTTGTTTGTATTCTACAGTGCTCCCGATTTGGCTATAACGCAATTTGCCATCGATACCCTTACCGTCATTCTATTTGTTTTGGTGTTGTATAAATTGCCGCGCTATATCCGTGTTTCCAGCATGGCCGTAGTGCTACGGGATGGAGTTGTTTCGTTGGTCTTCGGTGGATTGATTGCCTTGTTGGCTTTACAAGTAATACACCAGCCGCTTCAGCGGAGTGTATCTACATTTTATGCGGCACAATCGTATGTAGCGGCCAAAGGCAAAAATGTGGTAAACGTTATTTTGGTTGATTTTAGAGGCGCCGATACCTTGGTGGAAATTACAGTGCTCAGCATAGCTGCCTTGGGGGTATATGGTTTGCTTAAATTGCGGTTAAGGGCAGAAGAAAGGAGAAATCGCGCATGAAATCCATCATTTTAAAGGCGGCGGCTGGGTTTTTATTGCCGTTGCTGTTGCTCTTTTCGCTGTTTTTATTGCTGCGTGGGCACTATTTGCCAGGGGGCGGATTTGTAGGTGGACTGGTAGCCAGCATTGCCTTTGTGTTGCATGCATTTGCTGGTGGAATGAAAAAGGGCCAGAAATATTTTCCATTTCACCCCGGATTTTTAATGCCAGTAGGATTGTTGCTGGCCTTTTTAAGCGCCCTTTTGCCCATGGTCACCGGCGATGGCGCCTTTATGACTGGCTTGTGGTACCCTCATCCGGTTCCGGTAATTGGTATGTTGGGAACGGCCTTGTTCTTCGATTTGGGTGTGTACTTGTTGGTAGTGGGGGTGACCCTCACCATTATTTTTACCATTGTGGAGGCTGCTTAGTATGGATGTGATCATGGCTTTGCTCATTGGGCTTTTATACGCGGCGGGTATCTTCATGATGTTTAGGCGTTCGTTGGTGAAGCTAATTATAGGGGTGATTTTATTGGGCAATGGGGTGAATTTGCTCATCTTTTTGTTGGGCCGACTCGTGAAAGGGAAACCGCCCATTATTGCTGCCGATGCCAAAGTATTAGTGGAAGGCGCCTATGCCGATCCGGTGCCACAGGCACTTATATTGACAGCTATTGTCATCAGTTTTGGACTACAGGCCTTTGCCATAGTGCTTATCAAACGAGCATACAAAGTGGTGCATACCGATGATTTAGACGATATCAATACGCGGGAGGAAGAGGAATGACTGGATTTTTGCTTTTAGGTCCGCTTTTGCTGCGTTTTGCCACAGCCATCGCCCTCATGTTTGCCTGGAGGCAAATTGTATGGCAGCGGTATATCAGTTTGGTGGGAGAGGCCTTGGCGGTGACAGCAAGTGCTGTACTGCTGTGGCAGGTTCAAACCAAGGGAACGTTGGTAATGCAAGCGGGCAATTGGGCTGCGCCATATGGCATCAGTTTCGTGGTTGATTCATTTTCGGCCATGCTGCTTTTGGTGGCCTCGATGGTAGGTTTAGGGGTTTCTCTTTTTGCAGCCGGAAGCATGCTCAACAACCGGTTACGATTCGGATTTTACCCTATTTATCATTTTCTCTTGGCGGGCATTAGTGGGGCATTTTTGGCGGGCGATATTTTTAATTTGTATGTATGGTTTGAGGTGATGATTATCAGTTCTTTTGTACTGCTTACTTTAGGGGGAGAGCGGTCGCAAATTGAAGGGGCGGTCAAGTATTTTACCCTCAATTTTTTGGCCTCCATCATTTTTCTGACGGCTTTGGCCATGCTCTATGGTCTCACCGGCACCTTGAATATGGCCGACCTTTCGCTTAGGCTGGCCCAGGTAGAGCAGCGCTCGTTGGTAGATATCTGTGCCTTCATTTTGTTTGTGGCATTTGGCATTAAATCGGCAGTATTTCCACTGTATTTCTGGTTGCCCGCTTCTTATCATACACCGCCGGTAGCCGTAACAGCCATTTTTGGCGGATTGCTCACCAAGGTGGGGGTTTATGCCATCATTCGGGTATTTACGCTCCTGTTTCCTTGGGATGCATTTATTGAGCAAATGTTGGGGGCAGTGGCAGTACTCACCATTCTTAGTGGGGGTTTGGGGGCATTAGTGCAGAAGCATGTGGTGAAAAGCGTGTCGTGGTTAATCATTTGCCACATTGGCTTTATGCTGGCAGCGGTAGCTACGCATAACCAACAAGCATTGGCTGGGGCACTATTCTATATGGTGCACGATATGGTAGCCAAAACCGGTGTTTTTTTAGCTACGGGCATTATGTATCGTTTGGTAGCCAGTCATTTATATAGCAAGATGGGTGGCGTTATGCAAAAGCACCCGGGATGGAGTGTATTGCTGGTGATTCCGCTTTTTTCATTGGTGGGTATTCCTCCTTTATCGGGCTTTTGGCCCAAACTTTCGATGTTGATTGGCATGGCCACTGCCGAAAAGTGGTGGTTTTTTGGCGCCGTATTGGTGGGGAGCTTTATTACCTTGGTGGTTGTGATGCGACTGTGGATAGAGGTGTTTTGGAAACCGGCTTCCCAAGAAGAAGTGGTTGGTTTTAGGTATTTTAAGCAATACCCTACTGCAAAACAGGGGGCCATGTTGCTGGGCATGTTGGTGATGGTTGGATGTAGTTTGTTGATTGTATATGGGGCCCCACAGCTTCAAAGCTGGAGTTTACAAGCCGCTGAGGACTTATTGTCGCCGCAAGTGTATTTGGAACAGGTATTGAAAATAGGCAAGGAGATAGAACCATGAGAACGGCCTTGATTTACCACTTGCTTTTGTCGTTGGTTTGGATGGCCCTTACGGGCGCCTTTTCTTTTGATAATTTTATTTTTGGTGGCGTGGTTTGCTTTTTCCTGTTGCGGTTGGTCATGGGCTCCACCTCGCATCGCTATTTTACCATTGTTCCTCGCACCATAAGCTTTGTGTTTTTCTTCTTATATGAATTGCTCAAAGCCAATATTCAAGTAGCTGCAGATGTGGTTACGCCTCCCTTTTATATGAAACCGGGCATTGTAGGCGTTCCACTTGCGGCCGAAACGGACACCGAAATCAGCTTGTTGGCCAATTTGATTTCACTTACCCCTGGTACCCTGAGCTTAGATGTTTCAGACGACCGAACGACCTTATATGTGCACGTAATGTACCTCAAAGACGAGCAGGCCTTTATTGAGAGTGTGAAGAATGGATTTGAAAGACGGCTTTTAAGCATCATGCGATGAGTTTAGAATACTACCTTTTGTATATCATTCTGCCCATTTTGGTGCTTTCGGCTTTACTGGTGTTTGTGCGTTTTTTATTGGGCCCCCATTTGAGCGACCGTGTAGTTTCGGTTGATTTGTTAATGACCATCGGTGTTGGAATTGTGGGGGTGTATGCCATGGCAACGGCTGAAGCGACCTTTCTTGATATTGCCATGATTTTGGGCCTATTGGCCTTTTTAGGTACGGTAGCCTTTTCATACTACTTAATCAAAAGGAAAAAGAATGACTGAGTTGCTGGTGATGGTTTTAACGGGTTTGGGCAGTTTGTTTGTGCTTCTGGCGGCTATTGGCCTGGTCCGCATGCCCGATTTGTATTTGCGGATTTCGGTAACCACCAAGGCAGCTACCTTGGGGGTAGGTTTAATTCTGGCAGCCGCTGCTGTTTGGTATAACGACATGGGTGTAACCTCTCGGGTTGTAGCTACCATCTTTTTTATATTCCTAACGGCACCCGTAGGGGCCCACTTGTTGGGAAGAGCCTCCTATATTAGCGGTGTGCCGTTATGGAAAGGGAGTTGGCTGAACCGATTGGAGGGAAAGTACAACCCTTCCAAAGAAACCTTGGCAGGAATGCCCACCGCGGAACACGAGCCGCCTTTGGCCAAAGAAGAAAGCTAAAACGGAACGAAGTAATTTTTTACTGTTTTTATTGGGAAATCTTTCCTTTTTTGGGATGGCTGGTATTGGCTTGTAATGCCAATTATAGCTCAAATTTACCGCAATCGCCGATATTGGAGAGCTGCAAAAGGATGGCATGGTCTTTAATGAACAGGAATTCGGTACTTTTATTGCTATCATACCTCCATTTTACAATGCGATTGTTTCAGGTTAAACAGCTTGATGCGATTTCGAATAGATACCGGTCTCTTTAGAAGATATCCAAACGGTATTAAAGGCAGTAATCCCCTTTCTACGGAAGGGATTCTTGATTACTAAACCAAACCATGTGCAAGGCTGGTCCGGGAGGGCCGGCCTTTTTTATTTCAAGGGTGGAAATGTAATACAGGTTTGCTTTCAAATTTTCGTCTCATTCGTGTAAAAAAACTGTTGGCGCTAAGGCAGAATTTGTATTTTTAGGACTTGAATTTTTCACTAAAGCCCCGCGTATGAAAAAACTATTACTTATTGCGGCATTGCTTTTCACAGCCTTGTTGAGCAATGCACAAATTAGCCTTTTTACCCATCCTCCTCTCAATGGAGGAAATGGACTGGGTGGTACTGCTGCAGGTACTGGTATAACCTTTAACATCAGGGCGCTGAGCTCAGTTTTTATTGATACCATTTATATTCCTACCTATGGAACAATTGGAAGTGCAAGTACAGCCCAAGTTTGGGTTGGACCTGCGGTGACAGCCCAGCCGAATATTGTGACTCCAGCATGGACGCAGGTTCAGCCTAGTTTCGCAGTAACCACTCAAAATACGGGTAGTACTGCACCGGCAGGTGGATTTTCATGGTCTACTGTATTAATCCCAGGTGGATTATTGTTGAATGCTGGAGACCTTGTAGGTATTTTCGTAGGTCTAACCCCTGGTGCAAGCATTGCATATACCGGAACTGGTACTGTGCCTGCAGGTATCGATACCTTCACCAATGGCTTTATTACCATTTACACTGGAATTGGTGCAGGTTGGAGTGGTAACTTGCCAAGCCCAAATATTACGGTTCGCCAATTTACAGGAGGAGTTTCGTTGCGCCCTGCTTCTGGCCGCGACAGTCGCTTAGCAAGCCTTATTTCACCCATCACACTCGTTACCGGTGCCAATACAGTAACGGCACGCGTTCAAAATGCGGCGGCTGACCCCATTGCTCAAGTAGATTTTGGTTATCAATTGAATAGCGATCCTCCGGTGCTCAACCCGGGAGTTAGTATTTTTCCTGCTTTGACACCAGGACAAACATTTAATCACACCTTCGCTACCCCCATTACTATTCCCGCTAATGGCACGTATCAATTGCGCCTTTGGGCAACCAATGCCAATGGTTTAGGAGCTGATAACAATGTGTCGAACGATACACTTACAGTGAATATCTGTACAGGCTTGGCAGGTTTTTACACTGTTGGTGGCGGTGGTGCTGATTATCCAACGGTTCAAGCTGCCGTTGCGGCTTTACAGCAATGTGGTATTACGGCCCCGGTTACTTTCCAAATCAATGCAGGTACGTACATTGGCAGTTACACCATTGGTAACTTCCCTAACCCAGGCAATTTTAATGTTACATTTACCAGTGCAACAGGTTCTGCCAACGACGTAATTCTCATTCATGACACAGCCTCGGCGACTGCAACCAACCGCACACATTTCACCATAAATGCCCCAAGTCGTGTTTCTTTCCAAGCGCTTACTCTACGCCGTACCATTAATCCCGGTGCTGCAGGACAAGGCATTTTGGTTTATGCCAATCCAGCCGCCAATGGTGATGTAATTGGTTGTAATTTGATTGAAGTGCCTCAAACCAACAGCACCTTCAACAACGGTATCATTTACCGCGGAAGCAATGCGTTGATTTTGAACAATAACTTCAGTGGTTTTTATTATGCAGTATGGCTCGATGGTCCGGCAAGCAACACCTTTGCGGCTAACAACAGCGTATTGACGAATAATTTTACCAATAACGTATTCCGTTCGGTATATGCCTTAAACCAATCGGGTGCCATTATTTCGAGCAATCAATTTACCGGATACGTTACCAACTCAACCACCGGTGCAGCTATATGGACCGCCAACAACATAGGCACTGAAGTTTCGGGCAACAATATTTTTGGGGCTATGAGCGGTATTGGTATTTTGATTAACAACCCGAATAGGGATACCTTGAATGCTGCGAACGTGAACCGGGTATACAACAATGTTATTAACGGTTTTCAGGCGCCAGTGATTGCCGGTACCACCTTGGCAATCAATCCCATCAACATCTCGGGAGCATTTAGTGCTTCTGTGCTTACGCCCATGAACCCCCGCGATGCGATTGAGGTGATTAACAATACGGTAGTTTACAACATCAATACCACCAGTACTTCTACCACCCAAGCGGCGCTATATTTCGCAGGTGGCACAGTTACTACCCCTGTTTGGTCGCGTATTGTGGTTCGCAACAACCACTTAGAGGTAAACCCTACGGTAGGCAATTTACCCAGTACTTTTCGTTTGTATCGCTTTAGCGATGTATCTCAGGTAGATAGTTTGCAAAGCTCGAACAACAACTTGCGCATGGGGGGCACTACACCTCCCCCCATTTTTAGGATTACTACACCAGCTGCCGACCATGCTACCATAGCTGCTTGGAATACGGCAACGGGCCGAGATGCAGGCAGCGTGAGCTTGCCAGCCAACTTCCTTACCTCCAACTTACTGGTTCCTTCCAATATTGCGCTCGACAATTTGGGTACGCCTGTAAGTTATGTGACAAGCGACTTGGTGGGCACACCACGCAGTGCTACTACGCCCGACATCGGCGCGTATGAGTTCCAAGGCCGCCTTTTCGCGCAGATTACGCATACGCCACTGGCAGATACATTGTTCACAGTGACCAGCAGAGGATTGTCGGCCATTATAGCCGATACAGCGAGCAGCATTGTTGCTGGTACAGCCCGGGTGTTTTACAAGAAGTTGAGCCAAAGCACTTGGCAGGTAGATAGCTTACCTACGGTTGCAGGAACCAACTACAGCTTTACCATCAGCCATTCGGCCTTGGGTGGTGTAGCGGTATTCGACACCATTGAATATTATTTGGCAGTACGGAGCGCCTCCGGTATCATTACCACACTGCCCTTGGGGGGCGACGGTTTGCAAGCTTCTAACCAAATTCCGCCTACCAGTACCTTCCGTTATTTGATTTTGGGAAATATCAATGGCACTTATCGTGTGGGTACAAGTGGTCCAGCCGATTTCCCTAGCTTGACCGTAGCAGCCAACTTCATCAACAGTGGCTTAGTCACTGCTCCCACCACCTTCTTGCTTATTGACACACTGTACACCAATGCCACTGGCGAGAACTTCCCCATTACCATTTTCGGTCGTCCAGGATCAAGTGCAACCAATACCATCACGATTCGTCCCGACACGAGCCGTTCGAACGTAGTGGTGCAGGGCACCTTCTCAGGCAGCAATGCACTTATCGCTTTGCGAGGTGTGAACCATTTCCACCTCAATGGCTCTAACAGTGCTGCCAACAACCGCAACCTCACCATCCGCAGCAACAGCCCTTCCGATAACTCGGCAGTTGTTTTGATTCGCTCGGAGGTAGGTAATCCTGTACGTAATGTAAGTATCCGCAATTTGCATGTGGTGGGAGGCTCGAATACAGTTACCAGCACACACGGTATTGTTGCAAGCAATGGTGCAATTACCACTTTTGCAACAGCCGATTCGTTGCAGAATTTGACTATAAGCAATGTTGGTGTTCGCAGGGCTTATTACGCCATTTTCTTACGTGGCGCAGCCTCGCTTACCAACAACAACATTGTGGTTGAGAATTCCACCATTGGTTCTACCGATACTGCGCAATTCGTGATTTTCCGAGGTATTGACATTACCAATACGCGTAACGTACAAATACGCGGAAACGAAATATTCAATTTAGTATCAGCAACAGCTACCAGTCAGTCGGCTATTGATTTGAGCACCAGTCCGGGCGCCGTTGTAGAACGTAACCGCATTTGGGGCATCAAGAACCTGAACACGGGCGGTTGGGGTGCCTGGGGCGTGAATGTAAACTCTGGCGACAGCGTACGCATTGTCAACAATGTGATTTATGATTTGCGTACGGTGAATTATTCAAACACCTCCACCACCTTCAATGCTTTCGGTATTCGTTTGGTATCGGGAACCAATCACCGTGTTAACTACAACAGCGTTTACATGTATGGTAACTATACCAACGTAACAGCAGCGGGTGGATCGGCAGCAGCTTTCTTGATAACAGGAACTGCCGTAACTGGAGCCGTGCGGAACAACATCTTCGCCATTGATTATTCTTCAACAACAACTGCCTCTAACTTCATGGCAGTATGGTTACCAGCGGCCTACAATTTTGCCAACCTAACCATGAACAACAACGCCTACCATGTTCCGGTGCATCCTCAGAATTTTGTAGGTAAACTAGGCACTACAGTGGGCGCTGGTAATTCGGTATCGGTTGCCGACTGGCGTTTGGTTTCATCGGTAGGCAATGCCAACAACGATGCGGGCTCAGTGCCGCCAACGGGCAACAGTTTGCCTCCTTTCGTTTCTACTACCAATTTAACCATTCCTACTGGAACCAACACGCCCATTGAATCGGGTGGTGTGGTAATTCCAGCTTTGGGAACACCCAATACCGATTTTAATGGCACGGCTCGTCCGGCTGGAACGGGTTCAGCTCCCGATATGGGCGCCTTTGAATTTGATGGTATTAGTGGTGTCGACCAATTCCCTCCAATCATCGACTCTTTCA
>PNNG01000009.1 GCA_013824115.1 Sphingobacteriaceae bacterium | reverse complement strand
ACTCATAGTACCTTGCCCCAAAATATGACAAATTCGTCTCCACATCCCGCTCCTTCCCGCTAAACGTATACGGGGTGCCCTTCGACTCCGCTCAGGGACCACCCTTCGACTCCGCTCAGGGACCGCCTTTCAATCCAACACTCATCGCAATCAACGACGGTGGCTGAGCGGAGCCGAAGCCCACCCGGATAGAAAGCGTTATAGTCGAGGCCCACGCAGTCGAAGTCGCGCGCTATGCGTGTAGCGGTTGCTTCTGGCAAATCGCGTATGTCGCCCGAGAGCGGGGTAACGGGTTTGTCTTTGAGGGCTTGGGCTACTTCGGGGAATGGACAAACATCTCCCCGCTGGTTTCGGCTCCGCTCAACCGCCGGGGAAATTTCGGTAAGATTGGTGCTTGTGTAACCGGTAGCACAGCAGCGTGGATTTTTCATAACTCCCCGCTGGTTTCGGCTCCGCTCAACCGCCGGGATATTTGCGGTAAAACAGGTCGCTCTAGGATTCAACCACTTGTTTTGTTCAGGTATTCGCACAGCTTCGCCGGGTAAGTCACAGGCAAGATAGTGCAAAAAACAACGGCTGATTCAATTCTCGAAAAAATGACCATGGTATGGTGTAGGGCAGCAAAATGCACAAAACCACCATCCATCATCATTCAGCAAAAAACCCCGCCTGCAACGCAAGCGGGGTTCGGTTTGAAAAGGAGACCTGACTTACATCATGCCGCCCATGCCGCCGCCGGGCATGGCAGGAGCTGATTCCTTCTCAGGTTCTTCTGAGATCACACACTCGGTAGTGAGCAACATGCCCGCGATTGAGGCTGCATTTTCGAGGGCCACACGGGCCACCTTTGTAGGATCAATAACGCCGGCTACCAACATGTTCTGGAATTTATCGAGACGGGCATTGTAACCGAAGTTGCCGTTGCCTTCTTTCACCTTCTGCACGATGATTGAACCATCTACGCCGCCGTTTTCGGCAATCTGACGCAAAGGCTCCTCGAGGGCGCGCTTCACGATAGCAACACCGGTTTTTTCGTCGGCATTGTCGGTGCTGATGCGGTCGAGCGCTTTAATGGCACGGATGAAGGCCACACCACCGCCGGGTACCACGCCTTCCTCAACCGCGGCACGGGTAGCGTGCAAAGCGTCGTCGATACGGTCTTTTTTCTCTTTCATTTCCACTTCGGTAGCAGCACCCACGTAGAGTACGGCCACACCGCCAGCCAATTTGGCCAAACGCTCCTGCAACTTCTCACGGTCGTAGTCGCTGGTGGTGCTTTCGATTTGGGCTTTGATTTGGTTTACGCGGGCTTTGATGTCGTCGCTGTTACCGGCACCGTTTACGATGGTGGTGTTGTCTTTGTCGATGCTCACCTTCTCGGCGCGACCGAGGTAAGTCAAATCGGCAGCTTCGAGCTTGTAACCGCGCTCTTCGCTGATTACGGTACCGCCGGTGAGGATGGCGATGTCTTCCAACATGGCCTTGCGGCGATCGCCGAAACCAGGTGCTTTTACGGCAGCAATCTTGAGCGAACCGCGGATTTTGTTTACCACAAGGGTAGCAAGGGCTTCACCATCAACGTCTTCGGCGATGATGAGGAGCGGGCGACCGGTTTGAACCACTTTCTCCAACACAGGGAGGAGTTCTTTCATGGCCGAAATCTTTTTGTCGTAGATGAGGATGTACGGATTTTCGAGTTCCGCTTCCATCTTGTCGGCATTGGTTACGAAATAAGGCGATACGTAACCGCGGTCGAACTGCATGCCTTCTACCACGTCAACGTAGGTTTCGGTCGACTTGGCTTCTTCTACGGTGATTACACCTTCTTTGGTAACGCGCTTCATGGCGTCGGCAATGAGTTTGCCAATAACAGCATCGCTGTTGGCAGAGATGGTGGCGATTTGCTCAATTTTGCTGAAATCGTCGCCTACTTCCATGCTCAGGCTGCGGAGCGACTTCACAGCCGAAATCACGGCTTTGTCGATACCACGCTTGAGGTCCATGGGATTGGCACCGGCAGCTACGTTCTTCAAACCGGCTTTTACGATGGCCTGGGCCAAAACGGTGGCGGTGGTGGTACCGTCGCCAGCCTGATCTGCAGTTTTAGAGGCAACCTCTTTCACGAGCTGTGCGCCCATGTTTTCAACCGGATCTTTCAATTCGATTTCGCGGGCAACCGATACACCGTCTTTGGTAACGGTAGGTGCGCCGAATTTTTTGTCGATTACCACGTTGCGGCCTTTGGGACCGAGAGTAACTTTTACTGCATTGGCCAAAGCGTCAACGCCACGTTTGAGGGCTTCGCGGGCTTCGGTGTCGAAATGGATATTTTTACTTGCCATGTTTAGGTGTTTTTTAAGGGTTAGTCAATGATTGCCAGAATGTCCGACTCGCGCATGATGAGGTAGTCGTTGCCGTCGATGTTGATTTCGGTACCCGAGTACTTGCCGTACAATACGGTTTGACCTGCTTTTACGGTCATGGGCTCGTCTTTTTTACCGGCGCCCACGGCTACTACCTTACCACGTTGTGGTTTTTCCTTGGCGGTGTCGGGGATGATGATGCCACCAGCGGTTTTTTCTTCGGCAGGCGCTGCTTCAACGAGCACGCGGTCTGCAATGGGTTGGATTTTAACTGACATATACTTTGGATTAAGTTTAAAATTTGACACAGCCCCGATAACAGCTTTTGTGCCATTGCGCGTTTTGATGTAAATTATGACAGTTTTGGCCGAATTGCCGGCGGTGTACTGACAAAGCTGGCAGTAACGGTCTGACAAAAATTACAGGAGGACCCCATGAAACAGCTGAATGCAAAAGGCTTTTTGAAGGTTGGCTCGATGTGGAGTACAAAACCTATATGCTGTTAGACTATTTGCAGCATGCCAAAGCCCAATTTCACCGCAACCGCCTCTACCCTGTTTTGGGTGAAATGGCTGCGCGTCATGCCGAATTGCTGGCGCTGCAGCAGGGTAAGGCCGATATAACTGCCCAATTCCCCCGGCAGATCAGCGGAATTGACTGGCAGAACCGCCAATTTGAGTATAAGACGAGCACTCAACCCCTTGATTCACTGCAAGATTTGGAAGCCATTTTGGAAGTAGGAAAGTCATTGCTGGGCGAAGGGCTTGAAGTGGGCAAACAGCGGTACGAAGAAGTAGCCCAAAAACTCGAGTGGTTGCCGGTTGGCCTGCTTCCTTTGCGTAAAGAAGAGGGTTATCTGTTGTTGGGCACTCAATCGACCTGGGAAACCCTTTGCTACCGTTACGAGCTGAGTTTGTTCGAAAACAACCTCACGCCTTACCGCAGCTTAAAAACGCGTTACATTGGTACCTTCCGCCGCAGTTTGGTTGAAAGCTGGGAAAGTTTGAAGGCAAAAATCATCAGGCAGTTTACCGATTTGCCCAATCCAGCCACTTTTGCTGCCATTTTTCCGCAATGGCTACCGGTTCAGCCTACACTTTTACCCGTGGCGAAGCGCGAATTCGTGCGGCTGCTGGTGGGTACGTAAGCAAAACTGCCTGAAACGTATAACGCACCACGGAGATGTAAGGCTTTAAATGCAGGCCATAAAAAAACCACCCGGAGGTGGTTTTGGAATTTATGTAAGTGAACTTTATTCAGCTGTTTTTTCAGGAGCCACCATTTCGGTACCTGCTGGCTGTTCAGCTCCAGGAGCTGGTGTATTAGGCACATTGATAGGTGCTTGTTCGGCCTTTTCTTTCAAGGTGCTTCCGGGTACGGTGGCACTATCGTCGCGTGGAATCCAGATGTTGATCATCATGGCCAGCACGAATAGCGAAACGCTCAAAATCCAAGTTGCTTTTTCAACAACATCGGTGGTGCGCTTCACGCCCATTACTTGGTTGGTAGCCGAAAAATTGGATGCCAATCCGCCGCCTTTGGGCTTCTGCACCAACACAATGAGGATCATCAACACACAAACAATGATGATCAGCAGGGTGATAAAAGTGTACATTTCGTAGTGATTGTTTGATTTTAAATGGAGAACCAAGAAAAGCCTTATGCCTTTTTTCTTAGTTCCTCTATGAGACCGGCAAAGTAAGTCATTTTATCGGGAAATTTCAAAATCAACTTCTGGTAAATTTTGATGGCCCTTTTGTATTCGTGTTGCTTCTCGTATATGCGCGCCAGGGTTTCACTGGCGGGCAGCTCATCATCGCTGATGCTGTCGTAAGCCAAGCGTTTGATTTCTTCTTCCATGGAAACCGAACTCTCTACCTCTTCGGCAAAATTCACCTTTGCCTTGATGTTCGATTCGGGCGTGGTTTCAGGCGCTTTTAACAAATCCTGCTGCATATGCTCGAGGTACAACTGTTCAAGCACCTCATCGGGCTGTTCGCGTAGTGGTTTACCGGCAAAATAGCGGAACCAACTGAGCCGATCGTGTGCAGTTTGGATAAAGTCGGCGTCTTGGCTGTATCCCCCGGCAATGGTACCTTCGCTTGCCATTTGCACCCCTTTTTCTTGCCTCCTTTCGGGCACCAGCGATGGCTCCCGCGCCATTGCTGCTTGACTTTCTTCTACCACTGTCTCTTCCTCAGTGCCTAAGGCGGCAGCAGCAGCTGTTTCGGTGAGTAGCATGGCTTCCTTTTCTTCTGCAATGGACTCCAAAGCAACAGGACTTTCTAAGGCCGGGTCAAAAGCAGGTTCTGCTGGCACCAAAGCCTCTTCCGCTACGGCTTCCTCGTACACCTCCGCTCCTACCTCCTCAGCTATGGCTGTTGGTTCAGCAGTCGGCTCATTGAAAGCCTGGGTATCGACTTCGGGCAGTGCTTCGTCCAAAGGAATTTCCTCAAGCGCAGCCTCTGTTTCAATGAGTTCATCCGAAACTTCCATCTTCTCTGTTATTTCACTCGCTGCTGCTGCAACCAACTCTACCATGGGAACAACTTCGGGCTCACCGATGGGCAATGATACTTCCAAAGCAGGCGGAGCTGCTTCGGTCACAGGCTCGGGGCTTTCGTCGAAGGTGGGCAAAACCTCCACCAAGTCGTACACATGCTCGCGACTGGGTGCCAAAGCGGCTACTTTGCGCAATTGTTTGTTGAAATGAATGCTGTTTTGCTGCTTATACAACTTTAGCAGCAGCAATTGCGCTGCCGTAAAATAAGGGTATTCTGCCACCAAAGCCTCCAAATCGGCTTGGTTTGCTGCTTCCAGACTGCCGGGCTCACGCACCAGTTTCAACAACAGATCGAGATTCATTACCAGTTTACAAAGGCCTTGTTAAAAATATCGTCGATTAACTGACGCACAATATCGTTAATCAGTTGCTCTTCTACCGACTGTAAATCGCGGCTGGCGTCAAAATCGGCAAATCGTCTGAATGTTTGTTCCCAATCCTGATTGGGATCTATTTTGCTGGTAAAAGTAATTTTTACCCCAATGGTGAGTCGGCTTAAGGCCGTGGTTTCGTTACCCGATGCGGCTGCGGGCGCCACACTGTATTCGGTAATGGCTCCTTCGAATTGCAAATCGCCATCGGCTTCGGCCAGGCGCAAACCGGTTTCCGCTAAAAATTTATCACGCATCCGGTCGCTCAATACTTGCGACAAAAAGGGCACTATGACCGGTGCATTGTTTTCGATTTGCAGAATGGTAATGGTTTTGGCTTCGGGCGGGATGCTCGCTCCGCTGAACGAATAAACGCCGCAGCCACCCAAGGGTACGCTGAGGAGTATCCAAAGAAGTAAGCTGCTATATTTCAATGTCATACTCCTTGATTTTTCGATACAAAGTGCGTTCTGAAATGCCCAGCTCAATGGCTGCATTTTTACGTCGACCTTGGTGTTTTTTCAAGGCGCGGGTAATCATGCGGCGTTCAACTTCCTCCAATGAGAGGTTTTCTTCAATGTCTTCCACATCGGCTTGATGGTCGAAGCGTGAACGAAAATCGCTTACCACGGTGGTATTTTGCACCACTGCCGGACTGATGCGGATGCTTTCTCCCACGGGCTCTTCTTCTTCTACATGGCGCAGATACACTTCTTGCTGTTCTACAGGAAGGCCATCAATGTTGTTGTGCTCTACCAAATGAGCAACCACTTTTTTGAGGTCGTTCAGGTCCTTTTTCATATCAAAAAGCACCTTGTATAAGATGTCGCGCTCGTTCAAATGCTCTTCCCCCCCATGGGCCTGATGCCCTGGAAGCACCATGAGGTTTTGAGAAAGCGGCATGGGTGGCAAATAACGCAATACCTCCTGACCTTCTACCAAACGAAAATGGGCCAATACCGACATTTGTTCGGCCACATTTTTCAGTTGTCGGATGTTGCCCGGCCATGGGTATTTCTGTAAAAATTGCGTTGCTTCTACATCGAGCTGTACGGGCTGAGATGCATACTTTTCGGCAAAGTCGATGGCGAATTTCCTAAACAACAAAGGGATATCGTCGGCACGCTCGCGCAAGGCGGGAATATGTATGGCCACGGTATTCATCCGATAGTACAAATCTTCGCGGAATTTGCCCTTTTGAATGAGTCCGGGTAAATCTACATTGCTCGCAGCAATCACCCGCACATTGGTTTTGAGCACCTTGCTGGAGCCTACTTTGATGAATTCGCCCGTTTCGAGCACCCGCAGCAAACGTGCCTGGGTACCGAGCGGCATTTCGGCTACTTCATCCAAAAAAATAGTTCCACCGTTTACTGTTTCAAAATACCCCTGACGCGCCTCAAAAGCTCCGGTAAACGAGCCTTTTTCGTGCCCAAAAAGCTCCGAATCGATGGTTCCTTCGGGAATGGCACCGCAGTTAACGGCAATGAATTTCCCGTGTTTGCGGTTACTCAGCTGGTGAAGAATTTTTGAAAAGACCTCTTTACCCACCCCACTTTCACCCGAAATGAGTACCGAAACATCGGTCGGTGCCACCTGAACTGCAATGTTGAGGGCGTGGTTGAGGGCCGGACTGTTGCCTATGATGCCAAAGCGCTGTTTTACTTGTTGCAAGTCCATGAGCAAAGCCTTTAGTCGACCAAATTACCTAGCAGCGTTGCTTGGGTACATCTTTCTACCTTCACTTTCACATATTGGCCAGCCTGGGTATTGCCTTTGGGGAAGACAATCATTTTGTTTTGGCTGTTGCGGCCACAGAAATGCTCGTCGCTTTTGCGGCTGGGTCCTTCTACCAATACTTCGAAGGTCTTGCCTACATCTTGCTCGTTGCTGAGCAGCGACAGCTTGCCTTGCAAGTCAATGATTTCTTGCAGTCGACGGCTTTTCACCTCTTCTGGCACATCGTCTTCAAACTTGCGTGCTGCCAGGGTACCTGGACGTTCCGAATATTTAAACATGAAGCTCATGGTGTAACCCGAAAGCTCCATGATGCTGAGGGTATCTTGGTGTTGTTCTTCGGTTTCGCCGCAAAAACCGGCAATTACATCGCTGGTGATGGCACAATCGGGCAAGATGCGGCGGATGGCTTCCACCCGGTTCAAATACCAGGCGCGGTCGTAGGTGCGGTTCATGCGCTTGAGCACTTCCGTGTTGCCCGACTGTACAGGCAGGTGAATGTTCTTGCAAATATTGTGGTAAGCGGCCATGGTGTGTAACACCTCGTCGGTAATGTCTTTGGGATGCGAGGTACTGAAACGTACGCGCAAGCCCGGATCAATTTGAGCAACCAATGCCAACAGCTGGGCAAAATTCACGTTTTCGGAGCCATCTGCTGCCGTGTAGTGGTATGAATCTACATTTTGACCCAGCAGGGTAACCTCTTTATAGCCACGCTGCCACAAATCGCGGCATTCTTCAATGATGCTGTGGGCATCGCGACTTCTTTCGCGACCACGGGTGAAGGGTACAACACAAAAAGAGCACATATTGTCGCAGCCACGCATGATGGTTACAAACGCCAAAATGCCATTTCCTCCCAAGCGAACCGGGGTAATGTCGGCATAAGTTTCCTCGCGCGAGAGCAGTACGTTCACTGCAGGCTGACCCGACTCTACCTGACTCAACAAATTGGGCAGGTCTTTGTAGGCATCGGGGCCCACCACCAAATCAACCAACTTTTCTTGTTCGAGCAATTTCGACTTGAGGCGTTCGGCCATACAGCCCAGCACCCCGATGGTCATATCGGGTTTGAGCTTCTTATGCTGACGGAAAACCTGCAAACGGCCCCGCACTTTTTGCTCAGCATTTTCACGAATGGAGCAGGTATTGATAAAAACCACATCGGCTTCTTCGAGCGCCGTGGTAGGTACATAATTGTTTTCGGCCATGATAGAGGCCACTATTTCGCTGTCGCTGAAATTCATCTGGCAGCCATAGCTTTCGAGGTACATTTTCTTTTTTCCTGCTGCCGTCGCTTCGAGGGTGTACACCTCTCCCTGACGCTGCTCGTCCTGCACTTTATCGAATACATTTCCAGAAAATTGCTTGGCCATGTTGTTTGAAAATTTGTGCAAAGATAGCGAAAAGCCCCCAAGGTGACATATTGTCAGTTCACCAAACGGTCGAGCGGCGACAAATTTTATTCAAACCCAAACGCCTACTTGCATTTTTCGTGTAAAACCTCTAATCTCGTGTTTCCTATTAACCTATCCCGTATGAAAAAAACTTTACTCACCCTGTTTACAGCTGCAGTAACTGGTGTTGCTTTTGCACAAGCTCCACGGATGCAGCTTTATGAAGTTTTCTCTGGAGAAAACTGTCCGCCTTGTGCTTCGGCCAATCCAACTACTAAAGCCTTGTTGGATGCCAATACCTCGAATATTATTGGATTGAAGTATCAAGTTGCCATTCCATCGGCAGGCCCTATTCACAACCAAAATACGGTTGATCCCAACGCCCGTCGTTCTTAATTACAGCATCAATTCGGCACCCAATGCCCGTCACGACGGGGCCACCATTGGCAATGGCCACAGCTTGAACCTTACGCAAGCCTTAATTACCTCACGTCAGTCGGCAACTTCTCCTTTCTCAGTACAATTGGAGCATGCCATCAATCCCACCTGGGATTCGATCAGCATCAGCATGACCATCACCGCAGCACAAGCAGTAAGTGGCGGCACTTGGTTTGCACGGATTGCTTTGGTTGAAAAGCACATGAGCTTTACCTCTCCTCCTGGCACCAATGGCGAAACCGACTTTTATGATGTAACGCGTCGTATGTATCCGAACGCAACGGGTACTGCGTTGCCTTCTACCTGGACCAATGGCCAAGTGCAAATAGTTACGATCAATGCCCCACTGCCCACATTTATTCGTGATGCTGCAGAGATCAGGGTAATTGCTTTTGTACAAAACGACGTTACCAAAGAAGTAGCTCAGGCAGCTCGTACCAATCCACAGCCAGTACCTCTGAATTCAAAGTTGGAGTATACTGCTGGCACTTTTTACAATTGCCAAGCCAGTTTTACCCCGAGCATCAGCGTATTGAACCAAGGCACCAATCCTATTACTGCCATGGAAATTCGCCAAACCATTGGCACCCAAGTTCAAACCGTGAATTGGACTGGTAATTTGGCTCCCAATGCTACTGCCAATGTGAGCCTCAATCCTGTAAGTTTGAATGTCGGTCGCAGCAGCTACGAATTCCGTATCCTCACCATGAACGGCACCAATCACCCCAGTGCGGTGCGTTCAACGGCATCGGGTGCATTCTTTTTAGGCGATACCCCTGCAAACAGCATGTTTAACAGTTTTGCAGGCTCATTCCCTCCTGTAGGTTGGGGTGTTAACAACGGCACTTCAGCTGCCAATGGCTGGGCTTTGGGCTTGTTAGGCGCCAATAGCACTACACGTTCTGCTCGCATCAATTTCTACGACATTCCCAATGGCGACATTGACGATATGTATATGCCACGCCTGAATTTCAGCCAGGCAGGTTCGAGTGCTCAGATGACTTTTCAAATGGCACATGCGCAATACAATGCAAACAGTGCTGACCGACTTCTCGTTGAAGCTTCAACCAATTGCGGTCAAACATGGACGACCTTGTACGACAAATCAGGAACCAACCTATCTACCCGTGCTGCTATGACTGGTGCTTACACAAGTCCAGTAGCGGCCGACTGGCGCGTTGAAACCGTTAATTTGGGCAGCTTGGCAGGCCAAGCCGACGTTGTTTTGCGTTTCCGTGGCATTAGCAATTATGGTAACAACCTCTTTATTGATGAGGTAAGCATTCCAAACGCGGTTAGCGTGATAGAGCCTAGCAGCCTGCCTTTGCGCATGTTTCCCAATCCTGTGAAGGATGTATTGGTGGTAGAAGTGCCCGAAAAAGTGGGCAGTGCAACCATTGAAGTACTCAATAGCTTGGGTCAGGTAGTCTTGCGTCAGCAGCACACTGCCGGAGAAGGAAGCCGTGCCAATTTGCAAGTGGCTAACCTGCCCGTTGGTATTTATACTGTACAAATTGCCCATGAAGCAGGCTTGTTCACCAATAAAGTGGTGAAACAGTAATTTGAATGCACAAAAAAGAACCCTGCTTCGGCGGGGTTTTTTTATGCTTTGCTAATTCCGCTATTCTTCCCGAAATTGAGCCACCTAAAGCCATTAATATGACTATCGAGAGACTTTTTGACATTCCTTATCACCAGAAGAATACTTTTCCGCTCAAAACCGCATTGGCGGCCAAAGAGAATGGAAAATGGGTGTCGTACAGCACCGATGATTTGATAGCCGAAGCCAATGCCTTGAGCTTGGGTTTGTTGGCTATGGGCATTGAGCCTGGTGATAAAATTGCCAATATTTCCAATAACCGTCCCGAATGGAATTTCCTGGATTATGGCATGCTGCAGGTTGGTGCCGTGCATGTGCCCATTTACCCTACCATAACCGATGAGGACTACAACTACATCTTGAACCATGCCGAGGTAAAGTACATTTTTGTATCGAGCAAGGAGTTGTACGATCGGATCATCAAAATAGCTGCAGAAGTTCCCAGTGTAAAAGGGGTTTACACCTTTGACAAGGTGGCAGGTGCCAAACATTGGACAGAAGTGAAGGAGGCTGGCAAGGGCGGTGACCTCAGCAAGGTAGAAGAAATCAAAAAAGGCATCAAAGCCGATGATTTGTTCACCATCATCTACACTTCGGGCACTACGGGTTTCCCTAAAGGAGTAATGCTCAGCCACCGCAATGTGGCTTCTAACGTGGTTTCTTCCGACAAGCGTGTGCCCATTCAGCCGGGCGACAAGAGCCTCAGCTTCTTACCACTTTGCCATATCTACGAGCGCATGCTCACTTATATGATGATGTATCGTTCAATCAGCATCCATTATGCCGAGAGCATGGAGACCATTGGCGATAACCTGAAAGAAATTAAGCCAGAGGTGTTTTCGGCAGTTCCGCGCTTGTTAGAAAAGGTGTACGACAAGATTGTGTCGAAAGGCCACGACCTCACTGGTGTTAAAAAGGGACTCTTCTTTTGGGCGCTTAATTTGGGCCTCCGATATGAATTGCGTGGTAAAAATGGCTGGTGGTATGAAACCCAATTGAAGCTGGCCAATAAAATTATCTTCAGCAAGTGGCGCGAAGCTTTGGGTGGCAATGTGAAGGCCATTGTGAGTGGAGCGGCAGCCTTGCAGCCCCGCTTGGCCCGCGTATTCTGGTCGGCCAATATCCCGGTGCTCGAGGGCTACGGCTTAACTGAAACCAGTCCGGTGATTTCGGTGAATTACCTTGAAACGCTTCAAGTTGAATTTGGCTCGGTTGGACCCGTACTTGAAGGCGTGGAAGTAAAGATTGCCGATGACGGAGAAATTTTATGCAAAGGCCCCAATGTGATGATGGGCTATTACAAACGCCCAGAATTGACCGCAGAGGTTATTGATGCCGATGGTTGGTTCCATACGGGCGATATAGGCACCTTTACCGCCGAGGGCAACCTGAAGATTACTGACCGTAAAAAGGAGATTTTCAAAACTTCTGGAGGCAAGTACATCGCACCACAGGTAATGGAAAACAAATTCAAAGAGTCGTTGCTTATTGAGCAGTTGATGGTTTGTGGCGAAGGACGAAACTTCCCATCGGCCCTTATTTCGCCCGCCTGGGACAACGTAAAATATTGGTGCGAACACCACGGAATCGCGTTTACCAATCAGGCTGAAATCATCAAAAACCCACAAGTAATTGAGAAATTCCAGCATGAAATTGACCACTACAATTCGGGTTTCGGACAATGGGAAAAAATCAAAAAATTCAAGCTCTTGCCCGTAAGCTGGAGCGTTGAAACGGGCGAACTCACTGCCACCATGAAGTTGCGGCGCAAGGTAATCATGGAAAAATACAGAAATGAGTACGAAAGCATGTATTCGGAGTGAGCTTTTTCAGCTAAAATTAAAGCCCCGCCAAAATTGGCGGGGCTTTTGTTTGTCTGATACTAGAATGTTTTTATCTTGCTTAAACTTTCTATCCGATTCATCATCTGATGGAAGTCAACATCTACTTATGAAACACCGAATTCTCCTCCTTTTGCTATTCGTATTTGCTGTTGGAGCCATCTCCAGTATCGATTTGGACAATCTGTATCCCTACAGCAGTCAAACCGTTCCTGCTTATATCACCAAAAACAACACACCGGCGAACAATGCCATCAACAATAGAGGTGCTACTTTGGGGCGTGTGCTTTTTTACGACAAACAACTTTCGCTCAACGGCCAAATTGCTTGTGCCAGTTGCCACCTACAAGCTTATGCCTTTAGCGATACGGCCGTTAGAAGCCGGGGTTTCGATAACGGACTTACCAGTCGCCACTCGATGCGCTTGGTTAACGCACGCTTTGGCACCAGTCCGCGCTTTTTTTGGGATGAAAGAGCGCTTACCCTGGAGGCCCAAACCACCCAGCCTATCCAAGACCATCTCGAAATGGGCTTTAGCGGCACCAACGGTCAGCCTGGCATTGATTCGCTTTTGCGCAGGTTGGCCTCACTCCCACGCTACCAAACGCTTTTTCCATTTGTATTTGGAGACGGTCAAATTACCGAAACGCGCCTGCAGCAAACACTGGCTCAATTTGTAAGGAGCATTCAATCGTTCGATTCGAAATACGATATTGGCAGGGCTCAAGTGAACAACGATGCGGCCCCCTTTCCCAATTTTACCGCCGATGAAAATGCAGGCAAGGCCCTTTTTCTGGCCCCGCCTCCTGCTGGTGGTGCCGGTTGCCAAGGTTGTCACAGAGCCCCAGAATTTGACATTGACCCCAATTCACAGAACAACGGAATCATTGGACGTGCAGGAGGGGCAGCTGGTGTAGAACTGAACAATACCCGCGCACCCAGTTTGCGTAATTTAACCAATACATCAGGCCAATTGAACGGGCCGTTGATGCATACCGGACAATTCAGCAATTTGGAGCAAGTGATAAACCACTACAACCTGGTTCCGCAACAAGCTGGCAATAGCAATCTCGATCCGCGCTTGGCCGGTCCTGGCGGTAATTTGCAGCTAACACCAACCCAGCGCATTCAGCTGGTTGCCTTTTTACGGACCTTGTCGGGCACAGATGTATACACCAATCCCCGCTGGTCAGATCCGTTTGATGCCAATGGCAATTTGAGCATGGTAGGCGGCCCCACCAGTTTGGTACCTGCCACGAAACTACGCATGCGGGTTTATCCCAATCCAGCCAAATCCGAAGTCAAACTTCACTTGACGTCGGGCACCTATTTGGTAAAAGCGCATGACCTGCAAGGCAAACTTCTTTTAAGTGAGCGGTATGAAGCAGGTGAAACTTTGTTTCTGCCAGGCTTTGCCAGTGGCATGCTACTTCTCACAGCTGTGCACGAAAAAACCGGTGCTGAATACGTCACCCGACTCATCGTTCAGCCATAAAAAAAGCCCCTTTCGGGGCTTTTTTGCTTATTGAGCATCGATTATTACTGAGCTGAAAGATATTCTGCAACGCCTACGTGGGTGTCTTTCAAACCTTGCTTGCCAGCTTCCCAGTTTGCAGGACATACTTCGCCTTTTTCTTCATGGAATAGCAAGGCATCTACCATGCGCAAAGCCTCATTCACCGAACGGCCCAGTGGGAAGTTATTCACCACTTGATGCTGAACAACGCCTTCTTTATCGATCAAGAAAAGACCACGATAGGCAATCATGGGGCCGGTAGCCGCCATTTCGCCATTTTCGTTGTAATCGTATTCACCTGCCAAAACACCATAGTTCATGCTGATGGTTTTGGTGGTATCGGCTACAATTGGATAAGTAATCCCTTGGATACCGCCAGCAGCCTTGGGCATCTGCAACCAACCCCAATGCGATTCTTCTGAGTCGGTTGAAGCGGCTACTACTGCCACGCCACGCTTCTCAAACTCACCCAGCTTTTCCTGAAAAGCATGTAATTCGGTGGGGCAAACAAAAGTGAAGTCTTTTGGATAAAAGAAAAACAATACGTGTTTTTTGCCCAAATACTGATTCAAAGAGAAGTCCTCAACGATTTCTTCCCCATCTACTACTGCAGGAGCCACAAATTGTGGTGCCTTGCGACCTACTAAAACTGCCATAATGTATAATTTTTGATTTATTGTTTTTGTTGTTGCTTTCCAGTTTGGATTTGGCGCTGCAAAGGTACGGCTTTACATTTCGAGGTAAAAGCCAAGTGTAAAAAAGGAAGTAAGATTTACGAAAGCATAACAGTTCAGGTGGTCGCCGGATTTACTGATGACAGCAAGAAGATAATTGTTTAAAAAACTTATCTTTGCACGCCTTTCATGGTCCCGTAGCTCAATGGATAGAGCAACTGCCTTCTAAGCAGTAGGTTACTGGTTCGACCCCAGTCGGGATCGCAAATGGATTGGTCCATTGGATTTTTAGCAAGCAGAAAAATCTCACACTTTTTTCTGCTTGAGCATACAAGCATGACTCGAAATGCTATATTTGCAGTCCCAATTGGCCAAGCCAACCGGTGAGATGGGTGAGTGGCTGAAACCAACAGTTTGCTAAACTGTCGTACGGGTAACTGTACCCCGGGTTCGAATCCCGGTCTCACCGCAAAAGATAGCCACCTCGGGGTGTAGCGTAGCCCGGTTATCGCGCCTGCTTTGGGAGCAGGAGGTCGCAAGTTCGAATCTTGCCACCCCGACCTAGTCCTGTTTGCTTCGCAAACAGGACTTTTTTTTACTCAGCTTATCCCGGTTATCGCGTCCCGATGAATCGGGAAGGTCGCAAGTTCGAATCTTGCCACCCCGACCTAGTCCTGTTTGCTTCGCAAACAGGACTTTTTTTTACTCAGCTTATCCCGGTTATCGCGTCCCGATGAAT
>PNNG01000023.1 GCA_013824115.1 Sphingobacteriaceae bacterium | reverse complement strand
CATCGAAAAAGCCCAGCCGCTAAGCCCTGTTAGGGGCGACATATGGGTAGCTCCGTCAGGGGCGACATCTGGGTAGCCCCAATAGGGGCGACATGTGCGTAGCTCCTGTTAGGGGCGACATGTGCGTAGCAACGCATTTGCGATATAGAAAAAAGAGCCCCAGCGGGGCGACCTGTGCGACCAACCGAGCGAAATGCTTGCTGATGACGCATTTTTTATACCCAACAACCTCCATTTCGGTCACACATAGCGCCCCCACAGGGCGCATGGGCGTTTGAGGCACCGTGAGTGCTACACACATTCGACCCCCACAGGGCGATTTGAGTTCGAAGGAAAGGGAATTTTGTTCAAAACAACATAATTGTTAACCCAACCATATTTTTGAACTTTGAACTTTGAACTTTGAACCTTGAACCTTGAATCGCGGTAGCGCACTACCGTAAAAACTCCTCCACCAACACCGCCAACGGTGCTATCCGCGCCTTTTGGAGGTAAAGCGTATCGCCTGTTGGCGCGAGGCTGAAATTGTCGGTGGCACTGAGCACTTTTAGGAATTCCGATTCGGCTTCCATGCCAGCATTGCAGTACATTTCGGTGGTGGCCAAGGCGCCAAAACGCAGGCGGTTGTCGGCCGAGCGTTCGTAGCTGCCCATAAGGCTGTTGCAACCTGCGTTGCCGCTGACTTCGCCAGCTTCGGTAAAGCGCAAATGGGCTTCTTTACCGCTTTTGTTGGCAGGCAAATGGGCTCCGCGCAACGAAATCAAGCGCCAATAACGACCGGTCAGGTTGGTATCGGTAGTGGCTTTACCCAAGGTGTAGGCTTCTGCTAAAGCACCGGTGATGCGGGCGCCGCTCAAATCGAGTTTGAACAGGCGGTTTTCGCCCACCAAAAATTGCAGGCTGCTGTCGTTGTGGAGCAGGATCCGGTTGCCGTCCTTGTTCCATGCAAAACTGCCACTGTCGAGCTCGGCAGCAATGCTGCGCTCTTGGTAGAAACTGCCCATCCGATAAAGCCCATTCGCCAGCAGGGTGATTTCGGTTTTGATGCCCGGACAATCGGCACAGGGCAAGGTGCCTCGATACGTGCCCGCCCAATCGAGGCTGCTGCGGCTGTTATCGGCAGTGGGCACCGCTTCGCTATCGGCGGCTGGTGGGTTCGATTGGCAGGAAGCTAAAATGAGCAAAATCACCCAAGCAAAATGTTTGGTTTTCATGGTTCAGTGGCTAATTCTTGGTAAGCGGACAGGATGTCGTTTTTTTCTGATTCTTTTAATTGTGCGTCGTTTTGCGCACGCTTCCCTTCATTAGCTGCCAAACTTTCGTATGCTGTGGTCTTGCCTTGCTTTTTAAAGCTCAGCGCCAGCAAATAGTGCAATTCGTAGTCGGTTGGAAAAGTGCTTTTGCCCTGTTGAAGCAGTGCTTCCATGGCCCCCCATTGCTCTTGCTGCCACAAAACATTGCCAAACGAAATGTACACATCGAGAGGCAAGTCTATCTGACCTCCCAATTGCGATTCCAAGGCTGCGTAGGCCCGGTTCAGCTGTGGCAACAAGCTATCTACCGGCACCTTTTTCACTTCATCGTAAAGCCACTTGTTAAAAAGCTCGGCATAGGGTGCAAAAAACCAGCAGAGCGCCGCTGGTACCGATAAATTGTGATTCATGAGGTGTCCCGCACCGGCATGACTTTGAACCCGCACCCGTGCGGCGCCGGGAAGTCCTAACACCATGCTGTCGATGCCCTGCAAAGCTGTGGCATAAGGGGCTTCTTGCCATGGATCGGTGCCCCAGCTGGCATAATAGGCCGGACCACGCCGCTGCTGACTAAACTTTCGAACTGCGCTTTGGAAATCGGCTCGCGTACAACCCGGCTCAAAAAAACCGCTGAAACAACCTGCAACAGCCAGTTTGTGGCCATGATTGGTGTAGAGATAATTCACCAAATAGGCGGTGCGCGAATGGCCAAGTACCAAAACGGGACCACTGGCCAGGTATTTTTGGCGCAATTGAGGGAGCAATTCAGAAAACAGCATTTGTGCCATGGCTTCCAAGCCGCTTTGGGGGTTGTTGGGTAATTTTTGGTGACTGGTGAGCAGGTAACGATTGTCTTCCCGAAAGCCAATGCCAACAACCAGCGCTTCTGGCATTTGACCATGGTAGGTGAGCATTTCAATGCTGCTCAAATTGTGCCGGTGGGTATTGTCGTTTTGGCTATCGAACAAAATCACTACTGGTAAATTTCGCTTCGCTTTGCGGTCGAAGGTTTTGGGGATATGTAGATCAGTGACAAAGCTATCGTTGCAGCTTCGCGAATACCAAAGTTCATTGATGGTATGATACAAAGAAGCCGCTTTTGAGCTGTTGGTAAAGTAAATCCCGCTAAAGATTACCCAAACTATGAAGCCGTGTTTCATGCTGTGAAAAATACAAAAGGTTCAGCAGTATTGCACTTGCCAAAGCACCGAATTGCGTTTCAGCAGTTAGCTCCAAATCCTCCGTCCCTTTGAGCTACCTATTATACCCTGACTTCCCATTTTCTGCAATGGGCTGCGTAACTTTAACCCATGAAATACCAAAAACACGTTTTCATTTGCAATAACCAGCGGCCCGATCCAGCTAAAAAAAGCTGCGGCCATGAGCATGGCAATGCCTTGGTGGCGGCTTTCAAAGCGGGCATCAAGGAACGCGGACTCAACATCCAAATTCGCGCCCAACAAACCGCCTGCCTCGATGCCTGCGTCTTTGGTCCCGCCTTGGTGATTTACCCCGAAGCCATCTGGTACGGTGCCGTGCAGTTGGAAGATGTGAACGAAATCATAGAATCGCACCTCATGCAGAACCAACCGGTTGATCGCCTGCGTTTGCGCTTTAACGGTCCGCACCTCGAAGGATGACACCCGCCGAAGCCCATAGCCGCCTGCTCAAACAGCACGCTGCCCGATTGGGCTTTCAGTTTTGTGGCATCAGCAAGGCCGATTTCCTGGAAGACCAGGCGCCCCGCCTCGAAAACTGGCTGAAAAACGGCAAGCACGGACAAATGGGCTATATGGAAAACCATTTCGACAAGCGCCTCGACCCGCGTTTGCTGGTACCCGGAGCCCGTTCGGTGGTGAGTTTGCTGTACAACTATCACCATCCGGCCAAACAGCCTGATAACGCTCCCAAAATTTCGCAATATGCCTATGGCGAAGATTATCACTTTGTGCTGCGCGACAAATTGCGCGAGCTACTGGAGGTGTTGCGCGAAGAAATTGGCGAGATAGACGGCCGCGTTTTCGTGGATTCGGCACCCGTACTCGAAAAAGCCTGGGCAGCCCGCAGCGGCACGGGCTGGGTGGGCAAACATACCAACCTCATCAACAAACAGCAAGGCAGCTATTTCTTTTTGGCAGAGCTGATTATCGATTTGGAATTGGAACCCGATGGCCCCATCAAAGACTACTGCGGCACCTGCACCCGCTGCATTGATGCCTGCCCTACCGATGCCATCACCCCCTACGAAGTCGACGGCAGCCGCTGCATCAGCTACTTCACCATTGAATTGAAAGAGGCTATTCCCACCAGCATGCAGGGACAGTTTGATAACTGGATGTTCGGTTGCGACATCTGTCAGGAGGTTTGTCCGTGGAACCGCTTCAGCCAGCCTCACCAAGAGCCGCGCTTTCAAGCCCATGAGCAGCTGCTGGAAATGGATGGCCGGCAATGGCAAGAGCTCACCAAAGAACTGTTCAACGAACTGTTCCGCAAAAGCGCCGTGAAGCGCACCGGCTATGAGGGCTTGAAGCGAAACATCGGCTTTTTGAAAGGAGATTTTGGGCCCACCAGCGCTTGATCAGAGAAGCAACAAATCAATTTTAGCCTTACCTTGTTTCGTATTTTTACCCCATGAGCCTCGTCAACGAATTCAACGATTACCGCGCCCGCATGAACGAGCGCATCTTGTCGACCAAGAACAAAACCATCCAAAAAATATACAATGCCGATACCACGGCTTACCAGGAAGGTGCCCTCGATGCCAAAACCAAAGAGATGCTAGGACTGGTAGCCAGCATGGTGTTGCGATGCGACGATTGCATCCGCTACCATGTGCAGGAGTGCCACCGTTTGGGCATTACCGAGGCTGAGCTGATGGAAGTGATGGGCATTGCCAACCTGGTGGGCGGCACTATTGTGATTCCGCACACCCGCCGGGCCATTGAATTTTGGGATGCTTTACAAGCGCAATAAGATGAAAAAGTTACTCACCCTCCTTTTGCTCGCTGCGAGCTTGCACGGCACTGCACAAATCCAAGTGGGCAATACCACGGTCGATACCAGCACCATCATCCGTGGCATAGATATTCCATGGACCCTTTTGTGGGGCCCCGACAACCACCTGTGGATGACCGAGCGCTATGGTCGCATCAGCCGGGTGAATCCGCAAACCGGACAACAAACCGTATTGCGCATTGTAAGCGATTGCTATGATATTGGCGAATCGGGCTTGCTGGGCATGGCCCTCTACCCCAACTTTGTAGATACGCCTTGGGTGTATTATGTGTACACCTACCAATCGGGCAGCCAAATCCGCGAGCGTTTGGTGCGCTCAACCTATAATGCCACCACCCAAAGCCTGGGCAACGACACCACTTTGTTGAACGACATCCCCGGCAACAGCACCCACAACGGCTCTCGTTTGCTCTTTTTGCCCGACCGCACCTTTCTTATGACCACCGGCGACGCCCAAAACTTGCAAGCGCCTTTGAATCCGGCGAATTTAGCAGGCAAAGTGTTGCGGATGTTGCCCAATGGGGGTATTCCGGCCAACAATCCCATCCCCGGCAGCCGCGTATACACCCTCGGCCACCGCAATGCGCAAGGCATTTTGCTGCACCCCAATGGCCGCATCTACAGCTCGGAGCATGGCCCCAATGCCGACGATGAACTCAATGAGATCATCGCTGGCAGAAATTACGGTTGGCCAACAGTATCGGGTATGTGCGACAATGCGAATGAAATTGCCTACTGCAATGCCAACGACGTAAAGGTCCCGCTGCGCATTTGGACGCCCACCATCGCCCCTGCCGGCATGATTTGGTACGACCATCCGCGCCTCCCGGTTTTCAGAAAAAAGCTCCTCCTTACTACCCTCAAAAACACACGCTTGTATGTGATGGAGCTCGACAGTATGGGCAACCAAATCATTTCGGAACAGCAATACCTCAACAATGTGTACGGTCGTTTGCGCGATATTGTGGCCGACCCCGAGGGCAACATCTACCTGGCCACCAATGGTGTAAACTGGACCAACGACCAGCCCTTTACGCACCGCATCGTAAAATTGACCGCCGCCTGGAGCAATACCTCGGTAGCCGCCGAGACCATTGAAGCGGGCGCCAAGGTGTATCCCATGCCCTTAACTGAGGGAAGCCGATTGCAACTGAAATCAGAGTGGGTAGGCCGCAACGTACGCATCACCGATGTGAAAGGGCGTTTGGTGAAGCAGTTTGTTGGCGAGTCGGAATTAACACGATTAGCCGTAGAAGAACTACCCCAAGGTTTGCTCTTTTTACAGATTGAAGGTGTCCCCGGGGCCTTAAAGCTGGTGAGGTAATTCGCTAACTTTCGCCCAACAGGCAATGTCATTAAATTAAGACTTCATCGGGCAAAATTTAGCCTTCACTTCCAGCCTTTCGGAGTGCGACCCCTCCAGGGTCGATTGAATTTTTGATCCAAATTTGATCTACCCACATGGCACCCCCTCGGGGTGCTTGGTGATGATTAAAACCACATAATCAAGTTCAAAACAGAAATATTACTGAATCAAGGCAGCTTAATATGACCCCGAGGGGGTCAAATGTGGGTAGTAATTCAACATTCCAACCCATCTCGACCCCGAGGGGGTCGCACCTGAGGAATCATTCATTTGACCGCTACCATTATCATGCGACCCTTAGCTTAATATCATTGCCAAATAGGGCTCTCTTTCTTCACCATCCCACAAATTGCCTCCGCCACAGCAGGTAGAGCAGCATGCCTAAAATCAAACCGCCTAGCAGCAAATACTTCAGGTAAGGCTTCTTTTTAACCACAAAAGGATCTACCAGGTTGATGCTGGCGCCAACCGGAATTTCGGCCAATTGGGTGAGTGTTTTGCCAAAAGCAATGTTCACTGCAGCACGCGCGTTGATGGCCCAGCCGTTGGCATCGAGCAGGGGTGCCAGGTTGCGGTTACGCAGTTTGAGCCAAGCCAAAGTCATCGATGGTCCCGAAATGACAAGCAGCAGTCCGGCTATGGCCAGCGGCATTTTCCACCAAATGAGCCCCAAAAAGCCGCCTACCACCGAGGCCAGCGCCGTACCCAAGGCACCCAACGCCAGGCTGATGGCGGCGAATATGCCCACAAACTTACCAATGTCGAAGGGTACGGGCACCGCTTTGGCTACTTCGGTGGGCTTGTTGCTCAATGGACTTCCATCTACCGCCGAAGCAGCATCCGCTTCCACTTTTTTGTCTTGCGCTTCGGCAAACTGGCTGATTTGCCGCTCTATCAAAGCCGCCACCTTGCGATAGGGCGCCCAAAAAGCTTGTCGGATACTGATGGGGTTTTCAATAATTTTCACAATGGTGGCATCCCAATCACGGCCCTGCATATCGTAAAAGAGCGCATTGCGGCCTACCACTAAATTATCGACATCGCCATTGGTGAGGGCGGCCACAATGGTCATGCTTTCGTTGCTGTGACGCGAAGTGCATTGACAATACATCAAATACATACCACTGAGACCAGCCAGCTGGGTGTGCCGGTCCATATGGTCTACACGTATGCATAAACCCAGGCTGCGCTGATCTATAAACAAGGTACCCGCCTCAAAAATGGCGCGCTCCTCCTCGTTGCTGTAGAAATCGTAAAAGGTCACAAAGTTTTTGAGCAGGCGATACAAATCGCGGTGGTAGCGCACCAACTTATCTACCTGCATGATGTTTTCGGCCGATTCGCGCTGGGCTTCGTCTTTGTCGATCAAAGCTTCCAAGGCCGCTCTGTCGCTCTGCTGCAAGTCGGCGAGTTGTTGAAGCGTAAGCTGGCTCAGCGACTGCCCGGTCTCCGCCGCAAGCCATTGTCCGTACGGCGCCAATTGCGCTTTTGCTTCCTCCCACTGCGCCTGCGACAAGCTGTTTTGCTTTCCAAAAAGGGGCCAAACCACCCGTTCGGTAAGTTGCTGCATGGCCTTTTCCCAGGCCGGATTGATGCCGGCCCCCAGGGGCAAAGGGGCTCCTGCCTCAATTTTGGCCAAAGGTGCGTTCTGCAACACTTCCGCCGTGGTATCCAAAAGCGATTGGCGATAGGCTTCGAGGCTGTGGGCATCGAGGCCCAGCTTGGCCACGGTTTGCTCATCGAATGCCGCCAAACGGCAACGCAAAAAATAATCATCCACCTTTTCGGCTACCACATGTAAGGATTGCCAGGCGGCGGCGGTACCTTCACCCAGGGGTTTTATCACCTTACTTTCGCCTTCTCCGAGCCACTGCAAACGGGTTGCGAGCAAATGGTAAAACTGCTCCACCGCTGCACGGTCGATACCAGGCTTGCCCGATCGATCGGTGAGCGGTTGGATGGCTTGAATAATCACCTCTATGAGCTCGGCTAGCTGCGCATCTTCGCCCGCACTGGCGGGGGTAATAATGCCGTCGCCATTGAACTTGGTATTTGCAAAAATGCGGGTAGCATCGGAGGTTTCTGCCGTAGAAATCCAGCTTTGCTCGCGCAGCCCCAACGATTTGAGAATGGTTTTGGCCGATGCATGCAGCTTTTTGCCTAGCTCATCGTCGGTATGGATGGCCTCGAGAGGCAGCTGCTCGGCTTGTTTTAGGAGGTCATCGGGGTTCCGCAACAGGCGAGTGGCCCAAGCCACAGCAGCCAGCACATCGTTCACACGGAGTTTGCCGTCGTTGTCTAAATCCATGAGCTGCAAGCTGCGGGCGTCAATTTCGAGTCCGTTGACCGGACAACTCAGCACCGTCCACAATTTTTGGTCGAGGGTGTGCAGGTGCAAAAGGTCTTCGCCTTTGTCGAGATTGACCCGTTTTACACCGCCTACCGTGGCAAAACTCCAACGATAAGGGGCGGCAATGGTTGGTTCAGCTAGCATGGCGGCAATTTCGAAATTTCTGCTGAAACTGCCCACAGGGAACTTAGTTTTGTGGCGCTGCATTTTAACCTTATGTCCATACAAAAAAAGACCTTCGCCGTGAGCGGTATGAGCTGCGCTGCCTGTGCCGCCAGCGTGGGCAGCATTGCCGCCGCTCAAGCGGGGGTGCTCGATGCCAAAGTCAATTACGCCACCCATACGCTGCTGCTTGCTTATGATGAAAATGCCGAGCTCGAAAGCATCCGCACGGCCGTGCAGCAAGGCGGTTACGACCTCCTGATCGAAGCCGAAGATGCCTTGGCCAGCAGTCAGCAAGCCCAGCAGCAACACTACCAACAGCTGAAAAAGCGGCTGCTGGGAGCGGGGTTGTTCACCTTGCCCGTGTTCATTTTGGGCATGTTTTTCATGGAAGCGCCCTATGCCAATTACATCATGCTGCTGATGAGTAGTCCGGTTTTGTTTTACTACGGCCGCAGCTTTTACACCAACGCCTGGCAACAAGCCCGCCACCGCCGCGCCAATATGGATACGCTGGTAGCGCTGAGCACCGCCATTGCCTGGATTTTCAGCCTGTTCAACACCTTTTACCCCGAATACTGGCACAGCCGTGGCCTGCATCCGCATGTGTACTACGAAACGGCCGCCGTCATCATCACCTTCATCTTGCTGGGCCGGGTGCTCGAAGCCCGCGCCAAAGCCGGTACGGCCGCTGCCATTGCCGGCTTGCTGAGCGAACAGCCCGATACGGTGATGCGCCTCAGCAACGGTCAAGCGGAAGAGATTCCGCTGGCCATGGTGGCTCCTGGCGACTGCTTGTTGGTGCGCCCCGGTGAAAAAATCCCGGTAGATGGACTGGTAGCTGGCGGCAACTCGTATGTAGATGAAAGCATGCTTACCGGCGAACCGGTAGCGGTGAGCAAACTGGTGGGCGACCGCCTCCTGACGGGCAGCGTCAACCAGTCGGGCCGGTTGGAAATGACCGCCGAACGTGTGGGCCGCGAAACCCTGCTGGCACAAATCGTGCGCCGCGTGCAGGAAGCCCAAGGCAGTCAGGCCCCTGTGCAACAGCTGGTCGATAAAATTGCCGCCATTTTTGTGCCGGTAGTGCTGGGCATTGCCTTGTTGAGCATGGGCGTTTGGTGGTTGTCGGGTGCCGACAATGCCTTTTCGCACGGACTGCTGGCCTTGGTTACGGTGCTGGTGATTGCTTGTCCCTGCGCGCTGGGCTTAGCCACCCCCACGGCCATCATGGTGGGTGTTGGTCGGGGTGCCAGCCTGGGCTTGCTCGTACGCGATGCCGAAAGCCTCGAAAAAGCTTTGACCATCAAACGGGTGGTGCTCGACAAAACCGGCACACTTACCGCTGCCAAAGCCGAAGTGCATCATTTGCAGTGGCATCCGCAGGCCGGAGAAGCAGCGGCACTGGAGGCCATTTTGTTGGGCGGCGAAAAGCTCAGCGACCACCCTTTGGCGCAGGCCATTGTGAGGCACTTTGAGCAGAAAAACACCCGGCATTTGGAAGTCGATGCCTTTGAGAACATCCCCGGCAAGGGCATTCGCTTTGAAGTGGCCGGCAGAAGCTGGCTGGCGGGCAACAAAGCCCTGCTTGAAGCCAATGGGGTGCGGCTCAGCGCCTTTTGGCAGGAGCAAGCCCTCGATGCTTCTAGCTTTTCCACCGTTTGGTTTGCAGATGAGCAGGATGCTCTGGCTTGCTTGTACCTCCACGACCCCATAAAAGCCGATGCCAAAGCCCTGGTGGCTGCACTGCAAAACAAGGGCATGGAAGTAAGCTTGCTCAGCGGCGACCGTCCCGAAACGGTGGAAGCAGTGGCCCAGCAACTCGGCATCAAACACTGGCAGGGCGGCATGCTTCCTGGCGATAAAGCCCAAGCCATCCAACAGTTTCAAGCCCAAGGACAGCCCGTGGCCATGATTGGCGACGGCATCAACGACAGCGAGGCGCTGGCTTTGGCCGATTTGAGCATCGCCATGGGACAAGGCTCCGACCTGGCCATCGACGTGGCGCGCGTAACGCTTTTGCACAACGACCTCAGTCGCATTCCCGCCTTCTTCGGTCTGGCCCGCAAAACCGTAGGCACCATCCGCCAAAACCTTTTCTGGGCATTTGTGTATAACCTCATAGGCATTCCCATTGCAGCCGGATTGTTGTACCCCTACAATGGCTTTTTGCTCAACCCCATGCTGGCCGGTGGTGCCATGGCACTCAGCTCGGTAAGTGTGGTTCTCAATAGTTTGCGATTAAAATATACCCGTTTATCATGACCTCTTTAAAATTCAAATCGACCATCAAATGCGGCGGTTGCATCAGCACCGTACAGCCCGAACTCAATAATTTACCCGGCGTAGAAAGTTGGGAGGTAGACATCCTTCACCCCGATAAAATTCTTACCGTAAACAGCAGCACCGGCGATTCGCAAAGCGTGATTGATGCGCTGAAGGCGGTGGGTTACCAGGCCGAGTTGCTGCAAGCCTGAGGGGCGAAGGTAGCCGGGCTAAATGCACAGCCTTGTTGCCCACTGCCCTGATTTATTAACCCGAGGTAACTTCTAACTCGACCGAGCGGGGGAGCTTTGTACCAAAATCAAAAACATGTACAAAATGCTCCTCCTCTCTCTTTTTTCGTTTTTACCAAGCAGCCTTTGGGCGCAGCCAGCAACATCATGGTCGAAACAAAAAACCGATAAACTCCAGGCAATACTTCTTAAAGGCCTGAATGCTAAAAAATCGCCCGGCAACCAATTTGCCATAGCGTATGCTGGCGAAGTTTGGCAGGGTGCGGCAGGTGATTTGGCACCCAACCAACCCTTTTTTATTGCCAGCACCACCAAGCTCTTTACCACAGCCCTCGTTCTTCAATTACGCAACGAAGGGAAATTGCAGATCACCGACTCGCTGCCGCAGTACTTTTCCGCAGCCGAACTTCAGGGACTCCATGTGTACAAAGGCCGCGACTACAGCCATCAAATCACCATCGCCCAGTTGTTGGCACACACATCGGGCTTGCCCGATTATTTCCAAGGCAAAGACCAAAAGGGGTATTCGCTCGAAAAGGACCTGGTAGCCGGCAACGACCAAGCCTGGGACCTCGAAGGTATCAGGGCCATCAATGCGCGGCAAAAAGCGCACTTTGCCCCGGGCACCAAAGGCAAAGCCGTGTATTCCGATACCAATTTCCAGCTATTGGGCGAAATTATTCAACGCATTACCGGACAATCTTTTGGCGAAGCCTGCCAGCAGCGCATCACAACACCTTTGCAATTAACCAGCACCTGGCTTTTTACCGATACAAGCGACCAGCGCATGGCCCCGCTGCGCTACAAAAGGGAAGCATTGCACATTCCCAAGGCCATGGCTTCAACAGCGCCCGATGGCGGCATGGTGTCTACCTCCACCGATTTGTTGCTGTTTTTACAAGCCTTTTTTGGGGGACAACTGTTCCCGGCAGCATACCTCCTAGAAATGCAAGATTGGAACCGCATTTTTTATCCCATGCAATCAGGTATGGGCATGCACCTCTTCGCCTTGCCCGCTTGGATGACCTTGGGAAAGCCCTTTCCGGCCTTGCAGGGACACTCGGGCCTGTCGGGCACGGTGGCCTATTACAGTCCTGAACACCAGCTTTTTATTGCCGGCACGGTCAACCAAATTGCTTATCCCGACCAGTCGTTTCGCCTCGCGCTAAAACTCATTGCAGAGGTACTCAAGCCATAGAACAGCCTGCAACAGCGCCTTGGCCGAAGCAGAAATTTAATACTGCATGCTGTGTGTTGATACGTAAAATTGCGTACCTTCCGTCCAATGTTTCACCTGTCAGCGCCTTAAATCCCTTCCAGGGTGTTCGAATGCAGGTGGCCATTTTCGATTTTAAGTCATTGGTAAGGCCCTAATACTGTCGTATGAAATACTTGTTCTCCTTGGTTTTCGCCCTATTGGCCACATTGGCTACTGTTTCGGTTGCACAAGCCCAATCGGCCGAAAGCGACACTACCAGGCAGCTGTATGTAGTGATCAAAAGCAATGGCACCGAATACATCTGCTACATTTTGAGCGACGATGGCCGCGAGGTACTTATCGAAACTCAAAAATTGGGAAAGGTGTACATTCCCAAATCCGACATTCGAGAAATCAGACCCTTGCGCCAGCAAAAAGACCTGTTTCAAGACAAATTCAGACCCTACAATCCTTTCACCACCCGCTACAGTTTTACCACCAATGCCTTGCCTGTACAAAAAGGCGACAATTATTACCAGCTGAATTTATATGGGCCTGAGTTTCATTTTGCAGTAACTGATCGCCTCAATTTGGGTGTAATGAGCACTTGGCTGGGCAGTCCCCTGGCCTTTGCAGCCAAATACTCCATTCCCACCTCCAATGAAAAACTCCATTTTTCGGTGGGCTCCCTTTTGGGAACCAGCGGCTATATCATGAATTTCACGCGCTTCGGCGGGCTGCATTTTGCCAATGTTACCTTTGGCGATCGCGACAATAATTTGACCATTGCCGGTGGTATTTTCCATTGGCAAGGAGGCGGTTATACGCTTATGCAGGCTGGAACCTACCCCAATAACGTGCCGTTTATGGACATTCCTATACGCCAGGTAAAAAATCCAGCTTTGGTTGGCCCCATGTTTTCGGTAGCAGGCATTGCCCGCATTGGGGTGAAAACCAGCTTTGTGTTCGACTCTATGTTGGGCTATTTCCAGCGCAGCTTCGACAGAACCGATATGATGAATGTATTTACCGGCACTTCGGGCCAATGGAACCGGGTAGTCACCGCCACGGTAGAAAATCGCGAAACACTGGCCTTTTTTATGATGCCAGGCATGCGGGTAAATCGCAACGAGCAAACTGCATTTCAATTTTCGTTGGCCGGCATCTCTATCCGTCAGGTCATCGATGGCCAGGTGAACGCCTATTCCTTCCCCATTCCCTTTTGCACCTGGTTTTACACCTTCTGAGTCGAATTGGTCTAGAAGCAACATAATCAAGCCGTTACCAAGCGATTGAGCAGCAGATTTTTTTGAGCACTTATAGTACTTTTGACAATTTCCTTTTATCTTGCCAACGGAATATTTTAGAAAACCGTAATAAATACAGTACCCCATGAAAAAAACTTTACTCTTGATGGCTTTAATGGCCATTTCATTGTGGTCGGGCGCACAAACGCGGAATGTGACATTTCGTGTGAATATGTCGACCTATACCGGCAACTTCACCACGCCCGAAGTAAACGGCACCTGGAACAACTGGTGCGGTAACTGTAACGCCATGACCGCTACCAGCACCCCCGGTGTTTGGTCGGTAACCCTGCCGCTCACCCAAGGAGCGAATTTGGAGTACAAATTTTCGCACGACAACTGGGCTGGACAGGAAACAAACAATCCGGCTGGTTCATGCACCAACGGCAATACCCAGTTCACCAACCGCGTATTTACGGTTCCGGCCTTCGACACCATTTTACCCGTGGTTTGCTGGGGTTCTTGCGGTCCCTGCGGCAGCCTACCAACCACGGCCAACGTTACCTTCCGTGTTGACATGAATGAGTTCACCGGCACCTTCACCACCCCTGAAATCAATGGCACTTTCAACAACTGGTGCGGCAACTGTGCGCCCTTGACCGATGCCAATAACGACGACATCTGGCAAATCACCATCAACTTGCCTATTGGCGATACTATTCAGTACAAATTTTCGCACGACAACTGGGGTGGTCAGGAAACCAATAATCCCGCTGGCGCTTGCACCAACGGCAACCAACAATTCACCAACCGTGTGTTGGTAGTGAGAGGCGATACCACCATGCCGGCCGTATGCTGGGGTTCATGTTTGCCTTGCGGTCAGGCTTCGAGCTTAAATGAGCTGGTAACCAACAACATGAAGCTGTATCCGAATCCGGCTCAAGGCAGCTTTACCCTTGAAAGCGCGTTGGTTGGCACAGCCCGCATCCTCGACATTGCTGGTCGCACTGTATTGAGCAGCGCCATTGAAGCCGGCGAAAACCGCTTGGCCATTGAGCAATTGCAGCGGGGAATTTACCTGGTTCAACTCAGCACCGACAAAGGCACCCAAACCGAGCGTTTGGTTGTTCGTTAAATCCAAATCCAATTGTGAGCCCTCTCTTGCGAGAGGGCTTTTTTTATATCTTAGGCCATGCAAAAATCCCTTGTATTTATCGTTTCGGTGTTCTTTTTCTGGGGCTTTGTGGCTGCCAGCAACGACATCCTCATTCCGGTTTTCAAAGAGCACCTGCAATTAGAGCAGTGGCAAAGCCAGATGATTGCTTTTGCCTTTTACGTGGCCTACACCTTGGGCTCTTTGGGTTATTTGTTGCTCAACAGCATCCGTAAACGCGATTTGATCGCCGAAATAGGTTTTGGCAAGGCCTTGTCTATTGGCCTCTGGGTATCGGCTCTGGGCACTTTGTTGTTCATTCCGGCTGCCAACAACGGTTCTTTTGCCCTTTTGCTGGCAGGTCTGATTGTGGTAGGCATTGGCTTTAGTTTGCAACAAACCGTGGCCAATCCACTCACCATCCGTTTGGGAACGCCCGAAACAGGTTCGCAGCGCCTGAGTTTGGCCGGCGGTATCAACAACCTGGGTACTACACTCGGGCCGCTGCTGCTGAGCTTCGCCATTTTTGGCGGTGCAGGTGGGGATGCTGCACCCGAAATGGACATTGCGGCGGTGAAAATTCCCTACGTTATTTTAGGGGCGTTTTTTGTGTTGTTTGGATTGATTTTCTGGCGCAAAGACATGGGCCGTCCCGAACCCGAAGCCGTGGCAGGTAGCGAAACTGCTGAGGTATCGGCCAACGGTGGAAGTTTGTTCAGCCAGCCGCAAGTATGGATGGGCATGTTGGCCATTTTTCTGTACGTAGGTGTAGAAGTATCTACCGCCAGCAACTTGCCCGAATATTTAAAGATTTACCACGACGTTCCGCTTTCGCAAATGGCTCCTTACATCTCGTTGTTTTGGGCCAGTTTGATGATTGGCCGTTGGACCGCTGCGTCTGGTGCATTGGGATTGACCGGCAACAGCCGACAGCTGGCCCGTTGGGGCTTGCCCTTGGTGGCCTTTGGCATTTTCTTGGGGGTGAACAGCCTCAGCGGTTATGAGGTAAGCAGCTTTTTGCCCTATTTGGGCATCATTGGTTTGCTCATCCTTGCCGACTGGGCGGTGAAGGGCAATCCAGCCAAACAACTGCTTTTGTACTCGGGCTTAGGCGCCGTGGCAACGCTCTTGGGGATGTATGCCGGTGGCATTTTCTCCGTTTTTGCCTTTTTGGCGGTGGGTTTGTTTTGCTCCACCCTGTGGCCTTGCATTTTCACTCTGGCCATTGCCGGCATGGGCGCGCGCACCTCGCAGGTATCTAACGCACTCATCATGATGATTATGGGTGGTGGTTTTGTGAGTGTATTGCAAGGTTGGTTGGGATCGGAAGAAATGCTCGGCATCCGTGATTCATATTGGATTGGCGTAGCTTGTTTTGCCTACCTGGCCTTTTACGCTTTCCGCATGATGGGCATTTTGAAGCAAAAAGGCATTGCGTTGGAGCAAGCCGCCGGCGGGGTGCATTGATCATCCAACGCCCGTTAATTGATTACAAAAAGCGCCCCAAAAGGGCGTTTTTTTTTGGGGGGATGCAAGGTATCCGTCGATTGGTCGCACATGGCACCCCCACAGGGTGCACACGTCAATGATGCCAGCTTTTACCCATCGGTCCAAAAGAGCACCCCTACAGGGTGCATGAATGAAACACGATACATTGTTTATACCAAGAGAGCGCCCTGACTGGGTGCGTCGGTGTAATCGTTGGTGCGGGATGTCGATGATGAACACAACATCAAAGGCAAAATTTGGTAACATCACCGAATTCTGATTCGACCATTTTTACCATCCTAGCGAAATCAAAGCGCCCAGTCAGGGCGCGTGCGTGAATGATGCCAGATTCTACCAATCGGTCCAGGAGAGCACCCCTACAGGGCGCAGTGGGATTTATGAGTGATGCGAATGAGTGCAAACGATTATCATTTCGAAGGTCACAGTTACGAAGCTTCTATTTTAGAATCCCCTTGGAATTGAACAAAACCATCGCCCAACCACAATCAATGCGCCCAGTAAGGGCGCTCTCCTGGTAACAAAAACCCCTTACCCAAGAAACAGGCGCCCTGGCGGGGCGCTCTCTGGGACCAACTGTGGAAATTGAACAGATAAACGAGCAACACAAAACCTATGTGGTCGCATAACCCCAATAGCCAATATGAGCAAGACCTCCAACCAACCAACATCAAAGCGCCCAGTAAGGGCGCTCTCCGGGATTTAGCTTAATCTCAAATTGGCTCGCAAAAAATGTATTTGTCGTCGAATTTCACCCCATGTTCTACCAGCAACTCTTTGTATTCTTCAACCAAAGATTTTTTCTGGTGATGCTCCTTTTGATTACGTATATACGCTTGTAGTCTAGGCAATTCATTTCTGGTGTAGCTGAATGCCCCATAGCCCTCTTGCCAGCGAAATTGCCCTTTAGATGTTTTATTGTCATTTATCCAAACAGAACTGGCGCTCTTTACGTCTGCCATCAAACTTGATATGGATTGAGTTGGTCGCCAACCTATCAAAACATGCATATGGTCTGGCATGCCATTAATGGCCAAAACCTTATGCTCTCTCCTTTGAATTAGACCGGTAATGTATTTGTGTAATTCTATTTCCCATTCTGGTAGAATGAGGGCTTGACGAAATTTTACAGCGAATACAAGCTGTACGTGTAATTCGGTGTAGGTATTTGCCATGGTTATATTGTTTAAATGTTTGAATTTAAGGGATGCAAATCGTCGAAAGATTAATTCGTGCCAAAAACGAAACAATTGGCTGAATTCGTGATAGTCAGGGTGGATTTTGCATGGTGTTTTGGGCGCACATCGGTCCAAGAGCGCACCCCTACAGGGCGCTTACATCAAACATGATACAATGTTTCTACCAGAAGAGCGCCCTGACTGGGCGCGCATGCCGGAATGATGCTAGATTTCGTTCATCGGTCCAGGAGAGCACCCCT
>PNNG01000003.1 GCA_013824115.1 Sphingobacteriaceae bacterium | reverse complement strand
ACCAAAGAAATCAAGGGCGATTCACTCATTTTTAATGTGCGTGTAAAAACCTTCACTGCATTGCCAGAAGCCATGTATTCTTTGACTGTGTTTGTTGCAGAAGATGGTCTGGTAGCGAACCAAGCCGGACAAACAAGTAATCCGTTTACCCACAAAATGGTTTACCGTGGATATGCCATGATTCCATTTACACCTACTTATGGTGTTTGGGGTCATCCGTTAACCGATTTGCCTGCTGCCATGGCGGCCAATACTACTATTGAAAAGCGTTTTGGTTATGTCAAGCCGTCAGGCCTCAATCCAGATGTAAACTACACCAACGCTTATGCTTATGCTGTTTTGGCGCGTATGGATTTGACAACCGGGAAGCCTGCCGAAGTAGTAAACTCGGCAAGAACCAAGTAAACGCAAGTCTAAAATAGTATACAAACCCCGCCTCGGCGGGGTTTTTTGTTGAAATGTTTCGCGTAAAGGTGTGCGTAAAGGCCTTAGATTCGTAAAAAATTGAATCGACGGTGGCAGAGGTAAATTACAACGAAGACAGTATTAAATCGCTCGATTGGCGCGAGCATATCCGCCTGCGCCCGGGCATGTACATAGGCAAGCTGGGCGATGGTTCGGCCTACGACGATGGCATTTACGTACTTATCAAGGAAATCATCGATAACTCCATCGATGAATACGTGATGGGCAATGGCAAGTCGATAGAAGTCAAAATAAGCGATCACAAAGTAACGGTGCGCGACTACGGCAGGGGCATTCCGCTGGGCAAGGTGGTCGATTGCGTATCGAAAATCAATACAGGTGGCAAGTACGATTCGGGGGCTTTCACCAAATCGGTAGGCCTCAATGGGGTAGGTACCAAAGCGGTAAATGCCCTGAGTAAGTATTTTAAGGTGCAATCGGTGCGCGATGGCAAAACCAAAATAGCTGAATTTGAGCAGGGCATGTTGGTGCGTGAATCGGCCGAAGATCCCACCAACGACCGCAATGGTACCATGGTGACTTTCATGCCCGATGAAAGCATCTTTCGCAACTACCGCTTTATTCCCGAGTACATCGAAGAGCAGATTTGGAATTATGCCTTCCTCAATGCAGGTCTCACCCTCAATGTAAACGGCACCAAGTATTTTTCGAAAGATGGCTTGCTCGACCTGCTCCAACGCAAATCGAATGCCGATGCCATACGCTATCCCATTATTCACCTCAAGGGGCAAGACATTGAAGTGGCCTTTACCCATGAGGAGCAGTATGGCGAAGAGTACTATTCGTTTGTAAACGGACAGTACACCACCCAAGGAGGCACCCATTTGGCGGCTTTTCGCGAGTCATTGGTACGCACCATCCGTGAGTTTTACAAGAAGGAGTTTGAAGCGAGCGATATTCGTGGCTCTATTGTGGGTGCCATCAGCATCAGGGTACAAGAACCTGTTTTTGAATCACAAACCAAAACCAAGTTGGGTTCGCAAAATATGTCACCCAATGGGGCAAGTTTGCGCGGATTTGTGGGCGATTTTCTCAAAAAAGAACTCGACGACTATTTGCACAAACATCCCGATGTTGCCGATGCTTTGCTCAAGCGCATCATGCAAAGCGAGCGCGAGCGGAAAGACATGGCTGGCATCAAAAAACTGGCCAACGAGCGGGCCAAAAAGGCCAATCTGCACAACAAAAAGTTGCGCGATTGCCGTTTCCACCTCAATGAAGGCCAGCAGGAAAAGCGATATGAAAGCACCTTGTTCATTACCGAGGGTGATTCGGCTTCGGGCAGTATTACCAAAGCACGCCAGGTAGAGTCGCAAGCCGTATTTAGTTTGCGGGGTAAGCCTTTGAACTGCTACGGACTCAAGAAGAAAGTGGTTTACGAGAACGAAGAATTCAACTTACTGCAGCACGCCCTCAACATTGAAGAAGGGCTCGAAGGATTGCGCTACAACCGCATTGTGATTGCCACCGATGCCGACGTAGATGGCATGCACATTCGCCTGTTGATGATGACCTTTTTCCTGCAGTTTTTCCCCGACTTGGTGAAAAACGGACACCTTTACATTCTTGAAACGCCCCTGTTCAGGGTGCGTAACCGACAAGAAACCATTTATTGCTACAGCGACGAAGAGAAGCAGCACGCTATGCAAAAAATTGGTAAAAAAGCGGAAATTACTCGATTTAAAGGCTTGGGTGAGATCAGTCCCGAAGAATTTGAACAATTTATCGGTCCTGATATGCGTTTAGAGCCCATTATTTTGCGTAAGGACACTACGATTCCGAAGCTTTTGGAGTACTACATGGGCAAAAACACCCCCGAACGCCAGCACTTTATCATCGACAATTTGCGCATTGAGAAAGATTTGTTTGACACAGAACCTGAATTACAAGAGATTGACAATGACTAGAATGTTTTGCTGGATGATGGCCGTGCTGCTGCTGGCCACTCCCATGGTAAAGGCCGACACCCCTGTGAATCCCGTGGGCTTGTCGATGGAATTGCTCAATGGAGTACGTTACAAAACCGATGTATCGGGCATGTTGAAAGTATTGGCCGAGTTGCAAGAAGAGCAGTTGGCGGTAGCTTTGATTAACGATGATGCCAAGAAGGTTTTTTGGATCAATGTGTACAATGCCATGATTCAATATCAATTGGCGAAGGATACGTCGAGTTATGTTAACCGCCGCAAATTTTTCAGGAGTCGTAACATTGTGGTTGCTGGCCAAAAACTCAGCTTCGACGATATTGAGCATGGCATGTTGCGTGGCTCCAAGGTAAAATGGGCGGGGGGATATATCCACAAATTGGTGCCATCGGCATTTGAGCGTAAGTTCAGGGTAGAAAAGCTCGATTGGCGCATTCACTTTGCGTTGAATTGCGGCGCCATGAGTTGTCCGGCTGTATTTCAATACACCCAGGCTGAAGTTGACAAGCAATTGGAAAATTCAACGAACCTTTTCCTCATGTTCGAAACTGCCTACGATTCCACTACCAATACGTTACAACTGCCCAAGCTGTTCAGCTGGTTCCGCAACGATTTTGGAGGTAAGAAGGGCATTTACAGCCTCTTACAGGCACAAGACATTATTCCCGCCGGCAGTACGCCAAAAATAACGTACACCAAGTACGATTGGTCGCTTTCGGTGGCCAACTACAAATAAAAAAGAGCAGGTTAACCGCCTGCTCTTTTTGCTTTATAGCCTTGTTGAAGGAGAATTTGCAGTACTTTATCGGCATGATTGCCTTGCACGATGATTTCGCCCTCTTTGGCCGAGCCACCCACACCGCATTTGCTTTTGAGCAATTTGCCCAGGGTTTGCAAATCGGCATCGGTACCTATAAAGCCGGTCACCAAAGTGGCTTCTTTGCCACCGCGGTTTTTGCGATCGATCATTACTTTCAGATTTTGTTGCTGAGGGGGTAGGGTTTCGGTCTCGGCTTCTTGATCGAACTGATAGTTAAAGTCGCTGGCAGTGGAATACACAATGCCTTGGATGTTCTTGTTCTTCTTGCTCATATCAACAGGCTTTGAGGCTGAGGTCAAAGTTCTTGATGGTGTGCGTGAGTGACCCCATCGAAATATAATCGACCCCACAAAGGGCGTATTCACGGGCATTTTGAGGCGTGATGCCACCGCTGGCTTCTGTTTCGAAGCGGCCATTGATAAAGGCCACGGCCTCACGCAATTGCGCATAGCTAAAATTGTCGAGCATGATCCGCCGGATGCCGCCCACCGCCACAATTTGGGCTACTTCGGCCATATTGCGGGCTTCTACTTCAATGTCGAGCTGTAATTGTTCACGCTTGAGGTAGGCGTGTGTTTGGCGAATGGCCGCTTCAATGCCGCCAGCATAATCCACATGATTGTCTTTGATCATGATCATGTCGTACAATCCAAAACGGTGATTGGTGCCTCCCCCAATGCGTACGGCTTCTTTTTCGAGGAAACGGTTGAGGGGGGTGGTTTTGCGGGTGTCGAGCACCTTGCAGCCGGTGCCTTCGAGTTGGTTTACCACATAAGCGGTAGCAGTAGCCACGCCGCTCATGCGTTGCATGATGTTGAGGCTAAGTCGTTCTACCGCCAAGATGCTGCGGGCAGGACCACTGAGGTAAAAGGCAATATCGCCAGGCTGTACAGCTGCCCCATCTCTGAGCAGCAACTCCACGTGTAAGTTCGAATCGTATTGGGCGTAGATGCGGGCGGCTACTTCAATGCCAGCCAGTAAACCGGTGTCTTTTACCAATAATTTGGCTTTGGCTTTTTCATTGGCTCCAATGCAAGCCAAACTGGTATGATCGCCACTGCCCAAGTCTTCCGCTAAGGCCAGTTGCACAAAGGCATCTAATTGCATGCCGCAAAGTTACTCAAAGCGGATTTGCTGTACGTAGTATTGCTCGTTCTTTTCAATGATGATGATGGAAGTTCGGAAAGAGGTGCCATTTTCGGCGGTAAGGAGGCCAATGAGGTATTTGCCGCCTTTTTCTGAAGCCCCACGGTGAATTACCTTGAACGATTTGGGGGGGTACTTCATGAAGAAGTTTTTGAGGATGATTTCAGCCTGTGCTTTGCTGTATGCATTTTCGCGTTCCTGAATGGTAAGTTCTACGGTTACGTCGAAATATTGAGAAAGCTCTTTGATGCTGGCTTCTTTGATGTGGGTTGATACCTCCTCAATGATATCTACTTTGGGCTCTTGCTGGGCAAGGGCTGGTATAACCGTACTCATCAGAAGGGCAAACAACAATTTTTTCATGTGCAGGCGTTTCGCTTGGTTTGACACAAATAATGCCAATATGAAGAACAAAAATAGCCAAGTTTTTGGCAATGCATCGGGCTGGCTGATTTGTGCAAAAAAAAAGCCAGTCCCTGGGGACTGGCCATTTATGCCGATGGCATTACTTTAAAGTACAAGTAGCTGATGGGCTTCCCAAACGAAGTTGTGTTTGCTGGGTGTTGCAAAAAGTTTCTGCATCGCCTTTGCTTGAATTTGGAATGGCTGTGGGAATGGTTTGGGCGCCAACAACACATTCGCAAGTGTAGTCTTTTTTGCAAGAAGTTGCTGTCAAACCGAGTGAAGCAACGAACAGGAGGAGAAGTAGTTTTTTCATGTGTAGATAAAAGTTTGTGTTTCGAATATCACATGTAACTTGTGTATTTCCAAATTTACTGTAAAGTTTTGTGCATAAATACCCTGTTTACGGCATCATGCCTCCGTATTGGCCGCTCTTTTCTACTTCATTTGTATTAGTGGTTTACAGTATTTGAGTACGATAAATGCTGGGCCTCTTAACAACAGCTTTTTCGGACACACCCTAAACGGTTTAGGGTGTAGGTAGAGCGGGGTTGAAATTTGGATTGAGGTCTATTTCAACAGGGATTGCAGTAAGGCGCCGTTTAGGCTGAACAGCTGTAACTGGTGGGTAATGCTGTCGTTTTCTACCACTAACAAGGCAGGCAAGCGGTTCCCTGCCAACTGCATAAAGGGCTCGGCACCTAGCATTTGAACCGGTAATTGCTGCAAAGCATGCTCCTCTATGAAATTGCGCAAATCGGCACTGTCGCCGTTGATGACCAAACTCATGGGCAAATCGGCCCGTTGACTGATGCTGCCCAGTCGCTCGGCCGCCAATTGACAATGGCTACAACTCATACTCAAAAAAGCATACAGCCGCTTGCCTGGAGGCTGTTTGTGGCTATTGAGCTGCGCAAAACCATGGGCTTCAAGCAGTGATGCATCGAAGAAAACTTTATTTTCGAGTGGTGCAGCGGCATGGGTATACAGGCTGGGAATGGAAGCCGTAGTGAGTATGATGGCCATGGTAGCGAGACCAGACTTCCACCACCAGCTGGCTTGACTGAGCCCAGCTTTGCGCTCGAAGTAATGGAGCATGGCCAACAGCAACATGCTCCCTATGTTTTTCACAATGGCCTGAAGGGGAGTAAATGCCAGTGTTTCACCCATACAACCACAATTCACATCGTTGCCTTGCGTATAAAGCAATACCAAAAGATACATGGTAAAGCCTACGAGCATGCCCCAAGTGAGCCATGCCAAGCCGCGGATGTGTTGGCTGAACAACAAAAACCCCAAGCCAACCAAATATTCCAAGCCAATAAATGCGGCGGCTATCCAGGGAGTGATGCTCCAGTTAAAAAGGCCGGTGTCGAGCAGCCTGACTTCAAAGCTGCTAAAATCGATGGCCTTGGTATAAGCCGAAAGCAAAAAAGTGGCGCTGAGCAAAAGCCGCAGCGCCAATCTGATGAGGTTTTCCATGGGATGGAAAGTTAAGCAGGTCAATCAGGATTTCGCCTGACTGAAGTAGTGGAAGAAATAAGGGATGGTTTCAATGCCTTTGAGGAAATTGAAGATGCCATAGTGCTCGTTGGGCGAATGCAAAGCATCGGAATCTAAGCCAAAGCCCATGAGTACCGATTTGAGTCCCAGTTCCTTCTCAAACAAAGCCACAATGGGAATGCTGCCTCCGCCCCGTGTAGGGATTGGGTCTTTGCCAAAGGTAGTTTGCATGGCCTTAGCGGCTGCCAGGTAGGCAGGCGAATCGGTTGGTGTTACAACGGGCTCGCCTCCATGATGAGGCTTTACCACTACCTGCACGCCTGCGGGGGCAATTTTCTCGAAATGGGCTTTGAAGAGTGCTGTAATTTCGTCGGAACTTTGGTTGGGCACCAAGCGCATCGAAATTTTGGCGAATGCTTTAGATGGCAATACGGTTTTGGAACCTTCGCCCGTATAGCCACCCCAAATGCCGTTTACATCGAGTGTAGGCCTGATGCCCGTGCGCTCAATGGTATTGTACCCTTTTTCGCCCCAAACATCGGCTATGCCCAGGTCGCTTTTGAAATCTTCTATTTCAAAAGGCGCTTTGTTGAGGGCTTCGCGCTCGGCCGCGGTTAATTCCACCACCTTGTCGTAAAAACCCGGAATGGTAATGTGGTTGTTTTCATCGTGCATACTGGCAATCATTTTGGCCAGTATGTTGATCGGATTGGCAACAGCTCCGCCATAAACACCCGAGTGTAAATCGCGATTCGGTCCTGTTACTTCTACTTCAATGTAGCTGAGGCCTCTCAATCCCACATCAATGCTGGGAGTGTCGTTGGCAATCATCGAAGTATCGGAAATGAGCACCACATCGGCTTTCAAGCGCTCTTTGTTTTGCTTCACAAAAGTGGCCAAATTGCTTGAACCCACTTCCTCCTCTCCCTCAATCATGAACTTCACATTGCAGGAGAGCTGATTGGTTTGCATCATCAATTCAAAGGCTTTGATATGCATGTACATTTGGCCTTTATCGTCGCAAGCACCGCGTGCGTAAATCTTGCCATCTTTCACTACGGGCTCAAAAGGAGGCGAATGCCAGAGTTCATAGGGATCGGCCGGCTGCACATCGTAATGTCCATACACCAATACAGTAGGCAGGGCTGGGTCAATCATTTTTTCGCCGTACACAATGGGGTAACCGTCGGTGGGACAAATTTCAACCCTTGTGGCGCCGGCTTCAATGAGTTTGTTTTCAATGAATGCCGCTGCTTCAAATACATCTTCCGAAAAATCGGGATTGGCCGATACGGAGGGAATACGCAGTAAGTCGAAAAGTTCGCTTAAAAAGCGGTCTTGGTGCTGTTGGATGTAATCTTTAACCCCTTGCATGCTGTGCTATTTAAAGTTCGTTGTTTTGAATCATTCGGTAAATGGTCGACTTGCCGATGTCGAGCTTGGCAGCCACCGTAAGCACGTTGTTGTCGTAACGGTCGAGGTAGTGCTTGATCAAACGTCGTTCGAAATCGCGTAAAGTTAATTCTTCCTTGAGCCAATCCATAGGCTCATTTTCATTTTGAAATATGATGTCTTCGGGCAATATTTCTTCGCCATTGGTCATTACGCAACCCAGTTCAATGACGGCCTTGAGCTCGCGAATATTGCCTGGAAAGTGGTAACTGGCCAATTTGTCGAGTGCTTCTTTGGTAATACGCAGCACCGGCAACCGGTTTTCTTTGACAAATTCGGTGATAAAATGTTTGGTCAAAATGGGGATATCGGTTTTCCGATCGCGCAGGGGTGGCAGCTGAATGGGTAAGCCTAAAAAGCGGTAGTACAGGTCTTCTCTGAAATTGCCTTTGCTCACTTCTTCTTTGAGATTGCGGTTGGTAGCTACAATTACCCGTGGGTTGATTTTTACGGTTTCGTTTCCGCCTACGCGGTTCAACTCTTTTTCCTGAATTACCCGCAATATTTTGGCTTGCAGGGCGATGTCCATTTCCGCAATTTCATCGAGGAAGATGGTACCGCCATTGGCCGATTCAAATTTACCGATTTTCCGTGCGGAAGCTCCCGTGAAGGATCCTTTTTCGTGACCAAACAATTCACTTTCAAGCAGTTCGGAAGGGATGGCAGCCATATTTACTGCCACAAAGGGTCCTTTGCTGCGGTTTGAGTTGTAGTGTATGCTTTTGGCTACCACCTCTTTACCGGTGCCCGATTCGCCATAGATGCTCACAATGATGTCGGTTTTGATGGCCTTTTCCATCATATTGAACACCTTTTTGATGTTGTCGCTTTGGCCAACCAGTGTATTGCTGAAATCGTACTTGATGCCTAGCTCTTCTTTGAGTGCACGGTTTTCACGTATGATTTGCTGGTTATTGATGATGTTGTTGATTACATTAATCAGACGGTCTTTGGTTTCGTTGTCCTTGGTAATATAATCGTAAGCCCCGTTTTTCAACAGTTTTACCGCGGTAGAAACGTCGGTTTGGCCCGAAAGCATGATCGTGAAAATGTCGGGATCAAAACTTTTGATGTGCTTGAGTATCTCGGAGCCCGACATATCGGGCAAAAAATAGTCGAGCGTAACGATATCGGGGCGTTTGTGCAGGTTGTTGATGCAGTCTTTACCGGAGGTAAAGCAATGCACCTCATTGTCGGGATTGAGCTCAACGATATACTTCAGGGTTTTGAGGTAAATGGGCTCATCTTCAACGATAAATATACGCGCCATGTGCTTTTGGAGTTGGTTTCCAAATTTAGGAATACTTTCTTTTGGTTTTGAAAAAAAATCCAAAATCGAAAAATCCTTCCCTGCAGACCTAAAAATGGGAATGTCTAAAAAGAAGATTCATGAAAAAAGCCTCGAAGAAGTAAATCTCCGAGGCTTTCGTTTGATTTTGGTAGCCCGTAGGGGAATCGAACCCCTGTTACCAGAATGAAAATCTGGTGTCCTAACCCCTAGACGAACGGGCCATCGTTGGAATGTGGGTGCAAAGATAAGGCGATGATTTAAATCTACAAGTACAGCATCAAAAAAAAATGTTCAAAAAGATGATGCGTGGGGCAGCGACCTCTTTTTTCAAATTAAAATGTAATTTCGAGCCGTTTGCGGCGTTCGAAGCCGTACCTGTTGTGTAATGCAAGCGCTTCAACCTTCAACTAACTCCTTGTTCAAGTTCAATTCTGAACTGATAGCCTATGGCTTTCTGCTGATAATGGTGGCATTTATACCCATTTCAAAAGCGGTGGTGAGCTTGGCAGAAGCTTTGTTGGCGGTGAGTTGGCTCATTGGATTTTCCGATGCAGAGATCCGGCAGAGACGCCTGTCGATGTTCAAAACCACGCCCTACCTTTGGGCGTTTCCGCTGTTTTACTGCTTTTATGCGCTTGGACTTTTGTATACAAGCGATCTTTCAGAGGGCCTTCGCGAGCTCAATGCCAAGCATTATTTCTTCAGCTTGCCCTTGATGGTGATTACCCTCAAAATGACGCGCGATCAGTTGCGTTGGATTTTTCTATCGTTTGCCATTGCCAATGTATTGGTAGCTGTGAGTGTGTTTTACATCATAGCAACCGGAAACGATTTTTTGCATGGCTCCACCCACATCCCTTCGGCTTTTGAGCAGCGGCCCCGCGCCTCGTTGTTTCTGTGTTTTAGCATTTTTATTTTGGCCGAATACCTCCGCAATAAGTGGAAAGAATTAAGCAATGAGGCCATTACCGCCTTGTTTATCTTTTCGGCGATGTTGCTTGCCGGACTCATTTTGATGAAGGGGCGCATAGGGCAATTGGGTTTTGTAGTACTCAGTCCACTTTTTGTAGTGTACTACCTGCAGTCGCAACGCAAGTCGATGCTACGATGGCTCGTGGCTGCCATGCTCACTGTGGCCTTGGGTGCTGGCTTGTATTTTGGTTTTGATGCTGTTCGGCAGCCTTTCGACGAGGCCCTGAATGAGTACCGAGAGAGCCAGCTGGGCTATCCGAGCAGCGAGCCTACCTACAGCTCCATTGGCATGCGGGTAGCCTATTATGAAGAGTATTGGCCTCTTTTCCTAGAGAACTTATGGATAGGGGTAGGTACTGGCGATTTGATTCACGATGGCAGACCTTTGTTTGAAGACCAACGATTTAAAATACCTTTTCAAAAGCCGCACAATCAGTTTTTGGAAACGGCCATCCAATTTGGCTTATTGGGCTTGGTGTTCCTTTTGGCAGTTTGGGCCATGGCCATTCGCTCGTTCAATCCTGCCTTCCGGCATTTGGGCTATTTGTTTAGTTTGCTGCTATTTGTGAGCATGTGGAGCGATTCTACTTTAGGGACGCAAGGGGGTATTAGCTTTTTTATGTTGTTTACCACGCTCTTTTTGGTGAGGCCCAACGATCCTGTTTTTGTGAAATCAGACCCAAATCATCCAAGCCTGGCTGCTTCTGAACTCAAAGCAGACGGATTGCGCTCCTAAGGTTTTCACGAGGAAGGAGGGTGCCACCTTCTGCTATCCAACCGAAAGGGTGTTTGAGGCATTGGCTTTTTGGCAGGCCATACCTAAAGCGGCGGCAAAATCGGGATCTTCCTCCAAGGCGTTTCCTACCACCACCACATCGGCACCAGCTTTCCAAGCAAGAAGGGCAGCTTCGGCATTGCGTATGCCGCCTCCAACCACCAGGGGCAAGTTAGAGGTGTTTTTTACCGCACGAATGATGGCAGTAGACACCCCATGGGGGGCGCCCGAACCCGTGTCGAGGTAAAGCAGACGAAGCCCCAACATTTCACCAGCCAGGGCGGTGCATGCCGCAATGTCGGGTTTATTGCCAGGCAAAGGCTGGGTATTGGAGATGTAGGATGCCGTGGTGGGGGCACCTCCATCGATGAGCATATAGCCTGTGGGGATGGCCTCTATTCCTGCAGCACGTACAGCCGGAGCTGCAATCACCTGGCTTCCAATGAGAAATTCGGGATTGCGTCCGGAAATGAGAGATAGGAACAAAATGGCGTCGGCTTGCGCACTGACCTGCTGCACACTCCCTGGGAAAAGGATCAGGGGCAAATCGCTCAGTGCGGCCATGCTTGCCAAAGTGCTTTCTAATTGCTGGGTGCTGAGTAAGCTGCCACCTATGAAAAAACACATGGCCCCCGCCTCTGTGGCAAGGGGAACCAGTTTGGCCAAATGGTCGGGACTTGCTTTGTCGGGATCAATCAAAACAGCAAAGCTTTTTTGGTGGTTTTGCCTTAAATGAACAAAGCGCTGCAAATTAAACATTCAGAAAAGTTTTCATAGGATGCAGGCTAAAATAGGGTTTTGTTCGAAAATATCATGAATGAAAGGCGCATTGGATACGAAAATGACGGATAAAGCTGTTTAGAACAAGTTACAAATGGTATTTTTAGGCATGAATTTGCGAATCATAGGTTGGCTTTTGCTCTTTCTTTCTCCCAGTTGCTTGCAGGCACAAGCCCCCGATGTTGGCTGGCTTAACATAGGCAATACCCTCAAAGGAGCCTATCAGCATAAAATTTTGGCGGCCGATTTACAGGGCTATTACGTTTACCAAAGTTCGGGGCGCGAAAGAAGCATTGATAAATACAGCTATGCCGGCAATTTGGTGTATGCGCACAAAATTCCGCTCGATGATCGCAGCATCGAAATTGAGGAACTGCTGGTAAGGCGACAGGATGTTTTGGTATTCTTCAGTATTTACAATGCCAGCTTGCGCCGGCATGGCTTATTCTACATGCGTATACCTCACCAAGGAGAGCCCGGTAAGCCCACCATTTTGCTCGATATGGACAATGTGAACAGCAGGGCCCGTTCCTTTTTTTACCTCACGCCCAATGAGGATTTGAGTGGGTTCAGCGCAGTTCACCAAGATCAGCCTCGTCCCGATGAGTTGCGGTTAGAAATGGCCTTCTTCAACGACAGTTGCCAGCTCCTGAATAGTACACGCTTGATTTTGCCTCAAACGGAAGCGCGTTTAGAACTCAAGGGACTGGTGCAGGATAAAAATCACCACTTGTTTTTGCTTCTGCAGCAGTTCAAAAAAGAACGCAAGGGTGCAGAGCCCGAGCGTTTGTCATACAGCCTTTTGCGCATTGATAAAGGAGACATGCAAGCCGACGAGTTGCGATTGGGTTCAAGCATTTATTACCTGAACGAGGTACAAATAGGTTACGACCGCGCCAACCATCGCGTGCGCTTGGCAGGTTTTTACAATGAAAAGGAAAGAGGCCCCCTTCAAGGGGTGCTTGTGGCGCAGATACAGCCCGACAGCATGCGTTTTGACACGGTAGGTTACAGCAGGTTTGACGCTGAATTCACCCAGAAGCTCTACAGCTACAAAGCCAATAAAAAGGAAAAAGAGCTTACCGACTATTTTTTAGGCGATTTAATCATGCGCAGCGATGGGGGAGTGGTGCTGTTGGCCGAATCTAATTATCAAACCAATCAAACCTATGTGCAATACAGCCAGGGCTTTCCTATTTACCGCGAAGTGGTGTATTACCATTATGATGAGGTGGTGATGATTTCTATCAATCCGAATGGCAGCATCGATTGGCGACAAATCATCCCCAAAACGCAAACGAGTGTTTCTCCCAGCCCGTATTTCAGCTATTCGGCTTTTCCGGTGGGTCCTTATGTGCATGTGCTTTTTAATGAAGAGTCGCGCTCAAGAAACAGCGTCATGCTGTACAGTGTGAGTAATAACGGACAAGTGATCCCCCGCAATGTGCTTACCGGTGATATCAACGATGCGCTCATCATTCCGGGCGATGCCAAAGTGATTAGTCCAACTACCTTGCTTTTGCCGGCCAGTAGGCGCAAAAAGAAAGGGATTTTTCGCCTTACCTTTGGCGAAGCATGATAGCAGGTATTTTCAGGTCGAATCAACTTCTTTTTGCCTATGGTGCCGTGGCCGTACTGTCGCTGGGCCTGGTAGCTAGCAGTTTGCTGTTGCCCGAACCTGCGGCACTGCGCGATGGTGAACATTTACTCACGGTTTATTTGCACCTTTTGCCTTTTCCGGTTAGGATGCTGCTTCAAGCCGTGATGTTGGTAGCCGGAGCAGTGGTTTTTAATCAGTTGCTGGTGAATGAAAAAATTGCGCGCGAGTACAATAGCGTTTTTTTATTGGCCTATGTAATTGCAGCTAGCAGTCATACTGCTTGGCGGTTTGCTGGTGGTGCCAGTATTGCTGGCTTTTTATTGCTCTTGGTGATTCGCAATCTCATGGTGGCGGGTAATTCAAAAAAGCAGCTCAGCTTGGTGTTCGATGCTGGTTTTTTAGGTGGATTGGCCTATTTGATTTATGAACCAGCTTGGGTGATTTTCCCCATGAGTTTGCTGGGTATGGTATTGGGAGGCTTTTTTAGGTGGCGCGCCTTGATGATTTGGTTGTTCGGCTATTCTACCCCTATTTATTTGACGGCAGCTGTGGCTTATTTGGCAGATAAAAACGACTGGCTTACCGATATGACGCCGTCGTTTGAACAGCTGTATTGGTTTTCACCTCAATTGACCGTGGCTCAAAAGGCTTTGTTGGCATTCGCCCTGGCCATGTGGATCATGGGAGTATTGGTGAGTTTTACAGGGGTTAACCTTAAAACAAATGCACTCAGGAACGCCCAACGTTTCTTCTTCATCTTATTGCTGTGCGTATTTCCAGCGCTTTGGCTGTTGCCTGCCGATGGGTGGATGCTGGCCGTGATGTTTGTGCCTGTTTCGGCTTTTTATATTGGGCGGTTTTTGGAGGCAGTTCCCAACGCGAGACTCTTTAACGCCTTGCTATTGATGTGGCTGTTATTGGTTGTATTGCCGTTATTGCCCATCAAAGGCTCATTTTAACGCTGCTAAGTCGAGGCTTTTTCCGACCTTTGCAGCTCAATCATTCCGTCGATGAAATTTGGTGTAGTTATTTTTCCCGGCTCTAATTGCGACAGGGACACTTTGTACGTTTTGGGTGAAGTTTTGGGCCAATCTGTGGTTCCACTTTGGCACAAAGACACCGATTTGCAAGGCGTTGACATGGTGGTTTTGCCCGGAGGCTTTTCTTATGGCGACTACCTCCGCTCGGGCGCCATTGCGCGCTTTTCACCCATTATGGACAGGGTGATAGCACATGCCAACCGAGGAGGCTATGTGATGGGAATTTGCAATGGCTTCCAAATTCTCACCGAAGCCAAACTGGTGCCCGGCGCCTTGTTACACAACGAAAGCCGCAAGTTTATTTGCAAAAATGTGCATTTGAAGCCTCAAACCACCAACAGCCTCATTACCCGAAATTTATCAACTACCGATGTGCTGCAAATTCCCATTGCACACGGCGAAGGCAATTACTATATCGATGCCGATGGTTTGAAAGCCCTCAACGACAACGACCAAGTGCTGTTCCGCTATTGCGATGCCGATGGTCAAATAAGTAAAGCAAGCAATCCGAATGGAGCGCTCGACAATATTGCCGGTGTTACCAATGCCGGTCGCAATGTTTTTGGCATGATGCCACACCCCGAACGTGCAGCCGATGCCGTTTTGGGCAATACCGATGGCTTGCGCATACTAGAGTCGATGCTCGATTTGGTTGGCTGATATGACCAACTATACATAAAAAAGCCCCTGCCGAACAAGCAGGGGCTTTTTATTAAAACTCATTCATCACCCATGGCAGCATGGCACGCCAGGTAGGCCAATCGTGGGTCCATTCTTGGCCCCAAATACTGAGGTGATGCGCAATTCCTTTGTTGTGCAATAGGGTGCTGAAATCGCGCGAGGCATGCGGGTCTTCGTATGATCCGCTACCGGTGGTGATTAAAATTTTGCCCGAACGGATGGCTTCGAGGGTGCCGTGGTCGGTCATATTGGGTATGTAATGGGCCGGTGAATTGAAGTACACCGTATCGTTGTAAAAGCCATCGGTATATTCCATGAGGTTGTACACGCCGCTCATGGCCACCACACCTCTGATCAAATCGGGCCGCTTCAGAAATAAATTCATGCTATGCAGCGCCCCAAAAGAGGCACCACAAGTAATGATAGGCGTGTCGGCTGATGTATTGTTGCGAATAAATGGAATGACTTCGTTAAAAATATAGCTGTTCCACTGTTCGTGACGCAGTGCGCGGTGCTCAGGGTGCATGTTTTTGTTTAGCCAACTTTCGTTGTTGATGCTGTCGACACTAAAAACCTTGACTTTACCGCCTTCAATGGAGCCTTTGATTTGATCGAGCAATTGAAAGCGCTCATATTCCAAAAAATCGGCGGCGGCAGTGGGTATGAGCAACAGAGCCGGACCATAATGGCCATAGGAGGCAATGGGCATGTCTTTGCTAAGGGCAGGGCTAAACCAGCCAGTAATGTCACGGTGCATAGGTAGGTGCGTTTGGACAGCAAACTAATAAATTTTTGGCAAAGAGAGCGTTAAATGTTTGTTTAAGCTTCCCTAAAAACAGCGACAGTTAAAAGGAGAGGAATGAGGAGGATTTATGAAAAAAAAAGTCTAAGTTTCAATGTACCACGATCGCCAGTTGAAATGGTACTAGCTTTTGGTGTCTTAGAGAATCGTTGCGTAGCTTACATTTGTTTACAACATGCTGTACGATGTTTTTGATGAAACAGTGTTCGACGAGATTTTCGGCACAAGCACCTATTACCCTGTACTTCAACAAGCAATGTTTCATTGCGCAGCTCGGAGTGATATTCAGAACTTCTTTCTTGCCTGGGCTCCGGCCAATATGGGTGTTTTGCGGACCGTAGTAGGTGATGCCTACCTCATGTATTTGGTGTACAATGCCTATCCCACCTTTTTTACGACCCAGGTGATGGACAATTTTGGAGTGGAAGAATTTTACCGTGCCTTTGAGCGCATGGCCAACTTCAATATTTCTGACCTCATGGCCTTGCTGCAAAACAGCATGGAACCCGAACGTTACGACGATTTCGCGGCTTCGGTTCCTTCTTTTCTCACGTATGAAGAAAAAATTTCTTTGTCGAAGCAGTACATTTACGGTAGCCAAAGGCTAGGAACCAAAAGGGGGGCAAAACAATTGCAATCGCATACGCTTCGGTATGAATCAGGGAATTGGTTGCCAGAAGAAGTGAATGTTTTGGCTGAACCTGTACCCGCCTATGTGGCGCAGGCAGGTGGCCTGGTTGATGTGGGTTATGGCCTGGGTACATGGTTGGCGAACGGTAAGCTTAAATACCCCCAAGAAGCCACCTATACCCGTAAATTAGGCCTTAAAGAGTATGAACTCAGCAATCACACCCGGGCTGAGCGGAGTCGAAGCCTCGGCAACATACAAGCCACTATTTTAGACCGGCGACTGGGGATTAAAGCCAACCCCTCCGATACCATTTTCAGCTATGTAGAGGCTGATGTGAAAACGGCACAGGATTATTATCCGTTTGGGATGATCATGCCGGGGAGGAGTTATACGGCAAGTTCCACATTGTCATATCGTTATGGCATGAACGGACAGGAACGGGATGACGAAATATACGGCGCAGGCAATTCCTACTCCGCAGAGTTCTGGCAGTATGATGCACGTATCGGCAGACGGTGGAATGTTGATCCAGTTATTAAACATGGAACAAGCTTATATTCTACATTCAGTTATAATCCGATTATAATGGTAGACCCTTCGGGTGCAGATGATTATTACAACCGTGCTGGCAAATGGGTTGGGAATGATGGGCAAGGTTCAGGGATTAGACTAATCAATGCTAAGGATGCAGCGGTATTTGCAGAAAGACTTAATCAATATGGAGTTGAACAAATTCGTTCGGTTTCTCAGCAGGTCACCATTCAGGAAAATGCTGCGGGAGTTATTTCAAAACTTTATACTGAATCACAAGCAAATAATAGAGAAATGAAAGCATATTTCATTCTTGATACTAAAAATGCCACTTTGTCTGTAGTACCGCAACCAAGTTCATCAGGAGATACGAAGTATCAATCAGAAAATAAATTTGATGGAAAACTGTATTTCGGAGTTGTTCCATTTAAAGTTCCAGAAGGAGGTCAAAATCATGAAGTTATAGTGGGTCAAATACATGGGCACCCTGATCCAGAAGCAACAATGGATGATATGAGCAGCGGAAGTACAACAAATTTTGTGGAATTAAGGCAGACCACTTCATCTCATGATGAATCTTCCGCCAAAAAACTAGGAGTACCCGTACATGCTATTGACTTTACAGGGAAAATTCATAGAGTAGACCAGCAAGGAGTCAAAATGGATGGAATGGAAAATTCTAGTTTAATACTAAGAGAATCATTAGAAATTTCTGGAGGAAAGCCAAAATGAAAAAGGTAATATTATTATGCTTTATGACGGTTTTAGCTTTAAATTGTTGTAAAGCGCAATTTAGGAACGAAGAGGGTCTGATTACCCCGATTAAATATGATAAACCAGAATGGAGCAAGCCGATTCGCTATTATTTCCCAAGTCGGGTTGATACTGTTCTCTATACTTTATGTATGAAAAATAGTGGAAATTGTTTCATAAGCATTGAACAGTTAGCATCCGACACTGTAGAAATCTTTGTGTATGATGGTTATAATCTGAAAGTAGTCAATCAGGATACTGGGAGCGTAGAAAGGCTAATTGCATCAACTAACAGGTTTTGGGCTTTTGAAAAGGTGACGGCACCAATTTTATTTTCGACAGATTTTACATATACGTTTAATAACACGGTAATAAGTCACTCTATTGGTGGAATAAAGTATATCGGGCGATATCCAGAAAAGGGTACTATCGTAGATGCTTGGCGTTCTCGTTAGTCTATTTCTGCTTTCCTTGTCATCGCGCTAAACGGCTTGGAACTGGCTCCGTCTATCTGTAATTCCAGATACATCCGGAACCGTTCAAGGTGTATCAGGTCAGATGGGGTAAATACCGGATAGAACTCTTTGGATAAGGTAAGGGTGTAAGCGTACAAACTTAGCACAATTGAAATGTACAGTTTTCAATTAAATTTTTGTTGTTTTGTCATGTTGGAATGTGGGAAACTCAGTTTGGCCTGCAGGGTGTGGGTGGAGTTATTCATCTTTCAACATGAAGATTTTATGTGAAGCCATTCAGTGATTCATGTGGCCTAGATTGTTGTGGATTCATATCTCCAGTCGTTGGCTTTGATTTGTGCAAGTCCTGTTTTCATGGAGATGTTTTGGTATGAAATCGTTCAACTGGATGGCCGAATTTAATTTCAATATGGAGTTCTGGAACTTCAATTTATCAGAGAAAATGAGTATTTCATCGCCAATGCGGTTTGAAGCCGATTGTGAGAGTCGGTAAAGTTGGGGAAGCTTTCAAATCGTTTGCTGCTTTGGTGCTTTTGGAACCGGAATTGGTGTGCCGGAACAGCCGATCATCAAGCTGGCTGGTGTGGCAATGTCATTGAGTTAACCACGAATGGCATGTTGATTTACCTTGACTCCCACTATTTGGATGGTGCGACCCCATCGGGGTCGGTTGAATCACGTTTGTATGATGTTTCTATAAATATGGCACCCCCTCGGGGTGCTTAGATTTAGAAAATACTCAAATGACCATCTGAATTCAACAATAATCGAGTCGGGTTTAATCCAATCACCCCGAGGGGGTCATACATCTATAGAAAACCATGCACCAACCATTTAACGACCCAACGAGGGGACGCATCAAGCGAATCATCGGTTTGACCCCATCTCGATTTTTGCAACCTTTTACTTAATGACATTGCTTCTATGAACGATATAATTATGTTTGAGGCATTCCGAATACAGGATATAGCAATATAATTGGTCCATAAACAAAGAAAGACCGCCTTTGGGGCAGTCTTTCGGTGGTTAAGCAATTTCAATAGGGTCAAGTTGGCATGCAGCACTAATACTCGCTCGATGCACAGGCCTTGCTTGCTAAAATGTATTTGACTTTCTGTAACTTCGCTATATGACAGAGTTTCGGAGCACACAAGAGCGCGTTGCATTCTACCTGAAGCAGATGGAAAAAGCCATGCCTGAAATTAGGAGGCAAATCAAGGTTTACGAAGAAGCAGTTAAGTCGGACAACCGAAGAAAAACTGGGATACAGATTACCCGAAATGCCTAAACCTATATTACTGGTTATAGGGGGATGCAACGGTTCGGGAAAATCGTCTTTTTCAAAATTGTTGGTAAATAAGGTTTCAGCGCCTTAGTCGGTGTGACCAAACAAGTGGTCATCAAGCTGGCCGGTGTGGCCGATGTAATAGCGGTTGAGGCTCTCCGAAAATAGAATATAGACGTAAAACTGGTCCATAAACGAAGAAAGACCGCCTTTGGGGCAGTCTTTCGGTGGTGGAGGATAATCCTGCACGTGCGGGAAACCGATGACCTTCCCGACGAGGCTGAGCCTGTCGGGACACTCTAGCCAGCTGATTAACCTAACATCCAAAAAACCAAAAAAGCTACCGAAGTAGCTTTTTATTTGTGGAGGATATCGGAGTCGAACCGATGACCTCTTGCATGCCATGCAAGCGCTCTAGCCAGCTGAGCTAATCCCCCAATTTTTTTCAAGTTTCACTCAGTCGAACCGATGGCTTCCCGACGCGGCTATGCCTGTCGGGACGCTCTAGCCAGCTGAGCTAATCCCCCATTTTATTTTAAGTTTCACTCAGTCGAACCGATGACCTTCCCGACGAGGCTGT
>PNNG01000029.1 GCA_013824115.1 Sphingobacteriaceae bacterium | reverse complement strand
GGGCCATCCGGGGGTTTTCGCCTCCAACACGTATATTTGCCCCCATGAACTTCCAGTACATCCTCGTAGAACCGCGTTACGAGCAGCACATCGCGCTCATCCGCCTCAACCGCCCCAAAGAACTCAACGCCCTCTGCCTCGAACTGATGGCCGAAGTCCGCGACGCCCTCAAAACGCTGGATGCCGACGAAGAAGTGCGCGCGATCATTCTCACAGGCAACGAACGTGCCTTTGCGGCCGGTGCCGATATCAAACAAATGGCAGGCAAAACAGCCATCGACATGCTGTTGATCGACCAGTTTACCACCTGGGATACCATCAAAAAAATCAAAAAACCCATCATTGCAGCTGTTTCAGGCTTTGCCTTGGGCGGCGGCAACGAATTGGTGATGCATTGCGATATGGTGGTGGCCTCCGAAACGGCCATGTTCGGACAACCCGAAATCAAAATCGGCGTGATGCCAGGCGCCGGTGGTACCCAGCGACTCACTCGGGTGGTTGGTAAGGTAAATGCCATGGAAATGGTACTCACTGGCAAATTCATCACCGCCGAACGCGCCTACGAACTCGGCTTGGTAAACAAGGTGGTGCCCGTTGAATTGTACCTAGAAGAAGCCGTTAAACTCGCCCGCGATGTAGCCCAGCAATCACCCTTGGCCATTCGCCTGGCCAAAGAAGCAGTGCTCAAGGCGTATGACAGTCCACTGAGCGAAGGCCTCGAATTCGAGCGCAAAAACTTCTACCTCCTGTTTGCCACCGAAGATCAAAAAGAAGGCATGGCAGCATTCGTGGAGAAACGGGCGCCGATTTTTCAAGGCAAATAATTGCTGCGATTTTCTCTTATTCGGCTATTCTTCGTGCCGAAGTAATTGGATTAAAAAGAATAGCACTTTAATTGAGGAATGTTTTGTTGGCATTGCGGCTCATGCGTATTTTAGAGGCGTAAGAAAAAGCCTTCTGCCTCTTTTATGCATCAATCCTACTTCTTAGCCCAATGCTCTTCATGCAGCTCTCGTTTGTTCTACTGCTTCACCAAAGGAAGTTTCCTGGCCAACTTTTTTGCCAAAGCATTCAAGACGCTCTTTGGCTTGGCAGTATTGGCTTTGTCACATTTTTCGGCCATCGGCCAATCGCAGATTACTATATCCGGTTCATTTCCATCTGGGTCTACAAACAGGGCACCCATTGAACGTGACTTTGGCGTGACCACTATTCGACATCATTGGTCGAATTTGATGTATACTGATTCGGTATTAAATACTTTAGGTTTTCCTGATTTTTTTTGGATTGATTCCATCTCCTTTTTCAAAAGCGGCACGACGCACCCATCACAACCTTTTAGCCTTGGCATTTGGCTTGGTCAGGCAAACCATCCACTTTGGAATTTCATGCCAGGTTCGTGGGACGATGTGGTTCTAAACAAAAGAGTAGCCGTTATCGATTCATTTTTTCGATTAGACACCACGCAAGGCGAAATTGTATTTCGCTTTCAAACACCTTATGCGTATTGGAACAACGGCTTAGAGATAGCCACACGCAGTGATTATGGTCAACTGCCAACGCCTCCGTTAGCAGGCAACTTAAGTTTGCGTTGGCTGAGAACCGGCAGTGACCTTCCTGCTCCGATTGCGACTTACAGGGGAACAACCAACAATTTCAATTCATGGGAAGTTGGAGAATTGCCCTCCTCTTTCAACTTTCCCATTGTAAGGATATACTACCGTAACCGATTATCGCGCGATTTGGGTATAAAATCGCTGTTAAGCCCTTCTTTTCCAGTGATTCAAGACAGCTTGACCACCCTCAAGGTGCGGGTGATGAACGAAGGTACCAGTCCGCTTACTGGAGCCCAGTTGAGCTATCAAATCGGTAGCGGGAGCATCGTTACCCAGAGCTTTGCTTTCTTGCTCTCTCCCGACAGCTCAGCTGAGTTGAGCTTTACTGGAAATATTCAAATCCCACAATCTGGTCAATTTCAATTACGTGTTTGGATAAATCATGTAAATGGCGGCCTTACCGATCTGGTGAGCACTAACGATACCCTGCGCCTTCAAATCAGCACTGCCATTACCGCCGATACGGTTTGGGTAGGTCAACAACAGCCCTTTACCAATTTACAGCAAGTAATCAATCAGCTCAATGCAGGTGGAAATACCAAACCATTGACGGTCATGCTTACCGAAAACCAATTGGGCAACTTCAACTGGAGCAATTTTTCTGTGCCTGAAAGTAGGCGCGTGACCATTACCAGTGTAAATCCGAACATAGGTATTCAGTCGGGTGTTCGGGGTCCTTTGCTAAGCTTCCGGAATGTGGAAGGCGTTACGGTTTCTGGCTTGCAACTGCGGCACAATGCAGTTGTTGATAGTTCTGATCATCTGGTTTTGGCCTCACAATGTAAACGACTTCAAATCGTTTCAAACCGCATGATTGGCAGTAATGCCAATTCAGGAAATTTCTTAGTGCTTTTCCGAAATTGCGATCACATAACGGTGCGTGAAAATCATTTTGTTAATGGAAGCAGGGCGGTGGTTTCTATTTCGAATGAATGGAATAAAGGCATATATCAGCATCACCTCCTTTCGAACCAGTTTAACAACCAAACATTTCGCGCTATCCAGTATTACGGGAGCAGTATTTCCGACAGCATACTCATCGCCTCGAACGTTATTCACAACACAGTGATGCCTCTCAGCATTGCACAAGGCATCGAAATCTATCATGGAAGAAGAATCAACATTCAGAGCAATAGCATTACCGGTTTTATTGGATCATATGGAATTAATTTGAGACTATTTATTGGTAGTACCACTCAACCAAACCAAGTGGTGAACAACGTCATCTCCGGAAACTTCGGCAGTGTCGCTGGCAGTGCGCTGATTTTACAATGTGACGGAATTTCTCCAAACTTTCAATTAAACTTTGTAAACGTTTACCACAACTCTCTCCAAGTAAAATTTAATGCAACCTCTGTGAATGGACTGTCTCCACTGCAGATTTTCAACAGATTAGCAACGGTTAACCTTTGGGGTGGACTTAATGTCAGAAACAATCTCATATTGCTTAATGCACCTAATAGCACCATAGGAACTGCAGCAATAATAGCAGGAAATACATCCGACTTGACTGGCACCAACATGGTATTCAGCCATAATCACTACCATGTACCTGGGCATTCGCAAGTTAGAACCAGTGGAAGTTCAGAAAACTTCACCACATTGGCCGCCTGGAGAACTGCTTTTCCAAACAGCGAATTAAATTCGAATTCCGGCGATCCCATTCTCATTAGCCCGATAACCGACAATTTACGCCCAGCGCTGAATTCGCCATTGGTAAATAGTGGCTTACCCATCCCAATTATACCTTTGGATCGCGATGGTAACATTCGTGGCCTCTTGCCCGACCGAGGCGCATATGAAGCCCAACCCCTGACCAATAGCACCCATTTATTGCGCATTGCAACACCATCACCCAATGCCATTCTTCTTGCCGACACCCATTATTCCCTCAGTGTTTGGGTTAGAAATACAGGAACCAACACCATCAATAGTTTACGCTTTTCACACCGTTATGGTACAAGAGACACCGTTAATGTAATTTGGAATGGCAGCCTGGCACCGGGCGATAGCATGCTTTTTAGCTTTCCTCAAACATTGCGCATTCCAGCAGACAGTCTGTTTATGCCTGATCTTAGGGTATGGACCAGCACATTAGCAGGTACGTCGAGTCCGAATGCTTTGCTCGACACCTTAGTTGGGTTGTATTGCATGCGCATACCTGCTGGCACCTACCACATAGGGCAGCAAGGCGATACAGCTTCGCCCTTGCTTAGTTGGATACGCGTTTTGAATTGCGGTGGGATAAGTGGTCCTGTGGTGTTGAAGACGAATTTCCCCAATAATGTTTTGCAAAACCAAATTCTTGAACTTGGCAACATTCCTGGAACCAGCATGAATAATAGGTTGACATTAGATGGGCAAGGCGATACCTTGAGAATGACATCAACCAGTACCCAACCAGCCACCATGCGTTTGAATGGCACCAAACACCTTACTGTTCGTAACTTCGTTTTCGATGGTACAGGCTCGAATATTTTTTCGCAAATCTGGCTACAGAACGTAGACACAGTTAGCATTGCCAACAACAGCTTTAGAATGGCTCCTTCACCTACCTTGAACAGAAGTATATTCTTATCGGGGCTTTCAGGTGGCGAGCAAGCCAGTAGGAGTACCGCATTGCGCATCGATTCGAATAGGTTCCTAGGAGGCATGGAGCTTGCCATACAGTTGGTAGGAAACACTACCCTCCCCTCGCGTAGGCTGCAAATCAGGCATAATTTTGTGCGTTCTTCTAGGGTAGGTTTCCAAGTTAGCGTAATGGATTCGGGCACTATTGCCCACAACGACCTAGCTATTGAGTTTGGCTTTTCCAATATATCTAGAGCAATAGATATTAGCACAGCATCTGGCCAAAGCCACATCAACAACAATCGAATTCGCAACATCATCAACACGTCGAGTAGTCCATTCAACGAATCGGTAGGCATTTTTATGAACAATGCTGCGCAAAGCGGTTCCCGCATTTTTGTTTACAACAATCTTATTTACGGCTTGGGCTCAACTGGCAACCATTACGGCATTTTTGTTGGAGCTGGTATTGCTGGTGACATCGTATTTAACACCATTCACCTGAGCGACACTTTTAGCACGGGTACTTGCTTCGGCGTAAACCTGGCTGGCAATGTTTCTGGATGCAACATTAGAGGGAACAATATTTCCATCAACAAGGAGCGAGGCACCAATATGGGTGCTTTGTGGCTGCCAGGCAACCTGTCTAGCGCTAACTTCAATAATTATTTTGTCCGACATAATAGCCTGAAGCATCAAATAATTAGAAGGGCAGCTACCCGTTATGCAACATTAAGCGCTTACCGGCTGGCCTTTCCTCAGTTCGATTCTTTGAGTACAGTGGTAGATCCCCTATTTGAAAATGTTGCCGCGGAACAATTTTCACCCCAAGCATTTGCACTTTTCAGAAACGCACAGGCACTACCCTATGTAACTACCGACTTTAATAATCGACTGCGGCCTGCTACACCCTCTCGGGGCGCTATCGAAGACAGCATCATTGCACGCGAAATCAAAATAACCGCTTTTCGGAATTTTAACTCAAACCAATGTCAACTTCAAGGTGCGAGCACCGAAGAGGCAACCATTTTCAATTTAGGTAATACAACCGCAGATTCGGTAGTGATTTGGTACAAACGTAATCAAAGTGCTTGGGTACGAGATACGGCTCTCATATCACTACTAGGTCGACAGCAATTCTCCTATGTTTTGGGAAGAGGCAATTTACTCATCGCAGCCAACGATACGTTAAGAGCGGCAGCCGTTGCTTACTATGGCAGCAACATCATAGGCGACAGTTTGCAAGCTATTAGTCCAACTAATTTTCAACCAGGCTTCGTGGTACCAAGCTTACAAACATTTGATATCGCAGCAAGTTTGAACAGCCTTTGCATCACCCAGCAAGCCCAATCTTTGGTTCAATTTGTTGGTGCTTCGAGCCAATTTGCTTTGATTGGTCAAGGTTCATTGGCCATGACAGGCACCAACAATTCAACCAATTGGACAGCCGTGAATGCGAATACGGCATGGTCGTCTAATTCAGATTATTTATCGGAAGTGACGTTTTTCGCAAATCCAGGTCGCGTTGGGCCGCTGCGTTTGGCCATGCGCTTGCATTTACTTGGAAGTTCAAACCAATCGTTTTTCAGGCTATTGGTAAACGATGTTGCCATTTCGCCACAAGGGTCAAGCACAACAACGTTTGAACCTGGCGTCCAACGCTCTTTGCTGTATGTGCTCGACTCATTAAATACGGGTGTACCTTTAAGAATCACCTTACAAACATCCATTCGCTATGGCATAGGATTCAACCCCAACCACGCAGCCATTATCGATTCTTTGGCCCTATTTTTTGCACCCGCCATTACCATTTCGGGTTTGTCGAGATACCCTGATACTTTGTGCTTACCTAGCTCACGTCAAATTCAAGTGCAAGCCTCACCAACCATTGGCAACAGTTTAGGGAGCATGAGCTTAAGCTATGCAGGTGATGCTGGGGTGTGGACCACCATCCCCATGACTGCTTCAACGTCTGCCAATACTTACACGGCCACTATACCTATTGTTGCGAATACCCAGCGTATCAGGTATGCGGCAGTGGCGAGTGCTGGAATGCAAAACCTCACCTCCGACACAGCCGATTACTATTATTTTCCTTTCGATGTTGATCTTGGCCCTAACCGCACCGTGCTGTTAGGTCAATCAACCACATTAAAACCAAAAATCATCAATGCGGGCGTAAAGACCTTGCGTTTAACCGAATTCATTTGCAACCGAGCAGGACAAACCATACAGAGCAGTTTTCCAATAGGCATTGGCAACCAAGATGACATCATTGAAATTGCCAATTATGGCGATGAGCCCGTCAACTTAGCAGACGTTGAATTAGGTATGTCAGGAGGATTTTTGGCAACTGCAAGCTATCAATTTCCCAGAGGAGCAGTACTTCAGCCCAAACAACGAGCCATTGTAACCATTGGCTTTACAGGCATCAATGATTTTGTGAATGGCATTTATGGTTACGTAACTCCTCCCTCTACTTCACAAATTTTCCTTTCTTCGGCCGTTGGTGCTATTGTACTCCGCGATGCCCGAAGTAAACAAGTAGTAGACGGGGTGGTATTTAATGCAACCACTTTTCCGAGTCAGGTGAGTTTCCCAGCCGGTGTATGGACGGGGCTTTTAACTGCCAATGGCTTGAGTGGCTTTAAACGCACCGATATAAATGCCTGGAGTAACCTTGCTTGGAGCCCCAACACCATTGCCTCCCCATCTAACATTGGAACCATTGATACTGCCTTAAGGGTTGGCCCAATGGCCTCCCAAATTCGCTGGCGCGATGCCAACGGGCAATTAATTGGAACCGGAGATAGTTTGGTAGTTACCCCAACAGGAAACACCATCGTACGCGTAGAGGCCGACTGGTATGGATGTACCAGACCTGATTTGATCACCCTTACCATCGGCCAAAACAATTTTGTAGATTTAGCCATTACGGCCATAATTCAGCCGCCGGCCATTGACACCATTGCCCTTACCACTAGCTTTGCACCCGCTGTACGTGTTAAAAACCTCGGCAACCTGCCCTCAGGAAGTATACAGGTAGAGCTACTCGCCAACGGTAGCATTGTTGCTTCGGCTAACCTGCTGCAAGGTCTTGGAGGCAACGACAGTGCGCTTGTAACTTTGTCGGACTGGCTGCCCCTCCAAGGCAACTATAATTTATGCTTCCGGTTAATCAATGCAGCCGATACCAATCCATCCAACAACGTTTTGTGCCGAAACAACATCTATTTTGCCATTTCAACCTCTGTTAAAGCGTTGGCGCTAAACGACATTCGCATTTATCCCGTTCCCACCAAAGACCAATTATTTGTGCAACTGGGAACAGCCCATGCCAACATCGATAACTGGCAGTGGCAAGCGGTAGATGCCGCGGGAAGAATCATTCCATTAATGCTACTTTCGGCTCCGGAGAGCGACCGGGTTGAATTAGACATCAGGCCTTTGAGCAACGGCATCTATTTCTTGCAAAATGCATCGAAGCCAGCCGTCAAGCAAGCAAAATTTGTGGTGATTCATTGATTTGCCATACTAAACATACCATTTACAGGTAGTTTGAGCTTAAGTTTGACTTCCTTCCTCATTGTTGAAATTACAGCCACAGGCCAGCAAACGCTTCAATCCATTACCTTTGAAAATGCGATTTCTCACCACTATCTTCTTTTTACTTGGAACATTGGCTTTTGCCCAGCCCACCCCTTTCGAAAAAGGCAACGGCAACCAAACTACCACGCATGCTGCGTGTATCGACTGGTACCAACAATTGGCTAAGTCGCATCGTAAACTAGTAAAAATAGATAGCGTAGGCATCACCGACAGCGGGCGGCCACTTCACCGGGTGGTGATTAGTACCGCAGGCTTCGATTCGGCCCGCGTTAGGAAGAAACAACGCGCGGTGGTATTCATCAACAACGGCATCCACCCTGGCGAACCCGAAGGCATTGATGCCAGCATGGCCCTGGCACGTGCGCTGGTAACAGCTGGCCAATTGCGCCCTTTGCTCGATCAGGTTACTGTAATCATTGTACCCATTTACAATGTAGATGGCAGCCTGCGCCGCAACAACTTTACCCGTGCCAACCAAAATGGGCCAGAGGCATACGGCTTCCGAGGCAACGCCCAAAACCTCGATTTGAACCGCGATTTTATCAAACTCGACAGCCGCAACGCCCAGTCGCTGGTGCGTTTGTTCCGCCAATGGGACCCCGACCTCTACCTCGAAACACACACTACAAATGGCGCCGATTACCAGCACGTGATGACGCTCATTGAAACGCAAAAAGACAAACTGCGGCCCGAAATCAGCGGCTGGATGCACGACACCCTTACCCCTGCCCTGTATAGCAGCATGGAAAAAGCAGGCTTTCCCATGGCACCCTACGTCAACACCCGCGGTGAATTACCTGAAAGCGGTATAGAAACCTTCCTGGAAACACCTCGTTATGGCAGCGGCTATGCAGCCCTTTTTCATACCGTGGCCTACGTACTAGAAACACATATGCTCAAGGCCTATGCTCCGCGCTATCAAGCTACCTATGAACTCCTCCAAACAGCCCTAAAACTCACCGCAATTCAACGCAGCCAGCTGCTAGAAGCAAGAGCCAGGGCCCGCGAAGCTACTGCAAGAGCCAGCCACTTGCCCATCAACTGGCAGGTCGACACCAACCGCATCGATGGCTTTTTCTTCCGTGGTTTTGCTGCACGCAACAAAAAAAGCGAGGTGCACGGTGGCGATCGACTGTATTACGATCGTCAAGTACCCTGGGAAGCCCCCGTGGCCTGGTATGCGCATGCCCTGGCCACCGATTCGGTGCAAAAACCCGATGCTTATGTAGTGTCACAAGCATGGCACCAAGTAATTGACCGACTGAAATGGAACCGCGTTCCCATGCGACGCTTGGCCAATGATACCATCATCTACCTCCAACGCTACAAAGTGCGCGATTACAAAACAGCTACACGTCCCTACGAAGGTCATTACCTGCACTACGGCGTTGATTTGGAAGCAGTAACCGACAGCCAACGCTATTTTGCGGGTGATTGGTATTTGCCCATGGGCCATGGCACCGACCGTTTTGTGGTAGAAGTACTCGAGCCCAAGGCGGTTGATAGCTACTTCAATTGGAATTTTTTCGATGCCCAATTGCAGCAAAAAGAGTACTTCAGCAGCTATGTGTTTGAAGATACCGCCGCTGAATTGCTGCGGGGCAATTCAGACCTTAAAGCACGTTTCGACAAATGGAAGGAAGAGGCTTCTAAGGCTGGCAAAACCCTATCGCCACGCGCACAACTCGACTGGGTGTACCGTGAAAGTGGCCGCATCGAACCCGGCTTAATGGTGCTGCCCGTGGGCAGGATCATGCGCTAAAGGCAAAAAATCAAAGCCGCCGCAAAATCTTCTCCAGCGACCTGCCCTTGGCTAACTCATCCACCAGCTTGTCGAGGTAACGGGTTTTACGGGTGAGTTCGTTTTCAATGGTTTCGATGCGGTAACCGCAAATGCTGCCAGTGATCAAATGGGCCGCAGGATGCAGCTGAGCCCGCTCAAAAAATTGGGCGAAAGTTACTTTTTCAGCAATCAAGGCTTGAAGTGTAAATTCGTTGAAACCGGTAAGCCATTCAATCACCGTGTGCAGCTCCTCTTGGCTCCTGCCCTTTTTCTCCACCTTGGTTACATAATGCGGATACACCGAGGCAAAGGTCAGTCGGGCGATGCGCTCGTTGTGTTCGGCGGTTGGTTCCATCGGTTTCTGGTTTAGCGCGGAATTACTTCAAGGGCCATCCCACGAACGGCATCGTGCAGCTGTCCGTTTTCATAGGCCAATTGCCCATTCACAAAGGTGTGTGTTACCATGCTGCTGAAGCGCGTGCCTTCGAGGGGCGACCAGCCGCATTTATAGAGTATATTTTTGCTGTTCACCTCCCAATCGGCCTGCGGATCCACCAGCACCAAATCGGCCCAATAACCTTCGCGTACAAAACCACGCTGGGCAATGCGGTACAAGATGGCCGGATTGTGACACATCTTTTCCACCAGTTTTTCGAGCGAAATATGGCCTTGCTTGTGCAACTCAAGCATACAAACAAGTGAATGTTGCACTAAAGGGGCACCTGACATTGAGCTAAAATAAGGCTGCAGCTTCTCTTCCAACGTATGAGGTGCGTGATCGGTGGTAATGAGGTCGATACGGTCGTCGTTCAATGCCTGCAACAGTCCCAAACGATCAGCCTCAGTTTTGATGGCCGGATTCCACTTGATACGCATGCCCAAGCGCTCGTAATCTTTGTCGCTGAACCAGAGGTGGTGCACCGAGGCTTCGGTAGTGATGAATTTTTCGGCCAAGGGTGCACTGTTGTCGAAGAGCTCGGTTTCAGCAGCCGAACTGAGGTGCAGGATGTGCAACCGCGCACCATGCTTTTTGGCGAGGGCAATGGCGTCGGCGCTTGCCTTGTAACAGGCTTCGGCCGAGCGGATGATGGGATGCATGGCAGCCGGAACGTCTTCGCCGTATTTTTCACGGGCGTGTTCTTCGTTCACTTCAATGATGGCTTCCTTTTCGGCATGGATGGCGATGACGGCCTTACAGCCCGCAAACAGTTTTTCGAGCGTGGCGGGATTATCGGCCAGCAAATTCCCCTTTTTAGTGAAGTACAAACCATCGTCGGTAATGGCCAACAGGGCTGTTGTATCGGTTTGCAGCACCTCATCGAGGTTATCGCCATTCACACCCAGCAAAAAGCCATAGTTGGCCAGCGATTTAGTGGCTGCAATGGCATATTTTTCTTCTAGCAGCGGCAGCGACAATACATTCGGCCGCGTATTGGGCATATCGATGAAGGCCGTTACGCCACCTGCCACAGCCGCACGCGATTCGCTGTGAATGTCGGCTTTGTGGGTGAGTCCTGGCTCGCGGAAATGCACCTGCCCATCAATCACACCTGGCAGCAGCCATTTGCCGGCAGCTTCTATCACTTTGGCACCCGAAACCTCATTGGGGGCTCCCATTTGAGCAATCTTTCCCTCACGAACGAGCACATTGGTAATGGTTTGTTTGCCTTCGTTGATGAGGGTTGCGCCGCGAATGAGGTAGGTAGTTGACATGGTAAATTGGTTTGAATTGCCTTTGCGAAGATACGAGCTCCCCGCCACAAGCACATCCAAAAACCAAACGAAGCGGCTACTTCCCGATGCAGAATTTGCTGAAAATATTACCTAGTAAATCATCGGTACTCACTTCTCCGGTAATTTCCCCCAAAAAATGCAGGGTGCGGCGGATGTCTTGGGCCACCAGTTCGCTGCTGATGCCTCCAGTCAATCCGGCTTCTACCGACAACAAACTTTCTGTAGCTCGGCCCAAAGCTTGTTCGTGCCGGGCATTGGCCACCAATTTGTCTTGCTGCAAACCATTGGCATGCACCACCTCTAACAAACGAGCCTCTAATGCAGCCAGTCCGTCGCCTGCCTTGGCTGCCAGAAGCATCATATGAGGAAAAGCTTCCTTCCAAGCTGCTGCCTGGGTGGCATTGGTAAGCAAATCGGCTTTATTAGCTACCAGCACCAAAGGGGTATCGCCGGTTTGTAGACCTTCCATTTCTTGCTTCACACTTTCTACCGTGCTTTCTACCACATCGAATAAATAAACCACCACGGCGGCTTGCTTCAGCTTTTCTTTGGTGCGCTCCACCCCTATTTGCTCAATAACATCGGTGGCCTCACGGAGTCCAGCCGTATCAATGAGCCTGAACTTTACCCCACCCAGCATGATGGTATCTTCAATCACATCGCGGGTGGTTCCCGGAATGGGCGAAACGATGGCTTTTTCCTCGTTCAAAAGAGCATTCAACAAGGTAGATTTGCCTGCGTTCGGCTTGCCTGCAATTACCGTAGCCACCCCATGCTTGATTACATTGCCCCGCTGAAAGCTCGAACGCAAATGCGCTACCACTTGCCTGATGTGCGCCAACAAGGCCAACAACTGCCGGCGGTCGGCAAATTCAACATCCTCCTCGCCAAAATCGAGCTCGAGCTCGAGCAGCGAAGCAAAATGGATGAGCTGTTCGCGCAAGGCTTTGATTTCATCGGCAAATCCACCCCGCATTTGGTTCATGGCCACGCGGTGGGCGTGTTCGTTGTCGGCCGCAATGAGATCGGCTATGGCTTCAGCCTGACTCAAGTCAAACCGGCCGTTTACAAAGGCCCTGAAAGTAAACTCACCCGGTTCGGCCAAACGAGCACCCGCGCGCAAACAGAGCCGGATCACCTGTTCGAGGATGTAAGGCGAACCGTGCAAACTTAACTCTGCAGTGTCTTCGCAGGTGAAGCTTTTGGGGCCCTTAAAAAGCGTTACCACAGCCTCATCCACCACCCGCTCTCCATCAAAAATGCGCGCCAATTTGGCCTGGTGACTTGCCCAGTTTGCCACTTTGGCTTTAGCGCAAAGACACTGAACAACATACAGCGTTTGAGGTCCCGAAATGCGGATAACGCCCAAAGCACCGGTTCCTGCCGGACTGGCCAAGGCCACTATGGTATCTTCTCTGTGAAAAAGCTGCATTGCTTGTGGTTTTAACCTTCTTGAAATCGGCCGAAGGAATGAAAATTCAGTACAAAAGTATTTTATTTGGGTCGCAATTTCTCCATGAACAAGCTTGAAGCCATCCGCCAATGGGCAGCCAATAAGGAAGAACCCATTGTTTGTTTCGTCAATGGGCAAGATCCCGAAGTCATCAAACTCAGCAAAGTACTTTTAAATGAGCACATCTGCGATGTGATGCTTTTGGGCGACGAGCTCGAAGTATACGAATTGTGTCGCATCTATCGGCTCAACGAAACTTTGATTTATGGGGTAATCAATCCGAACGACCATGCCGAATTGGAGTATTTTGTTGATTTGTACATGGCCGACAGCGGTGAAACCGACCCTAAAAAGGCCGCTAAAATGGTGAAAAAACCGGAGGTGCTTGCCGATTTGATGTTGCAAGATGGTGCCGTTGATTTGGTTATTGTGGACTTACAGAGCTGGCAGGGCGTAGGTTAACCCGTCCACCTCATGACACTTGACACCTACTTGCTCGAGCTGAATAACAGTGTAATTTCTTCGCTTGAAAGCTGGTAGATAATGCGTCATTTGATGTTGAGGCGCATTTGCCGCTAAAATGTCAGTGTAAAACCGCAAGTACCAAGCTGCTTTACCTACCAGCTTTGTGCATTCAAAACCACTACATGCAAACAGCACTCTCTCAAAAAATCGCTGCACTCAGGCAAGCCAAAGGCTGGAGCCAAGAGTTACTTGCCGAAAATGCCGGCATCAACCTGCGCACTTTGCAGCGCATCGAAAACGGGCACAGCAGTCCACGTGGCGATACACTCCGACGGCTCAGCAAATCCCTTGAAACCGAACTAGAAGTCTTATTTGATGCGAGCCTTACACACGATTTAGGCACCCTGCGATTGCTACACCTTTCGGTATTGAGTTTTCCCCTTGTGCCTCTTGGCAACCTTATCTTTCCGGCCATTATATGGCTTACCAGACGCGACAAAGTAAAATACCTCTACGAACACGGGCAAAACGTACTCAATGCACAGCTCATAGTAACGTTGTTTTGGAATGGCTTATTAGCAGCCACTTTGTATTTGCGGTATGTGGTAGCAGAAACAACTTATAGCCGCTACTTACTTCTTTTTTTATTCGCTATAGGGCTTACAAACATGGTTTACCCGCTTTTGGTAAGTTGGATGCTGCCAAGGAAGCCTCAGCGCCTGTTTTACCCCAAAATCAGATTCTTATAGCCTCATCTTTGGCCGAAAGCCAAACGTTGAATGCAAAAAAGCCGCCCCATGTACACAGGGCGGCTTTTTTCATTAAGTGGATAAGCTTATGCTTCGTCCTCGTCGTCTTCCAACTTGGCCTTCTTGCAGCCCGAAAAACACTACATGATTGTTCAGTCATTTCAGTTGTTCAACCAGCTCAACAAGCTTTTGTAAGCACCTACAACAAACGCACGCCTAACATCCCCAAATAGGTGGTAGCAGCTATGATGGTCGACGAAATAATAACCCCAATGGCAATGGCACGGTAAGCTTTAGAACGGTGCACATTCAGCACCCGAGCGGCAATAACGCCCATATAAGCACCTGTGAATGGCAAGGGAATCATTACAAAAATCATCAATCCCCAAAAATCATACTTTTTTATACTGGCACCAACGCCCGCTTTGGCTCTGCGCATGAGCTTCACGCTGCGATTACGGTACCAAGTGAACCGCCAAAGCTTTTTATCAAAACTATCGAGCAACCAGTTAAAAAGCGGTAAAGCAAGTAAGTTCGCACCCATGCCTGTAAGGTAAACGAGCACTGGATTTTGTCCCTGCAACATGCCATAAGGAATGCCTACCCGTGCTTCACCGAGAGGAGATATACTAATGAGAAAAGTTTGAAGTAGTTCAGACCACATACACTTGTAAAGAATCACAATTTCGTTAATTTTCATGCGTTTTTGGCCTCTAAAATGCGATTTTAGAGATATTAACAACTTTCTACGTCAACGATTCCTTACAGTCAATTCTATTTATTTTTGCTTCATTAATTGCATCGAGTTGTTTGCAAACAACCAATGACATTCATTGATTACGTTTAATTTAGTTATACTGATTTCTTTCATTCCAAGTTCATAAGGTTTCTTGCCTTAGCCTTTAAATTATCTCAACCGCCTAAAACAAATTTTTCAAACGTTAAATGAAAATTAGGGTTACTGCCACTGGCGATCGTCTTTTGTCTTTAAAACAAAAAAGGCTGCAGTTTCCTGCAGCCTTTTGCTATTCAAACGAATGAACTTACGCTTCTTCGTCCTCGTCGTCTTCCGACTTGGCTTTCTTGCTGCTGCTCTTCTTGGCTTTGGCATCCATCTTTTTAATGGCTTCCTGCTGCGCTTCTTTTTCGCTTTCCAAAATTTGGGCTTTCAAGCCAGCCAATACGTCGAGGTCACCGAGGGTGTCGCGATCGTCTTCGCCTTTGGCCTTCTTGGCCTTCTTATTGAAGTTGGCAATTTCAGCTTGTTCGGCAGCCTTCTCGCTTTCCTTGGCTTCTTGCCAGGTGCGGGTGTGCGATACCACGATACGGCGGTTTTCTTTGCTGAACTCAATCACTTTGAACTCGGCTTCCATATCGGCCATCAACTGCTTGCCGTCTTCTTTCTGCAATTGCTTCTTGGGAGCAAAACCTTCAACACCGTAAGGCAACTGTACTACAGCACCTTTGTCTTCAAGAGCTGTGATGGTGCCTTTGTGTGCCGAACCTTCGAGGAAGATGGTTTCGAAAGTATCCCAAGGATTTTCTTCCAACTGCTTGTGACCGAGGCTCAAGCGACGGTTTTCAACGTCGATGTCCAATACAACCACGTCGATTTCTTCATCACGCTTGATGAATTCGGCAGGGTGATTGATTTTTTTGGTCCAGCTCAAGTCGCTTACGTGTACCAAACCATCTACACCTTCGCCGAGCTCTACAAACAAGCCGAAATTGGTGAGGTTACGTACAATACCGCGGTGCTTGCTACCCACTGGGAATTTGGTAGTGATGTCGGTCCATGGATCGGCAGTGAGTTGCTTGATGCCCAATGACATTTTGCGCTCGTCGCGGTCGATGCTCAATACTACCGCTTCTACCTCGTCGCCCTGTTTCATGAAGTCTTGTGGGTTGCGCAAGTGCTGGCTCCAGCTCATTTCTGAAACGTGGATCAAACCTTCTACACCCGCAGCTACTTCCAAGAATGCGCCGTAATCGGCTACAGTGACTACACGTCCTTTTACTACGGTACCGGCTACGATGGCTTCGGTAAGAGCATCCCAAGGATGTGAAGTCAATTGCTTCATGCCCAAGCTGATACGCTTCTTCTCGTCGTCGAAATCGATAACCACCACCTGGATCTTCTGATCCAAGCTGAGCACTTCCGAAGGATGGTTGATGCGGCCCCAGCTGATGTCGGTGATGTGCAACAAGCCATCTACGCCACCCAGGTCGACAAACACACCGAAATCGGTCATGTTTTTCACGGTGCCTTCGAGTACCTGACCCTTCTCCATCTTGCTCATGATTTCCACTTTTTGTGCCTCGAGGTCGTCCTCAATCAACACTTTGTGCGAAACCACCGCATTGCGGAGGGTAGGATTAATTTTAACTACTTTGAATTCCATGGTCTTGCCCACATACTGATCGTAATCACGTACGGGCTTCACATCGATTTGCGAACCAGGCAAGAAGGTTTCGATGCCTTGTACATCTACTACCAGACCACCCTTGGTGCGGGCCTTCACACGGCCTTCGATTACCAGGTCTTCTTCGTTTGATTTTACAATCATTTCCCAGGCGTTCATGATACGGGCAGCCTTGCGCGAAAGCACGAGTTGTCCGTTTTTGTCTTCCTGGTTTACAATAAGAACTTCCACTTCGTCCCCTACTTTGAGGCCGGTAATATCGCGGAATTCAGAAAGAGGCACCAAACCATCTGATTTGAAACCAATGTTCAATACCACGTCGCGGTCGGTAATACCTACCACAGTGGCCTTCACAATTTCATTGGCCACAATTTGGTTGAGTGTACCAGAGTACATCTCCTCCATGCGTTTGCGATCATCTTTCGAATAGCCACCGAATTTTTTGCCGGTGCCTTCCCAGTCAAAATCTCCGGGAGCGGGGGTCGTTACTACAGCAGGAACTGCTGCTTCAAGGGTGTTTTCCAGTTCTTTTTCTGACATTAAATGAATTTCCTTTCTTGCCTTGGTCAAAGGCGGATGCAAAGGTAGACAAAGGCGGCAATAAACAAAAAGGATTTGAGCTTATTTTCAGCCTTTTACCCCCATCACAGGCTTACCTACGCAGGATAACGGGACCACCAAAGCGCTTTTCAGCCGATTCGAGCATCAAAAAATAGGTGCTATTGGCCCAAAAAGCGGGTAAATCGAGGCCCGATTCAGGCCAAATGCCTGCCATCAGTCGCCTTCCTTGCATATCATAAAGGGCATATTGCCATACCACATCCGGCAGTCCGGCCAGCTGCAGCCGTCCCAACGAGGGGTTTGGATAGAGGCTGAGTCCCTGAGAGCCATCTAAACTGGCCACCGACGACCCAAAACCCGCCAGGGTCACACAAAGGGTGTCGTTGGCAAAGTTGCTATCGGCATTGGTGCGCACCCACATGCACAATTCACGGCCATTCAAGGCTTGAACCGCAGCCGTGGTTTCGGGATGCAATATCAAGGTATCGGCACCTGGTGCCAGTATCAACGGAATCATGGCGGCATATGGGCCCGTTTCTGGCGTGGTATTTACTTTCCAGCTGAGCGTAGGATTCACCACCGGCACGTTGCCAAGGTTGCGGATGCGCATGCGTACCCGCATGGTTCGCCCAATGCCCCCAAAAATATTCTCTACACTATGCCCTACTAAGGCTAAATCAGTGGTATCAGCCATTACATTATACACTTCCCACTCGTCGAAACCGGGATTTGGGGCTCCGTTCAAAACAAAATGCGTTAAGCGGATGCGGGTAGTGGTAATGCTGGGAAAATTAAAAGTTACCGAATCGCCATAGGTTCCCTGGCTTGTTAGGGTATCGCGATTGAGCCATGCCGTTCCATTCCAATATTGCAACACCATACTGCCGGCAAATACCACGGCATTGCCAGCAGGTGGCTGGAAGTTGGTGCCCGGATGAAACAATCGGATGCAATTAAAGGTCTGCGGTTGTGACCACTGTAACTGCATCCAAGCTGGTTGAGGAAAATTAGACGTCGTTCCTACCCAGCCAAAAAAGGAGCCGTTTTTGATGCCGTCTGTCCAGTTAGCGGGACCAAAATTACCCGTTGAACTGGCCGATGCCGAAGCCTGTGCTGTAGCTGCCAAATTCTGCTGGCCATGGGCCGAAACTCCCGCAAAAGCGAGCAAAACGAACAGTAAAATTGCCATAACTTTAATTAATGTCTTAATATTACAACCAAAAAGCTACATCACCAACACGCTCCCAATCTGGCACGCGCTTACTCCTTGCTGAAGAAAGCACTGGATGGGAAAAAACTTCTTATGCAATCAGCACCACTCCCTGAAAATGAAAGCCAGCGATTGTTGGCCCTTCAATTCTATAATATCCTAGACACACCAGAGGAAGAAGATTTCAACGAGATTGTGGCATTGGCTTCACGCATTTGCGAAGCTGAAATCAGTCTCATTTCGCTGATTGACGATTCGCGACAGTGGTTCAAAGCCAAAACAGGCTTAGACACCCAAGAAACCCACCGCGACTTGGCTTTTTGTGCACATGCCATCCACGAGCCCGAAATCATGGAAATTGAAGACGCACAACAAGACGAGCGCTTTTTCGACAATCCACTGGTAATCGACGACCCCAGAATCAGGTTTTATGCCGGCATGCCGCTCGAAACCCGCGATGGTTACCGCTTGGGTACCCTGTGCGTTATCGACAGCAAGCCCAAATACCTTAGCGATGAACAGCGCTATGCCCTGCGGATTTTGGCCAAACAGGCCATGAAATTGATGGAATTGCGCATCAAAAACCAACTGCTCGAAGAGAACATCAAAATAAGAGAACGGCTGTTATCTATTTTGGCGCACGATGTAAAGGGGCCCGTGAGCAGCATGGGCATGATGGCCGAAATGCTGGCCGAAGACCCTAGCCTGCCATCTGACCTCACAGCCATGCTCACCGAGATGCACACCGTGTCGGTGCGCACCGCACAACTCATCGACAATATTTCAGAATGGGCACACAACCTCGCCAACGGCGAGCAGATTTCGGGAACCGACATTGAGCTCAGTGCATTGATTCAGGAAGTACAAGAACTCAACAGCACCGCACTCAGCTCGAAAAACCTCCATTTTGAATCCGATTTGCAACTCCAAAAAGTGGTTGCCGAACCGCAGATGCTCCGGTTCATCGTCCGCAACCTGGTGGCCAATGCCATCAAGTTTTCGAGCAGTGGAACTATTACGGTCCGGAGTAAAAAACTCACCCCCAATCGCTGGCAGTTGGAGGTGAGCGACCAAGGAATAGGCATGAGTGAAGAGCAAATCGGCAAATTATTCAACTGGCAGGTGCGTTATACTAATTTGGGAACGCAAAAAGAAAAAGGCACCGGGCTCGGACTCTTGCTCATCAGAGAATTTGTGCGCAGCCATCATGGCGACATCCGCATTGTGAGCGAACCAGGCAAAGGCACTACCATACAAATTCAAATGCAAATGTTATGAGCAGAAAATGGATTTTAGCCGTACTTATTCTGGCAACTGGATTGTCGGGCTGCAAAAAAGCCAAAGAAGGCGTCACCTTCACCCTCAGTACGCGGGCAGAGGTAGTCATTCCGTCTTCCACTGGCATCAATTTACCCATCAATCTTTTTTCGCCCGATGTGAATACCAATGCTTCGAGCAGCTTTGAAGCCAACCGTACTACGCCCAACTTGGTGCGCGAAATCAAGCTGAGCAGATTAGAATTGAATATCATGTCGCCCAACCAAACCACTTTCGACTTTCTGCGAAGCATCAGGCTGTACATGACTGCCAGCGATTTGCCCGAAGTTGAATTGGCGTCGGCCATCGATATCCCTGCCGACGGACGGCGCTCGTTGAGCCTCACGGTAAATGGCGAAAACGACTTCAAGGCCTACCTCACCAAAGAACGCATCAGTTTGCGGGTTCAGGCCACCACCCGGCAGTTGGTTACTTCCGACACCCGCCTGGAGGTTTTACCCGCCTTTGAGGTACGTGCATCGTTGATAGATTGATTTTTTTTTACGAGGCCCCAGCCCGATAAGCCATTTAATTTGAAAGCCTTAAGCCAGCAGACCTGCGTTAAGGCAGATTTTTTTCTCAATTTTCTACAGCTACTACTTGCACGAATGTATTAAGCCCGTATATTTGCACCCACATTGAACGGTTCGGTAGTTCAGTCGGTTAGAATACATGCCTGTCACGCATGGGGTCGCGGGTTCGAGTCCCGTCCGGACCGCAAAAGCCTCGGAGAAATCCGGGGCTTTTTCGATTAACTCAATTTTTCGAGGAAATATCGCAGGGATAGTCCCGCCGCGACGATAAATGTCGAGGCTTTTTCGATTTATGAGCTTTTATACTTACATATTGTATTCAAGCAAATGGCAGCGCTTTTACAAGGGCAGTTGTGCCGATGTGCAAATACGGCTGGCACGCCACAACAGCGGGGGCGAAAATGCAACAGCAGCAGGCCGGCCATGGAGGCTGATTTGGTTCACCACCAAAGAATCAAGGAGCGAAGCTGTAAAACTTGAACTCAAGCTCAAAAACCTATCTGCTATACGGCTCATACAGTTCATCGAAAAATATCAAGAGCACATCAACCCAACGGAAAAAGATTTTTGGAATGAATTCATTTCAAGTTCGGAAGCTCCTTAGTCCCGCCGCGACGATAAATGTCGCGGACCAGACAGCCTTAGGCTCGTCTGGTTCCGGACCGCAAAAGCCTCGGAGAAATCCGGGGCTTTTTCGATTAACTCAATTTTTCGAGGAAATATCGCAGGGATAGTCCCGCCGCGACGATAAATGTCGAGGCTTTTTCGATTTATGAGC
>PNNG01000006.1 GCA_013824115.1 Sphingobacteriaceae bacterium | reverse complement strand
CAGCCTACGGCTGTCTGGTGTCCCGCAGAAAGCGCAGATTGACGCAGACCTATGTTTCTGCGCTCGTTTGCGAAGTCTGCGGGAAACCCCAGCGCCGCAGGTGCATACACAGCCAGCCTACGGCTGTCTGGTGTCCCGCAGAAAGCGCAGATTGACGCAGACCTATAGTTTCTGCGCCCGTTTGCGAAGTCTGCGGGAAACCCCAGCGCCGCAGGTGCATACGCAGCCAGCCTGTGGCTGTCTGGTGCCCCCCAGAAAGCGCAGATTGACGCAGACCTATTCTGCGCCCGTCTGCGAAGTCTGCGGGAAACCCCAGCGCCAGCGGCGCCCCACTTTGAACTCCCGCCTTGCGGGATTTCGCTCCGCTCCGCTTGAACCTTGAATCCCGAATCGGCAAATGCCTCTCGGGATTTCGCTGTGCTCAACTTTAAACTTTTAAACCCATAAATTGCTACTTTTGAGCTTCCATCACACGCATGCGCAACGAGCCCAAAAAAGTCAACCAGCCCAAAAAAGAAGCGAGTCCGGCCAAAAGCAGTTCGGGTAAATCTTTCGAACTTCCCAACTTCAGCGAAATGCTCACTGGCAGCGCACTGCGCAACATCGCCGGCTTCGGATTGTTGCTTTTTACGGTTATTTTGGGCGTTTCGATGTTGTCGTACCTGTTCACTTGGCAGCACGACCAAAGTTTGGTGACTGGCAGCGCCTGGTCGTTTTTAACCAATGGCGAAATTGAAGCCGACAATTGGCTTGGCCGCTTGGGTGCCTGGCTGGCACACACTTTTGTATTTGCCGGATTTGGCATCTCCTCCTTTTTCATCGTTTTCGTGCTGGCCTTGGTAAGCCTGCGCCTCATTTTTGTGGATCTTCAATGGCCCATTGCCCGCCATTTTTACCATAGTATTTTACTCATGCTCACAGCTTCATTCACCCTGGGCTATGTTTTTGAGGGATTATTGGGAAGCGGCTTCCCTTGGGGAGGTGCTTTTGGTAAATATTTAGCCAGTTGGTTGAGCAAATTCACTGGGGCGCTGGGCACAGGCCTGCTGGTTGCCGCTTACTGGACCGTTTACGCAGCGGTACGCTACAACCTGAGCTTTAAGGCCGCCTCCCTCCTGCCCAAAAAACGCGCGTCAGACGAAGAAGAAGACGAAGAACCCCAAGCCAGCGTGAACGTACAACGTGTCGTCAAACCACGTGAAGAGCAAGTGAGCCCTACCATCGACCTCACCAAGGGTCTCGATGCTGAAGAGGACGAAGACGAAGCCCCCTGGCTTGAAGAAGAGGAAGAATTGCTGGCCGACGAGGAAATTCCAGAGCCTGTGCTGAAAAATCCTGAGCCTATACCTACCAGTGTGGGTCCCGCCCTCGAAATCGAAGAAATTGCCGAAGAAGAACCCGCCGTTTTGGCCGAAAGTGGCGTCGTATTGAGCGAGCAAGAGTTGTACGACCCCAAACTCGACCTCTCCAATTACAAATACCCACCCATTGAGCTCTTGGTAGAGCACGGTACCAGCAAGGTGCAAATCAATGCCGAGGAACTGGAGAAAAACAAAAACCAGATCATCGAAACGCTGGGGCACTACAACATCGAAATCGACAAAATCAGGGCTACCGTGGGGCCCACCGTTACCCTCTATGAAATTGTGCCTGCGGCAGGGGTGCGGATCAGCAAAATCAAAAACCTCGAAGACGACATCGCCCTCTCGCTTGCAGCCCTCGGCATCCGCATCATCGCCCCCATGCCGGGCAAAGGCACCATCGGTATCGAGGTGCCCAACCAGCACAAAGAAGTGGTGAGCATGCGCTCGCTTCTGGCCAGCGAAAAGTTTGTGAACAGCGATATGGAACTGCCGGTAGCCATCGGCAAAACCATCGCCAACGAAATATTCATCACCGATTTGGCCAAAATGCCGCACTTGCTCATGGCGGGTGCAACCGGACAAGGTAAATCGGTGGGCTTGAATGCCATCCTCGTTTCGCTGCTGTACAAGCGGCATCCGTCGGAGCTTAAATTTGTGCTGGTCGACCCCAAAAAGGTGGAATTGTCGTTGTTCAAACACATCGAAAGGCACTTTTTGGCCAAGCTGCCTGGCACCGACGATGCCATCATTACCGACACCATGAAGGTGGTAGACACCATGAATTCGTTGTGTATTGAAATGGACAAGCGTTACGACCTGCTCAAAGACGCACAGGTGCGTAACCTCATTGAGTACAACACCAAATTCCGCAAGCGCAAGCTCAACCCCAACAACGGCCACCGCTTTTTGCCGTACATCGTGGTGGTGATCGACGAATTTGCCGACCTCATCATGACTGCCGGCAAAGAAATTGAAACGCCCATTGCCCGTTTGGCGCAGTTGGCCCGTGCCGTGGGCATCCACTTGATTGTGGCCACGCAGCGCCCGTCGGTGAACATCATCACAGGCACCATCAAGGCCAACTTCCCGGCCCGCATCGGCTTCAAGGTGAGCTCAAAAATCGACAGCCGCACCATCCTCGACGCAGGCGGTGCCGAGCAGCTCATCGGCCGGGGCGATATGCTTTTATCGCTTGGTTCTAACCTCATCCGCCTGCAGTGCGCCTTTGTAGACACGCCCGAAGTAGAAGCTATTTGTGAGTACATCGGCGGTCAGCGTGGCTATCCCGATGCTTTCTTGCTGCCCGAATACAGCAGCGGTGAGGAAAGCAGCAGCGTGGCTGACTTCGATCCCAATGACCGCGACCCGCTGTTTGAAGACGCCGCCCGGGTGATCGTAGCCAACCAACAAGGTTCTACCTCCCTGCTGCAGCGCCGCATGAAGTTAGGGTACAACCGGGCCGGCCGTTTGATCGACCAATTGGAAGCCGCCGGCGTGGTAGGTCCCTTCGAAGGCAGCAAGGCCCGCGAAGTTTTAATCCCTGATGAATATTCTTTGGAACAGTTATTGAACCGCCTCAACGAAAAATAAGCGCCATGTATAAATCGCTCTCTTTCCTGACCTTTTTCTTACTACTTAGCAGCAGCCTTTTCGCCCAAAACGACGCCAAATCGAAAGATATCCTGGCCAAGATGAGCAAAAACTACCGCGGCTACAGCAGCATGGCCGCCGACATTACCTTTACCATCGACAACCCCAAAGCCAAGGTAAAGGACGTTCAGCAGGGTAAAGTGCTCATCAAAGGCAACAAATTCAAGATTGATTTTGGCGACCAATTGCTGCTTACCGACGGCGCTACCTTGTGGGGCTTTCAGAAAGATTTGAATGAAGTGACTATCAGCTTGTACGAACCCGATCCCGATGAGTTGAGCCCTACCACCGTTTTCACCATCTACGAAAAGGGCTTTGAGTCGTATTACCTCAATGCCGGCAATCTCGACGGGGTGGCTACCCACAACATCGACCTGGTGCCTACCGACAAAAAGAAACCTTTCTTCAAAATCCGTTTGGTCATAGACCAAACCAAATTACAAATCCGCGAAGCCATCGTTTTCGATAAAAATGGCGCCAAATACACCTACGCTATCAAAAACTTTGTGCCCAACCGTGCCCTCACCGATGGCGATTTTGTATTCAACAAAGCCAAGTACCCTGGGGTGGAAGTGGTGGACATGCGGTAAGCCAGCTCACAAAAACCAAAAGCCTCGAGCATTGCTCGGGGCTTTTTTGTGTGGATATGTGCCGATATGAAGTTCTATAAGCTACTAGGCAAGGCTGTTTAACAGGGCAAAAAGGCACGCCATGTTAAACCCAGTGAAGGACTTATCATACATTCTGCGGGACGAATTCTGCTGCAATCATCCACTTTTCACGGAGACGAAAAGCCGGGATGGTCTGGCGTTTGGCTTTGGTGGTTTGATAGAGGATGCATGTCTAAACTTACCGTGAAAACAGATTTACATGTACCACTTTTCACGGTAAATAAACCAACATTGGTTTTGCCTCCGCTAACGACCGTGAGGCAGCCGGTCCCTGAGCGGAGTCGAAGGGCCGCTGGTTTCGGCTCCGCTCAACCACCGGGGGGGCAGCCGGTCACTGAGCGGAGTCGAAGGGCGGTCACTGAGCGGAGTCGAAGTGCCGCTGGTTTCGGCTCCGTTCAACCACCGGTAGATCCTGCAGCACATGTAATTCGGTCGTTGAGCGTAGTCGAAACGAACCGAATGAAGTAAGTTAATCTCGATTGAAGTTATCGCTATGCGAATCATTTTTACAAGTAGCATAGGTGTGCAACGCGTCGAATTTTGCAGCAATAAGGCTTTCCTTTTTCTTTCTACTCCATCCTTGAAGTTGTTTTTCTCTATAGAATGCTTCGTCAATTCTGGGGTAGTGCTCGGTATAAACCACCTTTATTGGTAACCTTTTTTTGGTGTAATTAGCCCCTAGTCCTGATTGATGCTGCTCCATGCGCAAATTCAAGTCAGTAGTACTTCCCACACAATAAGTGCCGTCAGCTCATTCCAGGATATATACCCAACCTTCCATACTCAGCTATTTGGCTTAAAAATAAGCCCTTAGACTATTCAATACCAACATTCAATCCAATAGTATTTGATTATAATGGCAGTATATAATCATTTCCAAATTCTGTAAAGTGGTCAAGAGTACTTGTAATTCGGTCGTTGAGCGGAGTCGAAACGAACCGAATGGTTTCATTCAATAAACTCCCACCCGACCGCTCACAGCCAGCACTGCACCGCCTGTGGAAAAAGTCCTGCCGCCATCACGCCATGCTAGGCGCTTAAGCCGTATTTTTGAGGGATGGACTACCTGAAGTTGTTGAACCCCGAGCAGCGTGCCGCCGTTGAGTGCACCCAAGGGCCGGTGATGATCATTGCCGGCGCCGGTTCGGGCAAAACCCGCGTGCTTACCTACCGCATTGCCCACCTGATGCACAGCGGCGTTGACCCTTTCAACATCCTCTCGCTCACCTTTACGAACAAAGCGGCGCGTGAAATGCGCGAGCGCATCGAAAAGGTAATGGGCACCGAGGCCCGCAACCTTTGGATGGGCACCTTCCACAGCGTTTTTGCCAAAATTTTGCGGGTAGAAGCACCCAAAATTGGTTACCCCAGCAACTTCACCATTTACGATACCGAAGACAGCAAAAACCTGCTGAAAAGCCTGATCAAAGAAATGAACCTCGATGCCGAGGTGTACAAACCGGGCATGGTATACAACCGTATTTCGTCTGCTAAAAACAATTTGATCAGTCCCGAAGAATACAAAAACACCCCCGAGCTCATCAGCGACGACATTGCCGCCCGCCGGGGCGAACTCTACCGCATTTACGAAAATTACGCCCAGCGGTGTTTTAAGTCGGGCGCCATGGATTTCGACGACCTGCTTTACAAGACGTACGTCCTGCTGCGCAATTTTGAAGACGTACTGCACAAATACCAACACCGCTTCAAATATGTGTTGGTAGACGAGTACCAGGACACCAACTACGCCCAGTACCGCATCATCAAAATGATGGCTGCTGCCAACCGCAACATTTGTGTGGTGGGCGACGATGCCCAGAGCATTTACGGCTTCCGCGGGGCCAACATCCAGAACATCCTGAATTTTGAGAAGGACTACCCCGAGCTACAGACCTATCGCCTCGAGCAGAACTACCGCTCTACCAAAAACATTGTGCAGGCGGCTGGCAGCGTGATCGCCAAAAACATCAACCAGTTCGAAAAGAATTTGTGGACGGGCAACCAGCAGGGCGACCGCATCAAATTGGTGAGCCACATCAGCGACAACGACGAAGGCCGGTTTGTAGCACTCGACATCTTTGAAAAGAAGATGAAGAACCAGCTCAAAAATGCCGATTTCGCCATATTGTACCGCACCAATGCCCAGTCGCGCTCGTTCGAAGAATCGCTGCGCCGGCAAAACATCCCCTACCGGGTGTATGGCGGCCTCAGCTTTTACCAGCGCAAGGAAATCAAAGACATGATTGGCTACCTGCGGCTGATTGTGAATCCGAACGACGAAGAAGCACTCAAGCGGGTGATCAATTACCCCACCCGCGGCATTGGCAAAACCAGCATCGACAAGCTCATTGTGCTGGCCGACCAAAACGATGTGGCCCTTTGGGAGGTGGTAAGCAACATATTCAGTTACAATTTCGGGACGGGCGCGCAGAAAATCGCCGATTTCGCCACCATGATCCAGAGTTTTCAGGCTTTGGAGAAGAAAAAAAACGCCTACGACCTGGCCCAACACGTGGCCAAACAAAGCGGCTTGCACGGCATGTTGTATGGCGACAAAACCGTGGAAGGCGTAAGCAGGCTCCAAAACCTGGAAGAATTGCTGAATGCCATCAAAGAATTTGTTGAAAACGACGAGGTGATTGAAGGTGAAGAGCTGGCCGGCGACAAAAGCCTGGGCACCTTCCTGCAAAACGTATCGCTGCTCACCGATGCCGACAAAGATGCCGACGACGAAAATGCCGACAAAGTGGTGCTCATGACCGTGCACCAGGCCAAGGGTTTGGAGTTCAAGCAAGTGTACATTGTGGGCATGGAAGAAAACCTCTTCCCCTCGCAGATGTCGCTCAACAGCCGCAACGACCTGGAAGAAGAGCGTCGCCTGTTTTATGTGGCCATTACCCGGGCCGAAGAAAGCCTCGTGATCAGCTACGCCCTCACCCGTTTCAGGCACGGCAGCTTGTTCAATTGCGAGCCCAGTCGGTTTATCCAGGAAATGGACCCCACCACGCTCGAAATTGTGGGTGCCCGCCAGCCTTCGTACGACTTCAGCGCCCAGCAAGAGCGCAGCAACTGGAACCAGGGTTGGAGCGGCATGGACAATCAGCCCACGCGCACCGTGGCCATTCGCAAACCGCAGCCTACCCCCCTGGCGCAACAGCAACAGGCCACCCGTTTGACCGCCGATGCCGACTTTGTGCCCGACAATCCCGCTTTGCTGCAAGTAGGCATGAAAGTAGAGCACCAGCGCTTTGGCATTGGCGAAGTGGTAACCCTCGAAGGCAACGCGCCCGATACCAAGGCAACCATTTTATTTCAAGGACTCGGACAGAAGCAGATTTTGTTGAAATTTGCCAAAATCAAAATAATCTCCTAAGCTTACTGCATGGCTTTAGAATACAATACCGACCACGAACAACTCGTGATATCGGAATACGGGCGCAACGTTCAACGCATGGCCCGCCACCTGCACAGCATCGCCGAACGCAATGAACGCAACCGGGCGGCCCAGCAAGTCATCGACGTGATGGCCATGCTGAATCCAACCAACCGCGATGCTGCCGACTACAAGCAAAAGCTGTGGGATCATTTGTTTCAAATTGCTGGCAAGGAGTTGGATGTAGATAGTCCGTTCCCCAAGCCCGACAAAGAAGTGGTTTTTCACCAAAACCGCCGGCCGGGCTACCCCAACCAAGAAATTAAAATTCGCCACTACGGCAAAATCCTCGAACGCATGATCGACGAAGCCGTAGCCATGGAAGAGGGTGCCGAACGCCAGAGTTTGTGCGAATACGTGGCCAACTTCATGAAAATGAGTTATCGCAACTGGAACAAGGTGGTCATCAACGACGAAGACATATTCCAAGACTTGCGCAAGTTGTCGCGCGGGCACATCAATTTGTCGACCGAAAGCACCGTACTGGAAACCAATTACGGTGGCCATACCGACAAGCCTGCGAACATTCAAAACCGCAAGAATTTCAAAAATAAGAACCGCTTTAACCGCAATAAAAAGAACCCCCGCTGATGTCACAGCTCGATTCCTTTGAAGTCATAGGCTCCCAGCGCCTGCACGGTGAAATCACCCCGCAAGGCGCCAAAAACGAAGCCCTCCAAATCATTTCTGCCGTATTGCTTACGGCAGAGACGGTCACCATCCACAACATCCCCAACATCCTCGACGTAAACAACCTCATCAAGTTGTTGGGCGAGATGGGCGTGGAAGTGTTGGCTTTGGGAGAAGGCAGTTTCCGTTTTAAGGCGGCCAACATCAACCTCGACTATTTGAGCTCGCCCGAGTTCCGTTCGCGCGGGGCCGGTTTGCGAGGTTCGATCATGATTTTGGGTCCACTTTTGGCCCGTTTTGGCAAAGGCTTTATTCCCAAGCCCGGTGGCGATAAAATCGGCCGCCGCCGTTTGGATACGCACTTTTTGGGTTTCCAGAAGTTGGGAGCGCGTTTTGAGTACGACGCCAAGGAGGACTTTTTTCGTGTGTATGGCGATAACCTCAAGGGCACACACATCCTGCTCGACGAAGCTTCGGTAACCGGTACCGCCAACGTACTCATGGCTGCTTCGATGGCCGAAGGTACCACCACCATTTACAATGCGGCTTGCGAGCCTTACATCCAGCAGTTGTGCCGCATGATCAACCGCATGGGCGGCAAGATTGACCCCAACAGCATTGGTTCTAACCTCCTCCGCATTGAAGGGGTGAAAGAACTCGGTGGTACCGAGCACACCATGCTGCCCGACATGATTGAAGTGGGCAGCTTCATTGGTTTAGCAGCCATGACCAAAGGCGATATCACCATCAAAAATGCCGGCATCGAGCATTTGGGGGTGATTCCGGGCATTTTCCAGCGTTTGGGCATCCACATGGAGTTCCGTGGCGACGACATTTACGTACCCGAGCAAGACAGCTACACCATCGACACCTTCATTGACGGTTCTATTCTTACCATCGCCGATGCACCCTGGCCGGGCCTTACCCCCGACTTGCTGAGCATTGTGCTGGTGGTGGCTACGCAGGCCAAGGGTTCGGTGTTGGTACACCAAAAGATGTTCGAAAGTCGCTTGTTTTTCGTGGACAAGTTGATCGACATGGGCGCGCAGATCATCCTTTGCGATCCGCACCGCGCTACGGTGATTGGCCTCGACCGCCGTTATCCGCTGCGTGCCATCCGCATGACCTCACCCGATATCCGTGCGGGTGTAGCCCTGCTCATCGCTGCCCTTTCGGCCGAAGGCACCAGCATCATCGACAATGTGAACCAAATCGACCGTGGCTACCAGAACATCGAAGCCCGTTTGAAGGCATTGGGAGCGCAGATACGGAGGGTGTAAAAGCAATACAACCAATTTCGAATCATTCATGCAGGGTCGTTGAGCGGAGCCGAAACGACTCGTAGTTGTCTTTTTTTCCTCCCCTTGGTTTCGGATCCGCTCAACCACCAGGGCATGCTGATCAAAAATCACAAATAAATTAACCCTAAACTCTCATCGATCAGAAGGGTGAGCCACCTATCACTCGGTGCGGTACTTCGAAGTGCCGACGATAAAACTTACCATTAAGTTCGCGTAGCTTAATTGCATGCTATTGCCTGAATGGCTTTTGATCAATGATCATTCAATACTTCTTGCCATCCATCCGACTCTGCGTAAGCTTTGATGATAGCGTTTCTGTGTGTCAAAAAACGTGTCATGTATGCCTTTAAAAAGATGAAATCGGCCCATTTACCCAGCCAGCCGAGGGGGGCAGTGTAATCAAATAAGTCGATCATCAAGGTTGAGCCATCTGGTTGCGATTCGAATAGGTGTTGGTGACTAAATCTTTTAAATGCACCGCTCACCATTTCATCGCTGAAATGGTTAGGCCTATCAAATGCAGTGATTTTGGCGGTTAAGTGCTGATAAACACCCAAGTGTTTTGCCCTCCATGTAACCGCTTCGTTTAATTCAATCAGCCCGCTCAGGCGACCAGCCACGGCTTTCTCATTGGTTTTACCCGCTGAAATTTGGTGCAAGTCAATACTTCGTGCTAGGTCAAAAACCCGCTCTATAGGAGCATGAACCACACATTCGAGCTTTATGGTTGGCATTGGTAGTATTGGCCAAATAACCTATTGCTATCCCTGCTCTGCCTTCAAGCGGTCGGCAATGTACACCTTGATCAGGCTCTGACGGGTAATCCCCAATTTGTTGGCCAGCAAATCCAAATCGTGGACCATCCATTCAGGAAAATCAACACTCACCCGCCGAGGTTCCAGTCCAGGACGTGTTGCTTTGCTCAAATCAACATAAGGCAGGATGTCGTCGCCTCTATCAAATGCCTCATCAAATGCTGCTGCCGAAATAGATTGCTTTTTCATTAGATAATGCAATTTACAAACGAAAAGGCAATATTTCAGCTACATCATCGGAAGCGTCTATAATCAAAAAATCCCGGAAACACAGTCCCGGGATTTTGAAATGTCACTCAAAAAAGCAAGAAAAGAAGCTCCGCGTTCTTCTTATGATGCCAATAGCATCGTCGGTACCGGCCAAGCTGCGCCAGCAGCGAAGGCCACAAGGCTCCAATGCCTTCTTTAGATACCGACAGTATCGTCGGTACGGCGCTGGCCGAAGTAGCTAGTTGCACCGATAGACTGCCATTCGATAGGCAACGTTATAATGCAGTACTGAATTAAAGCGAGATACAAAGCTCTGCGTTCTCCGGTCGAGCTGCGTTAGCAGCGATGGCCAAAGGGCTCCGATTCCTCGGCGCTGGCTGAAGCAGCTAGCAGCACTGATTGACAGCGATTCGAGAGGCAACGCTTGGAGCCCTTGATGAAGTCCTTTTAGCGCAAAATCCACCTCCCTACCTCCGCGGTTAGCCTTCGCCGTAGGCGCTTTTAGCGCTCGTCTTCCAGCTTCACCTTCCCGCCCTTCAGCGAACCAGCCTCCAATGCCAAATTTTCGGTGCGGGCGTTGAAGAGGTCGATGGCAGCAAACAGCGCGGCACGGAACGACGATGGATCGGCTTCGTTTTTACCAGCAATGTCGTAGCCGGTACCGTGGTCGGGCGAGGTGCGCACTGCTGGCAAACCGGCCGTGAAATTGACGCCGCTTTCGAAAGCGAGGGCCTTAAAAGGGGTGAGTACCTGGTCGTGGTACATACCCAAAACGGCGTCGAAACGGGTGAAGAGGGCCGAGCCAAAAAAGCCATCGGCGCCATAAGGACCGTATACCTGCATGCCTTCGGCCTGGGCCTTTTGCACGGCGGGTATGATGATGTCTTTTTCCTCGTTGCCCAACAGGCCATTGTCGCCGGCGTGGGGATTGAGCGACAGCACGGCGATGCTTGGGCGGCGGATACCGAAGTCGATCACGAGCGAGCGGTGCATGATTTGCAGCTTGCGCAGGATGTCGGCTTCCTTGAGCTTGCCGGCCACCTCGCGCAAAGGCATGTGGCCAGTCACTGTGCCAACGCGTAATTTATCGCTCACCAAAAACATGAGCACCTCTTTCGCACCAAAGGCTTCCTGCAAATATTCGGTATGACCCGGAAAGCGGAATTGTTCACTTTGAATGGTGTCTTTGTTGATGGGCGCGGTGACGAGGGCGTCGATTTGTCCGGCTTGGAGATCTTTCACAGCCGCTTCGAGCGATGTAAAGGCGTATTTGCCTACTTCGGGGTCGGCTTGACCCAACTGGATGTTCACCTCATCTTGCCAAACGGTGACCAAATTGGCGCGTTTGGGGTTGGCGGCTGAAGCCTCGTTGATGAGGTTGAAGCTCCAGTCGTTCACGCCCAGCACCTTCCGGTGGTAGGAGGCTGTGCGCGACGAGCCATACACTATGGGCGTGCAAAAATGGGTGATGCGTGGTTCCATCAGCGTTTTGATGATGATCTCCATGCCAATGCCATTCAAATCGCCCACGCTGATACCTATGCGGGGCTTATCCATGGGCGTATTTTTTGAGGAAGTTGTAGAGCAATCGAACACCTACACCGGTACCGTGCTTGGCGCGGTAGCTGCTTTCGGCATCGAGGAAGGCTGGGCCCGCAATGTCGATGTGGATCCAAGGGTAATCAACGAAATACTCGAGGAATTTGCCCGCGGTGATGGCGCCAGCTTCGCGACCACCGATGTTCTTGAGGTCGGCTATGTGGCTTTTGATCATATCGCCATACTCTTCCCAAAAAGGAAAATGTGCCAAACGCTCGTGCACCGCATGGCCGCTTTCGAGTAGACTGCCAAAGGTTTCGTCGGCGGCGGTACCCATCACTACGCTGCCCTGACTGCCAATGGCAAGTACAGCAGAGCCGGTGAGGGTGGCCAAATCGATGACCAATTTGGGTTTGTATTTTTTAGCGTAGTGCAACGCATCGGCCAAGATGAGGCGGCCTTCGGCGTCGGTGTTGAGCACTTCTACGGTCATGCCGTTGTACATGGTGATGACGTCGCCGGGGGTGTAGGCATCTTCGCCGGGACGGTTATCGGTTGCTGGAATGAGGCCCACCACATGCAGTGGCAGCTTGTTTTTAGCGATAGCGGCAAAAGTGGCAACTACAGCTGCTCCGCCGGCCATGTCGCACTTCATGCTGTCCATGCTACCCGGTGTAGGCTTGAGGCTGAGTCCACCCGTATCGTACACAATGCCCTTGCCTACCAGCACAATGGGTTGGCTGTTGCGGGCATTGGCGGGTTTGTATTCGAGGATGTTGAAGGTGGGTGGCTTTTGCGAACCGCGGTTCACGGCCAGCAGGCCGCCCATTTTGAGGCTTTCGATCTGCTTTTTGTTGAAAGTCTCTACGCTGAATCCGGCTGCTTGTCCAAGTTGGCGAATTTCGTCGCTGAACTGCTCGGCACTGAGGAATGATTGTGGTTCGTTGACCAAGTCGCGGGCGGCATACACGGCGGTGCAGAGATTGTGTAGCTCGGTTACTGCTTCGGCGGTCAGGGCGGCATCCACCAAATCGACCTGTGTGAGGGCGTATTTGGGTTGACGGTCGCCCGTTTTGTAGCGGTTAAATTGGTAGGCCGACAGCACCAGGCCTTCGGCCAGGGCGAGGAGTCCGGCTGTATCGCCATTACCAGCAATCTGCACCCGGCTAACTTCCAGCGCTTTGAGTTGCTGGTAGAGGGTGTGGCCGGCAGTACGGGCAGCTTCAAGTCGGGCGGCATCCGTTTTTTTCTCGGTAGGAACCACCACCCATTGCAATTGCGGCAGGCGGTGCAGGGCTACCACCTTGGCTTTGGTGGCCAGGCGGGTTTGGAGGTACTCGGTTTCGGCGGGGCTGAAACCGGCGTCGGCAGGGACTTGCCCATTGGGCAAAAAGTACACGAGGGGCAGTGCCGCCTCGCGGTGGGCTATGTGCAAACCAGGTTGCGTGCTAGAATAGGTCATGCTTCAAAGTTACGGCTTGAGGAGGAAGAATGTAGCGCAGTATGGTGGATCACCTGGTAGAAATCGGGTAATGTGTCGGCACCTATAATGTAGGTGCCATATGTTATTACGGTTTCAACTCGAAATAACCACCAATACACTTGCTTTGTACTCATTGGGTATCGGCGCAAGGCCCAGCTGCTCGTGGTAATAGCTTCCTTCTCAGGAAATGGCAGTAGTAATTCTATGCTCAAAAATACATCATTCCTCACCTTTCATCTCATCCAACTTTTTCAGCAACTCCTCCAAAGAGAGTAACTCCTGATCGCGTTGTTCGGGGGTCATCTGCTCCAAAGCCTCAATCCGGCCCATGAGCTCTTTAAACTGGGCCTGAATGTCGGCTTCATTAAATGCCACAAAAGTCATTTCATGCAAACTGTGGGCTATTATTTCTGCCGGCGCATATTCCTCCAAGCAAGCTTCCGCTATTTCCATACCCAGCCATTTAGTCCATTCTAAATATTCCAAGGCAAATCGCTCGTGTTGCGCTCCTGCAGCTTCATGCATTGGCCTGCCCCACAACGAGGTATAAAACACGTCCTCACCACTGGCGCCAATGCACCTTTCTTCGCCCAAAACCAATTCGAAATCACCTTTTTCGGCAGGCATTTGTTTGAGCTGATCAAACACCTCCCTGTAATCATCCATCCATTCCTCAACGTCCGGATAAAGCTGCAACATCACCAGTTCAACACTAAACCAATGGATGTCGTGAATAAGGCCTCCTAAGTTCATATATTACATTTTGCAAACTAAATATAGTCTTTTTTCAACTTGCTAGATTGGTTTGCAAAAAACAAAATGCCTCCACGCGCATGGCAGACTGGGTTGCCGCATCAGCACGCAACAAGCATTCACTGGCTTCACCAAGTGCCTTTGTCGAATCGGAAATACTCAGCTATAGTCTTGATTTAAAATCAGGTGGATACCCACATCGGCGCTATTTCCTCTCCTCAACCTACCAAAGCCCCTTCGCGCAAGGCCCAGGAGGTAGTGGTAATGCCTTCCACCGCAGGAAATGGCAACAACAAAGCCTCCACGAGCAAAAGCGCATACACCTGCATATCGACCCGCAAAGACGGCATAGCTGGCAGGGCACTCCGTTCGGCCCGCGACATGCCGAGGAGTTCATGGGTCCACCTCAACACCTCTTCTCGCGGCACGAAACCCAATATGGCCGGGGTTAAATGGCTACTGTGCAAGCTGTAAAGGGTGTCGAATGCGCCGGCTGAACCTACCAAGCGACTGATTTTTTGGCTTTGCGCGTGTTGGAGTACCGGGGCGAGCCGTTCTTGCAGCCAGGCGCGCACGTCGGCTATCTCTTGCTGCTCAATAGGATCGCTCCAGGGCACCGCCTGTTGCGCACGCGCCATGCCCATTTCAATGCTTTGCATCCAGTGAATCTGCCGATGATTGGCGTGCACAAATTCCACCGAGCCGCCGCCAATATCCACCAGCAAGGAATCTTCGGTCAATGCTCCAGAAGCAGCTACCCCTTGCCAAATAAGGCGGGCTTCTTCGCTGCCCGTCACCAAACGGATGCGAAGTGCATACCGCTGCTCCATCTCCCCCATCCAAACCGCAGCATGGGGAGCCTGGCGCAGTGCACTGGTGCCTATGCCCTCCCACTGGCTGGCTCCGGCTTTTCGGGCGGCTGTCACTAGCTTTTCCACCGCGGCACTGGCACGCGCCCAAGCTTCGGGGGCGATGGCACCGTGGGGCAATGCCTCCTTTTTAAGCAGCACCACCTCCGTGGCCGTATGCCGTAAAAACAACTGGCCGTGGAGCATCTCCCCCACGGCCAGGTTAAAAGTATTGGTGCCTAAATCAACAACGGCACGCATCACTTATAAAACATCCATTTGCCAATTTCTTTGAGCGTAGGCTTTTTGCCGTACATGAGTACGCCCACGCGGTAAATGCGCGATGCAATCCAGGTGGTGCCCAAAAAGCCACCCACCATGAGCAACATCGACAAAGCCAGCTCCCAGCCGGGCACGCCAAAAGGCAAGCGCACCACCATCACAATGGGGGCTGTAAGCGGAATCATGCTAAACCAAAAGGCTACGGCTGAAGTGGGATTTTGAATCACCATTTGCGCCACTATAATCGCTATGATGATGGGTACTGTTACCGGGAAAAGCAACTGCTGGGTGTCGGTTTCATTGTCAACGGCCGAACCAATGGCTGCAAACAAAGAGGCATACAGCAAATAACCAGTGAGGAAATAAAACAAAAACATCCCCACAATAAAGGGCAGGTTGATGGTGCCCAGGGCATCAAAAAACGATTGCCCCATATCGGCGGCAGCCTCGTTGGCCTGGGCCTGCATTTCGGGATCGAGGGCGCCCATGCCACGCGTTTGGGCATTCGCCTCCACCATTTCTTTGGCAAGTTCGGGAGCCAAAACCGCCTGCGCCACGCTGATAATGCCAAAGCTGAGTACAATCCACAACGCAAACTGCAAGAGCCCCACCAAGGCGATGCCCAAAATTTTGCCCAACATCATTTCAAATGGCCGAACCGACGATACCATCACTTCCATGATGCGGTTCGATTTTTCTTCTACCACCCCACGCAACACCATGGTGCCGTAAATGAAAATGAAGAGGTACATGATGAAGGCGGCAGCAAAGCCAATGCCTGTAGAAGCATCGGTACTGCTGTTTTCTATGCCGGTTTCGGTGAGCTTGAAGGTTTCTACGTTTACCTTGCTGCGCAGCGAGTCGATGAAGCCCCTGCTAAGTCCCGATTGCTCGAGCTTGATGGCCTCAATGCGGCTGCGAATGCCCCCTTCAATGGCGCTTTTGGCACTGAGGCCAAGCGGACTGCTCGAATAATAGGCAAACCCCTTGGGGTTATGCAGGTCGAATTGCTGCGGAATAACCAGCAATCCGGTGTTTTCGGCTTGTTTCACCGAATCGCGCCACTGCTCGCCTCCTTCCTTCAATTCCACAAAAGTGAGTCCTTCGGTGCTTTCAAACTGTCCCGAAAAAAGTCCGCTTTGATCGTCTACCCAAATGCGCTGGTTGTCGTCGTCGAACATGGCCAGCAAAAGTGGAATGACGAATACCAGCGAAATGAGCAACGGGCCCAACAGAGTGAAAATGATGAATTGTTTGTTTTTTACACGGGTCATGAACTCCCGTTCGAGGATGATGCCTACTTTGCTCATGACATGGGTGCTTTAACGGTGCGAATAAAAATTTCGTTGAAATTGGGGATTTGTTCCTCCAAGGCGTGAATGCGAACGCTGCCAATCACTTCCTGGAGCAATTCGTTGGCTCCTCCACTGCCAATCTGTATGCGGGCCTCTTGCGAACCGTCTACCTGCTGTTTGCTATCGAGCAATTCAAAACCAGCGCTCAAAGCGGGCAAGGTACCTTCGTAGCGTAACAAAAAGGTATTGGTGCTGTACTGCCGCTTTATTTCGCGGGTATTGCCTTCTAATACCACTTTCGATTGGTTGATGAGCGCGATGCGTTCGCACAACTCTTCCACCGATTCCATGCGGTGGGTAGAAAAGATGATGGTGGCTCCTTGCTCGCGCAAGAAAAGAATTTCACGCTTCAACAAATCGGCATTGATGGGATCGAAGCCCGAAAAGGGCTCGTCGAGAATGATCAGCTCGGGCTTGTGAAGCACGGTGCACACAAATTGCACCTTTTGCTGCATGCCCTTGGAGAGCTCCTCCACCTTTTTGTTCCACCAGCTTTGGATTTCAAACTTTTCGAACCAGTACTTTACCTCTTTGCGGGCATCGGCAGCCGAAAGTCCACGCAAACGGGCCAAATACAATGCCTGTTCGCCAATTTTCATCTTTTTGTACAGGCCCCGTTCTTCGGGAAGATAACCAATGCGGCGGGTGTCGGCAGGCGTTAGGGGCTTGCCGTTGAGGAGGATTTGGCCTTCGTCGGGACCAATGATCTGATTGATGATGCGGATGAGGGTGGTTTTTCCGGCTCCGTTTGGGCCCAGCAATCCAAAGATGCTGCCCTGCGGAATGTCAAAACTCACCCCACTGAGGGCGGTGTGCTGTTGGTAGCGTTTTACCACATTTTGCACCGACAAAAAAGGAGGGTTGGGGTTCATAGACCTCAAATTTAAAGTCCTTGCCCGAAACAACAAGCTTAACGAAAGTTAATAAAATCGCATAAGCTTGTTGGAACAATGAAAATTAAACGCTTGATTTGTATTACACTATGAGCCTTAAAACCCTGATGATGTGCGGCCTATTAGCTGCAATGTTCTGGGGCTGTGAGGGTGTGTCTGAAAACAAAGATCAGTATACCCATGCCGATTTTCAGCAGTTGCGCCAATTCCGGCGTCCGCTTCAAGACCGCCTCGATGCCCTGCCCGATAGTTTGCAACCCCAGCTGATTGATTCTTTGCGTTCGCTGAAACCTTCGCACCCATTACAACAATTGGCAGTATTAAGGATTTTGAACCAATTTGCCTATCATCAGAAAGATTACGCGAATGCGCTTTTTTTTGTAAACCAGGAATTGGACCTCCTCAATGATGTGCAAACCGATGGCAGTTTTCATCCAGATTCCTACTTCCGTAAAGGCGATGTTTTTTTTGATTTGCGTCAGTACGACATGGCTTTTAAAGAGTATTCGAAGGGTCTCAAATACGGTGAATCGAATATTGAAGACCAAGTGCAAGCCGATTTTAATCACAGGCTAGGGCAACTCAGCTATCGAAAAAGTGATTTCCGCAAGGCCATTGGTTACTACCGCCGTTCGCTCGAATTATTCAACAGCCTCGAAACCGATCGTTTACCTGTAAAATACCGCCGGCAGGAACTCTGCGGAAACATTGCACTTTCGCATTGGCGACTCCAAGAACTCGACCAAAGCATTGCTTGGTACGACTCGGCCTTGATATACGTTAATCGCATTCCCAGACGAACACCCCGCGAAAGGCAACAGCATCAGATAGCCTTGCAGGTAATTTTGGGAAATCAAGGCATTGTTTTTTACGAAAAAGGCCAGAAAGAAACAGGGCTTGCGCAGCTGGAAAAATCAATGGCATTTAATAAACTGCCCAAAGGAGATCAAAGTCATGCTTCTTTTATAGCGCATCAGCTGGCGAAATATGCCCTCGATCAAAAAAAATTGTCCCTGGCCAAGGCTTACCTCGATACCGCTCAGAGCATTATTGGCTGGCAACCGTATTCACAAGCCACATTTTTTCAAGAGAAAACCTACATCGACTATTACGCGGTAACAGGACAGGTTGACAGTTTGAAAAAACATTTGAGCTTGTTCATGCAAGTCAATGACAGCTTAAAAAGCTATGAACGCAGTTTGGCCACGGTGAATACCGACCAATTGGTGGCTGGCTTAGAGAAGGACTTTGCTTTAAAATCGGAACAAGCCAAAAATGCAGCGCAAAAGCGCCTGAATATTATACTTACAAGTTTATTGGCCTGCTTAGCTTTGGGTTTAGGCATTATCGGTTGGCTTTGGCAAAAAGACAAGCGTAAGAACCAGATGCTAGCTACACTCAACAAACATATTAGCCAGCAGCATGCCTTGCTCGAAAAGGCGCAAATGGAGCAGCTCGAAACCAACGACCGTTTGGAGCAATTAAACCGACAAAAAGACAAGTTGCTGCGCGTAGTGGCCCATGACCTGCGCAACCCATTGGCGGCCATTTATGGCTTGAGTGGCATTTTGTTGGAAGAAAAAAACAACCAGCACGACCGCGAATTTCTTGAGCTGGCCAACCAGGCCTGTAGGGGTGGTTTAGATTTGATTGGCGAATTGCTCGACCAAAGAGGCGAAAAAAGCAGCCGAGAAGTTTTCGCACGTCGCGAACGCATCGCTGCCGAACAATTTTTAAACGAAACCTTGCGCTTGGTAAAACACCGGGCCGAAGAAAAAGGCATTAAGCTGGAATTGAATTGTCAGTACAACGAAATGCTGTACATCGACATCGAGCGTATGCGCCGTGCCCTCACCAACTTGGTGGTAAACGCCATTAAGTTTAGTCCACGCGGCCAAAAAGTGAGCTTGCAATGCCTGAGGAAAAACGACAACATCCTCTTTGAGGTCCGCGATTACGGCATTGGCATTCCTGCCGATCATTTGCCCCGCTTGTTTGAGTCGTTTACAACAGCAAAACGCTTGGGCACCGAAGGAGAAAAACCATTCGGCTTGGGCCTAAGCATTACCAAACAAATTGCAGAGGAGCACCACGGCAAAGTGGAGGTAGAAAGCGCAGAAGGTATAGGATCGGTTTTCAGACTGGCGGTGCCTGCCAGCCTTCCCGAAAATAATTAAGCTGTTCGTAGGCCTGCAACCTTTAGGTCGGCCTAACCAGAGGCCACATATGGGTGAGTTAATACCCGAGGCTCGCCCTTACTGCCAACCCTGCTCCTTCGATTTGGTCATCCTTTTTATTTGCACCAATGCTTGCAACTGAGTTGGCCATTTTGCACGCTTTAGTTGCTGCTAGGTAAAACACGAAAGATATCTTTGCAACCATGAATCAACATCGCCTAGAAGCGCTGGCCGAGAAAATTTGCGGCAAGGCACTACAAATAGTGATTACTACCCACCACAAACCCGATGGCGATGCTATAGGCTCTTCGCTGGGCCTGTACAACGCACTCATTCAGCTGGGGCACCAGGTGCAGGTAATTACCCCTAACGATTATGGTGCGTTTTTGCATTGGATGCCTGGAGATGAAACGGTGATTGAGTTTGAAAGCAGTCCCGAAAAGGCCTTGCCCTACATTGAGTCTGCCGATTTGATTTTCTGCCTCGATTTCAACGACCTCAAGCGGGTGAACGAATTGGGTGAGTATATCAAACAATCGAAAGCAGGCAAAGTACTCATCGACCACCACCTCGACCCGCCCGGCTTCGAAGACTATTCTTACCACGACACTTCTGCTTCTTCTACCTGTGAGCTGGTTTACCGCTTTTTACACAGTATTGATCTATCCGAATTAATCAACCACCAAGTAGCAGCTTGCCTCTATACCGGCATAATGACCGATACTGGAAGTTTCAAATTTCCGGCAACCACGCCACTAGTGCACCGCATCGTGGCCGATTTGATGGAGCGTGGTGCCAATCATACCCGCATTCACCAAATGGTTTTCGACCAAATGGGCGAAAATGTGCTGCGCTTTTTGGGACATTGTTTCACCCAAAAACTGAAAGTGTTGCCCCAATATAAAACTGCCTATTTCACGGTAAGTGCAGCAGAATTGGATCAATTTGCCCTCAAAACCGGTGACACCGAAGGCTTGGTGAATTATGCCCTGAACTTAGAAGGCATTCGCTTTGCCGCACTCATCATCGACCGCACCAAACTGGTAAAAATGAGTTTCCGCTCCAAGGGCAATATTCCCGCCAATGAATTTTCGCGCACCTGGTTTGAGGGTGGCGGGCATTTTAATGCTGCAGGTGGGCAAAGCTCCAGCAGTTTAGAACAAACCGAGGCGCGCTTTTTAAAGGCCTTGGCTGAATTTGCACCAAAAATTCTCACAGCCGAAAGCTGAAAAACCTATTTTGGCAATCGCTTTTACAAAACCGCATACGCATATGAAAAATAGCCTGTTTGCTTTGTTTTTGATGTTAGCTGTAGCTTGCAGCAGTGAAAAAGAAGAGGTGCGTTTGGTAACCCCAAATGGCCTCGAATACCTGCTCCACCGCTCGGTTTCGGAAGAAAAGGCACAGATTGGCGACATTCTGGTGATTGACATGCAATACGGCACCAAAGACTCGGTGTTGTTTGACTCACGTACTTTTGGCAAGCCCATTTATTTGCAAGTAACCAACCCGGCCTACAAAGGCAGCATCGAAGAAGGTTTGGTAATGTTGGGCGCCGGCGATTCGGCTACTTTTTTCTTGTCGGCAGATTCGGTGTACAAGCGCATTTTCAACCAACCCCTGCCCAAAGGCATAGCACCGGGCAGCGAACTCATTTTCAACATGGGCGTTTTGGCCATCCGCAATGAAGATCGTGACCTTGAAAAGTACCTGCAAAACCAGCAAATCAGCGCTACGCCGCGCGGCTCAGGCTTGATCCTCATCAAATCGAAGGAGAATGCCAAAGGCAAGCCTGCCTTGCCTGGCAAAACCGTAAAAGTACACTACACTGGCAAATTGCTCGATGGCACCATCTTCGACAGCAGTCGCGATCGCAACGAGCCTTTCAGCTTTCTACTTGGCCAGGGGCAAGTAATAGCCGGCTGGGATGAGGGCGTTGCGCAAATGCTCACAGGCGAGCAAGCTACTTTCATTATTCCCTCTTATCTGGCTTATGGCCCCAAGGGTGCTGGTGGCGGTCTCATTCCCCCCTACAGTACCCTGGTGTTTGAGGTTGAGTTGTTAGAAGTAAGCAAATAAGGTCAACTTTTCAATCGCTGCATTTCGGCCTTTAGCCGTGGATGCATGAGTTTGAACCACCACGGTGGAAGCAAGGCAGGCAAAATGAGGCTGGCATAACCACCAGGCAAAACGGGTGCCTCTTCGAAAGAGCGCAGTTGATGAAAAGGCCTTGCCCCATGTACATGGTGATCCGCGTGCCTGCTCAAATCGTACAGCAAAAAACGGCTCATCCATGTGTCGCACTGCCAGCTGGTATGGTAACTCACCCGGCTGTTATCGGTACGCAAAATGCCATAATGCTCAATGTAGTTGGTGTATTCGAGCAGCACATTGGCTAACCAAGCCTGGGCGAAAAAAGCCACCGCCATCCATATGCCCCCAAACCACCACATGGCGCCCAAAAGCAGGGTTTGCAATACGAGCTGGCGCATTACATAGTTCTGCCAACCCCAGGCAAAATGTCCTTTTTTGCGAGCCATTTCGGCTTCCAATCGAAGGGCCTCCATGAATTGTCCCGTTATGCTGCGCCACACAAACTGATAAAAGTGCTCCCCCATGCGGGCCGTTGCATGATCGCGCTGCGTACCTACGTAGCGGTGATGCACACGCAAATGGTCAACAAAAAAGTAAGGGTTGAGGGCCAAAAAAAGCAAGTATTTGCCGGCATTTACCTCGCGGGCCCGACTGCGGTGAATGAATTCGTGCGCCGCCACAATGCCCATGGTACCGGTATGAAAGGCCGTTGAAAGCACCGCCCAAGTAAAGCCCCCATTCGCATATACATGGGTATGAACCCCGTAAAGCAGACTGGCAATGGCCAAACTGCAGGCGGGTAAAGCTATCCAAAGCAAGAACTCGGGCACCGCTTCATTTTCGGCGCCTGCATTGTCTTTTATTTGAGAAGCCAACCACTCTAAACCACCTAAAATCACCACAATAAACACCAAATTGGCAGCAGCCCAAGGGCCACCAACTACATTTCCAAAAACGGTAAGTAGGGTTGGCACCAAGCAAAAAGCATACGACCATTGCCTTTTCATAGCGGGAGTTTTAGGGGTAATCTACGAAAAATTCAGCCAATAGTTTGTCGGCCAACACCTCTGAAATTTTGCGGTAGCTCTCTACGCTCCAACCTCCAACGTGCGGACTAAACAGCACCCTGGGCTGGGCAAACAAACGTTGCATGAGTTCGCTGTTCCAATGCTGCGGCTTTTCGTTTTCAAGCACATCGAGGCAGGCACCTTGCAAGCGGCCTGCTTCCAGTGCTTCGGCCAAATCGGCCAAAACCACAATTTCGCCTCGTGAAGCGTTCACCAACCATTGAAGCCTTTCAAAGGCTCCTAAAAAATGAGCATTCACCATTCCTCTGCTTTCGCCGGTAAGTGGAAGGTGCAAGCTGAGAATTTCGGCCTTTTCGAACAATTGCTCCAACGAAGCTTCTTTAACAAAGGCATCGCTGAAACCGGTTTTGAACTTGTCGTAGGCCAGCACTTTGCAACCAAACGCATATAACAAACGTGTAGTTGCCTGACCATTGTTGCCATAGCCTATCAAACCAACCGTTTTACCTTGCAATTCCAAGCCTCTTTGAGCCTCGCGGTCCCAAATACCAGCACGTACAGCTTTGTCAGCTTCTCGCAATTTGTTAAACAACGTAAGCAACATGCCGAGCACATGTTCGGCTACCGCTTGTCGATTGCCCTCGGGGGCATTAAAAAGCCGGATGTCCAAACTGCGGGCAACGGCCTCGTCGATATTGTCCATTCCAGCACCTGCACGTGCAATAAACTGCAGCTTGGGCGCTGCGGCCAGCATTTGGGCATCGAGAAATACCTTCGAACGCACCACCAATCCCTGGGCAGTCCGCAAGGCAGCAGGCACCTCATCAGCCCGTATCGTTGGCCTATAATCGATTTCCACCCCGGGCAACACTCCCAGTCTTTCGGTTAGGGCGGGATGAACATCGTCGATAAAGAGTATGCGAAAAGGCTTAGCCACCTTGCAAATGATTGGTTAAGGCAATGAAATCGGCTACACTTAATTGCTCGGCGCGCTTTTGAAGCACACCCAGCTCGTCGGTATAATTTTCGGGCAAAACCGGTTTGAGGGCGTTGCCCAGCATTTTACGGCGCTGATTGAAGGCCGTTTTTACCACCCTGAAAAGAGCTGTGGTATCGCAAGAAGGGGCTTTGGGAAGACGCTGTAACCGAATAACCCCCGATTTTACCTTCGGTGGCGGATTAAAAACCCCCTCATTTACGGTGAACAAATATTCGGCATGGTAAAAGGCCTGGGTAAGCACACTGAGTATGCCGTAGTCTTTGCCACCCGGACCCGCACAAATGCGTTGGGCCACCTCACGTTGAAACATGCCCGTCATTTCGGGAATGTGGCTGCGGTGCTCAATGACCTTAAATACAATTTGGGTGCTGATGTTATAGGGGAAATTGCCGGTGATGGCCATGGGCTCGCGACTAAGGTAAGCCGGATCGATTTTCAAAAAATCACCTATAAAATCAGAGCTGTGGAAACCCTTTTCGGCAATGAGATAGTCGATTGACTCTTGGTCGACTTCCGACAAAATCAGCTGATACGGCTGCTGCTGGAGGAATTGGGTAAGCATGCCCGTACCCGGTCCCACCTCAATCACTGTTTTATAATCGCCATAACCCGTCAAGGTTTGTGCAATCCGTTGGGCGGTGCGTTGATCGGTTAAAAAATGCTGTCCGAGTTGTTTTTTGGGTCTTACCTTGCCATTCACAGCGCTAAAATAGCGTATTTCGAGCAGCTAATGCTTTCTTTACTCCAAAGCAAAAGTGCTGGAGACCACTGCGGTAATTTCCTTTTCAATGGAACTGGCATCGTTCATGCCGTAATCGGAGATGACATTGCTGTAGCGTGGGGTGATCTGAAGAACTCCCATGCGAGCGGAGGTGAGCGGTCCCAGTGTTCGGCCGGTTGCTTCAGCAATGCGACTAGCGCGCTCTTGCGCATCTTTGGCTGCCTCCGCCTGAATTTCGATTTTCAGTTCGGCCAGTCCGGTGTAGTAATACTCAACCGACTCAATTTGTGAAGAAACCCCTCGCTCAATCAAACTGCTCAACGATGCGGCTAATTTTTCGATGGCTTTCACATCGGCACTGCTGATTTCGAAGCGCAACTGATACTGAAAGGCACGTAAACCAAGCTGTTCGCCATTGTGGCCGTAATGGTACTGCGGAAAACCCGAGCTTGGGAAAAAGCGAACTGAATCTTTGTTGATGCCCTGCTCCTCCAAAAAAGCTTCAAGCAGCGGCCGCGCTTCTTGCAGCTGACGGTAGGCATCGAGCTGACGTGGATCTTCTGTTTGAATTGCGGCACGCAACACCCCAAAATCGGAGGTGAGCACGCGCCGTGCCGAGCCTGTAACCTGAATATTCTGTGATGCAGCGCTTACCGATTTCCAGGTATTGGTAAGTAGCAAGGTGGCGGTTAAGCTACTCAACAAAAGTGCTACGCCTAAGACGATGGCTGATTTGGGTAACATGGCAAAGGAGATGTTATGCGAAGCTACCAACAATTTTCAGCTGTACCAAATGGGCAACAGGCTAGGGGCGACAGAAAACAGGCGCAACACCGTTTGAACTTTGAAAATTTCGGCTGGCGCTGCGCACTGATGGTGCTACCCGATATTGCCCCACGGGGGCAGGTGGTGCGCTGGCTCAGCATGTTTGAATTTCGTTTAGAGCAAGGGCCTGGTCAACCTGTAAATCATGGATTAACCAGCATCACCCTTTTGAATCCCGAATCCCCGAATCCCCGAATCCCCGAATCCCCGAATCCCCGAATCCCCGAATCGCTTTTGGCTCTCGGGGCAGGCGCTTATGGCTCTCGGGGCAGGCGCTTTGGCTCTCGGGGCAGGCGCTTTGGCTCTCGGGGCAGGCGCTTCGGTTCTTGGGATTTCGCTTCGCTACCAAGAGTAGGCCCCGACAGGGCCGCTTTTGCTATAGCCTTCCATTGCAGCGGAGCTGTAAAATCCTTATGAATCCCGAATCCCCGAATCCCCGAATCGCTTTGGCTCTCGGGGCAGGCGCTTCGGTTCTTGGGATTTCGCTACGCTCAACTTTGAACCTACTGCTTCACCACCCTGCGAAAAGTGGATTGGCCGTTCACCTCTAACCTCAACATATAAACGCCCGACGCCAAATGAGCGGTTGAAATCGCCATCTCTGGGTGGTCGGTTTTGCCCGAAAGTAAGACCGAACCCCTCATATCAAGCAAGGCATATGAAAAAGGCTGTTCTGCTTCAATAGTAAGTTCATTACTGAAGGGTACGGGATAAGTTGCCCAGTGTATTTGGGCTTTTTGTTGATCATCAAGGCTTGCCATTAACACATTGAGTGCATTAGAAGCACCCATACAACCCTGTGCATTGGTTACCCTCAGGGTATAAATGCCTGATTGCAAAGGAATAAAGGCAGAGGCATTGGCACCTGATATGGCCACACCATCAAGGTACCATTGAAACGACCCCACACTCAAATTCGCAACCAAGGTGTTGCCCTGCTGCACAATTTGAACTACTGGTAACGGATTAACCGCAATGGTTACTGCTGTTCGGCTACTACTTTCGCAACCTGCAGCACTGAGCGATGACACGTAATAGGTAGTTGTACTACTCAATACCGGGGTGGTAAAGCTGTTCACACCATCGCCATTCAGCAAAGGGCTGCCACCCGTATTGGTGCTGTAAAAACGGTAGCTTGAACCTCCGGCTGAAGGTGTAATGCTCGCTGTGCTTCCTTCACAAATTTCAGGCACCACTGCTAAAGTTGGAGATTGGGGAGGCGGTTCAACAAAGAAGGTTACAGTTGGGCTAAAACAACCATTGAGATCATTGTAAACAGTTACTGCACCGGGTACCAAGGGAATAAAAGTAGAGCCAATTATGGATCCAGAGCCAACCGAAATGCGCCATACTCCCCCAGGTGTGCCGCTCAAGTTTTTAGTTTCACCAATACAAATCGTATCAGCCGCTGTGCCATTGATTACAGGGAAAGGGCAATTTTGGGCAAAAACGCGTGCAATGCGTGATCTGTACCACCCATTTAAGCGGGTGAAATCTCCACCAATAAGCGCACGGCTGTTAGCTTGTAAGGCAATGGCTCTTACTGCAAAGTTTGCACCGGTGTCGGGATGAAATGTGAGGTCCAGGGAACCGTTAGTATCTAGCCGTGCTATATGACTTCTAATTACCCCATTGTAGCTTCGAAAATCTCCTCCAATGATGAGCCTGCCATCGGGCTGAACTGCAATCGCGAAGACTGGACTACCAGGCGCATTTCCTTGAGCAGTTCCACTTGCACTAAGGTCAAAAGTTGAATCTGTACGTCCATTTGCATTCAAGCGAATAATCCCTCTGGGTGATTGAGGTGCTAAGCGAATCACGCCTCCAACAAGACATTTACCGTCAGCTTGCAAATTCAAGGCAGTTACTGCACTATTTGCTCCAATAACACTGAAAAAGGTTGTGTCGAGACTTCCATTTGTAAGGAGGCGTGCAACTGCTTGACGAGGTATGCCAGCATAGTTAGAGAATGCCCCTCCTATCAAAATTCTCCCATCTTGCTGCACCTTAGTGGCAAATACCCCATCCCCAGACCCCATTCCAGGAACAAATGAGGTATCCAGACTTCCATTTGGCATCAGCCTCGCAATATATCTTCGTAGAATGCCATTGAATTGCGTAAATGCTCCGCCAACAATCACCTTTCCATCCACTTGAATCTCAAGTGCACTTACCCAAAAGTTAAATCCTCCACCTGTATTGAAGGTTGGGTCAATGCTACCATTCGGATTTAATCGCGTTATGTAACCACATATTGTTCCGTTGTAATTCCAGAATTTCCCACCAATTATAATCTTTCCATCGGGTTGAATAGCAATTGCACTCACTTCGCCAGCAGCACCAGATCCTACCACAAAAGTGTTGTCTATTGAGCCATCCAAATTTAATCGGGCTATGCTCCTGCTGGGTATTGAATTGTAATGCGAAAACACTCCTCCTATAATCGCCTTACCGTCAGCTTGAAGTGCGATGGCAGAAACAGACCCAAGTGCTCCTGTTCCAGGATTGGCGTTATAAGTTGCATCTACATTACCATTTGGCAAAAGCCGTACATTCGATCGTGCGATGCTATTGTTGAAAGTGGAAAAGTCACCCCCAATTATTGCCTTTGAGCCCGACTGCAAAGCAATGGTGTAAACAATGCCTGCACTTACCCCGCTCCCAATGTTGAAGGCATTATCAGCACCACCTGCTACATTCAGCCTAACCAAACGATTCTGTGTTGTGGCGTTAAACGTCGTAAATTCTCCGCCTATTAGGGCATTGCCGTTTGGTTCCACTACGATTGCTCTTACCAATTGGTTGAAACCACTACCAATGTTGTAGCCGGCATCCAGACTTCCATCGGTGTTAAGACGTGCCAAGCGGTTACGAGCTGTACCATTGAAAGTTGTAAAGTTGCCGCCTATAAGTACTTTGCCATCTGTTTGTAAAGTGATGACATGCACTGACTCGTTTGTGCCAGTACCGGGATTAAAAGTCATATCCAAACTGCCATCAGCATTTAATTGGGCAATCCGATTGCGTGCTGTACTATTGAAGCTCGTAAAATCGCCGCCAATAATCACCTTGCCATCGGGCTGTATAACCACCGCCCTCACATTTTGATTAGCGCCTTGACCAACCGCAAAGCTCAGGTCAATGCTTCCATTCGCGTTTATACGAGCTATTCGGTTTCTGGAAATGCCGTCAAACGAAGTGAAAATACCTGCAATTATAACCTTGCCATCTGGCTGAAGCGCCATGGCCAAAATTTGCGAGTTCGCACCACTTGTTGGGGAAAACGACACATCCAGACTTCCATCAGCATTCAAGCGAGCAATTCGATTACGATTGATTCCATTAATCGTCTCAAAAATGCCTGCGATTAGCATTCGTCCATCTGGCTGTAAACACATCGCATTGATGGTTGTATTCGCACCCATTCCAGGGTTGAAAGTACCGTCTGTTTTGCCAGTAGAATCCAATCGAGCAATGTTACCACGAGGATTGCCATTGTAGCTTCTAAATGATCCGGCGATGATGATTTTACCATCAGGCTGAACCAATACCGATCTGAGACTTCCGTCTACCCCTTCTCCAAAAGCAGGGTTCAAAGTATCGGTGAAATAACTATGCTGTTGACCAAAGCTAAACGTAGTATCTAACTGACCGGGCTGCGAAAACTGCGCATTGGCCGCTGAACAAATTGCCCAAAAAACGCATAATAAGAGGCCCATTCGTCTATTATTCAGGCGAAAAATGGATGTGGAAGGCATCACGAGAAAAGGTTTTGATAACAATGATAAAACGCAAACGTCTTATCACCAAACTCCCAAGGAAATTTAATGTTCGCTTTCGGACTGAGAAAACAAAATTGCTTCAACTGCCCTTGTTTCAAGCCGGAGGTTCCACAAAGGCATGGTGACAACCTAGATCAGGCAC
>PNNG01000014.1 GCA_013824115.1 Sphingobacteriaceae bacterium | reverse complement strand
AGGAGGGGTCGCACCTCGAATCTCCTGCGCCAAACCAACGTTCACGTCTTTGAGCCACAAAAAAAGCCGCAACCTTCCGATTGCGGCTTTTTTCGTCTGGCATTTCTTCTTACAAGTGAATCACTTCGCCGTAAGCAGCGGCAGCGGCTTCCATCACCGCCTCGCTCATGGTGGGGTGCGGGTGCACGGCCTTGATCATTTCGTGGCCGGTGGTTTCGAGCTTGCGGGCTACTACTACCTCAGCAATCATTTCGGTAACGTTAGCGCCAATCATGTGGGCACCCAAAAACTCACCGTATTTGGCATCGAAAATCACCTTTACAAAACCGTCTTTGTGTCCGGCTGCGCTGGCCTTGCCCGAAGCCGAGAAGGGGAATTTGCCCACCTTCACTTCATAGCCGGCTTCTTTGGCGGCCTTTTCGGTCATGCCCACCGATGCAATTTCGGGCGAGCAGTAGGTACAACCGGGAATATTGCCGTAATCCAAGGGCTCGGGATGGTGACCGGCAATTTTCTCCACGCAAATGATGCCCTCGGCCGATGCCACGTGCGCCAAAGCTGGACCTTTTACCACATCGCCAATGGCGTAATAGCCGGGCATATTGGTTTGGTAGTAGTCGTTTATCAGGATTTTGCCTTTGTCGGTGGCAATGCCTACCTCTTCTAAGCCAATGTTTTCGATGTTGGCCACCACACCGGCTGCCGACAATACCACTTCGGCTTCGAGGGTGATTTCACCCGTTGGGGTTTTCACCTTGGCCTTGCAAAGCGCCCCGCTGGTGTCGACACTCTCCACGCTAGAGCTGGTGTAAATGTCGATGCCTTCTTTTTTATAGATTTTTTCGAGTGCCTTCGATACGTCTTCGTCCTCAACCGGCACAATATTCGGCATGAACTCCACGATGGTTACCTTGGTACCCATGGCGTTGTATACATAGGCAAACTCCACCCCAATGGCACCCGAACCAATGATAAGCATGCTCTTGGGCTGCTTCTCGAGGCTCATGGCCTTGCGGTACTCGATGATTTTTTCGCCATCAATTTTGATGTTGGGCAGTTCGCGGGCACGACCTCCTGTTGCGATGATGATGTGCTGTGCGCTGTACTCGGTCTTTTTACCGTCGGCACCGGTTACCTGCACCTTTTTGCCGGCCAGCACCTTGCCCCAGCCCATGAGCACATCTACCTTGTTTTTCTTCATGAGGAAGCCCACGCCTTTACTCATGCCATCGGCCACGCCACGGCTGCGCTTGATTACCGCACCGAAGTCGTGCTCGGCGCCGCTCACGTTGATGCCATAATCGGCGGCGTGCTTGATATATTCAAATACCTGTGCGCTTTTCAGCAGGGCTTTGGTGGGAATACAACCCCAATTGAGGCAAATGCCGCCCATGGCTTCGCGTTCAATCACAGCGGTTTTGAGTCCCAACTGCGACGCCCTGATGGCAGCTACATAACCGCCGGGACCACCGCCCACCACAATCACATCGTAATTCATAAATCTGATTTTAAAAACGGCTGCAAGATACGGCTTACGGGCGAAAAAAGGTTACTGCGGGTGCGCCAGATTACAAGCATTCGCGTCAACCTAACCGCAAAGCCGCAGAGATCGTTTGGGCAATTGAACCGCTACCAAATGAGGCAATAAACGACGTACCAAGCACCTTCTTTTTTTTTGTCAGCGACCAGAATAGCGGCATCAAGCGCCGAGGAATCGGAGCCCTTTGGCCTGCACAGCTAGCGCTGCTTGGCCGGAGGCCGCAGAGAACCAATGCGTTCAGTTAAGCCGCGCATGCTCTTGAGGAAATCGACAAATCAAACATGGATTGATGGTGCATGCCCCGGTGGTTGAGCGGAGCCGAAACCAAAGGGGGTAGCTGGATCATACTACTTCAGCTACGTTCAGGTAAGGCAGGGGCCAACTACTGCTTCGCTCATCAAATATTTCTAAAGCCATGCAACCTCCTCCCACCCCGCTGCGTCTGCCTTTTGGCACGTTGTTTGTCAACCCCCGCTGAAAAAACCCGCTATGAAAAAACACCTACTCTTTTTGCTGATTGTGTCGCTGGTACTCTTACTAACCACCGCACGTGCCGACCACGGACAACCCCAGCCCGAAAAGGCCAAGATCCAATTCACCGCTTTTCCCAATCCCACCCAAGGCATCATCAAAATCGAATACAGCGCTTTGCGCGCTGGCGAGGCTACATTGATGCTGCTCGATGTGATTGGTCGCGAAGTAGAACGCCAGGAAAGCCGCATCCAAGCCGGAAATCATGTATGGGAATTCGATCTCACCGGCCGTACACCCGGTTTGTATTTCATTCAATTGGAGCATGTCGACGGTCGCGCCAGCAAACGAGTAGTGCTCAAATAAGCGCGCTCTTCACCCAACCAACCCAACCCTACCCAACAAGCCATTTCTTCGGAAGTGGCTTTTTTTATGTCCTATTTTCGCAACAAACCGCGCTGGTGCCAGGCTTTCGGAGAACGTTCGAATACCCCATCAAGCCAGGCTTTGCCACCTAGGGCCACGGAGGCACCAATACAAGCACCCGCCAATACATCGCCCATAAAGTGCTGCGACAAATAAATGCGGGTGTAGGCAATGAGTACTGCAGCCAGCAGCAGCAGCCACCCCGCCCTTTTGTTCGACCATTCTAAAGCCAAAAAAGTAAACAACACAAAGGCGGAGGCAGCATGACCCGAAGGAAAGCTGTTGTGCAAATGCACCTTCACGCCTTCAATGAGCCGTATTTCTTGTCCGAGCGCAGCAAAATAAGCCGCAGGCCTTAACGCATCTTCAAAAACAAGTTGTTTACCCGTTTGAATGAGCAAGAGCACCAAAGAAAAACAAAAAATGGCAGTGAGTGCGCTGCGGTAATTCACCGTCAGCAGCCACAAAAAAACAGCAAAGGCAAACAAGCCATCGCCCAAATGTGTGAGCCAGGGGGCCAACCAATCGGCCAGCGGATGGTGCAAATCGTTCTGTAGTAAAAACAGCTCATTTTTTCCAAAAACGAGCAGCAAAAGGGCACTTACCACCGCAAAAACAAAGAAACCGAGAAAGTACATCCCATTCTCGCGCAACAAGCTTTGCAGTCGGTTCAGCATGTTTAATTCTTTTTCGCCGACTTTTCGCGGGCAGGTTTGGGCTTGGGTGCAGGCTTGGGCTTTTCAATTTTTACCACCGGACGCTTAAATTCATAACCTTTGCTCTCTTTGGCCGGACCCCAAACTATTTCTTCATCGTAGCCAATGCCACGATCGGCGCGCACCAATTTGGCTTCATACACCTCTATTTGTGAAAGCACATAACGGGCGCGTGCCCCTTTTTTGTAAGCACACTCTTTTCCAATGGTGGAGCCGCTGTACTTGTTATCGCCCTTTTTGCGGAAATAAATGGTGCATTCGGCCAGGCCCGTAAGGTCGGTCTCAGGGTCTAAATCTTCGAACGGACGCGCTTGTTTGTATTCGCCGGCGTAGCGGTCCATGTCTTTGAGTTCGTAAATAATGGCCTCAAAAACATCCTTCTGCCCATCGCTGAAGCGGTAAATCCGTTGGCTGATGGGCTTGCCAGTACGGTCGTTGATTTCTTCGTAAATCCAAATGGCTTCGGTGTAGAGGTTTTCCCAAATTCGAACTACATGGGCTTCGGCAAAGGCCACGGTAGTATCGCGTTTGGCTTGGGCCGCATTGTCGAAATCACCGAGCATCCAGGTAGTAAGGGTACGCAGGTCTTTTGAGAAACGGGGGGGATTGGCCCACAGGCTGGTGGTCATTCCCACGAACAAAAGGAGCAAAAAGCTTTTGCGAATCATCATTGTTTACAGTTTGAGGCAAGCGTACTGTCCACCAAAGTGAACAACTCTTTCGGCGAAAAATAGTCGTTTTTTAATAGACTGCCAAACGGGCGAAAACCGAAAAGGCCATTTCGGGGGCTGTAGTCGTGATTTATCGCTAACCAGCTCATTTTCATAACGTTAACACAGTGTGTAAAACTCCCTAAACGTTGTGGACAACCACGAGCCATAGTTTGCAAAATTTGTGAAGTCGCTAATCGCCACTACTGCCAACCGAAGTGTTGTTGAAGTCATTGGGTTCATATCGTTGAAGCTCAGACCTTACCACTGGCATATTGGGTGATTGGTTACCGGCCTCGCCCAAAATATTTAAAATTTAAGATAGATGACAGAACACATTCTCCAGGAGAATAAGGACCGCTTTGTCCTTTTTCCAATCAAGTACCACGACGTTTGGGAGTACTACAAAAAGTCGGAGGCCAGCTTTTGGACCGCAGAAGAAATTGACCTTTCTGCCGACATGAGCGATTGGGATGGCAAGCTGAACGCCGATGAAAAGCACTTCATCAAGCATGTTTTGGCCTTTTTTGCGGCCAGCGACGGCATTGTGAACGAAAACCTCGCCATTCACTTCCTCAACGAAGTGCAATACCCCGAGGCACGTTGCTTTTACGGCTTCCAAATCATGATGGAGAATATTCACTCGGAAACTTATTCGTTGTTGATTGATACTTACATCAAAGACCCCATTGAAAAAGACCATTTGTTGCATGCCATCGACACGGTATCGTGCGTACAGAAGAAGGCTGAATGGGCGTTGCGTTGGATTTCAAACGGCAATTTCCTCGAGCGCCTCATCGCTTTCGCAGCGGTGGAAGGTATTTTCTTCAGTGGCAGCTTTTGCAGCATTTTCTGGTTGAAGAAGCGTGGTTTGATGCCCGGTCTGACCTTCTCGAATGAGCTCATCAGTCGCGACGAAGGATTGCACCGCGATTTCGCCTGTTTGATTTACAACAAATACATCCAAAACAAGCTCGATCCACAAGTAATTTACGACATCATCCGCGATGCAGTGGAAATTGAGAAAGAGTTTGTGACCGATGCTTTGCCTGTTCGTTTGATTGGTATGAATGCCGACTTGATGTGCCAGTACATTGAGTATGTGGCCGACCACCTATTGCAAACCTTGAACCTCAACAAGATTTACAATGCAACCAATCCTTTCGATTTCATGGAATTGATTTCGATGGAAGGCAAAACCAATTTCTTCGAAAAGCGCGTGGCCGAGTACAAAAAGGCTGGCGTAGGTTCGGTGCGCGAAAAGCAATCCTTCAGCACCGACGAAGATTTTTAAGCGAGCACCCCTGTCAAGACAATAAAAATTACTGCCCATGTACGTCATCAAAAGAGACGGCCGGAGAGAGCCGGTCAAATTCGATAAAATCACCTCGCGCATTGAGAAGTTGTGCTATGGTTTAAACCGCGATTATGTGGAGCCCATCGAGGTGGCCAAGAAGGTCATCAATGGCTTGTACGACGGGGTGACCACCACCAAGCTCGACGATTTGGCTGCCGAAACCGCTGCCTCGATGACGGCCATGCACCCCGATTTTGCGATTCTTGCCGCACGTATCGCCACTTCGAACTTGCACAAAGAAACCAAGAAGTCGTTCAGCGAAACCATCCGCGATTTGTATGAGTACATCGATCCAGCCAGCGGCCACAACGCCTCTTTGATTGCCGAGGATGTGATGGAAATCATCCAAAAAAATGCGGAAGAGCTTGATTCGGCCATCATTTACAGCCGCGATTACGAGTACGACTATTTCGGTTTCAAAACCTTGGAACGTTCGTACCTCCTCAAAATCAACGGCAAGGTGGTAGAGCGTCCGCAGCACATGATCATGCGTGTGGCGGTGGGCATTCACAAAGAAGACATTGCTTCTGCCATCCAAACCTACGAGCTGATGAGCGAGCGCTGGTTTACCCATGCCACTCCCACCCTGTTTAATGCTGGCACCCCCAAGCCGCAACTCTCGAGCTGCTTTTTGCTGAGCATGCAGGACGACAGCATCGATGGCATTTACAACACGCTCAAGCAAACTGCAAAAATTTCGCAGAGTGCAGGTGGTATTGGTTTGAGCATCCACAACGTGCGTGCTACCGGTTCGTATATCAAAGGCACCAACGGTACCAGCAACGGCATTGTGCCCATGCTGCGCGTGTTCAACGATACGGCCCGTTACGTTGACCAAGGGGGTGGCAAGCGCAAAGGTTCGTTCGCCATTTACCTCGAGCCATGGCATGCCGATGTGTTCGATTTTCTCGACCTCAAGAAAAATCACGGTAAGGAAGAAATGCGTGCCCGTGACCTCTTCTACGCCATGTGGATTCCCGATTTGTTCATGAAGCGTGTAGAAGCCAATGGCGACTGGAGCTTGTTTTGTCCGAACGAAGCCCCCGGCCTTTACGACTGCTGGGGTGATGAGTTTGAGCAGCTCTACCACCGCTATGAGCAGGAAGACCGTGCCCGCAAGACCATCAAAGCACAGGAGTTGTGGTTTGCCATCCTCGAGTCGCAGATTGAAACCGGCACCCCTTACATTTTATATAAGGACGCTGCCAACCGCAAGAGCAACCAGCAGAATCTGGGCACCATCCGCTCGAGCAACCTCTGCACCGAGATCATGGAGTACACCAGCAAAGACGAAGTAGCGGTATGTAACCTCGCTTCGATTGCTTTGCCTCGCTTTGTAACTGCCAACAAGACCTTCGACCACCAGCGTTTGTACGATATCACGTACATCGTTACCAAAAACCTGAACAAGGTAATCGACATCAACTACTACCCAGTGCCCGAGGCCCGCAATTCGAACATGCGTCACCGCCCCATTGGTATTGGCGTACAAGGTTTGGCCGATGCCTTTATCATGTTGCGCATGGCCTTCGATTCGGACGAAGCACGCCAGCTGAACAAAGACGTCTTCGAAACCATTTATTTCGCTGCCATGACGGCATCAAAAGATTTGGCGATGGAGCATGGAGCGTATGAAAGCTATAAAGGTTCACCTGTATCGAAAGGCATTTTCCAGTTCGATATGTGGAATGTAACGCCTTCGAGCCGTTGGGATTGGAATGCACTGAAAGCAGAAGTGAAGAAGCATGGTGTACGCAACAGCTTGTTGCTGGCCCCTATGCCCACCGCTTCTACCAGCCAAATTTTGGGCAACAACGAATGTTTTGAGCCTTACACCAGCAACATTTACAGCCGCCGCGTATTGAGTGGCGAGTTTGTGGTGGTGAACAAGCACCTGCTGCACGACCTCGTGAATGCTGGTATTTGGAGTCTTGAGCTCAAAAACAAGATTGTAGCCGCCAATGGCTCGGTGCAAGAAATTGCCGAAATCCCCGACGGGCTGAAGGAAATCTACAAAACCGCCTGGGAGATCAAGCAGAAGACCATCATCGATATGGCTGCCGACCGCGGTGCCTTCATCTGTCAAAGCCAGAGCATGAATATCTTCATGAGCGATGTGAATTTTGCGAAGCTCACCTCGATGCACTTCTACGCCTGGAAAGCCGGTTTGAAAACGGGTATGTACTACCTGCGCACCAAGGCTGCTGCCAATGCGGTGAAGTTCACCATCGAAAAGCAAGCCGATGTGGCCCTTGAGCCCAAAGTAGCTACCGAAGCCGTTGCGGTACAGGAAATCAGCAAAGACGAAGCGCTTTCGCAGATGGCCTGCTCGCTCGACAATCCGGATGCTTGCGAGGCCTGCGGCAGCTAAGCCATTACCTACACACCAAGCATGTAAAACCCCGGCCGGAATGGTCGGGGTTTTTGTTTATATACCCGATTGAAGGATTGCCAATAAATTGACGAGAATGTTCGTATCAATAAACAAGCGCATCACGCATGTTTTTGCTGGATATGATCGCGATATGACTGTCGTTCATCAAAACCCTCAGGCAAAGTTGTGCCTCCCAGAGATTTTACAAATGGCGAAATGCGCTCGATTTGCACCTTTTGGTTCTCGTCGGCTATCACTTCAAAGTAATTCTCTACCAGCATCGACAAGCTGGTGCCATGCGCTTTTGCATAAGCCTTGGCTTTCTCAATAACCCGAGACTTTAATTTGAGGGTGAGCTTGGTATCCATACTCCAATGTACTTACATTTTTTGATTCAATGCACGTACATTTCGAAATGGCCTTTCCTAAGGGATATCAGGTCTTCGGCCCTTGCTGGCGTGGTCGGTTGTGTCCGCCGCCGCCTTTACCGCCTTTTCGGAAGTTGCGGCGATTGCCACCTCCTCCACCACCGCCACCGGTAGCTTTGAAAACAGGCTGTTCGCCCATGCCTTCGGGCAGGGTTTTGCGAGGAATTTCACGTTCAATGAGGCGTTCGATGAAGCCCAAACGGCGCATGTCCTTTTCGTTAATAAAGGTGATGGCCGTTCCGGTACGCTCGGCACGGGCGGTGCGACCGATGCGGTGCACGTAGTCCTCGGCATCGGGTGGTGCGTCATAGTTGATCACCAGGTCGATGCCGTCTACGTCGATGCCGCGTGAGAGCACATCGGTACCCACGAGGATGCGGAGTTTTTTGGCTTTGAAGTCGCGCATGATGTCTTCGCGTTCGGCCTGCTCCAAATCGGAGTGGAAAGCCTTGGCTGGAATGTGAAGCTTGCGCAGGGTGTGGTTGAGCTCCTTCACCTTGTCTTTGGTAGAGCAAAAAACGAGGATCGACTGGTACTGCTCATCGGCCAGTATGCTTCTGAGCAGCGGCTCCTTTTGCTGGTCGTACACCAAATACACCTGTTGGTCGATTTTTTCGGCAGGTTTGCTGATGCTCAGGGTCACTTCTTCCGGATTCTGGAGAATCGTGCTGGCTAATTGTCTGATTTTGGGCGGCATGGTAGCCGAAAACAGCAGGGTCTGGCGCTTTTTGGGCAACATCGATACAATGCGCATGATGTCGTCGAAAAAGCCCATATCGAGCATGCGGTCGGCTTCGTCGAGCACCAAATGCTGCAGGCTATCGAGCTTGAAGTTACCCGAACTCAAAAAGCTGATCAGTCGGCCGGGTGTGGCGATGATGATATCGGCCCCATGGCGCAAGGCTTTGTGCTGTTGTTCCCACAAATGGCCATCTCCCCCGCCGTAAATAGCAAGGGAGTTCACCGAAGTGTAATAGCTGAGACCTTCAACCTGCTGGTCGATTTGCTGCGCCAGTTCGCGGGTGGGGGTGAGGATAAGCGTATTGAGGTGCCGGTGTTCGGCATTCAAAATGCGGTCGATGATGGGCAGCACAAAAGCTGCGGTTTTGCCGGTGCCGGTTTGGGCGCAGGCCACCAGGTCTTTGCCATCGAGGATGATGGGAATGGCTTTTTCCTGAATGGGGGTGGGATGTCGGAAGCCCATCACGTCAAGACCGTCGAGCAGGTCGTAATCAAGACCGAGGTCGTCGAAGGTGATTCTTTCTTGGGGCGTTTCGCTGGGATTCGTGGGGATAATAGTACTCATTGTTGGTTGCAAGATACGAAAAAGCGCAGCACGGGGGTGCTGCCCTTCGGGCTGGGAACGCACTTCGTGCTGGAGATGCGCTTTCGCGCTGGCTATGCTTTGCTGGGGAGGCGCTATTGCGCTGGGAACGCACTTCGTGCTGTTGATGCACTTCGGGCTGGAGATGCGCTATCGCGCTGGGAAAGCACTTCGTGCGGTATGGAGGTTGGACGTTTTTTATACTTTTAAAGCATCTTTTTTTGAGTTTTGCGCATTCATTTGGAAGATCAAAAAGAGAAATTGAAATTGTATCAAAAAGCGACATGCGTGTATATGCCTTTGAAAAACTGGAAGCCTGGCAGTTGGCCAGGAAGTGGCGAATTCATATTGTACAAGCTTCTATGCAATTTCCAGATTCTTAAAAATTTGGCTTAACCAATCAAATCAGGCGGGCGGCTTACTCTGTAACAGCCAATTTGGCAGAAGGTGAAGCAAGGTATGGTACAAGAGACCGACTGAAATTCGTAAATATCGCTTATGCCAGTGCTTTGGAAGTTCTTGACCACTTGATAACTGCCCTCGACTCGGGCTTCATTGATGAAGAAATGTACCACAGTTTGCGAAATGAAATGGACTTGGTAACACATAAACTGGAGCGCTTTGCTGCCTACTTAAACCAAAGCATTCATAACCCAAAATCAAATTAACCATCGCAACCACCCCAGGTTTGCATACCCTGCGAAGCGTCCCCGCGTATCATCCCCTGCAAAGCATCCCCTGCAAAGCATCCCCTGCAAAGCATCCCCTGCAAAGCATCCCTAGCGAAGCATCCCCAGCGCAGCATCCCCAGCGCAGCGTCACCAGCAAAGCATCCCTAGCGAAGCATCCCCAGCGCAGCCTCCCCAGCAAAGCATCACCAGCGAAGCATCCCCAGCGAAGCATCCCCTGCAAAGCATCCCCTGCAAAGCATCCCCAGCAAAGCATCCCTAGCGAAGCATCCCCAGCGAAGCATCCCCAGCGCAGCCTCCCCAGCGCAGCGTCACCAGCAAAGCATCCCTAGCGAAGCATCCCCAGCGCAGCCTCCCCAGCGAAGCATCCCCAGCGAAGCATCCCCAGTGCAGCCTCCCCAGCGAAGCATCCCCAGCGAAGCATCCCCAGCGCAGCCTCCCCAGCGCAGCCTCCCCAGCGAAGCATCCCCAGCGAAGCATCCCCAGCGAAGCATCCCCAGCGAAGCATCCCCAGTGCAGCCTCCCCAGCAAAGCATCACCAGCGAAGCATCCCCAGCGCAGCCTCCCCAGCGCAGCATCACCAGCGAAGCATCACCAGCTTCTTCCTATCCACCTTCCCTGTATCATTCTTGGGGATATCGGCTACCAGCTCGAAATACTTCGGCACCTTGAACTTGGCCAATCCCCCCAGGCAGAAGGCCCTCAGCTCGTCGGGTGAGAGGGTTGCTCCCGAGTGTAGCACCACAAAAGCCCTACCCACCTCGCCCCAGCGCTCGTCGGGCACGCCAATTACCACGGCTTCGGCCACTTGGGGATGGGTTTGCAAGAATTTTTCGACCTCAGCGGGATACACATTCTCGCCTCCGCTGATGAACATATTTTTGATACGGTCGATTACATACAAGTAGCCTTCTTCATCGCGCCGCAATACATCGCCCGTACGAAACCAGCCGTTGTGAAAGGCTGCGGCCGTCGCTTCGGGATGGCGCCAATAGCCGGGGGTGACCACCTCTCCTTTCAGCCAAAACTCACCGCTGCCGGCACCTTCCACGGTTTCTCCAGCTTCATTTACCAAGCAGGTTTCGAGGTAAAAATTCGGGAAGCCGATGCTACCACGCTTTCGGATGGCGTCGGATTCGGGCAGAGAAGTGACGTTGGGACCCACTTCGGTCAAACCATAGCCCTGACGGATAGGCACGCCCTTCTGATTCCATTTTTCTATTACCGGTATGGGCAAAGCTTCTCCCCCAACAATAAAGTAGCGCAGGGCATCGAGCTTTACGGTATCGAATGCCAGTTCTTCAGCCAGCAGCCTGATCATGGTGGGCACGCCCATAAACAAATCGATGCGTTCGCTTTCGAGCAAACGCAGCACCTCACCGGCCTCGAACTTGGGCAGCAACACCACCGTCGCTCCAAAATGCAGAAAAGGCGTGGTGAGCACATTCCAGCCACCGGTGTGGAATGGCGGCATCACATTCAAGGTGCGGTCGGCACTGGTGACGTTGAGCCGCAGCGCAGTATTCAAACTGTTCCACAACAACATGCGGTGGGTGTACAAGGCGCCTTTCGGAAAACCGGTGGTGCCGCTGGTGTAGAGGATGAAAACAGCATCGTCATACTGCAGCTCCACCAGGCTGGGCTCACTGAATCCGCTGCTCAAATGGCTTAAATCGCCCAACTCAAACAAACTGACGCCGTGCGACTGCGGAGCATCGCCCAGTAAATCGCGGAATTTAGGTTCTACCAAAATGACTGCCGGAGCCGAATCGCCCAGGAGGTAGTCGATTTCGCGGGGACTCAAACGGTAATTCAATGGTACTAAAATGCAACCCATTTTTTGCGCCGCCGAAAACAGCACCACATATTCGATACAAAATTCGGCCAGCACCACTACCCTATCGCCCTTGCCTACACCTAGCGACTGCAACCAAGCGGCCGCCCCTTTCGATTGCTCATGCAACTGGGCATAGCTGATTTCGCGGCCGGTGTGGGCTTCTTTGATGGCGGTTTGGGCCGGACTATACACTGCCCATTTGCTGCTCCAATCGAATATCATGCTGCTAAATTTCGGTTTTTATCTCTCACAAAATAGAATGATCCGCCCACCAACAGGGCGGCCATCAAGGCCAAGGCGGCTGGAATGGCCGGATTTTTCACCGGCACTTGCATGTACCAGCTCAGCTCGCCGTAATACACTCCAAAGTGCACGAGCAAGGCGGTAGCACTGGCAGCGGCTACCGTCATCAAGCGGGCTTTGGGTAAAAACATGCCGAATAATACGGGCACAAAGGCGGCTGCAAAGTAGGCATACACCCCATTTTGGGCGAAAATGGCCACACTGAGGTTGGGCGAAACCAATTGGCGGTAGCTGAAAATCCAACCTAAAATGGCCAAGGCTACAATCACCGACCGGTTCAACCAAATACGTCGGCGATCGGTCCATTGGCTCACTCGCGGCTGCAATACGGGTAGAAAATCATTGGAAATGGTGGTACTCAAGCTCTGAATCAATCCTTCGAGCGTGCTGATACCTGCAGAGATGAGTCCCAACACTACCAACAAACCAATGGCCACCGGAAATTCCTGCACCACATAGGCCGAGAGGATGCCGTCGGTGGGGATTTTCTTTCCATCGATCATCAAATCGGGGAACTGCAAACGGGCGAATAAGCCCGTGCCTACCACCAGAAAAAACAGGGCTTGCACACTGATACCGGTCACCAGAAAGCGGTTCACATCGCGTTCTTCCTGCAGCATAAGGGCTTTGGTAATGATGTGCGGCTGGCAAACCACGGCCACCCCGATGAGGAACTGCACCAGGCCCATTTCAAACCAATCGCGGTACAAAAAGCTACTGGGGTTGGTGGGCGACACCAAAAGCGGATCGATGGCTCTGAGTTTGGCCAAAAAGCCGTGCACACCATCGCTGAAATGCTCGTAGCCCGAGCCCAACAAAATGATGGCCACCACCCCCATGATCACCGCTTGGATAGTATTGGTGTACACCATGCTGTTGGCCCCGCCGAACATCATATAGCCAAACACAAAAACCACAATGCCCGTGAGTACCCACAGCGGGTCGGCATTGAGCGCGCGCGACAAAATTTGGGTAAGCCCTACATTGATAAGTACCACAAAAGTGACCAGCAGCAGGGCCAAAACGGCAAAAAAGAAAGCATAACCTTTGCTTTGGTAGCGCGTGCCCATCCATTGCGCTAGGCTGAGGGCTTTTACGGTTTGTCCGTACCGCCTGAAACCTTTGGTTAGTAGGATGAGACTGATAAGGGCCCCAGCAGGCATCACCAAACCGTAGCTGATAAAACCGCTGATGCCATACAAGGCCACAAAACCCGGATTGATGATGAAAGTAGCTGCACTGGTCATGCTGGCGGCCAAGGCCAAACCCACTGCCACAGGCGAAAAGCGCACACTGCCCACGGCATAATCGGCCAGGGAGTTGATTTTGCGGGCACCTCTAAAAACCAGCCAAACAATGGTGGCCATGTAGGCGAGCAGCAGCAGGGCGGTGGGCAGGACCAGGGCGCTAGTTGACATGGCTGCTCATTTTAACCGCAGAGAAGCGCGGAGTGGGGCTATTACTACCATAAAAGCTCATTGCCGTACCTTCAACTGCAAGTCGCTGAACCACTGGGTCAATCAGTGCATGCCCAAGCTTTGTCCAGCGCCGAGTGAACGGAGCCTTTTGGCCGGCGCTGCTGCGCAGCTGGGCCGGAGCCCGCAGAGCTTGCTCCAATAAGCTTGCAAACAAGAGCATACTATCATCCCCTTTTTTACAGTTGATTTGTTCGTGCAGCGCTTTCATGGCAATAGTACACTCATTAAGCGTTTTGCTTCAAGAAGGCCGAAAAATGATGGTAGAACTCCTGAGGTTTTTCAATATAGGGCGAGTGACCGGTGTCGGCCATCACCACTTCGGTAAACTGGCCTTGGCGGCGCTCCAGCACATAACGGGTTTGGCTTACCATGGGCTGTGAGGGGTACACCTCATCGCCTGGATAACCGGGAACAAAGCCCAATTTGCCCAAGGTACCCAAATCAAAGAAGCTGTTGTCGCTCACAATTTGGTCGTCGCTGCCGCGCACCCACAACACAGGCATGTGGGTGGCTTCGAAACGGGCTACCGAATCGCCGAGGTATTTGGGTGAGGAGGCGTTGATGGGACCAAAACGCCCAGGTGCCGTGAAAGGATAATTTTCGGAGGCTACAAAATCGCCGGGGTAGCGGTCTTCGCCAATTTTTTCGCTCAGCAAACCGTCGAGCAAGGCTTCTTCGCGGGCGGCAGTGAAGGGCGGTTTCCAGTAAAAGGCGTTCATCACCACGCGCGGACTCGCTTGCGGATTATCGGCACTGCGGTTGCCAGCAGCTATGAGCTTTGGGAATTCGGGATTGACGATGCCGCCCCCTGAGCCTGCAAAATCGGGGAAGCAGGGGGTGCCCTGCACATCCTTGGTGCCTCCAAAGCCGAAAGGTGAAGCGGGGTTGACCAAGGTTACCGACTTAAAACGTGCGGGTGCCTTGCCCACTAAGGTATAGAGAACTCCTCCACCCAGCGAATGGCCAATGGCATGCACTTGTTGGAGGTTAAGGGCGTCGAGCAGGTCGAGCAGGTCGTCGGCATGATCGCCAAAACCGCGGGTGGCATCGATCAAAAAATCTTCGGTATCGCCAAAACCCCGCAAATCGGGCGCGATGCAGTAAAAATCGTTGGCCAGCAGTTCCATTTGTTCCTCCCAAAAAATGGAAGATGAGGCGTTGCCGTGCACAAACAGAATGGCCGGATGGGCCGGATTGCCGAGGCTGCGGTAGGCCTGGCGAAGGCGGGGGGTGGAGATGTGGGGCATGGTTAAGAGTTTTTGAGGTTAAACACGGAGGTCACGGAGGACACGGAGAAAAAGTTATGTATGGTCATTTCATTTGATAACTAGGCGGACTGAACTCACTTACTAACTGGCACCAAAAAACGGCTCAATGTGTTTCTGAAACTGCTGCTGTTTAAAATACGCTGAGCATTTAGCATGGCTCCGTGTACTCCGTGACCTCCGTGTTTCATTCATTAAAACCGGAAAGCCGCTGCCGCAAAGGCCAAGCCTCCCCCCGAGCCAATGAGCATGATCAAATCGCCGGGTTTGATTTTACCCGAACGGGCCGCCATATCGAGTGCCATGGGAATGGCAGCCGAGCCAGTGTAGCCGTAATGGTGCATGATGGTAGTGGCACGGTCGTGCGGCAAGCCCAGCCGGTCGAGCGTTTCGCGGATGCTGTTGATATTTATTTGGGTGATAAAAAAGTGGGCGATATCGGCAGGCTCCACTCCCATGCGGGTGCACAACTGGCGGGTCATGTCGGTCCAGTAGGTGGGATTGAGCTCTTTGGGGAACTTCTGCACAAACTGCAGCAGGTGTTCTTTGTTGGCCACCCTTTCGGCAGTAAGTGGCAAGTGGGTGCCACCGCCATAAATTCCCATCCAGCCGGCATACTGGCCTTCGGTGCGAAGTTCGCTGGCGGCAAAACCGCGCTCGGTACCCATTTGGGCGCTCAGCACCACACCTCCGGCTCCATCGGCAAAAAGGGTGACGGTTTTTTTATCGCTGAGATTGAGGTATTTGCTCATGGCATAGGCGCCAATCACCAAAACATGCTGGTAGCGTTCGTCGGCCACAATGTATTTGGCGGCCACATCGATGGCAGTTACAAATCCCGCACAGGCCGTATTGAGATCGAAAGTACCGGCTTTTTCGGCCCCCAAGCGGTGTTGCAGCACGGCAGCCGTGGAGGGAGAAATGTACTCGGGCGTATCGGTGGCCACAATGATGAGATCGACATCGGCCGCAGTAATGCCCGCTGCTTCCAGCACCCGCTGGGCAGCCTTTTCACAGAGATCGGCCGTGCTTTCGTCATCGGCACACCAGCGGCGTTCGTAGATTTCTACGTTGGTGCGGAGCCAGGTGTCAACATCCTCACCCAGCAATTCGTTGAAATATTGGTTGGGCACCACCCGCTGGGGAACATAGTGGCCGGTGCCGGTTATGACAGCTTTGCGCATGTGATAAGTTTAGAGGCTGAGGGCACCGTCGACGCTGATGGTGGCTCCGCTGATATACGAAGCTTCGTCGCTAGCGAGGAAGCAATACACATTGGCAATGTCTTCGGGCGTGCCCAAACGGTTGAGGGGCGAACGCGCGCGCATCATTTCGAGTACTTTTTCGGGCATGGCGGTCACCATATCGGTGGCAATAAAACCAGGCGCCACGGCATTCACCAAAATGCCCTTTCTACCGAGTTCGCGGGCCCAGGTTTTGGTCATGCCAATCACCCCTGCTTTGGTGGCCACATAATTGGTTTGTCCGAAGTTGCCATACAAACCCACCACCGAAGAGGTATTGATGATGCGGCCACTGCCCCGCTCGGCCATGCTTATGCTGATGGCTTTGGTGCAGTTGAACACGCCGGTGAGGTTCACATCAATCACCTGCTGCCATTGTTCAGACGTCATTTTGGCCAGGGTGGCGTCGCGGGTAATGCCGGCATTGTTCACGAGGATATCAATTTGGCCATATGCTGCCAGCACTTCTGCGGTAGCAGCTTCAACGGCAGCCAGTTGGGTGGTATCAACCTGGGCAAAGTGGTTGCCGGGCTGAATGGCGTTGAGCTCGGCCAGGGTGGCGGCTCCTTTTTCGGTGTTTACGTCCCAAATGATTACACGGGCACCTTCGGTTACAAATTTGAGAGCGGCAGCCCGACCAATGCCATTGGCACCGCCAGTAATTACCGCCACTTTATGGGCTAATCGTTGCATCTGCTTTTTTTCGTTTGCTCTAAACTACACGGCCGAGGCCAACAAACGAAAAAAGCAGGGGGCGGAGGGGGAACCGACTTAATAAGATTTGTAAGAAACCAAAATCACGAGTCGCTGATATTCAGCATTTTTCGCGAATAATATACTGGACCGACTTGTTGAATCATCCCGCATACACCGCAAACACCGTTGGCCTCTTATGGATATCGGGCGGGGTGTTTTTGCGCCATTGGCTGATGGGCTGGCTGATGACCAATTCGTTTTCGCCGGTGAGCTCCACGCCTATGCACAGTCGGGTGTTGGGGTCCAGGCTTTGGATGGCCGTTTCGAGCATTTGGTCAATCTGTTTTTCAGACTTACTGAGCCAGCAACCTGAAGTGACGAACAAATCCGTTCTTCAAACCTATTCTTAGAATGTACATACCTTCTGCATAATCAATCAGGTCAATAGAATTGTGGCAATCGTAATTTTCAAGACTGAAAGCAACATTACGGCCAACAGCATCCACCACCTGCAAGGAGGAAATTTCCTCACATTCTGTATCTATTCTAAATCGGCCATTGCTACTGGGATTGGGAAATACATTAATCTTAATGGATTGTTCAGAGATGGCTGTGGAAACCGCAGGGTTAAAATTCATAAAGCTTTTGGTGACACAACCATTTCTGGTGGTGATTACAAAATACAAAAACGAGGTGCTGTCAAAATTGTGCGGTAGAAGCACATATTGCCGATTGGAATTGGGGATCAGGAATTCGGTTCCATTGCTCCTATTTAGCCAACCCCATTGATAGGTAGTACCCGTAATGGAATCGCTGCAAACCAAGACATTGGTGTTGGGTTTACTTATAATGATGGCTCGACTTGGCGCACTCTCGTTTTGCACATTTACTGGCAGAAGCATATCATTGGTACAGCCCGTTAATCGATTTATTTGTTTGACTTTAATGGTATCAATCCCAGCCAAAGCTCCCCAATCAATGTAAACCTGGCTGCTAAACATACCTGAGGTAATTGTACCCCTGCTAACTTCCCATTGATATAGATACAATGATGTATCTCTATCTAATTCATAAAGTACATCCAATTGGTTTCGGCAAACTGAAACAGGCCCCAGAATTTCAGCCGTGTCCGGCAAAGGATTGATGTACACAAAAACTGCGTTGGATGAATCACTGCCGCAGCCCTCACCGCTTTGCATCAACAATCTATAGTATCGGTTACCTGTCAGGTTTCCGGGCCTGTAAGTTGTTGAGGTCTCACCTGCAACAACCGACCAGTTCACATTATTTGTACTCGATAGCCATTGGTAACTGTATATACCATTACCTCCTGTTGGAATGGTAGCTAATCGCATCGTGTCTGGGCGTGTATTGAAGCATATCGTATCATTACCGGCGATACTTCCAACCACAAATGGTCGATAAACCAATATCCGAACCACATTTGAAGTATCACTGCCACAATTCAAGGTCGAGGTCACAATCAGGCGATAGAACCTTGTTAATTGTAAAGTATCCGGACGATAAGTCAACCCACCAGCTCCAGCCACATTGCTGAAATTAACCGAATCGGTTGAAATCTGCCACTGATAGCTGTAAGCATTGCCTCCACCCGATGGATTTGTTGTAATTCGCAGCGTATCTGGACGTGAAGCAAAGCAAATATTTTGATTTGTTGAGATAAGACCTGCATCTATCGCAGGGAAAACGGTGATACGCGTGGAATCTGAAAAACGTTGACCACATCCAAAGTTTGAGGTAGCACGCAATCTGAAAGACGTGGATAGCGTAAGATTTCCGGTAATCAAAGAATCTGCCGTTTGGCCTGCAATATCTGACCATGCACCCGAAACAAAACGCTGCCATTGATAACTGAAAGCTCCATCTCCACCTGTTGCATTTTGCGTACGGAACAAGGTGGTTGAGCTGTTGAAACAAATCGACTGATGGCTGCTAATCTGGGGAGGTGTCAAATCATTCCAAACACGAATAAACACTGAATTTGAAGTATCGCTGCCGCAACCCTCACCACTTTGCATCAACAATCTGTAGTATCGGTTCGCGGTCAGGTTCCCAGGCCTGTAAGTTGTTGAAGTCTCACCGGTAACAACCGACCAGCTTACATTATTCGTACTAGTAAGCCATTGATAGCTGTAGGTGCCATTTCCTCCTGTTGGAATGGTAGCTAATCGCATCGTGTCTGGGCGTGTATTGAAGCATATCGTATCATTTCCGGCGATGCTTCCAACCACAAATGGTCGATAAACCAATATTCGCACCGCATTCGAAGTATCGCTACCACAATTCAAGGTCGAGGTCACAATCAGCCGGTAAAACCGCGTCAATTGCAAAGTGTCCGGACGATAAGTCTGCCCTGCTGCTCCAGATACATTGCTGAAGTTCATCGAATCCGTTGAAACCTGCCACTGATAACTGTAAGCATTGCCCCCACCTGATGGATTAGTACCAAAGCGCAGTGTATCCGGACGTGATCCAAAGCAAATATTTTGATTCGTCGAGATAAGACCTGCATCTATCTCAGGGAAAACAGTGACACGCGTGGAATCTGAAAAACGCTGACCACATCCAAAATTGGAAGTAGCACGCAGCCTGAAAGATGTGGACTGCGAGAGATTTCCAGTGATCAACGAATCTGCCGTTTGTCCTGCAATATCAGACCATACTCCCGAAACAAAACGCTGCCATTGATAACTGAAAGTCCCATCTCCGCCTGTTGCATTTAGTGTACGGAACAAGGTGATAGAACGATTGAAACAAATGGACTGATTACCACTGATCTGGGGAGGTGTCAAATCATTCCAAACCCTTATGAATACCGAATTCGATGTGTCGCTGCCGCAGCCTACCGTGGAGCTCACAATGACTCTAATGTATCTTGACAACCTCAAAGTATCTGGCCTGAAAGTAGCGTTTGTTGCTGAAGGTATATTCACGTAATTTATTGAATCTGTAGAGATTTGCCATTGAAAGCTGTAAGAACCTCCTCCGCCAGAAGGGGCAATTAAAAAACGTAGTGTGTCCGGCCTTGCGCCAAAACAAATATTTTGAGTATTTCCAACTATACCTGCATCTATTTGGCTAAAGACATTAACCCTTATGAATGTAGATGCCGTATCAATTCCCGACCAAGAGCGAAGTATGACAGAATCAATTCCAGAATTTGAAAAGCTCACTGATAAAGCAGGAAGCTGCGACTGACTTGGATTGCCATGCTTAAACGTCCAAAGACGGTCTGAGGCATTCAGTGAACTATCAGAAAAGGTCAAAACACTGTTGGCACAAACATTCAAAATTGTTCCGGCACCAAGTATATTGCCATTAAAGCCTATTCTGGCCGATACTTGAGAATGAACTGGATTACTAATAAAAAAGCCAAAGCACCAAAGCATACACTGCAATACGATTCTGTTGCTAATTATTGAAGACATTGCTTGAAGGATGGTCACGGTTTAGTTTTAATGAAAAGTCAAATCACTTGCTTCAAATATAGCTCAAAGGTGTTATATTGCTCACAGATTTTACAACTAAACCTAGGCGCATCGTTCATGAGACCCCATAAAACACTTCTTGTTTGTGTAGTTGTGCTATGCTTTGCCTTGACCCACAACCCGGTATGGGGGCAAACCGAAGGCTTACGTTACAGGGAGACAAGGAGGGCGGTACTCGAGCTCTTGGAAAACTATGACCGACAGATAAGTCGCGAGGGTGATAATGTATATGTATTTAAAAATCTTTTTACAGATTCAAATGCAATCATCGCTAATGATATCCTCATGGAGAACTTTTTGGATGAATTGCTGCCTTTGAACGAATACGAGATTAGAAGGGACAAATACTATTCGTACCGTATTATTCAAAAGGACATGGTCATTGAAAGATTAGGTAGCTTGAATTACACCAGTGCAAATGCAGGCAATATAGATGTAGTAGTATCTCGTCAGATTCAATGGAGCATGAAAAGGCAAGATGATTTTGTGTATATGGATACCCTAACGCAAGTATTCCGTGTGAATTTTGAACAAGGTGAATCTGGAGTCACTTGTAAGATAGCATCCATTTCTAACACAACCCCTTTAGGAAAGCATCTTTTGCTTCGAGCAGCGTACCAACAAAACAAAAAGACTATATGGCTATTTAATGACACCATATTGATGAATGGACGTGCCTTCACTACGGATCATAATGGATATCTGCAAATTAAACGACTACAAGACAACCAAGTAATCAGCGTTAAAACGCTTAACCCTGAATTTCATCAGACAAAAAAAGTAAGTCCAAGCAGTTCGAATCCTTCACAAGGTTTTTCTGAGGTGAAATTTCGGCTACCCAAATGGGCACTTGAAGTGCAAAGTGGTTTCATGCCGCTTGGATACAGTAATGTTCGCTCCAGTAATTTTACAAGCACCAACCAACTAGAGTACCTAATAGGTCTATGCCTAGGTAGAAGTATAAAAAAAACAGCCAAATGGGAATGGATGGCTAAATTGAGTGTTGGTCAATCCTGGCACAAAACACTTTTGAGTACGCCAGAGGTAAACTACAGCTATGCTGCCAACGATCCAGATAATTTTGGTTACGAAAGGAAAATAACCATTACAGACTTTAGCGAGCAATTGAATATGGCAATCACTACCATTGGTATAGGGCTTAGTGCCTCGTATAGACTTAACGCCATAAATGCTCTTCAAGCCGAATTTGGATATCAACATGTAGCCAGTCAAACAGTAACTAGCAGTCGAACTGCAAACGGACTGTTTGGCGGCTTTTATCCTGAACTATTTGGTGTTTCTATTTTTGAAAACGGCATTTATGATTTCGGAAGCTTTGAGCTAGCAGAAACGAATGTAGCCATGAACTCAAACCTCGGAGGGATGTATTCTTTCCAACTTAGAATGTCAACAAAACTTTCAAGGACTTCATCCATCCAATACGGCTTGTTGTATAGGCAGTCTACAATTGGTGTAGAAAACAGCGCACAACAGCCCCGCTTGAGCAGTGCGCCAAATCAACTCAATAGCCTCCTGCAAACAAGCGAGCGAGGTTCGTTACGATTAATCAACTTCACTTTAGGGTACCAATACAAATTTTAATATGGGAAAAATCTACAAATGTTCGGCCTGTGGGCAAAGTGCCAATATGGAATTGTATGACAAAGCCTGTCCCAATTGTGGTGCTGGTCGCGATAAAATGTCCTTGTCTAAAGATTTCACAAAGGGCCCACAAGCCTTAATCCAAGGAGTCATTGAGTTTGTAAAAAATAAAAAGAATAGACCAATTTTGTTTGTGATCGCCTTGGTATTAGGCTTTTTATTATTCCAACTTTGTAGTAAAGATGAATCTAGATATGATAACGCCGACCGATATAGACTTCAATTAGAAATTTCGTCTGATAGTAATGGAGTAAAATTCCTCGTTACCAAACTAAATGGAGCTAAACCAGAAACTAATACTAGAAAATTTTTCAAAAAAACGATTACAAAAATCATATTGAATGGCGAAGAGATCACCTACTCAGAACTTGAAAAAAATGACTTTATCTATTACCCTTGTAAAGCAGGGCTTCTTCCATTTGATATCAAATCCAAACAAAATTTAGAATATTCACAAAGAATTATTGACTTAGAATTTGAAAAACCCAACAATAAAGCCAAGTGTAATCCATTAGATCTATACGCGAAACCTTTAATTACTGACCAAGGATGTGACTATCTCATCTCATGGAAGGGAAATAAGTCAGAATTAATGGTATCATGGAATGGAGTTAATGGGAACTATAGTACAGATTTGACAAAGAGCAGATCTGAGCTGGGCTCAACATTTGATGTCTGGTACTATGCTCGTGGATTTGAATACGAAAAACGCCCCTTTTTAGAAAATGGAACTTACATTCCACCTTGTAAACCAGGGTTAACAGCCTTGGAATTTAAAGAGGCCTTTGACAAATTAGGAAGATCCCCTGCAAATTCAGCGTTGACGACGGAAATCAAAAACATGTGTAGCTCGAATGTCGTTCCAAACTTAGATAACCAAAAAGAGGCCAGTTTAGATGGTTTGATACAAGCTATGTACAGTCAAGCAGATGAGGCTGACGCAGAGGGTTCAAAAGTGATTTTCGAATGTGTAGCGTCCTCTATCAGAATACAGAACGGCAAAGTAGTTTCTTTTGAAGTAAGAAGCAGGAAACTATGAGATTATTCCAAAATATCATTTCACTTTTAATTTGCTTGTTTTTCACTCTCAATTCTTTGGCGCAAACAGGCACTGCCCACATTTATGTTGGCTTGTACGACAATCTCGACAAAGAGAATTTACAAGTCACTTTAGTAAACATTTGTTCAAGATACAAGGATTTTAGAATATTCATCAGCAATGATCAATTTCCTGCAATCATTACCAATCAGTCTGATCTCAACTACTTTTTCCAGAATCAAATTCTGTTGCTAAACCCTACATACCCAAATATTTTATTTGAGTTGGATACCCTGTTGAAAATGGATGCTAAAAGAGACTTTCTTGGCTTTAATGACAATAATCAACCTAGGGTAAATCGTAAGGTAGATTATTATTTCTTCATACCGACCGAAAGTGCGATCAGAATTTCAAAAGAACTAATTCAAAAGTACTATCAAGTCATGGGCTTTGGTGATATAGCAAACTTTGAAGAAAAGATTCCCATATATATATATACGAAAGAAATGCTTCAGGAATATAAATCTGATACTAATACTAGCTCCTTTAAATTAGCCTTTAAGACCTATTAATATGAGACGAATCTTAGCCTTATTCCTTTTTATTCCTAACATAATTATAGCTCAAACAGGCTATGTTGAAAGGCCAGAAAAATTCAATACTTATTTAAAGGGAAGCTTTGTCAAGAGCATTGAACTGGATAACGAAATTGTTGAAAGTCTTTTAAGTCCATCGATTAGAGGTTCAGTTTGGATTGTTTATAGTGCTAAATCAGATAATCCATTAAGCCTTAGGCCTGGGCCGTCATTGGTTGCAAATGGCAAAACCCTTCAGTTCATGCAGCAGTTGGCCGTAAAGCAGGTTGAAGGCAATTGGTTATTGGTAGCATCGCTGGTTAGCAAATCAGGGAATAAAGTGTCTCGCGATGTGGAATTGGGTTGGATACATGCCAGTGATTTGATTCTCTCAGAGTTTGCACTTTTGAATGAAGGCGCAATTCCCAAAAAAGCAATGATCATTTTATCATTAGATGCTATTAAAGCCGGTGAAGCCACGCAAAACAATACTGCTAGGAAATTTTATGATGCACCTCAACTAAACAAATCCCATGAAAATGGCAAGTTTGCGCAAAAATTTGAAATTTACTTTATATTAAAAGAAACAGACGGCGCGTTGTTACTTTCAAAGACTGATAAATTAAGTGGCTCGGAAGCAATCATTAGCGGCAACGTACCGGGTTGGTTCAGAAGGTCGAATATCACTAATTGGGATCATCGTGTATGTTTCGAATTAAATTACATCGATCCCAATGCTGTTCGTTCATACTCCGGCAAACGGATTTTAGGTTTTAATTCTGCCCCAGATTTAGATCAATTTGTGGCCAGTGCAGGAAGTGAAACGCCAAAGCCAATATTCCAACTACCGCTCACCAGTGAAATGCCTTCGCCATACGACTATAGATTGCCTGTTCTCAAAAATCTAGATGAAAACAAGAAAGAAGTAATCACCATTGCCGCATTAGAGAACAAAGGCGTAAAGCAGTCAGATGTTGCAAAAAAAATTGAAGCACTCAAGGAGAAAAGGTCCAACATTAATATCGTGTTTGCAATTGACGGAACAGGTAGTATGAAAGACTATTATCAACCTGTTATGAATAGCATCATACGCATCATTCAAAACAACAAATTAACAAATGCAGCAAATACCATACGATTTGGCTTAATTATTTATCGCGATTATGCTGATGGTGCCCGAGAAGTAGAAATTGATAGATTAACAACTGATTATAACCAAATTATCAAAAGACTGTCGGAGGTAGATTGTAGTAGCAAAAACAAAGAGTTACCAGAAGCACAGTATAATGGTTTGTTGAAGGGCATGGACAAAATGGGCCTACAAGAAAATCACAGTAATGTGTTGGTTCTCGTAGGTGATGCTGCCAATAGACAACCCGATTCGAAAGGCATAACCTTAAGCCAAGTCGTGGATAAACTATTTGACTATAAAATGAGCCTAGTTGGTTTTCAAGTAATGACCGGAAATCATCCAACATATGCCCAGTTCTCATTTGATATGCAGGCTTACTTGAGGAAAACTGCAGAGAAGTACCCAATTCCACCTTCTAATGTTAAACTTGAAAAAATTGAAGTAAAAAACTCCAAGAAACTAAACATGCTAGGTAAGGAAGGGAAAGAAACTGAACTCTTCATGTTTGGGCGCTTTACTTATGCATCTAATAACAAGCCTATGGATGTGAAAGTCCTTGAATTAAACGTAGAAGAGGCTATTTTCGAGTACATACAAAAAGTTGAGCAAGAAAGAGCATTACTCGAATCAGTCAGAAGTTCCTCAATCGTTTTTACTCAGACTGTGATTGACAAATTAATTCTAGATGGATTTACACAGGAAGAAATCGAAGTTCTAAGAAAAGAAGGAGAATTAGCCAAAAAAGGGTTTACGGCCAAAAGGCAATATAATCAACCCAGCAATGCCTTCAAGCCTGTAGTATTTTTATCGCACAATGAGCGGCTTGATATGCTAGAAACACTAAAGCGTCTTAAAAATGCTGCATCGTCGGGTACATCAACAAAAGCAAAGGCAGCCTTTAAAGTAGCCATTCTGGAGCAGGTGAAAAAAATGTTGGGGGAAGTGTCAGACGATAATATTCTCAATAAGAATATGGATGAAATTTGGAGAATTATGCTTGCTGTCGATTTTACTGGAAACACAACTATAAAAACAACAAAACTTCGTGATCTGGATCAGTTGAGCGATGCAGTGTTTTCAGACTTTTATCAGTCGTTCTCTAGGAAGGCAGACTTTTTTGCTTCAGCATCCTATCGTGAGCGTTCTTTCAAAATGGGTGGACAAACGTTTTATTGGATCCCCTTATCAGATATCCCAGGCAATGAATGACGAGCTGCTTTTTGCGATTAACGACCTGTTTTGTCAATACAAAGGAAGTATAAAGCCTGTATTGCATATTGCTAACCTTCAAATCAAAAGAGGGGAAATTGTCTTTTTTGTTGGACCGTCTGGGGTTGGCAAAAGTACATTGCTCGAGACGCTTGGCCTTATGAATGATACCACCTCAATGAATGAGAAAGGAAGCATTTCATTTTTTTCGAATGGCCGAAAGTATGATATGAAAGGTCTTTGGAAAGGAAGTGAAAAGGCTTTATCTGAATTTCGAAAATCCTTTTTCAGCTTCATATTTCAGAACACGAATCTATTCACCACGCTTTCAGCTATCGATAACGTTAATGTCGTTCAACTTTTAAGAGGCACTGCACAAAAAGAAGCCGATCGAAAAACAAGGGCCATGTTCAAAGAGCTTGAGCTCCCAGCAGACATGTCAAATGATTATCCAGTTACCTCCTTGTCGGGTGGCCAAAGGCAACGTGTAGCCTTTGCAAGAGCTATAGTGTCTGATTTTGATGTGCTCTTTGCGGATGAACCAACAGGGAACCTGGACTGGTTCAATGCGGAAAAGGTAATGAATGTAATTCAAGCAGAAATCAAGCCCCAAAGTGCCTCTGGCAAACTACGTTCTGCGGTTATCGTGTCTCATGATACTGAATTGGCATTAAAATTTGCCGATACTATCGTTTTTATCGAAAAAAACGATGATTCAAAAATGGGACAAATTACAAATAGCAGTGTTTATCGGAAATCTCAAAACCTTTGGATAACCGATACAGCCAAGTACAATCATGAAGAGATGAAAGTGGTGATGCAGAACATGTATAAAAACACGGAGGAAAGAAATTGATGAAAAGAGGCTTTCAAGTTTTATTTGTTTCTGCCGAATTGAGAGCGATTCAAGGAAACAAATCCAAGAACTCACTCTTATTATTCATTATTGTTTTCATTTCGCTCAGCTCATTGGGTTTCGGAAAAGCAATGCTTGCGTATTTAAAGCAGAAAATGGATAGCCCATTTGTTCAGTTTGTCGATGTTCCTATCAATTTAAATGTTGCGGACGAAAAGCTAATTGAAATATTTTCTACTCCAGAATTATATAAAAGGTTCAAATATCAAAAACCATATCCAATTTATACTTCCTATAACCGGGTGATTGGATCCAACGGTTCTATACAAGATGCATATTGTAGAAAAGTGTCTTCCGAGGACAAGCTATTCGATTTCATCATACAATCAAATGACCTCATGTTGTCAACCTATGGTGAATTCACAAATTTCCACTCGGACTTTTCTTGTATCCCTACGTATGACTTTCTAAAGAAACTTGGATATAGCGACTTCGTACCAAATCACCTTACCATTCTGGTTAATGTCTCAGAAAATCAGGATTTAAAAATCCCAATACACATAAAAGGAGTAGTTGCAAATCTGCCAGATAATGTTGAGCTGCTATTAAGCGGGTTACTGTTTGATGCATTAACAAACAAAGAACCGGGCAGCTATGATAAGATGATGAGTTTCGAATATGGCCAAAAATTCATTTTGAGCGGGAATGAAATCGTCCTTTCTCAATTAGAACAGTTAGCTTCCAAAGTCGACTTTAAAGTATCCAAGGAATTTCAAAAATTCATTGAAGTAGAGGTGTTTTCACCAGTAGACGAGGTGACCATACAGGAATTCAAAAAACTCCTTGGAGTTGACACAATATATCAAACCTTTGATTTTAGTCTATTACCTCAAAATGTGTCCCCTCAAAACCCTGATTACATAACCTTCCCTTTTGAGTCATTAGATAGTATTTCCAGTTTTGCACAGTACCTGAAAGATTTCAAATTAAAGGTAGATATGAGCACTATTGAAGCGAAAGAGAATTTTAGGGTTTTTAATCACGTCGGAAATGTTCTTTCGTTCGTTGTAAGAATGATAAGCATCATTCTTATCGCATTATTCTCATCTAACATAATTCTTTCCCATATCGATAAAAACAAAAAGAATCTTGGCACTCTTAAAGCATTTGGATTATCAAATGGCCAAATAGTACGTATTTATACCTTGGTGACTACTTTGTTCATAGGATTGGTTTTTATAAGTGGATTTATTGTAGCGGAATTAACTGCTCCATCTCTTTTAAAATTTATGGTTGAAGGAATACTTCAAATGAATTTTGGCAATATCGAAATGAGTTATTTTAGAGGAGTGAGTTTTATCGAAGGCGTTATTTTCTTTTTGGCCATTCCCCTGTCAATAGTTAGTTTTAATGTATATCGTCATGTAAATGGTCAAACTCCAGGCGACTTAATCTATGAAAGATCATGAGCGAGTTTATCACTGATATTGTACAGCTGCTAAAGCTTTGGCCAACACCTGTACTTCTGGCTTCTTCACTTTTGGGATTAGTAGCTGTATGGTACTTTATTAAAGTCATCCTACTACGTATTTTCAAGCAAAACGAATTAGTTCTTCAAAATCAGTATGCCAGCTTTTTTACGTCACTATTTATGTTGACCGCGCTGCTTACAGCGGTTGTTCTAGATCTAAAGTTTTTTTATAAAATCGTTGAATATAAAGGACAAGGAGTTGCACTGACGTCCGTAATGCTACTTGCAATTTTTACAATTGTCACTTGGAGAAGAATAAGAGCAACAATAAAGACTTTTCATTCAAAAGATATTGGTGTACACATTGGTCCAATTGCGCATGAAAAAGCGAAACAAATCCATATAAGTGGGTTTTATAAGCGCTCTGTCTTTACCCTTTTGCTGATATTGCCTTTTTTCAGTCTGTTCGTGAAGCCGCGCCAAAGCACTTTGGTTTCACTTGTAATTGACAACAGCAAGTCGATGCAGGAACAATTAGACTTTCTGGTAGCTGGGTTGACAGAGATTGCACCGTCCATTCAGGAGAATATTGATTACGTCATCACCCATATTCCAGAATGCGAAAATTGTGATGATTATGGTAGAAAGGTAAACTTGAGCGTTGAACAAATAGTCTCAAAAGAACGCGAGGCATTGAATGCAGAGCACGCGACCTTTTCAGATATCAACGAAGCATTGAGCTATCTAGATGGTATTCAATTGACAAATCTAGGCTCACCCCTTTTTGATTGCATTTGGAGCAATTATTTAATGTGTCAAGAAGAATCCGAAAGAAAGAACTATCAAAAAAAGGTTCTTTTGGTATTCTCCGATGGCGAAGACAACCTTTTCAGTGACAATGCCGAAGTAAAAACACCTAGTAAGTGTTTTTTTGATTTATCAGATGGCCAAATGAGGTCATTCTTCAATCAAATTTCTTTTGTATCCTATGAAGGAATGGGTGGAATGCGCTTGTTTGATGCTTGCGGAGACATACCAATTTACGATGGTAACGAATCAGCAAGTATTGTAAAGGCACTAAGCGAAGAGCTAAGAAACTACATTTTGGATTGGTCACTCATCTACTTTTTAATGGGCATAACGATTCTAACGATACTAATCGTACTAACTACACGCATATGAAAGCAATAGAGTATCTCCTAAGTTTGGTTCTAACGAGTTGGACCATGCTTCTTTTAAAAACATTGATAACGCTGGTGACATTTGGAGCCATCTATTTTATCTCTAAGTGGTCATTCATGCGGTTTGGCAACAGCAAGTCAAATGTAAAACTAGAGGCAGCATTTGCCACCATGAAAGCAAGTATGCTTGCTCTTGCCGTCATTCACATATATGTATTCTATATCATTCGCTACAATGGCATTCTTTTGTTTGATTGGACCACCTTTGCGATAACGCTAAGCAGTATCTATGTGATGATGCTTCATGTCTTTATGACGATTGGCATCTTCTCCTATCTCTTTTTCAAGAGCATCCAGCAAGTAAAATCAGCTATATAAACACAAGATTATGTCTTCCACTTTAATAATCGGTATTGGAACCTCAGGTTTGAATATCATCGAAGAAATCCAACAATTCCATTACGAGTTTACGGGTAAAAATAAACCCGGTAGTAATGTAGAATATATGTATATAGAAACGGATGCTGCAAGAAAACCTAGAAAAACAGCAAAAGGAGAAACTGACATAAAACCATTGATTTTTAGCTTAGGCGCAAATGCTGTAGATGTTGAGAATTTAAAAAAAATGGATGGCATAGATACCTCTTGGTTGCCCGAGTCTTCTGCGATTCTAGCAAATCTCACAGGTGCAGGCGGTATGCCGACTTACGGTAGACTATCCCTTTGGGGCGCGTCCAATTTTAACAATTTCAAGCGAGAATTAAAGCAGAAATACCAAAGGATTGGCGGCAACAAGCAAACTCAAATTTTAATTGTAGGAAGCTTAACAGGTGGCACAGGTTCTGGTTTGTGTGTCGACATCCCGTATTTGGTTAAAAACATCACCAATAACGCTAATGTCAACGGAATCTTTTTGCTACCGGATTTTAACTCGTATGGAATTCACAAAGAGCTGCACGAAAATGCTTTTTCAGCGCTCTTGGCATTACAGCACTACAGTAGAGAAGACATTACTTACGAGGTTCAATGGCCTGATGGCAGTACAATACACGATGTTGGTCCTCCTTATCAATATGCACAGTTTCTATCTCAAGATTTATCTGATGCTTCAGCCCCTTTATCCGAATTGAGCGAGCTAATACGCGTCGCTGGAATGATTGGCGCGTTAATGATTTTTGATAAAAACCCTAATTCCGATTTTTTCAATTTGATTAGTGCAAGACGAGTAGATAGCAGCGGTAATAACTACATTAAAAATTTCTTGTCAGCAGGATTTTTCATGATTCAATACCCAAAAAGTTACTTGGAGGAGCTGTTATCAATAAAACTTGCCGGAGAAGAGCTTGAGCGTTTTGTGAATTCAGAAAGCTATTGGGATTTAAATAGAAATATCAAATCTATTTCAGCGGAAAAGCCCACACTGATTAATCTCAGTAAGAACAAGACTGAGGAAATTTTGTCCAGTTTGTTGAATACGTTGGATGGCAAAAAAACACAAAACGACAAGTTAATACCGCAAGTAATTGAAGAGATGAGCAGTCATCTCATGAAAAACACCCATGGTAAAGAATCCAATGATCGGTATCTTTTTGATGCTTTTTCACCAGATAGTGATCAGAACTATTACGCGTGGGTCAACTCCAATACTCTTGACCTCAGGGAAAATCTATTGGCGGCAATAAGTAGCTATTTGGATGAAGCAACTGTTAAATACAGCAACTTATTTGTAAATAAAATCATCATTGAATCGATAGGTGCTTATTTAGAAGAGATAGAGAAATTTTATTCTTCCGAATACGGCCTAACCAATAATGATGACGATTGGTCGCGCGTTTTGGCTACTCGTATTGATGAAATGTTGAATGGAGCAAATGCTTATTTGATTTATGGTTTCAAAGCTGAATTTCTTCAGGACTCGATAAGGCAGCTGTTTGAATTAGCCAAATATAATTCGCTGATTTCAGTATTGAAAAAAGCCAAATCAATGCTGATCGGAAATGAACGTATTCCGATAAAATCCGCCGCGCTATGCAATTTGCCCACTTTGGAGACAAAAATTTTGCATTTGAAAGACTTAATCAACGGAGAAGGCTCAAATGCATTTATGACCTTACGTCGACGAAGGACCGAGTTAGAAGGAATTTTAGATAGATTTTCAAGCTCATTCAAGATGTTTTACTTAAAAGGTGATAGGGCCACTGATCTTGATGCGGCAAGTCAAAAATACCTCCAGAGTAATACACCCAAGCTCAGGTTAAAAGATATTTTTAGCGGTGAATCCGTTTGGACTGCCTTGAACGCAGATGAGGAGTTAGGATTTTCAGATCTA
>PNNG01000007.1 GCA_013824115.1 Sphingobacteriaceae bacterium | reverse complement strand
TATTGTAAGCGATAAACGAACTTGAAGAGCCGTGTGATGGGAGACTATCACGCACGGTTCTGTGGGAACGCAGGGGTGAGATTCCCCTGCGTGACCCGATTATATGCAACCCTAACAGACGACAGTGCAACCAACAAAATAAAAGAAATTAAATGCAAATAGACTTCATTGGACACGGACTTAACACGAACAACAAATTAAATGTTGGCGACCAGTTAGCGACTTCCTTTGGCAGTTCACACTTTGACAGTTTTATCGGTTTTGTAGCCTTTGCTGCAATTTCAGGCGTAAACAAATTATTACCTTCATTATTGACAGCTCAAAAGAAATATAAGAAACTCGTTTTTTTTATTGGGGTAGACAACAAAGGGACATCAAAAGAAGCACTTGAATTACTTTTAGAAAAAAATATTGAAACTTATATTTATCATAAGGAAGCAGAACAAATAACGTATCATCCAAAGCTTTTTTTATTCGAAGGTATCAGACATACAAGAGTAATTATTGGTTCTTCAAACCTTACATATTCAGGTTTTTTAAACAACATTGAAGCATCTATACAGCTTGACTTCAAAACTGGTACAGACAAGCAAGGAAACAAACTTTTGAAAGAAGTAAAAAGTTACTTTGCAAACCTAATAGACCTTTCCGACAATAGCGTTTTCAAACTTGATAAAGACCTAATTGAAAAATATGATAAGGCGGGACTTTTATATTCACAAATAAGAACAGGAAAAGGCACAACCGAAGAACAACCAAATGATGGTGAAAACCCTGAAGAAAAATCTATTACAACACCATTTTACACAGACGAATTTGGTGACGGTCAAGAACCAATTGAACGACCAACTTATGAAAGGAAAATAAATGTTACCGCAAACGATTATGAAGTATTTCCTTATTTTCTTGAACGATACAAAATTTACAAAAGAGATGTAAGAACTTCGGGAGTTGTTTACAAAGACACTAAAGTTCCAGAAGAAATGGAGTTGTTAGTTTGGTATCAACGAATGAAAGAACTTATTAAACACAATGCTTTGCCTGACGACCTTGCAATGCAACTAATTGACGCTGATTTTCCAATTGAGAATGGTTGGATAAACACGATTAGAATGTGGTGGGATATTAAGTTTCAAAAACTACTGGAATTTAAAGAGAAAGAACAAAAGCATTTAGACTACACATACGTCATTCAGACAAAAAATCCTGATAGTCCGCATTACGAATTAGGAAGATGGATTGCCCAACAAAAACAAAGAAGAAAAGGGCAAAACGGTTCTGCTTGGACAGATTACGAAGAAGAAAAAATGAAGTCAATAAACTATATGTGGGATGTTCCAGATTTTGGCGACTTTGGAAGCAAGCCTAAAGATGATGATTGGGCAGACAGATTAGTTGAACTCGAAGAATATTATAGTGATAAAAATAATTTCAAAACTATTCCACATCAAAGCACAAAACTTGGAAAGTGGTTGAACGAACAAATTACTTTAAAACTTACTGGAAGCAGGGGAAAAGTAAAAAAATTCTTGCATCCAATTAGAGAAGCAATGCTTGGTGATGTTTTAAGCAAAAATGGTGTAGAATGGAAATGGCAAGAACAAAAAGAAAGAGAAGCGATTATTAATGGACTTGCTAAATGGAACGAGTGGAAAGAATGGCAAAAAACGGTTGTAGGCAGACAACTTACAGAAGAAGAGAAAAAGTATCACAAGTCAAATCAGGACTGGGTTTCGCAAACAAGACACAGAACTAAAAAATGGGAACCTTGGAAAATTGACTTGCTATTTAAAGCTGGTTTTCCAATACCAAAAACGGACGAAAACACTAATGACTGAAAGAAGGGCAGCATATAACAGTACCTACCTAAAGGTGGCGGTTCAGTGGTTAAATCAAGCTTTTTGCTTCTATCAAAGATTGTGCTTGGTTGATTCCGCACGTGCGGGACTTCGAAATCGCCACCTTCGGGTAGCCGCCAAACGTTCAAAGCTTCATCAATGATCTTCAACAAATGCGGGCATACGCCCTACATGAAGTTCAACGCTTGGTTTCTCGGTACGTGACAATTCAAAAGAAATACAACGACTTGGCTTGATGAGAAGCACCTTGGCTGATAACAGAAAGAGGCAAGCAAAACACAGTACGCATGAATTCTATTTCAACATTCCCGAAACCAAGCAATAAAGCACAAGATGTGCTGTTTTAGAAGGATGAAAAAAGCAGTTATTTTCCTATGCTCCATTCTTTTGGGTTTTAATGCCTTTGCGCAAGTCAACCTCGAAGGTCAATTAGGCGGCTCCAATTTTTTAGGTTTCTCCTTGAATACAGAAGTAGATATTGCCCTATCAAAAGCAAAAGGCATCTACCTTTCGCCTTCCTTGGGATTGGGCTTTTTAGCACCTACCTTCGAGGAGTCTACAGCTATCCTCAGAACAGGCCTGCATCTGAAATACAAAAAATGGGGTATTGGCTCCGAAGTTGCCGGTTTCACTGCTAACCCCTTTTCCAATCCGCCTATCCGCAGCAGCTTTATCGATTTATTGGTTTACCCCAATGTGAACTATACGTTTGGCTTTAAATCAAACTACTACCTAAAGGTTTCAACAGGTGCGTATTTCGCCTTTTCGCGCTATTTGCCACGACCCGGAGGCCAATTCAACATTGATTCACCTCCTTTGCGCTTTGAGGGCGATGTGATCCCGGGAGTTGGTTTAAGTTTTGGATATAGGTTTAGGTAAGAACCCCAGTAGGTTAGCAAGCCAATTCAAGGCATCATGCTCCTTTCAACAATTTAACTTCGAAAAAAAGGCGGCCCATTGCCAGTAGGTTGATGAAACTGCAACTTCTGCTATCTTTAAACAACCAACCCAAACCCGCTTTATGGAAAACAAATCACTTTTGGCCACCGCCCGCCTCACAGGCTTGTGGTATCTGCTATTGGCCATTTTTGGCGTTTTAGGCTTTTTGTGGCTGCATCCGATGCTGTTTATCGCCGGCGATCCCGAGCAAACCCTCAACAATTTAACCGCACACCCTTCCCAAGCCCATTGGCGGTTGGCCCTCGAACTGGGCATTGTGGCATCGCAGGCCTTGGCTGCCGTTTGGTTCTTCAAGCTGTTCAAAGACATCAACCATTGGGCTGCTTTTGCCACAGCAGGCTGGGGACTCCTCAATGCTGCTGCCATATTGGTGAGCGGCATTGCCTTGGGAACTGCCATCGAAATGGCTGCTTATGCTGGTGTAAGCGCTTCAGAAAAAATGCTAATCATAGAAATGTTGACCCAAATGGCCGCCAAAGCTTGGTCATTGGGTGGCTTGTTTTTTGGGTTGTGGCTCATGCCTATGGGCCATGCCGTCATCCAATCGGGCCGCATGCCGCTTTGGCTGGGCCGCATGCTCCTGGTAGGTGGCATGGGTTATATCCTCAGCACCTTTTTGGGCAGCTTGGGCATTTCGCATGCGCTGGTAGAGGCTTTGACCATTCCGGCGACCATAGGTGAATTTTGGATGATAGGGTATTTGTTTGCGTATGGCTTGCGGCCGGTTGCAAGTTAATTGCAAACGCCGAGCCTCATGAAACACCAGGATAGCATTACAGTAAAAATGTGAAGCCTGGCCTCACTAGACTATCCACGTTCAAATCGCCTCAGTCATTCATAGTCATATTGACTACGCTTTGATTGGCCAACCATTCGCATTTGTTTCGTTATAAAGAAACTTTTTACGATATTTGAAGTTTAAAGGAATGACTTCATGCCAACTTTGTTTGAAATCATATTCTTAGAAGAAGCACTGGCGTTTCTAAAAGAGCTGGATAAAAAGCATGCTGAAAAGATTCTTTACAATATTCGCAAATCCCAAATCGAACTTGATTCAGAGCTTTTCAAAAAACTAAAGGATGACATCTGGGAGTTCCGAACCCTTTACCAAGGAATCCAATATAGGCTTTTGGCCTTTTGGGAAAAGGACGATAAAACGAACACCTTGGTGATTGCAACCCATGGTTTCGTTAAGAAAAGGAGCAAAGTACCTGACAATGAAATTGAGCGCGCCAAACAATGGAGATTAAAGTACATCAACGAAAAATCAAAGAACAAAAAGCCATGAAAACATACACCCTTGACGAAGTGCAAGACCAACTTATTGGCAAAATAGGCACGCCCGAACGTGATGTTTTTGAGTACGAATTACAACTCGATTTGATTGGTCGGGCCATCAAACAAACCCGAAAAGAGCGGCACTTAACCCAAGAAGAATTGGGCAAACTCATTGGCGTACAAAAATCTCAAATCTCTCGGCTCGAAAGCAATGTGGGCAATGTAACGGTTGGTACCCTGCTGCGTGTTTTCAGTGCCATGAAAGCAAAGGTCACTTTTCAAGTTGAACTTCCTACGTCAAGCATGGACGTGGGCTAGCCATCGTTTAAAAGGGTTTCCCATGAAAGGGGGCGAAGGAATCCAATAACTTATCGAAAGCAACCTACACCTTTCGAGCAACAAGCCATTGCCGTTTATCAGCAGCTATAAAACGCCAACCCGCTGAAAATAAAACTTTTAGCAACCTTGACTGTTCCATGTTTTTGATAGTACATGGCCATACCCCGCTCCTTTTCGCAGTTGTACCAAAAACTGCTTTCGGCTGAAACCAAGCAAAAAGGAGAACGCATCATCCTGGTAATAGCCATAGCCAGCTTTCTTATTCATTTGTTGTTGATTTTTTTGGTCGATGTAGGCATCATACACTTGTCGGCCCCGAATGACTTATTCAGCAACCCCATATCGGCTATCTACACCCCATTTTCATTCATTTTGGTGTATGAGGTGTATTTGTTGCTGTACTATTTGCCCAAATCCATCACCACTTATATTGCCAAACAATACGAAATTATTTCGTTGATCATCATACGGCGCTTGTTCAAAGACTTGTCGAACTTGAGCTTGTCGTACAACTGGTTCGAAATCAAATACGACCTGCAATTCACCTACGACCTATTGACATCCGTTGTTTTGTTTTTCCTGATTTTTCAATTTTATCGCCACAGCAACAAAAAATACCGCATGGAAGCGTCACCCGAAGGCCATGCGTCGGGATTGGCGCGCTTCATCCAAATCAAAAAAGTAATCGCTGCATTGCTGGTGCTTGTGTTGATGGCACTTGCGCTTTACACCTTCGCCGGCTGGAGCATCAGCGAATTGCATCCAGGCTTGCTCAAGGGTCCTTCATTCGAAAACATCAACAACATCTTTTTTGAGCAGTTTTTTACGGTACTCATCATTGCTGATGTGCTTCTATTGCTCTTTTCGTTTTTCTATACCGATGAATTTCACAAGGTGATGCGCAATTCAGGTTTCATCATTTCTACCATTTTGCTGCGACTTTCCTTTTCGGTGGAAGGCTTGCTCAACAACCTGCTCATCCTTACCGCACTACTTTTCGGATTGCTTATGCTCATGCTACACAACCAATTCGAAAAACAAATGGCCAAGAGCGAGCAGTAGCCATTGCATGCATGCCCTATTTGGTTGCGCCATACAGCTTTTTGTATTCATAGACCGAAAACCTATTTTTGATTTATGAAAAAAGAAGCCGTCTTACAAGCCATCAGCACTTTTCCCAAAGTGGTGGATTTGAATCAGCTTTTCGAACAACTTCTGATAAAGAACAAAATTGAAAAGGCCTCCTTCAATTAAAACAAGGAGAAACCCTTTCTCACGCAGAGGTGGTGGCGCATTTCAAGAAAAAATGGAAGGCTTTATGAATTAGCCTTCAAAAGGGACTTCTTCCAATTTGGCAAATTGCAACACCTCAACAAATGCACTTTTATGGATATCGAGAAAAGAAGTATAATTCAAATCATCTTTGCGATATTTGAATAAAGTACACACCATGGCAAGCATCGATCAGGTAAGAAGTGCGCTCATTCATAAGTTGCACAATATTCAGAACAAAGATTTTTTGTTGGCTTTGGATGGTTTAGTTTCAACCAAGCAATTTGAAAAGGAAGTGATAGAGCTCACCAAAGAGCAAAAATTACTTCTTGAAATGAGTGAACGAGATTTTGAACTCGGGAACATTGTTACACATGAGGCCATTCATGAAAAAGTAACGCAATGGCTCGGAATCAAAGAAAGCTGAAGGTTATCTGGTCAAAGACGGCCGAATTTCAGCTCCAACAAATTCTAACCTATTGGCTAAAAAGAAATGGCTCGCCGGCTTATCCTAAAAAGCTCTATGAAGCCATTCATGAACGCATTCAACTACTGAGCCACTATCCTGAACTAGGCAAACCAACAGACTTCAAAACGACATACCAATCTGTTTTAGGTCATCACAGCATCTTGTATCGACGCGAGGGTGAATTCATATTGATCTCCGCCATTTGGGATAACCGCGATGACCCCAAAAAGCTCTATGAAATCATGAGCAAAAAGGGCTAATTACTCCTTGTCTTTATGGCATGGGAATTTACGCAATATGGCCTTATTCAGGCTCAGCTGCATCTTTTACCACATCTGCATCTCCAAATGTCCGCTTGGTTCCCGCATAAACGCTGTACAAACACAGGCGGCTGTCGAGGCGGCCGTTGTAAAGCGGTATGCGCTGATCGGGCTTGAGGCCAATTTTGCCCAGCAGGTCGAGATTGCCGCTGATGAGGGCCACGCGCCAGTCGGTAAGTTGGTGTTTCATCCAGCTGCCGATCTCGCCGTAGGTATGGGTCAAAGCTTCTACTTCACCCAATCGCTCGCCGTATTCGGGATTGATCAAAACCCAACCCGGATTGGCCGGAATTTTCAGCTCGCGGTAATCGCCTCCATAAGTCTTCACCCATGGGCCCACGCCGGCTTTTTCGGCATTCTGCAGGGCAAAACTCAGCATGCGGGTATCGCGGTCGTTGATAATCACCGGCTCGGTGAGGGTTTCGGTAATGGCATCTTCCAAATCGAGCACGGCCTCGAGGTAGGCGCGTTGGTTGTAGCCCTGTAGGTGCTGGAAGGCATAACGGCGGCGGTAGAGTCCGGGATAGCGGTTGGTAGCCAGCAAAATGGCTTCAATGGCCAGGGTACCTACGCCGCCCATTGGATTGAGCAGGGGTTGTTCTGGTTTCCAGTCGGTGGCCATCACCATGGCAGCGGCAATCGACTCCAAAAGTGGTGCCTTGCCTGGATGCAAGCGGTAGCCGTGGCGGGCAATGCTTTCGCCCGAGGTATCGACATACAAGGTGGCTTCTTCACCCACCCAATACAGGTGCAAAACGGCCCCGCGGAACTCAGAGCCTGTGCTTGGCCGGCGGCCGGTTTTATCGCGCATGCGGTCTACCACTGCATCCTTCACCTTCAGGTTTACAAACATCGGGTTGTTCACCGAGGGGTGCTTCACAAAGCTGGTCACCGAAAAATACCCTTCGGGCTGCAGCAGGCGTTCAAACGTGTACTTCCGCAGTTGTTTGTACACCTCTTCGGCATCGGGGGCCGGAAAAGTGAGCAGCGGATACAGCACCTGACTGGCTGTACGCAGTTTCATGTTGAGGTGCATGGCATCGGTGGCCGTGCCTTGCAGGCGCACCATGCTTTCCGACACAAAAGTGGGCTCGTAGCCCAGGGTTTTGAGCTCACGCTCCAAAAAAGTACCTAAACGCTTGTAACAGGTAATGACCAGCTCGGCTGGGGTTTCAAAAATCGACACGGGGCGAAGTTACGGCTTTTGGGTCGGATGACCGCAGCTGGCCAGGTTTAACAGAAAAAACATGGGCTAAATGTGGCACCAAGGATGGATGATTCCGCAAATTTAGGTCGTTGCTTAGACGATCAATGGGGTTCAAATCGAGCGCCCTAAATTTCATTTAAAATGGGACTCTAAACTGATCTTTAGCTTTCGGTTTTAAAGTGCCTTTTCAGCAAACTTTTGCGGATTCCTGGACTCAGGCTTTCTAACAGAGGAGCTGTTAAACTAGCTGCTATTTCGTGCTTGAGTTCAGGAAATCGGTCGGCGATGTGCAACATGGTTAAAAAGGCATGGTAACGAACCGATGGTTGTTTGCCTGGATGACACCATATTCCCATGCACAAATCGAATAGGGGCGCAAGGTGATCATCCGGCAGATTTATTCGGTGCAACACCATGAGCCATTGTCGACAATGCCCATCTTCGGCACCCGGCAAAAACTCAAATATCCGTGAGAGATAGGGCAAAATCCTCGTGTCGCCATGTGCCATTACTTCCTCCAAGACCCAAACCGACCGCCAAGCCAATGGTTGCCGTTTGGTGAGTCCCAGCTCGACAGCTACAGCGAATTCATTCAGATGGTCACGTAGATAGGCTACCATCTCGGCCTTCATGCCCGAAAGCAAGAGTCGTTCAAATGACAAGGCCGCTTCCAAGATCAAGGCCTGTTTGTAAAAGCCTCATCCCAGGCCTGTTGTCCCCCTACCACCGGCAACACCAACTCACAACCAGCCGGATCGATGGTCAATACCGTACCCGGCTTGGGGTGCAGGGTAAATTCCTTATCGCTCGAAAACAAAAGCAAGCCTATTTGCCGCCCGGCAGGAATCACCTGATCGTCGGGGATCATCGAAAAACGTAAATCGACAAACTGCCCAGGCGCCAAAGGCACTTGCTTACGTAAATCACTGTGGTTTTGCGGATCAGCCCAGCCGCGAGTAACGAGGTTTTCGTAATCGGGCAAACGCTTTCCATCGGTAAGCGGTAGCAAAACCAAGTAAGCCGAAAAATTGGCGGCCGATTTATTGGCTGTTAGGCGGACTTTGATTTCGGGCACGCCCGACAAACGCAAGGGTTGATTCAATGGCTGCGTTACGAACAACAAGCGGTTGGCAGCGTAATCACCGGTTAACAGCGCTTTCATATCGCGCCGGTAATCATCGGTAAACGACAAAGGAACCTGGCCCTGAGTTGGTTCAAGCAGCAGGCGGCCTTGCTGACTTCCATCGGCCACCAAAAAGAGACGCACTTCTGCCGAGGAAGCATCGGGGTATTGTGCATAAGCCGTTGGCTTGCTTGCGCCTTCCCGCACAATGTAAACGGCCGTATCGTTTTCAACCCCGTTATCAAGGCCGTGCAAATAGCGTGTAAACCAGCGATTCATTTGGCGCATGGGCGGATCGCCACCGTGCCCCCATTGATGATAGTACAATTGCGTGGGCAAACCCTGATCCTTGGCCGCTTTGTAAAAACGGTAACTGTGCTCGGGCATCACATTCCAATCGTTAAAGCCATGCGACATGAGCAGCGCCGCCCGCATTTTGCTTATTTGAGGCACATAATCGCGTTCGGCCCAAAAATCGTTGAAGTCGCCCGTCTGGCGGTCTTGCCCGGGAACCAAAATGCTATCGCGCACCCGACGATTGTTGGCCTTGCGTTTCTTTTTGTCGCCGCTGTTAATCATATCGTACAGCACATCGGCATCTTCGCCCAAATAGCCCCCGGGAGAACGCACCAGTCCGTTGGCGCGGTAGTAATGATAAAACGACGAAACCGGCGCCACGGGAATAATGGCTTCGAGCCCTTCTACCCCGGTGGTAGCGGCGGCCAAACACAGCGTGCCGTCGTAGGAGGTGCCCGTCATGCCCACCTTGCCCGTACTCCAATACGCCTTCACCTCTTCGTTCCCAGTGCGGCTACGATAAGCCTTTGCTCTCCCGCAAAGCCAATCAATGACGGCCTTGGGGGCCAACGATTCGTTTTGGCTGCCAATGGTGGGCACCCCATCCGACAAACCCGTGCCGGGAGAAGATGAATACACCATCACATAACCCCGTGGCACCCAAGTGCGATCCATCGAAGAAGCAAAAAGCGGGCGTTTGGTGCGGGTACCCAAACGCATATGGCGGTGGGGTTTGGGCTCGGCACCCAATTCGTGCTTCACCTTCCAGAAGTTCTTTTTGCTGCCAATACCCAAAAGAGCCGGTATCCGCAAACCGAAATAAGGACTGCTGTTGTACACTACCGGCAGTTTAATGCCCTCGGTTTGGGTTTGGTGTGGCCGGGTAATGTACACGTGCATGCGGTCGGGTCGCCCATCCAAATCGGAATCGAAATCGGTTTCTACCCACACTTCTTCCTTGATCCAGCCTGCAGGATCTGAAAATACGGCTACCTTTTGCGCTTCACCATTTTCGAAATGCAGATAGGCCGGACGATCGGTCTGCGATTTGGCAGACAGCGTCATCCAACAAAAAGCTAAAAGCAGCAACTTTTTCATGTATGGGGATGGTTTTTGTTTCGGAGGTATTTGGTTAAGCGGGTCGATCTGCCGCAATCCTAGCATCAAGTGCATCGAGCAATGCAGCACTCTGGAGCATGTCGAATTTACGGGCAAAAAGCTTGGAAGCTGGCAACTGCTGCAACCATTGCAAATCCTGCAGCTCGAAGGTGACTGGAAGGGGCACATTTTTTCGCTCCCAATTGGCATATTGCACCGAGGGAACGATTGCATATCCATCGGTTAATGGCAAAATGGCCATCAGTAAGCTTTGGAAAAATATTTCATCGGAGCAATGGGTGTATTCGAAATAGGCATCAAGCCTCTTTTGGTGGGCATCATAAAACGCCCCCATTTCGCGAAGCACCGACAAAGGCAAGGCCCACCAGTTAGATCCACCGTAAAGCGGAACGGGCGAATGCCGCTTTTTGAAGAGCAGCTTTAAAAAGGAGGTTGGAATTTGACCACGCAACCACTTGGAGAGGGCGCGCATGTTCGGGCCAAGGGTGAGGTAGTCGTTGCGACCATTACCCGTGGTATAGCGGTAATAACGCGTTCTTACTTTGAGCTGTTGGCCCTTCCAATTCTCTGAAATGGGCAGGCAGTCGATGAATAACTGCCTTTGGCGTTGCTCAAAGTAATGATGTATTTTCTCGGAAGGGTATAGCGGGTAATCTTGTCCGCTTAACAGCACCGCCACCCCATGTGGAAGGGCATTTCCCGCTGCTTCTGCCAGCTTAAAGGTTGCTCGGGTGATGGAATAGTCGCCCCAAATGCAATTTTCGCGTGCTTCAATGAAGTTTACGTTCGAACGATTTTGAAACAGCTGTTCGAAAGGCTGTTGATCCACCTTGGCGTCGATATGCAAGAAAAAATACACCCCGTCGCCATCCAATCGATTGACCAATCGAAGCACTTGCTGTGGCGATTGATGTGCCAAAAGCAAATAAGCTATGGAGTACGTAGGTTCCGACATAAATGCAGCACGGCCAGCAGCCGGGGCTTTCAACCCTTTTGCTAAAGGCGATTGAAAGGCTCATGATTACTGGCACGCCCAAAAATAGGCAAAAAACAATGCTGCTATCAACGAAACTGCAATCATGGCTTGAGGTGGATTGATGCCCGATGAATGACTGCAATAGTCGCTCTTTTCCACAAATAACAGCCCTAAAGCAAAAAAGCACCTCGAAAGGTGCCTCTTTGCGTAAACGATTCATATTTGAACTCAGGGACGATAGGTCAAATTACCTGTAATTACGGTAGTGCTATCGGAAGTGGTTCTTTTAATGGTGGTATTGGTGGCAGTAGCCGAAATTACCCCAGCATCATTGGTTACCGCAATGGTGCCAGAATTAGCGATGGAACCCCATACCCGTGCACCTAAAGAGACCGAAACGGCCACGGCCATACTGTCTGTTGTAGTGAAAAGAGCGAGGGAAGGAATAATGTTGTAAGTACCTGTACGGGGAGTATTGGTTTTGAACCAAAGCTGAAAAGCCACCAACGAATCGGCACTTCCATTGCCCATCAAACCCCAAGTAGTACCTCCGCCATTCCACACTGCGCTGTTGGTGATGTGGGTGTAGGTAATGCCATTGATGGTCCATTTATTGGCCCCTGGATTGGCTGGATTATTAGGATTGTTGGGATTATTCGGCTGATTAGGCTCGGGGACAACTGTTTCTTTTTTACAAGCCGAAAAGGCCAAGAGAGAAAGTAAAACGAGGGCAATAAGTTGGTTTTTCATAAGGTGGTTTAGTTGAACACAAAACAACCTGATCAGAGGCCATTAAACAATACTCCAAATGCGTTAAAAGTATGGTTTAAACATCATGGCTCGATTTGCATTCGCTTGATTTTACCATTGGAGGTCCGCTCCAAGCTTTCCACCCAAATGCATTTTCTCGGAAATTCCCAAGCCGGCAATTGAGGCTTGATGGCTTGCAGAAAATGATTCCACAAAGCTTCATTTTTGCCTTGCGACGATTCGATTACCAGCACGGGTAGGTTTCCGTATTGGCCATCGGCAACCGATGTGATGTAGTAAGGGCAAGCCAATAGTGGCACAAACCGATCTTGCGCGGTCATCAATCCCGTTATTTTCTGCTCTAAATACTCGGGATGCACCTTATGCCCGGCACTTACAATCACATGATCGCTGCGGCCCAACCAACGAAAGCGACCTGGACCATCAAAAATCACTACATCGTTGGTTTTTAGCCAATGATAATTGGTCACTGCCCCCCAAATGCGCAGTTGGTTTTCAGCATCTGCTTCGGTAAGTAAACCAGGCAAAGTGAGGTAAGCTGTTTCGGCTTGCGGATGAAGGCGCCTTAGGGCAATGTGACTTACCGTTTCGGTCATGCCGAAGCCTTGCCACACCTCCTGCTGCTCCAAGCGATGCATAAGGGCCAACAATTCAGGAGAAACATCGCTGCCGCCAAGCAGCAAAGTACCCAGGCGGGCCACATCGGCTTCCTGCTTAAGTAGGGCATGCAGCTGCGCCGGTACCAACGGCGTGAAATGGAAGGTCAAACTTGGGAACAGCGCTGCGGTGTTTTGCGTGGGGGCGGCGGCATACAAATCCAAGCCACTTACAATGGCCCGCACCAGCATCATTTTTCCGGCTATAAAATCGGCACTGAGAGGAAGCAAAGCACGTTGTTTGGCTTTGAAGCCAAAGTGCAGGGCCGTCAACTGGGCGCTGGCAATCATTTGTGCGCGCTGAAGGCTGATGGTTTTGGGCGGACCAGTAGAGCCTGAGGTTTGGGCCAAAACGGGCGCATCGGTGGTGAACCAGTGCTGCAAAAAAGCTTGTACAGGGGCGGGCAGCTGGTGCGCCTGCATCCAAGCAACTGCCCGGCCTTGTATAAAGTCTTCGGCCGACAAATACTGGCCCATAAGGGTAATGCCCTGCATCAGTCGAACAATTTTTTAGGATCCATCCGCAAGAAATCGGGCCATGGTATGCCCCCATTTCCAACCAGCAAGTATCGGTATGGTTTGAACTGCTTGGCAAATTTATCGAGGCCTTGGCCCGATTTCTCCCAACCACTTTTTACCTCTATGGCCACCAAACGTTTGCCTTGCTGCAATACAAAATCTACCTCATCGTTACCATCGCGCCAATAGTACACATCAACGCCTTGGGTTTGACAGGTGTTGAGCAAGTGAGCGCCCACCGCCGACTCTACCCAATGACCCCACAAGGATGCATCGGCACGAACGTGTTTGAAAATACCTCCATGCACGGCCGACAAAAGGGCCGTATTATGTACAAAAAACTTGGGACTTGAGGCCCGCTTGCGCACCAAGGCGCCGGCGTATTTCTGCAAGCCCGACAACAATCCCGCTTTATCGAGCAGATTCAGATAATGCGCCAAGGTGACCGTATTGCCTGCATCTTGCAGTTGGCCCATCATTTTGGTGTACGACATTTCTTGTCCCGAATAGGCACAACCCAACTCGAAAAGCCGCTTGAGCAATGCCGGCTTATCTACGCGGGTAAGCATCAGAATGTCGCGCGATACACTGGTTTCAACAATGGCATTCATCAAATAGGTCTGCCAGCGGGTTTCTTCATCCATGAGTTCTGCTGTACCCGGATATCCGCCGAAGTAGACGTACTGATCGGGGCTGAGCTGGTAAATACTTTCCATTTCACTGAGCGACCAGTGAGGCATATAAGTGGTTTCGAAGCGGCCCGCCATTGATTCGCTGAGGCCTTGTTGCAGCAACATGCGCGAGGAACCCAAAAGCACTACTTTGATGGAGCGCTTGGCCCAAGTGTCTTCATCCCATAGCTGCTTTACACGCTCACTCCAATTGTCTATTTTTTGAATTTCATCGATAATGAGCAAACCTTCGCCTTGCGCTCGCACCCATTCCCACTGTTTGTTTAGCCAGCTGGCATCCCACACCGCTTCTCCGTCGGCAGCGGCGTAATGCACAAAGCCTTGCCAATCGGCCATCAACTGCCGAACCAGGGTAGTTTTACCAACCTGACGCGGACCATACAGCACTTGCATGAACTTCCGCGGACCCGAAAGCCGCTCCTGCAACTCGCTTAACTGTCTCCTTTTGTGCATGTTACAAATTTACTCAATAAGCTTAGTAATTTTTACTCAGCGTATTAAGTATTTTTTACTCATGCCATTGAGTAATTTTTACTCAATTTACTGAGTAATTTTATAGAGCTATGTAAATCAGCGAATTAACTCACAAATTGTCTTGGAAATGGGTCAATATCCACGGACTTCTTTCTGGCAAATACCACAACTTTCCGTTTTCAACCAGCAAAGGCGATTCAAAGTTATTGGTGTATAACTGTCCGGTGCCCAAACCCTGAGGGAGTGCATTGTTCAAGGTGGCGGTCCATTGTGCAATGGCGTTCAATCCAACATTCGATTCCAAGGCCGAAGTCACCCACCAGCCAATGCCTCTTTTTTCGGCTGCCGCTATCCAAAGTTCGCAGGCTTCAAATCCACCCAACAAAGTGGGCTTAAGGATGATAAAAGGCGGCTTAATGTGATCCAATAGTTCATCCATCTGATCTGCATCGGTAATGCCAATGAGCTCTTCATCGAGGGCAATGGGCAAGATGTTCTGCGCACACAGCGCGGCCATGGCTTCCGGCTGTCCGGCCTTGATGGGTTGCTCAATGCTGTGCAGCTCCATTTCGGCCAAGCGTTTCATTCGCTCGGGCGCATTGGCCACACTGAAAGCACCGTTCGCATCCACCCGCAACTCCAACACATTGGCCGGAAAACGTTGGCGCAAAGCCTTCAGCAAGCCCAATTCGGTTTCAAAATCCAAGGCACCCACTTTCATTTTGAGACAGCTGAAACCTTGCTCCAATTTATCGGCAATTTGCTGCTGCATGAAGGCCTCGCTGCCCATCCAAATCAAACCGTTGATGTTTTGCGGGGCACCGGCCGTGGTAAAGGCACTTTCAAAAAGCAGCCGCGTGCCGCCCTGCAGATAGTCGCGCAGGGCCATTTCAAAACCAAAGCGCATCGCCGGGTAAAAAAGCAAACTCTCGTCGAAAGTGGCCCATTCTTGTTGGTTGAATTGCTCACACAGGCGCAGCAAGCGGGTACCAAAATCGGGGCGATCGTCGAAACTCAAGCCGGGTAGCGGACCACACTCGCCCAAACCTTGCTGCCCATTTTCATCGGCAATCACAATCATCCAACTTATTTTTTGGGTCATCACTCCCCGTGAGGTGCCAGCAGGGGACTTAAAATCAAGTCGATAAGGAAAACAACGGGCTTGCAGTTTGTTGGGAATGCTTTGCATACTAAAAAAGGTTCAACACGGCAGCTACCACCGCGAAAAGCAAGGTATTCAATGCCGTAATCTTCAAAAAAGGATCGTAACCTTGGGCGTCTTTCACTTGGTTGATGCGGTACAAGCTCAACCACAAAGGCAAGCAGCACAACAACCAAGGCAGGTGCAGGTGCGACCAATCGCCGCGGGCAAACCACAGCAGCAACAAACTTCCCAAAAGCACCAGCACATTGTGGTAACGCACGCCCCAAACAGCTCCGATGCGCACCGGAATGCTGCGTTTTCCGGCACGGGTATCGCTCTCACGGTCACGCAGATTGTTTAAATTGAGTACCGCTGTCGACAACAACCCCAAACCAATAGCAGGCAGCAGCACATTCCACCACCATGCGCCGGTATGCAGGAAAAAAGTCCCCATCACCCCTACCAAGCCAAAAAACAGCAATACCGATAGATCACCCAAGCCGGCATATCCATACGGGTTTTTGCCTGCTGTGTATTTCACCGCCGCGCCAATGGCCAACAAACCCAACAGCAACATGCCCCAAAAAGCCATCGTAAAACCATCAAAAGCAACCCAAAGCAAGCCAACGCCACTGCTTAAAGCCAATAAACCGGTGATGAACATGGCTTGCTTCATGGCTGCAGCACTGATTTGTCCGCTTGCCACCATGCGATCGGGGCCTGCCCTGCCTGCCAAATCGGCTCCGTTCTGAAAATCGCCATAATCGTTGGCCAAGTTGCTCAACACCTGTAGCAAAATGGCCGTAAGCAATGCCAGCAAACTCACAGGCCATTGGTGAGCATCCACCGCCGCAGCCAGGGCGCCGCCCAAAATGATGGAAGCAGACGCCAGTGGCAAGGTGCGCAGTCGGAAGGCCGCAATCCATGGATTTTTCATACGGGCTGCAATTTCGGCAAAAAGCCAACAGTCGCAGCCCCAAGGCCCATTGCCATCAGAATGTCAGAAAATCGGCATTGAGCATATGCCGACAAAGCTGTGACCAAAGGCGAATGATGCCAGGGTAAATTGCTTTCAAATAAATGCCACTGCCATGAAAAACAGCCTATTACTAATGTTCATGTTCCACGTGGGTATGGCCAATGGTCAATCAGCCTCCAAAGTGGCTACTGCAGAAGTAGCTGGGCCTGTGCAAGCCATGCCTGCTTTGCCCATGCCATTGCTTGCATCAACTACCTTGGAAATTGTACCCTTGCTTCGAATTTCACTAAGACTTAATTGTTGGATGGAGTTTTCCTCGATATACGTGCTCAGCCATGGCATTCCCGCACAATACAATAGCCTGCATTTCGAGCCAAATATAGCTTGCCAATACCCCACAGTTCATGCAGGCTACTTTCATGATGCCCTTATCAGAGCTGTAAAAAGAGCACAATCGGTTTACCAGCTCTGCGGCCTGGAAGCCCCGACATTATTAATGCCCCATCCGCAGCAAATCAACTTTTAAAGTAGCATGCCATGAAAATCGTATTTCCTTTCGTCGTTGCCATGATGCTTCACGCTTCCAGCAGTTTCGCCCAGCAAATGCCTCGGTTCGAAATCCTAGATCTGCAAACAGAATTCCGGCATTTCAAGCGCATCTTTCATGCCTGTGAAATTGATTGGGCGCCCCAACGCGACTGCGTATTGCAGGATAGTCTCGGCAGAGGTTGCATTCATTGGGTGCCCTCCGAATCCGGTGATCATCGCCATCAAATGGTCGTTTTCACTACCAAACACATAGAAAACGGCATCTGTCAGCACGATTTAAACGCCCGACATGCCTGGCAATGCTACCAAACCTATCCCTGCGGTCACACGCCCATTGAACATGCGTACACACATTGTTCGTGGCTGAGTGTCGATCCGGGTGCCCTACCTATACAAACAAGCAGTGTTTTAGATGAAAGGCCGCTCATTTCCAAAGAAAGCATCCACCCAACTCATTTTCACCTTTTAAAAAATGCGCCATGAAAAACTTGATTCTGGTGCTGCTGGCCCTGCCAGGCTGGGTTGCAGCACAAACCGACAGCTCGATCCGCTACATTAAAATTGTAGACACCGCTATTCCGCTCATCCTCAAAGAAGAAACCAGCACCAGTGTCTGTCATTTAAGGCACATCGATGAAAAAGGGATACAAACAGAACCCCATTGGTGCCACGACCACAGCCATTGTATCCACCAACACCGGCATCGTGTAAGTGAAGCAGAGCAAGCAGCTGCTTGTGCCAAACAATGTCAACACCATGCCAACTACAAACTAAAAACCAGCAAAGAAGGGTCGCAGCCGCTTCAACGGGCTCAAAAATGGCCTATGGATATTGAATATCCCGAATGGACCGCCACTTTGCCCATGCCCTTTCCTTTCTATGTTTATGGTCAGCAGATTGGCTATATTGAAACCTACGACAATCTCAGGCTGAGCTTACTCAATGCAAAGGAGTCGGAAATCATGGACATCAGCATGCTTAATTTTGAGGGATTAGTAACTGGCTGTTTGTATGATTACGATCCATTTAAGTTTGAAGCCATTAGCTATGAATTGGATGGGCAAACAGGAGAACGGATTATGAAAATTCAATTCCTAGCCGTTCGGAAATACTACTCCGACACCCTCATAGTACAAAGCTGGTTACATGAACTCGACAGCAAAGTAAGTCTGCACTACGTTAAAATGCCTGTAAACCGTAGAGATGAGCACCCTGAAATTAGCATATGGGCAAGCTGTGAACAAGGTATGCATCAGCAATACTTTGCTGGCTTGGCATCGCACCCCACTACGTATTGTGCCAGTCAACTCATGTGTGGCATCCCCGAAAATGGCACCGTGCTTTCGTTGAGCCCCGTACATTTGGTACTGCCCGAACGCAAACATGCGGTAACCAACCTTCCAGGTATGGAATTGCGAACCGACGCACAAACCGGAATGCACCACCTGGCGGGTTTGGTTGGGAGCGATACCCTTCATGTATTCGATAGTCAAGGCAAGCTGGTAAGAAAGCTTAGTCTAGAACAAGCCCGCGCAGGTTTTCATATGCAGCAACTGGCAGCTGGCATGTATATCCTAACCGATCCACTTTTCGGCAACAGCGTTCGCATATTGAAGCCTTGACATTTCGTGACGACAAGTCGAGTTAACAACTATTTCATTATTTTCGCGGTCTAACCTGCACTATCATGAAAAAAGTATTGATCGGCTTGTTGTCGTTATTCGTACTGGGCACGGCGAGCGCACAGAACAGCCCCAAAAAGACCAAACTCAAATCGCTCCTATCAGCCGAAAACACCAGCAATTTGGCTTACACTTTTACTGCCGAAACCGCTGCGTATACCCCTTTGACGGGCACTACCTCTATCAACAACAATACGCCTTGGGACGACCCTATCTTCACCTTCCCGATGCCTTTTGTAATGCGCATTCAAGGTCAGCTAATCGATACCTTGATGCTCGATGGCCTGGGCGGATCATTGATAGGTTTGAGCAATGGCAATCCCATTTTTGGGGTAATGGCCCCTTTCGAAACCGACCTCATCGACAGGGGTTACGACTCTACCATTTCGCTTTCGCCCCTTTCCTACAAAGTAGATGGAGCCGCAGGCAGCCGCATCCTCAAAATTGAATGGAAGGAAGTAGGATCTTACGGCGAATACAACAATACAGGTGGCATACTAAACATGTTCATTAGCTTTCAGGCATGGGTTTACGAAGGCAGCAATATCATTGAATACCGTTATGGTCCCAATACCATCAACGACTTGGCAACCTTTTTTGAAGGCGATCCAGGTCCCTTGGTGGGCACAGCACTCACCGATGGCAATGCCAGCGTTGTAGCCAACTTAATAAGCGGTGTTGTGGGCAATCCTACCTTTGGATTGGCTTTGGTGCCACTTTTTGGAACCCCAGCCAATGGCACCCTTTACCGCCTTACCCCCCTTGGCAGCTCCAGCTCGGTGAATGAAAACCAACTGGGCAGCTTGATGAACGTTTGGCCCAACCCGGCAAACGATATGTTGAACCTGGAACTCAAAAACGAGCAGCAGGCGGTCATCAGCTTGTACAACATGCAAGGTCAAAAGTTAAAGCAGCAGTTGCTCACCGAAAGCCGCAGCAGCCTCGATTTGAGTGATTTGCCTGCCGGCGCCTACCTTATCCGTATGGAAGGCCAGGCCGGAAGCCTGCGCATCATCAAACGCTAAACAAAAGCACTAACTTAGAACCGCCTTCGGGCGGTTTTTTTTATGGCCGATTACGTACTCAAAGACGCTTTTGATGCAACCTTCGTGGCCGCATTGGCACAAGCAGCAGCTGCACGCGAACCCGATTTCAATTTACAAAGCTGGCAAGATGCCGCCTTGCCTGCCCATTGGCCCGATTTATCGCTCAAACAACGCATGCGGCACCTCAGTCAATTGCTTGGTAACTGCTTGCCGGGCGATTATGCCCGTCAACTGCCCGTGGTGGTAGACCTGGCACCCCAATTCCGCAGCCTGGCTGGCATGCTCTTCCCCGATTTTGTGGAAGTATACGGCACCCACGACCCCGATCGCTCACTGCCGGCCTTGGAGCAACTCACCTGCAGTTTCAGCGCCGAATTTGCCGTCCGTCCCTTTTTGCAGCTTTATCCCGAGCGCATGCTGCAACAGCACCTCACATGGGCTAGTCACCCCAACGAGCATGTGCGCCGACTGGCCAGCGAAGGGCTGCGGCCGCGTTTGCCTTGGGGACAAGATGTTGCCTGGCTCAAAAAAGACCCAACGGTGACCCTCCCCGTGCTCGAAAAACTCAAAAACGACCCATCGGAATATGTGCGCCGCTCGGTAGCCAACCACCTGAACGACATTTCGAAATCGCATCCCGACTGGCTGTTGGCGGTGGCGGCGCGCTGGAAAGGAACGAGCCCAGCCACCGACGCCCTGCTCAAACACGCCCTGCGCGGCTTGCTCAAACAAGGTCGGGCCGAGGCACACCAGCTTTTCGGCTTTGAAATCCCGCAATTTGAACTCGAACATTGGGAAATCAGTCCCGATAAATTACACATCAGTGACAAAGCGACCCTCCAGCTCCGCCTGCAACACCTTGGCATTTCCGCCCAGGCCTACCGCCTCGAATACCGCATCCACTTTGTAAAAAGCAATGGGCAGCGCTCACCCAAGGTCTTCCAGATAATCGAAAAAAACCTGCAGCCTGGCGAAACACTGCAGCTCATCCGCAGCCACGTCTTTGCCGACCTCACCACCCGAAAACACTACCCCGGCTTGCATCTATTAGAATTGCAAATCAACGGCAAAGTAGCCGCTAGTAACGAGTTTGTGCTTTTGTAAGCTGCAATGCGGCAAAAATTGCGGATTTTCGCAGCATGAACATCCTTTCGGTAGAAAAGCTGGGCAAGAGCTTTGGCGAACGTACCCTCTTCACAGATTTATCATTTGGTCTTAACCTCGGTCAAAAAGTGGCACTCGTAGGTCACAACGGCTGCGGAAAAACCACCCTCATGCGCATTTTAGCAGGTAAAGAAACCAACGACCAAGGCAACTACAGCATCCGAAACGATGTGCGCATGGCCTACCTCGAGCAAGAACCCCTCATGGGCGAAAACGGGGGTGTAAGCGAAGTGATTTTTGCCGGCGATGCCCCCGAAGTGCAGCTGTTACGCCGCTACAACCGCCTGGCGCTGCTTGCCGAACCCAACGCCGCCGAGCTGCAAGAAATGCATGATCTTACCCTCGAAATAGATGCCCAAAATTTGTGGGACTACGAACTCGAAGTAAAACAAATCCTCACCGAACTGGGCATCCACGACTTGAGTCAGTCGGTTGCCTCGCTTTCGGGCGGACAGCGCAAGCGGGTGGCCATTGCGCAAGCATTGGTGAGCAGGCCCGAACTGCTGCTCATGGACGAGCCTACCAACCACCTCGACCTCGAAGTGATTGAATGGCTCGAGCATTACCTCAGCACCCGCCGCATGACGGTGCTCATGATCACGCACGACCGCTACTTCCTAGAGCGCGTTTGCAACGAGATTTTTGAGCTCAACCGCGGCAAAATGTACCGCCACCAAGGCAGCTATGCCGATTTTTTGGAGAACAAAACGGTGCGCGAAGAAATTGCCATGGTAGATGCCGAAAAGGCCCGCAACCTCATGCGCAAAGAATTGGAATGGATGCGCCGCCAACCCAAAGCGCGAGGCACCAAATCGAAGGCACGCATCGAAAACTTCTACAAACTCGAAGACAAGGCCAAAGGCCCAAGCCAACAGGGCAAAATAGAATTGGATGTAACTGGCAAACGCTTGGGTGGCAAAATCTTGGAGCTGGCCTACCTGCGTAAAAACTACGGCGATAAAAAAATCCTCGACGACTTCAGCTACATCTTCACCCGATTTGACCGGGTGGGCATTGTAGGCAAAAACGGAGTAGGCAAAAGCACTTTCCTGAACCTGCTCGCCGGCTTGATTCGTCCCGATGGCGGCGGCATGGAAAAAGGCGAAAATACCGTCATCGGTTATTACACCCAGGAAGAACTGCAGTACCAGCCGGGCCAAACGGTTATTGAGTTAGTAAAAGCCCGTGCCGAGTACATCAAAATGTCGGATGGCCGCGAACTCAGTGCTTCCAACTTCCTCAATCGCTTTTTATTCCCACCTAAACAGCAGCACGACCAGGTGAGCAAGCTCAGCGGTGGCGAAAAGCGGCGTTTGCAGCTCCTATTGGTGTTGATGACTGGCCCTAATTTTCTCATCCTCGACGAGCCTACCAACGACCTCGACCTCGAAACCCTCAACGTGATTGAGGAATTCCTCGACGAGTTTCAGGGTTGCTTGGTACTCGTTTCACACGACCGCTATTTCATGGACCGCTTGGTCGACCACCTTTTCGTATTCGAAGGCGAAGGGCATTTGCGCGATTTTCCGGGGAACTATACCGACTACCGCGAATGGCTGAAATCTGAAAAAAGTCGTCAAAAAGAACAGGAAGCCGAGAGCAAACAGCAAGCCCAAGCGCCCTCCGTTGCGGCCGCACCCGTCAAACCAGCTGAAGCTAAGCGCAAACCCAGCTTCAAAGAAAAGCACGAATACGAGCAACTCGAAAAGCAAATCGCGGGCCTACAAGCCGAAATTACCCAACTAGAGGAGCAGCTCAGCAGCGGCAATGGCACCGCTGAGGAGTATGCACAATGGGGCCTTAACTTGCAACAAAAACGCGATCAATTAGATGAGGCTGAACTTCGTTGGCTTGAGTTAGCAGAAATCATGTAATCAACGGTGAACCGTAAACAACAACCTTTGGGTATCAAATCCCAAGCTTGTTGCGTAAGAAACCAGGCTTTCTTGCAGGGCTGCATCCATTTGGGGAGTACGGCTCAGCAACCATAGATATTTGCGGTTAGGCGTGCCCACCATGGCATATTGGTAGTTGGCTGTGTCTAGCGCAATGACATGATATGGTGCTTTGAAAGGCCAAAAAAACTGTACCAACAGCCGGGCATTGTCGCCTTCGTTCTCGGGCCAGGCCTTGCCGGTAATGTCCTTTACCTTGCCATTGGTGCTGTCGATGCAATGGTTATATACCCTGATGTATTCGCCTTGGAGGGTATATTCGGCATAGGTGCCCGTACAATTTTTCTGTGGCCGCAACGGAAAACTGGCGATTTCGTACCATCGGCCCTGGTAGCGGTTCAAATCAATTTGCTCCACCACGGGCAATGGCGGGTTGGTTGATTTGCAGGCCGACACCAACAAATAAACACCCACCATCAGGGCTGCCAAAAGCCATCCTTTTTCAAATTCCAATTTCATTTTTTCCTTTCAACCCTTAATAAGCCTTTTAGCTAATAAAATTCTGAGCCTCACTTGAGGGCTCGTTTGATTTTTGATGCAATTTTTTCGTTGTAACCTTTAAACACTTCGAGTAATATTCCATTTTCGTCAATCACATAAAACGATGGCGAAACCTGCATGCCAAAATAGGTTGTCGCAAAACCGTATTCATCCCAAAGGTTGGTCCAGGTGATTTTGCTTTTCTGCTCTTTTCGTGCATTTAGCCAAATGTCCTTGCTGCCATCGTCCCAGATGGTGATAATTTCGTATTGTTTTTCGTTTGATTCGGCAAGCTGTTGCAACATGCCGAGACTCCCCAAGGAATGATAACACCCCGTTGAAACCAAAGCCACTAACTGTTTCCTTCCCGAATTTTGCAAAATCGAAACCCGATTTCCAGCACTATCGGGCAATTGAAAATCCTGCACATTTGAACCCTTTTTGAGTGGACCTATTTTTTGGGCGCGTAAATAATTTTCCATCTCTTTCACATAGCCCATATCGCGTAGCTCGGTAGGTACGGCAGTTAAAAATGTCTCCAAATCGGCAATAGCCATTTTCTCTTTTAACGCATTGGCGAAATATAATCCAGGAATGGCTTTGGCATATTTGAGCACTTGGTCCATTTGTTCCTTCCCCTTTAATGCCTCCAACTCTTCTGAAAGGCTTTGGTACGGCAATTTCCCTCCCATTTCAAACGCCCCATCCGACCAGTTTACATTTACAAACAAACTATCGCTTTCAAACCAAATGAGTGGTGTTTTGCGTGTGATTTTTCCTTTTTTGGAAATCGTTGAGAAGTTAAAAGTAGCGGGGAATGAAGGAACATTGACTATTAGCTCAAAGGCACCATTTGGCTGTAGTTCCAATGGTTTTAAAACATCATCAAATTCCAAAAAAATAGTCTCAGCGGCCTTTAAGTTGTTGATTTGACCTTTAAAAACAACCGGTTGTTGTGCCCAGGCAAAACCCACCAAAAAGCTAAAAAATAGCGTCGTCCGGATTTTCATTAAGTGCTCATTTTGAATTTCAAGCAACGTATGTTTCATTAATCACTTTTTTTACTGCACTCATCTCATATTCTTTAAGCCTACCCAAAATCTTTACTACCATACTCCGGTCTACCGTCCTGACCTGATCTAAGACAATCCAGTATGGAGTATCGTTGTGGCGTATTTCTACCCTGGTTGGATAACTCTTCGAGGTGGTGGCCATGGGAGCAACTACCACTGTCCGAAGGTATTTATTCATCTCATCTGGCGAAATGATAACGCATGGCCTTGTTTTTTTGATTTCACTACCAACGGTTAGATCAAGATTTACCAAAATGATTTGGTATTGCCTTAGCTCCATTCATCCAAATTTTCATCCTCGAAAACATCATCCATCAGTGGTTCATCGTCGCCAGCAGCGTTCATGCCCTTAAATGCTTCCTCCCAACCCGCTCTAGGCGCGGTTTTGGGCTTGAGGATGATGTAATTCTCTTCCAGAATCAGCTCTACCTGATCTGCTATTTTGTATTTATCCAGCAAGGCTTTCGGCAACCGAATGCCCTTGGAATTACCGATGTGAATTACTGACAGTTCCATGTCTACAATTGTAATTACAAAGTTATTACAATTTTGGTCTTTTCAAAGCTTTTCGCAAGAGATATGTACTTCGCCCTATGATGATGCAAACCACAAAAAATCAGTGCTTAGCGGTACAGCCGACCCAACTTTTTCTTATCATTGAAGTTACAACATTTAAACGGTACATGAAGAACTTTTCCGCAAAGCTTTTGAGTGGCATCTTTTCGCTGCTCTTTTTGTCGGTAGCCGCTGATGCTCACGACCATTCAGATAAAGAAATTCGCTATGTGCAGCAAAAACAAGCTTTCGATGTGAGCTTGCAGCAGCATCTAAAAGCCACCACCTATTGGTACACTTTTAGTCAGCGTCACCCTTCGTGGCATGTGCTTTTCAACGAAGAAAACAGCAAGCCCAACCGCGCTTTTGGCAACCCTATCAGGGTAAACGGGTCCGATTTGCTGGCCAAGAGCTACCAATTTATGGCGCAAGAACTCAGCGGTTTCAACATTCCGGTTGGCCAACTCGAGCTTATCCAAATCCACGAATCAGCCAAATATCGTTTCGTCAATTTCAGGCAAATGCACGAGGGCCTTGAAATCATCAACAGCCGCCTTACCCTTAAATTCACCAAAACCGATGAAGTGGTGCTGTTTGGCTTAGATGTGTTTAACAACATCCGACTGAGTACCCTGCCTAGCATTTCGGAGAGCCAAGCCATCGTGCTGGCACAACAGGATCTCGAAAACATTACACATGCTTATGTCGATCCCAAACTGCGCGTTTTGGCCATCCCTGGCGACCAACAATACAGCTTCCGATTGGTAAGAACCATTTTTGTGGAAGCCATCGACCACGACCGTGTACCTGAAAACTGGGAAGTTTTGGTAGATGCGCACAACGGACAACTGCTATCGCGCCGCAATTTGGTGGTTCAGGCCGCCCCCAAGGCATTCCCACCCAACGGCCGCCCCGAGGCCAATGGCAATCTGCAAATGCTCGGAACCATTTATCCAAAGCATCCTTATGCTCCCGATTCGATGGTAGCCCTGCCCCACCTGCAGTTTACCGTTAACGGCACCAACTATTTCACCAACGCGGTGGGCTCGTACGATGGCGGCATCCCCAACTTGCCCGCCCAAGGCACTTTTCCGCTGCAAGGCCGCTGGTCGCGCGTGGTACATGGCAATACCGGCACAAATACCCCCACTTTCACGCTCATGGTCGATTCCTTGCGCGATACCATCATTTACAACAACCGCGGCACCTCGCCAGCCATCAATTCTATTCGCCACCTATCGGCCTACTACCATACCTCTTTGGTACACGATTATCTCAAGAGTTTGATGCCTAATTTCACGGCTTTAGATTTCCCATTAACCACCCGTGTTGATCGCACCGACGGTACTTGCAACGCTTTCTTTAATGGTAACTCCATCAATTTTTATGTTACTGCAGGCGGTTGTAACGCACTTTCAACAGCCGCCGACGTAGTTTACCACGAATACGGCCATGCCATCACCAACTACTTCTACAATTCGTTTGGCCAGCCTTTTCAAAACGGAGGCATGGGAGAAGGCTATAGCGACATTTTTGCCATTACCCTTACCGGCGACCCTGTACTGGGTATTGGTTTTAGCTCTACCAATCCGAATCAATCCATTCGCCGTTACGACATCAACCCCAAAATTTTCCCGCAAAACCTCGTTGGGCAAGTACATGCCGATGGCGAAATCATTTGCGGTGCTTGGTGGCGTACAGGCGGCCTCATTGGCAACAACCGCACCATGATGGAAATTCTGGCAGAGTCGATGTATGCCTTGGCCAATGCACCTAACGGACAAGAAGGCCGATTGTACAGCCAAATTCTTATTGATGCCATCCAAGCAGATGACAACGACAACAACTTGGCAAACGGCACCCCTCATTTCAACCAATTGGTAAGTGGTTTTGGTTTCCATGGCATCAGGCTGCTGGCCAATGTACAATTTACACTAAGCCCCTTTGCCGATGCTCCTGCCAATGCTCCTATCCCGGTGAATGTTTCGATCAACGCTGCCGCCCCCTTTAACAGCTTTGTGGCTGGTGCACAAATCATTTACCGTCAGCTCGGCGCAGCCTTAAGCACCAGCGATACCGTTACACTTACTTCGGCAGGTGGCAATAATTACACCGGCAGCCTACCGGCTCAACCCCTAGGCACAGTGCTTCAGTATTTCGTAGGTGTGGTTGACCTCTCGGGAGGTATTGGCGCCATCCAGCCCAATTTTGCCACCGATGTTGCATCTCCTAACCTGCACTACAACCTGCTGGTAGGCTTTACCGAATATGCCAACCATACATTCGAAAATGCCACCACCGATTCCAACTTTACCGTTGGCTTCGCTTCCGATAATGCAATCGATGGCATTTGGGAAATAGGTGTTCCTATCCCTTCCTTCGCCACTGCCTCCAATCCAGCTAGCATTACTGCACCTGGCAGCAATGCCACCCCGGGAGGAAGCCGGGCCGCCTTTACCAAAAATGCTCCAACCACTACCAGTCCGGTTGATGCAGCCGACGTAGATGGAGGCCGCACCAGCCTTTTGAGTCCGGTATACGACCTTACCACCTATGGTGATCCCGTAGTCACCTATATGCGTTGGTACACAAACGAAACAGGCACCAGCCCAAATCTCGATAACTGGGAAGTATATATTACCAACGACGGTACTACCTGGCGCTTGATTGAACGCACCCGCAGAAGTGACCGAAGCTGGAGAAGAAATGCAGTACGTGTACGTGATTTTGTTACCCCAAGCGCCACAGTTCGACTTCGTTTTGTAGCCCAAGACCTAAATCCATCCAGTACTGTAGAAGCCGCCATTGATGATATTCGCTTTTTCGACCTTAGCCCGGCCACTGGAATAGGCGGACCTCGCCAGGAGCTTCAGGTACAGGTATTTCCCAATCCCACCAAAGGAGCACTCAATATTGCGGTGCATGCCCATCAAGCGAGCAAAATCAATTTCCAGGTAGGCAATACATTGGGGCAGGTTTTGATCACCGAATCCCACACCCTCGAAGCAGGCATCAACCAACTGGCGCTTCAACTGCACCACTTGCCCGCAGGCATCTACCTGCTTCGCATGGATGACGGTCAGCGCCAAAGCGTTCGCCGCATTATTCGCGAATAAGCTGCACGTTTGGTTCAAATAGAGCGCTTGCTGTCAAAATTATTCCGACAGCAAGCGCTTTTGCTTTTAACTTTGCCCTAGAACAAAATCATATGAAAATTTCTTACAATTGGTTGTCGACTTACCTCGAGCAGCCTGTTGCACTCGATACCCTTTGTGATGCCCTTACCGAAATTGGCCTCGAAGTAGATGGCACTACCCCCTTGGGCCAATCGAGCGAAAAACTCAAAGGTCTGGTGGTGGGCGAAGTGCTGGAATGTACGCAGCACCCCAATGCCGATAAGCTCAAATGTACCGTGGTGACCACCGACGGCAGCAATCGCTTATCGATTGTTTGTGGTGCCCCCAACGTAGCCCTTGGACAAAAAGTGGTAGTAGCACCAGTAGGTGTTACCCTGTCCCCAACCACCGGAGAGCCATTTACCATCAAGAAAGCCAAAATTCGCGGTGAGCTTAGCGAAGGAATGCTCTGTGCAGAAGATGAAATTGGCTTAGGCAACAACCACGATGGCATCATGGTGCTTCCCAACGAAACCGCCATTGGCACGCCCATTTCCCAGCTTTTGGGTTCAGATGCCGATGTGCAAATAGAAATAGGTCTTACGCCTAATCGAACCGATGCCATTTCACATTATGGGGTAGCCCGCGATTTGGCAGCCCACCTGCGCATTGGCCGCAAATTCCCGCACTTGCACGACCCCGGCACCCATACGGGCGAGCAAGAAGTGCAAATCCGCATCGACGCGCCAGGTGCCTGCAATCGCTTTGCTGGTATTTGCATCAGTGGCGTGCAATTGGGGCCGTCGCCCGAGTGGTTGCAAAAGCGCTTGACCAGCATTGGCAGCAAGCCCATCAACAATGTGGTAGACGTTACCAATTTTGTGATGTTTGAGTTGGGCCATCCCTTGCATGCTTACGACCTGCGCAAAATCAAAGGCAACCAAATCATTGTGCGTCAGGCAGAAGAAAATGAAAAAATCACCCTGCTCGACAAAAAAGACTACACCCTTCAAGCGCACAACCTATTGGTTTGTAATGCCGAAGAGGCCATGGGTGTGGCAGGCGTTATGGGCGGACTCAACGACAGTATTGCACCCGATACCACCGACATATTTATAGAAAGCGCCCAATTCGATGCTTCGGTGATTCGCAAATCGAGTCGATTGTTGGGCATTAAAAGCGATGCCAGCTACCGCTTTGAGCGCGGCACCGACCCTGATATGGTCATTCCTGCACTTCAAAGAGCAGTGAACCTCATTTTGGAAGTGGCCGGCGGAAAAGTCAGCAGTGCACTTACCGATGTTTCGAGCACGGTGCCTGTGCCCAAACGCATGCACCTGCTATACGGCAATTTCGATAGAATCATAGGCAAGAAAATCAAGCGTGATGAAATTCGCGATATTTTGCGCCGCCTCGATTTTGTGCTCGAATATGAGCATGCCGAAGGCCTGCAAGTAGTAGCCCCCAACTACCGGGTGGATGTTACACGCGAAATCGACGTGATTGAGGAAGTGCTGCGCATCCATGGCTTAAACAACATTCCATTGGGGGCTCCAGTCAACTACCAGGCCTCTTATCCCAAGCGCGAGAATAAAAACGAATGGCAGCAGCGCATTTCCAACCAATTGGTAAGCCAGGGTTTTTTCGAAACCATGAGCCTGTCGTTCATCAGTCAGGCAGAATTAGAGCTCACTCCCGAGTGGATTGGCAAAGAAATACGCGTTATGAATCCGGTAAACGATCAAGTACCCGTACTTCGTCCATCCCTGCTATTCAGTGGCCTGCAAAACATCAGCTATAATCTCAATCGCCGCCAAATGAACTTGGCACTGTACGAACTGGGCAAGGTTTACATCCGCCAAAACAAGGCCCGCACCGAACACGAGCAACTGGCCCTTTTCCTTACAGGCAACCAAAACAGCGAAAGCTGGTACGAAGCTGGGAAAAAGACCGACTTTTACCAATTGCATGCCACGGTGAGGAACGTCCTTGCGCGACTCGGCCTTACCGACTTGCTTACAAGCAAAGCAGGTACGCACCCTTGCCTCGAAAATCAGCTGCAATACAACCTAAATGGCAAGCCGGTGGTGTATTTGGGAAAAGTGCAGTCGAAAATCTGTAAGCATTACGACATCAAACAAGACGTTTGGTTTGCCACCTTCGAGTGGGCCACCCTGTTGCGTGAAACCGATAGGCCCATCCGCTTTACAGAGCTTCCCAAATTCCCTGCCATGCGGCGCGATTTGGCCTTGGTCATTGGCAAAGAGGTTCATTACGAAGCACTTGAGCAATTGGCTTTCGAAACAGCAAGTCCACTTTTACGTGGGGTAAATTTGTTCGACGTGTACGAAGGCGAAAAGGTGGAGGCCGGCAAACGCTCTTACGCTTTGAGCTTTGTTTTTCAAGACGAAGAAAAGACGCTCACCGACGAGGCAGCAGACAAGGTGATGCAAAAATTAATGCATAACTTTGAGAAATCTTTAGGGGCTATAGTGCGCCAATAATGTATGAGTAAAGGATTGTTAGAAGAACTGGTATTGATTCGTCAATTCGTTGAAAAACAGCAGCAGAAGCAGCAGCAACTGTCGGCAGAAAACAGCGAATTGAAAGAAAAAATGCAGCGTTTACACGCTAAAAACCACGAATTACAACAATCACTCGAACTATTGGAATCACAGAAAAAAATCCTGAAAATTGCCAAAGGACTTGAAAATGACCCCAAGGCAAAGCAGGAAGCCAAGCTAAAGGTGAATGAGTTCATCAAAGAAATCGATAAATGCATAGCCCTCTTGCAGGACTAGAGGCGAGGCGGATATCGGTGAAGAACCATGGAACAGAAAAACGTTAAAATCAAAATAGGCGACCGGGAATATCCCCTGGTGCTTTCGGCAGCCGATGAAGTTCGGATGCGGGAAGCGGAAAAGCTCATCAACGAGCGGCTAATGGAATACCGCAATATGTATCCCACGGCCGACCGAACCGATGTACTGGCCATGACGGCCCTTTTCCTTGCCAATACGCTGCTTTCACAAGAAGGCCGCAGCTCGCCCGAAGCAGATACTGCCATTGAAGCAGAGCTGCATAGGATCAGGCAGTTGATTTCGAACTAAGTTCCTTTACTTCGCCGACCACTTTACCGAGTACTGCAACGGGTTATTAAACCAATCCGTTATGTTAATACACCTGCTCATAGGAGTTTTATCATTGTCTGCCGGCGTAGCCGTGGGACGATTTATGTTGGCCAAAGTGCTCGACAAACAAAAAGAAGAAGCCGAAAAAGAAGCTTCTCGTATCTTGAAAGAGGCCGAAATCAGAGCCGAAGGAATTCGCAAAGAAAAAGAGCTTCAAGCCAAAGAGCGCTTTTTACAGCTCCGCTCGCAACACGACGAGGAAACCAACAAGCGCAACCAAGCAGTTCTCCAAAATGAAAACAGGCTCAAGCAAAAAGAACAGAGCCTCAACCAAAAACTCGAGCAAGTAGCGCGCAAAGAGGCTGAGTTGGACTCAACCCGCGAAAACCTCACCCGCCAAATTGAGATTGTAGATCAGCGCAAGGAAGAACTGGCCAAGGCACACCAACAAACGGTGAAAAACCTCGAAAAAATCGCCAATCTTACTGCCGATGAAGCCAAAGCCCAACTGGTGGAACAGCTCAAAGGCGAAGCCAAAAGCCAGGCCATGGCGCAAATCAAAGACATCATCGACGAAGCCAAGCTGCAAGCCAACCGTGAAGCCAAAAAGGTGGTTATCGAAAGCATTCAGCGTACCGCCACCGAGCATGCCATTGAAAACGCCATCTCCGTCTTCCCCATCAAAAACGATGACGTTAAAGGCCAGATCATTGGTCGCGAAGGGCGCAACATCCGTGCATTCGAAGCAGCTACCGGGGTAGAACTAATCGTAGACGACACCCCCGAAGCCATCATCCTATCGTGCTTCGATCCACTGCGCCGCGAAATTGGCCGTGTAGCCCTCCACCGCCTCGTTACCGACGGACGCATTCACCCCGCCCGGATCGAAGAAGTGGTGGCCAAAACACGCAAGCAAATTGAAGAAGAGGTGGTAGAAATTGGTGAACGTACCTGCATCGATTTAGGCATTCACGGCCTCCACCCCGAATTGGTTCGCTTGGTAGGGAAAATGCGCTATCGCTCGTCGTACGGACAAAACTTGCTGCAGCACAGCCGCGAAGTTGCCAACCTCTGCGCCACCATGGCCGCCGAATTGGGATTGAATGCCAAGTTGGCCAAGCGCGCCGGACTGCTGCACGACATAGGCAAGGTGCCCGACGACAATGCTGAGGTACCACACGCTTTGCTGGGCATGCAAATTGCCGAGCGCTGCAAAGAGCACCCCATCATTTGCAATGCCATTGGTGCCCACCATGATGAAATAGAGATGACCGATCCCATTTCGGCCATCGTACAAGCTTGTGATGCCATCTCAGGTGCCCGCCCGGGTGCCCGCCGCGAAGTCATTGAAGGCTACATCAAACGCCTCAAAGACCTCGAAAACATGGCCATGAGCTACCAAGGAGTTGAAAAAGCTTTCGCCATACAAGCGGGTCGCGAATTGCGCGTGATTGTAGAATCGGAAAAAGTAAGCGACGATGCTGCCGAACTCATGTCGGTTGATTTATCTCAGCGCATTCAAACCGAAATGCAGTATCCAGGTCAAATCAAGGTTACTGTCATTCGTGAAAAACGTTCGATTGCTTATGCCAAGTAAGCCATTAAAACCCACAAAA
>PNNG01000020.1 GCA_013824115.1 Sphingobacteriaceae bacterium | reverse complement strand
TTTCGAGCAATTGAATGCTTTCATCTGCAGGGGCAGCTTTGAATACGCTGCCCGAAATGGTCATTACTTCGCCCTCAAAAGCAAACCAATCGTTGGTTTCTTTGCCCGATTCGTCGGTATGAAAATAACGGGCAACGCCCTTTTCTAAGAACCACAAATGCTTGCACACTTTTCCCTGACGGTGCAAAAAGTGTCCTTTGATGCCTTCTTCCTGTTCAAAACAAGCTAATAATTTGGCGGCGGAGTCTTCGGGTAAGTCGCGCACAAATTGCCGCCATGCCGGTGAAAGGTGTTGTTCCATTTTCTATGCTCGTTCAAAGGTAAAGGCAAATGGGCACATCTGTCGTGGCTTATCAGCCTTCGCTCGATTTCGGCATCCACCGCTGCCTATTGCCCAAGCGTTGAATGACTGTCGCCATCCGCTCCACACGCACTTTTTCGCTTTTAAGCTGGTAAATCTCGGCCATGATGGCTTGTTTACTACTTTCAGGCAGGCGGTTGAAATGCTGCAAAGCTGTGGGTTCATCGGCCAGACAGAGTAAAAAATCGGCGGGTACTTCGGTAAGTCGGTCGTCGGCATACAAAACGATGTTTACCTCATCGCCTGCACTTTTGCGCAATTGTTTCCGCCAGGCAGCCTTTACGGGTAAAAACAGCCTGCCGTTGCCCATGGGCATGAGCTTGTAATGGTCGAATGCAAGCTCATCTATTTTTCCCTGCACCACCAACCAGCCAAATGGCCCTTTTCCCGGCTGCACTTCGGCGGGTAGCGCTGCGTAAGTCCAGCCGCCCTTGCCCGGAAATTTTTCGAGTACAAAGGTACCTTCCACCAAGGGTTTATTGGGAGATTCCGCCACTTGCATGCCCTAAAATAAGGACTGTGTTCGATGGTGATGGCAATAGCTGCGAAAAAGTCGTTCTGTGTCAGCGCAAGCGCTGGTCGAACTGCACAGGCGCATTGCTGATGACTCGGATGTGTTGGGCATCGGGGTGGGCCGGATTGATCAGGAAATTGTACTCATCGGGCACAATGCAGCTCGGCACTTGCATGACCGCCGCCTCGGCCCGACGCACAAAGGCGTCGCCTATTTGTTGGCTCACTGCCATGGGCGGACGGGCATCCCAACCCGCCGGCAATTGAGTTGCCATTAGTACCTCACGCGGCAGTTCGTCGGGAACTTCTATCTCCACAAAAAAGCGGTCGTTGGGCAATTCGCTGTGCAGGTTCAGGTGTACGGCCACTTCGAGCAATGCCAAAGCCCGTGACGAGCTCGTGTATACCATGGGGGTAAACAGGCTGTTCCACCTGAAGGCGGATGCACGTGCAGCTCCCAATCCCTGCAAGGTTTGGTGCAAGTACTTCTCGCGTTCAATCCTAAAAATACGCATTAAGCCATATTGCCGTACTCGAGGCGGAGCAGGCAGTTTTTTACTTCTTGCATACCCGTGAGCGTATCGAAGAGGCTTTCGGGGGTGAGACCGCCCAGCGATTGGTTGGGCGACTGCAACCAGCTGTAAAACTTGGGGGCTTCGTTGTTGAAGACCTCAGTACCAAATTGCAGCAAATCGGAGAGTACCAGCAGTTGCTCGCTGTGGTGGGCATCTAAAGGTTCGTTGGCACGCAGCTTTTTGTTGTAGGTGGTTTGGGGCATCCGCATATAGGCCAGCACTTGCCTCACAGGCAGCCGGGTGCGCTCGCTCATGCGCTCTATGGCCGACGAAGGTAAGCCCCGCCTGATGGCGGCTACGCGCGACATGGGCAGGCCATAAGTAGCTGCCGGCTCGTTTACTTCCATGGAGGCCGGCTCTTGAGAGGCGTAACCAAATGATGGATCTTGGCCTTCGTGCGTTTTTGAGTATGTTGGCTTGCTCATTACAAACAATTATGCTACTAATATACAACATTTTTGCTATTAAAATATTTTTTTTCGAGGCTCAAAGCAAACTACTTGTACTTGGCCCACAGCCGTATCTTCGCAGCCGCATGAAAGGTAAGCTGTTGTTTGCAATGGTGGGGATGCTATGGAGCACCTTCGCTTGGGCCCAAAAAGCCCAATTGCAGGCGGTGTATACGCATGAAAGCCTGGTGATCGATGGCAAACTCAACGAAGGCATTTGGCAGCAAGCCCCCCGCGTGACCGATTTTACCCAGCGCGAATTGGTGCTCGGCCAGCCCGTGACCGAACGCACCGAAGTGGCCGTGGTGTACGACGACGACAAGCTTTATGTGGCCGTTTGGTGCTACGACCGCGAACCCAACAAACTCATCGCCCGGGAGCTGCGGCGCGATTTTAACTTCGGCCTCGACGATAATTTCATGCTCATCCTCGATACCTACCGCGACCAGCGCAATGGCTTCATGTTTGTGACCAATCCGGTGGGTGCCCGGGCCGATTTGCAGGTGTTTAACAATGGCGGATCGAGCAATGCCTTTTGGAATGGCGTTTGGGACGTAAAAACCACCATCACGGCCGAAGGTTGGTTTGCCGAGTTTGAGATTCCTTTTTATACGCTCAAATACCGTCCCGGCGCCGAAAACCAAACCTGGGGCATCAATTTCGAACGCAACATCCGCCGCAAGCGCGAGCAGGCCCGCTGGCAAGGCTGGAGCCGCGACCACAGCTTCCAGCAAGTGAACCTGGCAGGCGAGCTCACCGGCTTATTTGCGCTCAGCCAGAAGCAGTTTGTGGAGATCAAGCCTTACGCCATTGGTGGTGGGGAAGTCACACCCGGACAAACCCGCCCAACTGGCAACCTGGGCGGCGACATCAACTACCTCCTCTCCCCCACCTACCGCCTCAACCTCACCTTCAATACCGACTTTGCGCAGGTGGAAGCCGACCAGCAGCAAGTGAACATCACGCGTTTTCCGCTGTTTTTCCCTGAATTGCGGGAGTTCTTTTTGGAGGGCGACGACTTTTTCAATTTCGGTTTTGGTGGCAACCGCATCATTCCCTTTTACACCCGCCGCATTGGTTTAGATGCCAACCGCGAAGCAGTGCCCATCATTGCTGGGGCGCGTTTGTTGGGCAAGGAAGACAATCGCACCCTGGGTCTCATGACCCTGCAAACGGCCGCCAATGGCACCGACCCCACTACCAATTACACCACCGCGAGTTGGCGACAAGATGTGGGTAAACAGAGTATCATTGGGGCCATGACCACCAACAAAATCACGGCCGACCGCTGGCACAGCACCACCGGCATCAACGGTCGTTACAGTACTTCCCGTTTTTTGGGCAATAAGAACCTCGATGTGGGCGGCGCGTTGCTGAATTCTTACAATTCCGACGATGGTTTTAATCCGGCTGCCACCGCCTACCGGGTTTTTGTGAGCTATCCGAACGACAAATTCACCCTTTTTGCTTCGGCGCAACGAGGTCCTCGGGAATTTGAACCCGAAGTCGGCCTGATGCTCCGCAGGTCGTTCCGCGAGCAGTTTTTCGACATTGGCTTTCGCCCACGCCCCCAAGGCAAACTACGCTGGATCAGGCAGTTCGATTTTCGTCCGGCCCGCATCACCAACACCCAATACGACGATAACGGACAGATTCAATCGTTCAACTATGCCATGCAATACTTCGGTTTCGACACCCGCAGCGGAGAAACATTCAATGTGGCACACGAAATTGTAGCGGAGGGTTTGCGCGCACCCTTCGCCATTGCTCCCGGTGTGGTGATTCCAGCGGGCACCTATTGGTGGCGACAAAACACCGCGCGTGCCGCCACCTTTCGCGGGCGAAAGCTGGCCTTCGACGGACGCATCAGCTGGGGAGAGTTTTACAGCGGCACCAGTATCCAATCGCAAAGCGAGCTCATTTGGCGCAGCAGCCGCTATTTTGGCATCAGTTTGCGCTATGAGCGCAATGTAGTTGAGCTGCCTTATGGCCGGTTCAATACCGATTTGGTGGGTTCACGCGTTACGTATGCCGTGAATCCGAATTTATTTGGTTCACTGCTCGGACAGTGGAATTCGGCCCAAAATGAGGTGAATATGAATTTCCGCTTGCAGTTTATTCCACGCATCGGCACCGACTTTTTCTTCATTGTAAACCAGGTTTGGGATACCCAAACGGGCCAGGTTGACCCCAAGCGCGGCACCATCTTAGGCAAATTGATTTGGCGCTGGGTGGTGTAAATACACGTCAAAATGCCATGAACGGCAATAAAATTTTAGCATACCAGCTTCAGTTTTCGACTACTACATCAACAACCCATACACCCTATGCTCTTTTTTAATAGCTTCGCTTCCGAACATAGGTCAAGTCCTCAGTTCTACCTGAATGCCCATTGGTTACCGATTATTACTATGTTGCCTCTTGCTATTAACACTAATCGATGTAACAAACGCACAGCGATTAAACAACCAGTGGCGTTTTGGCGACAGTGGCGGTTTAGATTTTAATGGAGCAGTACCCGTAGCTGCTCCGGGTTCAGCAATCACCCCAGGCGAAGGACACACGGCAGTATCGGATCCAACAAGTGGACAATTATTGTTTTACACAAATGGCGTTACCGTTTGGAATCGAAACAACCAGGTGATGCTCAATGGCGACAATCTCGATGGCGGTAGACCAAATAGCTTTAGTTCCACCACTGCTGCCGTCATTTGCCCACGGCCAGGCAGCACCACGCAGTACTACATTTTTACCATCGATGAGGAGATATCAAGTCGCGGTTTAAAGTATTCCTTGGTGGATATGAGTTTGGCGGGCGGATTAGGTGGTATCGTTGCGGGTCAAAAAAACATCTTTCTTTTCCAAGCCAATAATGAAAAACTTCAAATCATTCCACACAGCAATGGCATTAGCTTGTGGGTGCTTACCCATACCTTCCCAAATATTTTCGCAGCCTTTTTGGTAGATGCAACAGGAGTGACGACGGTGCCTGTATTGTCGACTTTGGGCAATCCACTCTCTGGAACCGGATTCCTAAAAGTGAATAGACAATTCACACAACTCGCTATGGGAAATAATTTGGAAGAAGATATAGAAATGTTTGACTTTGACCGTAGCACAGGATTGGTTAGCAATTTCCGCAGGTGGGCCTATTTAGTTGAACCACAATCATCAGCATTGTATGGCTTTGAATTTTCTCCTGACGGCACAAAGTTGTATGTCAGTAATTTATTTAACGTTTATCAATACAACCTCCAAGCCGGAAACCTAGCAGCTATTGCAGCCAGTGCCACCTTACTAGGCGGAACTTTATTAGGGGGGAACTTTCCAACCTGTTTACAACTAGGTCCAGATGATAAAATTTACGTCGGAACAAGCTCCACTGTAACAGACCGTATCAACTTTCCCAATGCCTTGGGCAACGCTTGTAATTTTGTGACCAACCCAATTCCCAATGCAGGCGGTGGAGGATTGGGACTTCACAACTGGGTTTATCGAGCCGGAGATTTGCCTTTTTCGGAATTAGAGCGTATAGAGCTGCTGGGCGACAGCTGCGATCTGAGCCAGCCCCTCCAATTCAGGGCTGTAGGAAATAGCACTGCCACCCGCTATTTCTGGCAGTTCAACGATCCAACAAGCAGCAGCGACACCCTCAGCACCAGCGCAGCCGATAGTGTAGTGAGCCACCGTTTTAGCGGCCCAGGCACCTACCGCATTTGTATCGACTATGCCGCACCCGGACAAGTGCCGCAGCAATTGTGTCAAACCTTTTTATTAGGCAATTGCTGTCGTTATTCTGTTGCCATTACCGACAGCTGTCTCGAAGAACCTTTTGCTATCAACCTACGCGGCACAGTGGCCGATTCGGTGCGTTGGATTTTCGGTGGAAATGAAACGTTACTCCCTGGAAATGTGGCCTTTGAGCCAAATATACCCATAGCTGGCAACTACAGTTTTACAGCCGTGGTGTTCAACAGCAATTGCGACATTGATACTTTGGAAGGCAGTTTTGTGCGCAAAGACTGCAACCTGAGCCGTTGTACTTTTTTTGCAGCCAACGTATTTACTCCGCAAGGCGATGGTATTAACGATACATTCAAACCTATGTTAGCGTGCGTTCCCCAGTTCTATGAGTTTTTTGTTTACAACCGCTGGGGCCAAGAGCTTTTCAGAACCAATCTACCTGAACAAGGCTGGGATGGCAGATTCAGGGGTGAACTTTGTGAACCAGGCACCTACCAATACCTGGCATTTTTCAGATTCGATGCGGGAGAAACCCAGCTCAAAAGTGGATCATTCAAGTTGCTGCGTTAATCTCCCACCTGTACCAAAACGAATTCAAACTCAACTTCCGGCTGCAGTTCATCCCCAAAATTGGCACCGACTTCTTCCTCATCGTTAACCAAGTATACGACACCCAAACCGGCGCCCTCGACCCTAAACGCGATACCGTGCTCGGCAAACTTATTTGGCGTTTTGTGGTTTAATTTGTAACTTGCTAGAGAACACAGATCAAGTCCGCAGTTCTACCTGAATGGTAAATGGTTACCGATTATCATTGTTTTGCATCCTGCTATTTACGCTAACCGATGTAACAAACGCACAGCGATTAAACAACCAGTGGCGTTTTGGCAACAGTGGTGGAATCGATTTTAACGGAGCAGTACCCATAGGCGCCCCTGGTGCAGCCACCACATCCGGTGAAGGACAAACCGCAGTTTCTGATCCTGTAACCGGTCAATTGCTGTTCTATACAAATGGCGTAACTGTTTGGAATCGGAACAACCAAGTGATGCTCAATGGCAATGGGCTCGCTGGCGGTGATCCAAATAGCCTAAGTTCCACCACTGCTGCCATGATTTGCCCACGACCAGGCAGTAGCACGCAATACTATATTTTTACAATCGACGAAATTTTTTCAGTCAATGCCCTTGGCTTGCGGTTTTCTTTGGTGGATATGAGTTTGGCGGGTGGATTAGGTGGCATCGTGGCAGGTCAAAAAAATATTTTTCTTTTCCAAGCAGATGCCGAAAAACTACAAATCATTCCACACAGCAACGGCAATAGCTTGTGGGTGCTTACCCATACCTTCCCCAATATTTTCGCGGCCTTTTTGGTAGATGCAACTGGGGTAGCCGCTACGCCTGTATTGTCTACTTTGGGTAACTCTAATTTTGGATCAGGGTACCTCAAAATCAATAGGCAATTTACACAACTCGCTATGGGAAATCTTTCAGAAGAGGACATAGAACTGTTTGATTTCAACCGCAGCACAGGGTTAGTAAGCAATTTCCGAAGGTGGGACTTTGTATTTGGCCCGCCATTCTTGGCTTATGGACTTGAATTTTCTCCCGACGGCACAAAGTTGTACGCCAGCAATTTAGCCAACGTTTATCAATACAACCTCCAAGCCGGAAACCTCGCTGCCATTGGGGCAAGTGGCACATTGGTAGGAGGCAATGCCTTTACCCAACTGGCCAGCTTACAGCTAGGCCCCGATCACAGGATTTACGTTGCAACAAATACCAATGTAACAGATCGCATCGACTGTCCCAATGCCTTGGGCCCGGCTAGCAACTATGTAAACAACCCTATTCCAGGGGCAGGTGGTGGGGGTTATGGATTACACAACTGGGTTTACCAAGCCGGTGATTTGCCGCTCACGGGCAACAATGTCATTGTATTGACCGATACCTGTTTTGAAAACGGCAGCCGGGTTGAATTACGTGATACATCAAAGATCAACCAGGTACGCTGGAACTTCGGCGATCCGGCCAGCGGTGCCAGCAACCAGCGCATTGGCTTTAGCCTGAGCCACAATTTCAGTACGCCGGGCAACTATATCATCACTGCTTTGCTCGATAAAAATTGCGGCCCGCCTGATACTTTGCGGCTGAACGTAACCATCATTCGCTGCGGACAAAATGGCTTGACTAGGATAGAACTCTTAGGCGATAGTTGCGATTTGAGTCGGCCCCTGCAGTTCAGGGCGGTAGGAAACAGCAGTGCCACTCGCTTCTTTTGGCAATTTAACGATCCAGCAAGCAGCAGCGACACCCTCAGCACCACGGCGGCCAACAGCCTGGTGAGCCACCAGTTCAGCGGGCGGGGCACTTACCGCATTTGTGTAGACTATGCTGAACCCGGACAAGCAACCCGGCAATTGTGCCGAACCATACAAGTAGGTAACTGTTGCAGTTATGCCATCATCGTGCCCGAAAGTTGCATCGACGAGCCTTTGGCCATTAACCTACGCGGCACCGCGGCCGATTCGGTGCGTTGGATTTTCAACAGAACCGATACACTGCTTGCCGGCAATGTGCCCTTTGAGCCCAATGTACCTGTAGCAGGTAATTACACCTTGGTGGCCGTGGTGTACAGCAGCAATTGCGACATCGATACCTTGGAAGGAAATTTTGTGCGCAAAGACTGTGCTTTAGACCACTGTAGGTTGTTTGCGCCCACTGCTTTTACCCCACAAGGCGATGGCACTAATGATGGTTTCAAACCCGTGCTCAGCTGTTCAACCGAATTTTATGACCTGCGGCTTTACAACCGTTGGGGCCAGGAAGTATTTCGAACGACCAATCCCGATGCCGCGTGGAACGGACAATTCAATGGCCAACCGGCTGCGCAGGGTGCCTACCAATACGTCCTTTATTTCCGACTTGCCCTTGGCGAAACCCGGTTAAGCAGCGGTTCCTTGATTTTATTACGCTAAGTTGCCCTTCAGAAAACACGAATAAAAATACCCAAGTGAGCAGGGTCAGCCACAATCGTGGCGCTATCCTTGGTAAATGATTTGGCACTGGGTAGTATAATCTTGCTAGCCGGCATCGCATTGCTGGTCGCCCCTCGCCTTTGTCTATCACCATGGAACGCCATGAAATTCATTTAGCGGATTGCCGCGGCTAGGTGCATCCTAATCGAGAGTCAACCTAACGATGAAGAACACTCACCAAATACTTCTGTACTTCTGGCATCCACCGAAAACTCAGCTTGCACCTGATAGCTTACGTTGCCAGTCCCCCATTTGTAACTGGTCACATTTCAGCTGTCACTTTCCAAATGTTAAATTTTATCTTCTTTGTAACGAACGCTGGTGCAAATGGTTATTGCTCGTATGTGGCAAATGCAAATCCGATTCTATCTGTGTTTAATCTTCATTTCTGCGCTTACAAGTCAGGCAAACGCGCAGCGTTTGAACAACCAATGGCGCTTTGGTAACGGAGGCGGAGGTATCGACTTTAATGGAACGGTACCCGTGGCAGTCCCAGGTGCAGCACTGAGTACGGGTGAAGGAAGTGCATCGGTGGCCGATCCCTTAACAGGACAGCTGCTTTTTTACACCGATGGTGTTACAGTTTGGAACCGCAACAACCAAGTAATGCTGAATGGGAACGGACTCACTGGCGGAACAGCGATGATGCTCAGTTCTACCACGGCCGCCATGATTTGTCCGCGCCCCGGAAACCCGCAGCAGTACTACATTTTTACCATCGACGAGCAGTCGTCGAACAATGGGCTACGCTACTCACTCGTAGACATAAGTTTGGCAGGAGGTTTAGGAGGCGTTGTTGCCGGATCGAAAAACGTATTGATGCTCAATACCAACAGCGAAAAGCTCCAAATTGCACCCCATGCCAATGGCAATAGCCTGTGGGTAGTAACCCATGTGCCGCCCAGCACCTTCGCCTCATTTTTGGTGAATGCAGCGGGTGTTTCAAATGCGGCTGTTTTTTCTACTTTGGGCAATGGACATGGCAATGGTGCGGGGCACCTCAAAATCAACAAACAGTTTACCCAGTTGGCCATGGGTAACTTTTTTGAAGGCGATATTGAGCTTTTCGATTTTAATTGGGCAACCGGACAGGTCAGCAATTTTCGTCGATGGGATTTTATTCCGGGAGGTGGTTTTATCTACGGTATCGAATTTTCACCCAACGGTTCTCGATTGTACGCCTCCAATCTCGATGATGTAGTGCAATACAATTTAAGTTCGGGCAACCTCGCCACCATAGCCACAAGCGCGGTGGTAGTCGCCAATCAGCCCTTCGCACAGCCCGCCACTTTGCAACTGGGGCCCGATCACCGCCTGTATGTAGCCAGCGGGGGCGGCGTTGACCGCTTTGAATGTCCCGATAACCTCGGAACAGCAAGCAACTACCAGTTAAACGCCGTACCCGGCAGTGGCGGGGGTGGTTATGGCTTGCCAGGCTGGGTTTACCGGGCAGGTGATGCGCCCATCACAAGCAATAATGCCATTTTGCTCACAGACACTTGCTTTGAGAATGGGAGCAGGGTGCAACTGCGCGATACCACCAAAATCAACCAAGTGCGCTGGAACTTTGGAGACCCAACCAGCGGCGCTAGCAACCAGCGCACTGGCTTTCGTTTGAACCACAATTTCAGCGGCCCGGGCAATTACCTCATCACCGCCCTGCTCGACAAAGATTGCGGACAACCCGACACTTTGCGGCTGAATGTTACCATCATCCGTTGCGGACAAACCGGCCTGGAGCGGATAGAGCTGCTGGGCGACAGCTGCAATTTGAGTCAGCCCCTGCAATTCAGGGCCGTGGGGAACAGCAGTGCAACACGTTTTTTCTGGCAATTCAACGATCCCGCCAGCGGCAACGACACCCTTAGCACCTTTGCTGCGAATAGTTTGGTAAGTCACCGGTTCAGTGATCCGGGCACCTACCGCATTTGTATTGATTATGCCGAACCCGGACAAGCCACCAGGCAATTGTGCCGAACCATCCAAGTAGGCAATTGCTGCAGTTATGCCATCAACGTTCCCGAAAGTTGCATCGACGAGCCTTTGGCCATTAACCTACGCGGCACCACGGCCGATTCGGTACGTTGGATCTTCAATGGCAACGAGTTGTTGCTCCCCGGTAACCAGGCCTTTGAACCGAGCGTACCTTTGGCTGGCACCTACAATTTTACAGCCGTGCTGTACAGCCGCAATTGCGACATCGATACATTGGAAGGAAGTTTTGTGCGCAAAGACTGCAACCTCAGTCGATGTACATTTTTTGTAGCCAACGCTTTCACCCCCCAAGGCGATGGTATCAACGATGTATTCAAACCTGTGCTGGGTTGTGTGCCTCAATTTTATGAGTTTTTGGTGTACAACCGTTGGGGACAAGAGGTTTACAGAACCAACCAGCCCGAGCAAGGTTGGAACGGCAGTTACCAGGGTGAACCCGCCGAGCAGGGCACCTATCAATACGTGGCTTTTTTTCGCTTTGATGTGGGGGAAACTCGCCTAAGCAGCGGCTCGCTTAGGTTGTTGCGTTAGATGATTATTCACCTTGGTTTTTTGGCATTGTAGGGGTTAAACGTGGTGGCAAACCCAACGAAATTCTTGCCAAGAAAGCCTGATGCTATTGGCATTATCCACCCATTGAGTGCTGGCGTCGACTGCAGCATCACCGTGAGTAACTGACCGAGGGGTACCCCACCATTGACAAAAAGCACCTGAGCATAGGGCATGTCTAACCAAAAGTGGCCAGCGATTATACCTACTTGCCTACCCCAACTCAGGTGCGGTAAAGGAACGGTTGAAAACACAAAGGGCCCGAAATGAGGCCCTTATGCAATGGTTGATTGAATGTACTTACTTGGTTTTGCAAGTGCTGATACCAAACGGGGCATACAACGGACAAAACGAAACAAATGAAGTCAATACAAAAATACCGGCCAAAGCAAGCAAAATAATGCCCAAGGTGCCGGGAATGCTTCCTGTGAAATACAAAGCGGCGATGATGATGGCGAGGACTACGCGTACGGCGCGGTCGACATTGCCCATGTTCTTTTTCATGTGATTGGTTTTAGAGGTTGGTGTTAATTGATACCCAAAGCTAATCAACGTTGGAACACTGAAATGTGACTTGGGTTACATAAGGGATAAATATATCCATTTTTTCGTCCCTATCCCTTGACAACCCGAACAAATTGATTTTCAATACAGAACTACCGCTGTAAACTGTACTGCAGCGTCACAAAAAAGCTGCGGCCATCCGAAGGAATGATGCCAGGACCCGGATATCCATCGGCCCGGCGGGTAAAATAGGCGGTGTTCAGCAGGTTGTTGATGCTGGCTTCCATCCGCCACGCTTTCAGTTGATACGACAAGGACACGTCGGCCACCCCATAAGCCGGAATGAGGCCTTCTACCGCTGTGGCCGTGCGCAGGGCATTGGTGGCATCGCTGAAGTGTTTGGCTACCCAGCTGTATTGCAGGGCTGAACGCCAATTTTTAAAACGGTGTTGTAGGCCGCTGCGTACAATCACCGGTGGCACCAGTTCTACCTGCTTGCCTTCTATGCCAGGTTCGTTGCTGCGCAAATAGCGGGCGTGGGTAAAGGCCAGGTTGGTGTACACTTGCCATTGGTGGCCACTTTTGCTTTTCCATACATCGGCTTCCAGCAACATTTCTACCCCTAGCGAACGGGCAGCAGCTACATTGGTACGCAAGCGGTAATCGAGGAAAAGCGGCGGCTGGTCGGCACGCAGCACCTGCCCTATTTTGTTGTTGTAGTAAAGCCAGAAGAAGCTGCCATCTACCCGCATCCAGCGCAGGGGCCGGCCACGGTAACCGATGTCGGCAGTATAGCCGCGCTCGTCCTGCAAATTCGGATCGATGCGGAAATTGGGGTTCACTACCCGCAAATCGCTGAAATTGATGGCCCGGTAATTTTGGGCGAGGTTGGCGTACCACTCGCCCCGCTCACCGGCCTGGTAGCTCAGGCCCAAAGCGCCAATCACAAAACTGCGTCCGCGCTCGGTGGCTTCGTCGATGCGGCGGTCGACCACCACATTGCCCGCAAAATCGAAAACCCGCTGTCGGTAAAAACCCTGCGCCCGGGTGCGGATGTACTCGGCCCGTAAGCCAGCAGTTACTTTCCAGCGGTGGTTTACTTGCCAGAGGTATTCGGCAAAAAAGGCGGCATTTTGGTTCGGGAAACGGTAGTCGGAGCCTTCAGGATAGGCGGGGTTGAGCAGTCGGAAGTTGGCATCGGCAGCTGCACTGGCATCGCCTTGTCGGGCGGTGGTGGTGCCCTGGTACAAGCGCATGCCCAACAGCAATTGGCTCAAACCGATGCGGTGCAAGAGCCGACTTTCATGCCCCACATTTTGGTAGGTGCCATCAATAAGGGTGCGGTTGCCCACCACGGCATCGGCTACATTGATGCGCTCGAGGTTGCCCAACGCCGCCCTTCCAGCATAGAGGCCAAAGGTGCGGGCATTGTAGCGGGTGCGGGGGCTCAATTCGAGCTCCCACTCGTGTGCAAAGAGGTTCCAGTTGATGGCAAACCAATTGCGGGGGCGGTTCGATTGCCGAGGGTCTTGCTCAAACTGCGTATCGGTAAGGCCGCCGGGCTGCTGGGCCAGGTAGCGCATGTGGGTATAGGCGATTTTTTGGTATGATTTGCCACTGCGACTCTTCCAGCCGCTTTGCAAATAGGCGGTTTGGGCATCGAAACCGCTGTTGGGCCGCCAGCCATCGCCCTGTTTGTGCTGCACAAAGGCAAAACCATCGTTTCGACCATGCCTCCAGCCAACGCTCACAAAAGCATTGCGAAAGCCGAAGCTGCCAGCGGTGAGGCGAGCGCGCACTTGCCAGCCGCTGTCGGGGGCCGTTTGCAGCCTGAAATTCACCATGCCGCCAAACTGGGTCCCGTACTGCAGCGAGGCCGCCCCGCGTACAATTTCAATGCGCTCGAGGGCTTCGGCCGGGGGACTGTAATAACTTTCGGGGTAGCCCAGGGCATCGGCAGCCATGTCGTAGCCGTCTTGCCGGGTGTTGAAGTTGCTGGTGCGGTTCGGACTTAAACCACGTCCACCAATGCCCAATTGCAAACCGGCCCCATCCGACTCCCAGATGTTCAATCCGGCCACCCGGGCCAGCACCTGGCGGGCATTGTTGGTGGCCAGGTTGGCCGTAACTTGTTGCACAGCCACCACTTCGGTTTTGCGGGCGGCGTAAATGCCAAAACCTTCTACCGACCTCAGGTTGCGCATGCTTTCGGTGGGTGGAAGGCTGTCGCGCACCTGCACTTCTCCCAGCTGTTGACTGATGGCTGTAAGTTGTATTTGTAGCTCCTGTGAAGGCTTTTCGTCGATGCGTTGCTTGTACAAACGGTGTCCCGGCACAAAAACCAATAGCATTCCCGGAAAGTCGACTTTCAATTCAAAGCTTCCGTTGGCCGCTGTAGTGGTTTGCCACTCGCGCTGCCCGCGAAACACCACGGTTGCTCCCTCCGAGAACCTGCCCGAGGAGAGAAACACCTTCCCACGCAGGTTTTGGGCTTGGATTTCTGTTACCAAGCTGGCCAAAAGCAAAAGCAAACCGAGTTTTTTCATGGAGCAGGGTACAGCCAGGCGGGGAAATCGCGGTGGTTGAGGGTCAATAAGTTCAATTGTGGATGGAAATACAGCTGGCTGGGCTTGCCTTGCAGGGTGATATACACTTCGGCGCGTACTTTGGCCACGGGTATGCCCTGCTTTTCATAATGCGCGGCCAGCCAATGCGCGTATTGCACCAGCATATCGGGCTGCATGGCCATTTGTTTTTCTTGGTGGGGAAGCAAAAATTCGGCATTGTCAACCTCACCTTCGCGGCCATTATCGGCCCGGGTAACGTAAAAGGTGGCGGTACCGGCCTTTTCCATCAACATCACGCGCCAGCCAAAGCGGTAGCCGGCTTCGGTCCAGAAAAAGTTGCCCGGATACAGCACAAATCGCCAGGGAAACAGCAATTGAAAAGCCAGGTAGCCGGCCATCAGCCATACCCAAAGCCGAGCAGTTTGGAGCAGAGTGCCTCGGGGCAAAGCCCAAATGCCAAAAAAGCGCTTCTGCCAATTTTCATGGGCGGCAGCTTCAAAAAACACCAGGGTGATGGCCATCATCACCACCGGAAACATGCCGATTTGAAACAACCAGCCGGTTAACGCATGGAAAACGATGACTGTGAGGTAGGCCCATGGGCGCGATTTTTTCCAGCTGAGCCAAAAGGGAATGGTGCAATCGTATAACATACCAGCCCAGCTGAACAGCCAGGGAGTGTAGTGCCAGCCGAAAAGCGGTCCGAGTAGCGGCTCGTGGTTGTGGGCGGGCAGCCACAAACGCATAGGAAGTGCTTGAATGAGCCAATCGGACTGTATTTTGGCCAATCCGGCATACACATACAAAATGCCCATTTGCCAGCGGGGAAGCGCCACCATCCAGCCGGGTACGCTGGCCAAGGCTTGTACGCGACCCAGTTTCACATCCAAACTCAAATGCCGGTGTGCAGGCAGCAAGGCCAGCAGCAGCAAAAGCAGGCTGATGAAGTAATAGTGGTTGAGGTACCAGGTCAGGTCGAGCAGCTCGATGTAAGTAAAACTGCCCCACAACAGCCAGGCCGAAAGGCGGTAACGATAGCCCAGCATCACCCCCACCGAAGCGAGCACCATGCTGCCGAAAATGACATACAACATCCAGTCGGCGGGTGGCATTTGCACCCATTCAAAACCGCTGTATTTGAATTGCATTTGGGCCGCCAACAAGTTGTCTTCAATCCAGCCCTTGGCCCAAAAGCGCAGGCTGCCCACCAACATCACCAGCCCCGTCACGATGCGGAGTGTCGCGAGCGGGGCCGGAGAGGCGGGGAGCCAGAGGGAGCGGTATGCCTGGCGAAGGACTTCCATCAATCGCCGTCGCCGCTCGAGAAGGTAATGGTTAGGCCCAACAGCGACGACATATCGCTCTTGAAAAAGCGGGTGTTGCGTTGCAATTCGGTGTGCAAATCGATGGCGGGTTGCGGATTGGCGGTAATCAAACTATCGAGCCTACCCGTACCGCAAGCCACGATACGTGCTTCAATGATGCGAAGCTGGGCTTCGGTGCGGTTAACCAGTTCTTGTCCGCCTGTACTGGCCAGCAAATAAGCACGGAAGCCGGTGCTGTTGTTGCCGCGCCAGAAAGCTTCGAGTGCCTGCATTTGGCGGGCGATGCCGGCCAGACTTTGGCCGCTATACAAAGCCTCCACCTTTTGCGGCTCAGCCTGGGTTTGTCCCATGCGCAAGCCCAACGGCAGGCCCAGTTTGAAGTTTTTGAGACCTTCGTAGCTCAGCAGGAATTCGTTGTAAAGCTGTACCGTGGGACTCCCTGCACTGGTGGCGGTATTGCCTACAAATTCGCTGCGGTAACCGCGCCATTCGGCAGCAATGCGGTTCGTTTCACTACGGAAGCGGTTCGACAAAGCCGTGAGGTAATTCCTGGCCGGAGTTTGGGCCATGCGGTTTAGTACATCGGCCTCTGTGCCCGCAAAAAGCAAGTATTCCATAGCGAATAATCCCCGACTGTCGCGGTCGAAATTGGCAAAACTGGTGTCACCGGCATTGAGGTAGTTGTTGATTTTGGCTTCAGATACCGGGAAAGTACCCAGTTCTTCGGTCATGCGTTTGCGTAGGCCTTGCTCGGCGGCAGGACCCACATTGAAGATGGCGGCTGTTTGCCAGTGCAGATATACCCGGCTCCAGGCCGCGCGCAGCTCCCCCAATTGAACGGGGGAAGGCTGCGCTGCGAGTCCCAGCAACCTGCTATGGAGCTCTTGGGCGGCGGTCGACAAGCTGTCGAATGCCGGTTGGATGTGTTGGTCGGCGTAATGGGCCAGCATGCTGCCGCGGTCGAAGCCTTGGGTAGAAGGCCCGGTATTTTCGTCTTTGCAGGCCGAAAGGCCCAGCAAAAGCATGCTTACGATCAACAGTCGCTGCATTTTATCGGCTTTGAACGTTGATCCAGTTGTTGCGGAACGATTCTACTTCGGCATTGCTGAAGCCGTAGATCTGCTGCAAGCGGGTAATTACCTGTTGCAAACGGGGCAAATTGGCCACCGGTTCGGTGATGAATACATACGAAACAGGGGTTTGTCCGGGTACGGCACGCAGCAACTCGAGCACCTCGTCAATTTGGACATCGGTTATGCGTTTGCTATTGGCGGGTAAGTTGCGCCAGCCATGCATAAAGCCCACTGCTTCGCCATAAGCGTGTAGAGCATTGCCTTTTTGGGCATCGGTGGGGGCGGTATTGCTCATGGTGGTGATCACCGTGTGGCAATAGTTGATGATGGTGGCGGCGTTTACCTTTTCCCAGTTCAAGCGCAGATCAGCCAGGGCTTCATCGCGCTGCGCAATAAACTGCTCACCCTGTTCCATGGCGGCTTGGGCAGTAATAAAGGCCGTTTTTACCCGGTTGTACAGGCTGTTGGCGTCGTTGATGTCGGAGCGGCGGGCGGCGTAGTTGGCCATGTGCGCATCAGGAAACTGGGTGCGGCTGGCATTGATGGTGTTGGGAAAGCTGGGGTGCGCACCGTACAAAGCCAAAGCCTTATGTAAATTAGCTACCGATGGATTACGTAAAAGTTGATCGGCCTGGTAATAATTCATGGCGCCGAAGAGTCCTTTTTCGAGCAATTGCTCCAGTTCCAGGCCATTTTCATCGAACAAATAACCGCCAAAAGCACCGCCATTACCGGTAGGCGTGCCAGGCGTGTAAGTTGTTCCACTGGCTTTCGCCAATTCGGCCAACCAGCCATTAGCCCCTTCTAAGCGACCGCGGAAGTAAGAGTTGGCTGAAGCTTGAACAGAAGGAGTTCCAGCTGTATAAAGGTTTTCGAGGGTCGCCAGTTCCACGGTATTGGCTGCATTTCTGCCCCGCTTGGCTTCGTCAACCAAGGCGTTCAAGCGGCCACGCAAGGCCAACTGATCAGCAGCATCAACGGCAAAAGTACTTCCGTTGTAGTTGTCGGGGAGGGTGAGTCCTGGTTCAATGATGGGCTCATCTTTACAAGCGCTGAGCAGCGACACAGCTGCTACCAGCAAGAGAATATGTTTGCGCATGGTGTTTGTGTTTTGAATGCGCTGCAAAAATAGAAAGGCTTAAGTTTATTTAGATTAATTCTTAATAAACTTGAAAAATAAAAATGTTACTAATTATTAATCTCCTGATTTTCAGTGGGAGCTTTGCCTTCCATGGAACTTACGCGACCTCCTGTTAGGTAAATTAGGCCTGCAAAAGTGGCCAAAAGAGTAAAAAACAACACCACTTGGGTAAATGAAAGCAGCAATTTGCGCCACCAAGCCTTTGTAGCTGCGAAAACCCGCGCTTCCGACCAACTTACCAAAAACAAGAAGAGGAAAAAGTCAACCGTTCCCCAATCGCGCAGGTAAACGGCATCCAGGGCATCGCCAAGGAGGGTGAGCAAAATGAACCAGGTCGACCAGAAATAACTGTTCGACACCAAGTGTCGGGCAAAATTCATCGGTTTGGCGCCATACAACAACCAAGCGCTCAGTACCAAAAAAGGCAAAACCAAACCCAAAAAGAAAAGCGACGGATTAACGCCTTCTACCTCAATGGTCAGATTCAATACTTCGGCATCTACCAAACTCACATGCAAGCCGTATAACACCAAGCCGTAAAAAACAAGTTTGTTCGGGGGTTGCCAGTATCCACGGTTGCCCGCCACGTAATTCATCACCACCCGCTGCGGCTGCCGTAAAAGCAACCAGAGGGTGGCTGCACCCGACTTTTCGAGTGAAAAAAAAGTACCTAGCGCTTCTTGAAGTAAAAGCCAAACGCCTGCCTTTTCGCCGGTATGCTTTTGTCCGCACGCATGGCAATACGCGCCCTGCAAGGGAGTTTCGCAAATGGTGCAGTGGGTGGGTGAAGCGGGTTTCACGGAGGAAAGATAAGCGTTAGCCTTCTTCGTAGGGCGGTAACTCTTCTTCCAAAGCCTCAAATTCCTCCAAAACCGCCAATGAATCTGCAGTTACAATGGCTGATTCTCGGCGTAATTGTTCTGCTAAATTGACTTGATTGGGTTCCATGGTTTTTTTCTTAAAAATACAACCCATTGAAAACCTGGTCAAAAATTCTTTTCCACTACGCCCCCCAATTGCTCCTGTCTAAACTCCTGTACTGAATGGCTTCGGCAAGGTGCTCGGCCTGTATGTGATCGCTGTCGCCCAAATCGGCAATGGTGCGCGCTACTTTGAGGATGCGGTCGTAGGCCCGGGCCGACAATCCCAAACGCTCCATGGCGGTTTTCAGCAGGATTTGTCCGGCCGAATTCACCGCACACCACTGGTGCAATTGATTGTGCGGCATTTGGGCATTGCCGTAAATCGACTGCCCTTCGAAGCGCGCCAGCTGCCTTTCGCGTGCCCGCATTACCCGGGCTCGTACATCGTTGCTGCTTTCGGCAGGTCGCTGATTCGACAGCTCGTTGAACGAAACAGGAACCACTTCTATGTGGATGTCGATGCGGTCGAGCAACGGTCCGCTTACCCTGCTCAAATAGCGCTGCACCTGCTGGCTGCCACAAGTGCACTCTTTGTCGGGGTGGTTGTAAAAACCGCAGGGACAAGGATTCATACTGGCCACCAGCATAAAACTGGCCGGATAATCGACCGTAAAGCGTGCCCGGCTAATGGTAACGCGTCGTTCTTCCAAGGGCTGCCGCATTACTTCCAGCACTGTGCGTTTGAACTCGGGCAGCTCATCCAAGAAAAGCACCCCATTGTGCGCCAACGAAATTTCGCCGGGTTGCGGATGGCCGCCGCCACCAACGAGTGCTACATCCGAAATGGTATGGTGCGGACTTCTAAATGGACGGATGCTCACCAAACCTTCACGATTGGGGAGCTTGCCCGCCACTGAATGTATCTTGGTGGTTTCGAGGGCTTCGTGCAGGGTAAGCGGAGGCAAAATGGTGGGCAAACGTTTCGAAAGCATGGTTTTGCCAGCGCCCGGGGGACCCACCAACAGCACATTGTGTCCACCCGCCGCGGCTACTTCCAAGGCGCGTTTGATGTTTTCTTGTCCCTTTACATCGGCAAAGTCTACCTCGTACGCATTTTGCGATTCGTAAAACACCTCGCGGGTATTGATTTCGATGCGTGCAGGTTTTTGTTTGCCATTAAAAAAATCGACCAGCTCGCTGAGGTGTTCGAGTCCATACACCTCCAACTCGCTCACTATGGCTGCTTCGCGTGCATTTTCGAGGGGCAGCAACATGCCTTTGTAGCCTTCTTTGCGTGCCTGAATGGCCATGGGCAGGGCGCCTTTGATGGGTTTGATGCGGCCATCGAGCGAGAGTTCGCCCATGATTACATAGCGGTCTAAATCGGTGGCGTGCATTTGCTCGCTCACAGCCAGCAAGCCGGCGGCAATGGTGAGGTCGTAAGCAGCACCCTCTTTGCGGATGTCGGCCGGCGCCATATTCACCACATATTTATAGCGCTTAAAATCGTAGCCGGCATTGCGCACCGCGGTTTCGATGCGGTGCTGCCCTTCTTTCACTGCATTGTCGGGCAGGCCCACTAAAAAATACCCAATGGCATTTTTTTGGGCATCTACTTCCACCTGTATGGCAATGGCATTTACACCTACCACTGCGCTTCCAAAAGTCGTAATCATGGCTCAAACGCTTGAAAGGCTGAATATACATGCTGCGTTCATGCCTCATTCTGCTTTGCGCAAAAAGCAGCAAAAGATGCTGCAAAAAGAAAAGTTTGCCGGCAAACCTGCCTTCTTCCTTAATTTTGCATTTCATGTATCTCTACGTCAAAGCCCTGCACATTTTGTTTGTGGTGACCTGGTTTGCCGGGCTGTTTTATTTTGTGCGTTTGCTCATTTACAATACCGAAGCGGGTAGCCGCGACGATGTGGCCCGCGGCATCCTGCGTGACCAATACGGCGGCCAGCTCCTGCGCTTGTGGCGGGGCATCACTGTGCCATCGGCGGTGCTTACGGGCGTTTTTGGCTTGTGGATGTGGCATTTGTACGGCTCCAATCCGCTTTGGTTGATCACCAAATTTGGTTTTGTACTCTTGCTCTACGCCTACCATGCCAGCTGTTGGTGGTTGTACAAGCAGCAATTGAGTGGAGAGTTCCGCTATTCGGGTACCTTTCTGAGGATTTGGAACGAGGTAGCCACCATCTTTTTAGTGGCCATTGTCTTTCTGGTGGTGCTTAAAAATACCCTGAGCATGCTGTGGGGCTTGTTGGGCTTGCTGGGCTTTATTGCAGTGCTTATGACTGCCATTGGCATTTATAAAAAGATGCGCGAAAAACAGTCGACCCAGCCATAACCTTGATGTTTTCTTAACTTGCGAATTGCTGCTTTTGCTTTAACTTGCACCCCCGTTCTGATAGATGATGCTGAGACATTTACTGCTCTGTTCGTTTGCTTTTTTGAGTGTTGCCGCCCAGGCACAGGTACTTCCGTCGTTTGGAGGTAGCCGTGCAGGCACCACCGGCATGCAATTCCTTAAAATTGGCGTTGATGCCCGCTCGGCCGGTTTATCGGGCAATTACATTGCTGTAGCCAACGACGTTTCGGCCCTGTTTTGGAATCCCGCGGGCATTACGGGTCTCGATACCCAACGTACCCATTTCCAATTTGGACATACTTTGTACTGGGCCGACATTGGCATCAGCTATGGTGGTTTGGCCTATCGTTTAAATGGTGGTGGTGTTTTAGGACTCAGCCTGATGTCGCTTAACAGCGGCGATATGCCTGTAACCACCGAATTTCAGCCGTTTGGCACGGGTGAGACCTTTTCGGTACACAACAGTCTCATTGGCCTCACCTACGCCAAAGCCCTCACCGACCAATTCTCGTTCGGCCTCACTGGCAAATGGGCGCGCGAAAGCATGGTAGGCATAGTAACCAACAATGCCATCTTCGATTTTGGAATCACCTACAACGTAGGTATTAAAAATGCCCGTTTTGCTGTATCAGTGGCCAATTTTGGGGTGAACGTGCAACCCAATGGCGAAATACGCAGGCTCAACTTTACCGGCACCGAAACCATCGACGAATTTGAAGACGTATCGGTACCCGCTCTGTTCCGCATTGGCTTTGCCTTCGATCCACTCATTACCGAATTCCACAAAATCACCGCCATTGCTCAGCTCAACCACCCAACGGATAACAAAGAAACTTTGGGCATTGGGGCGGAATACAATTACAAAAACATCTTTTTTGGCCGCATGGGCTATGAATTGGGCATCGATGAAATGGCCCTTCCTGCCTTTGGTGTAGGTTTCCAAACCCCGCGGAATTTTGGTTATATGCGCTTCGATTACGGCTTCAACAACAAAACCCGTTTGGGAAGCGTGCACCGTTTTACAGTATCCATTGGCATTTTATGAGCAGCTTTCTACGTACCATCCGTTTTTCGGCATTGAGCCTTGGGTTAGCCGCTAGCCTCTCGCTGCAAAGCTGCGATTTTTTGTTGGGCAGCAAACAAGACCCCCAAGTAGATGATGTCCTGCGTCAAGGCGCCATCGACCCCAATTTGGTGCAAGGCGTTATTGGTTACGTACCCGTATTGCCCGTTTGGGGCGGATTTGTGAAGCCTACCGATGTGTATGTGGGCTACGACGAAATGGTGTATGTGGTTGACAATGCCAGTGGCGGCAATGACGCCGGCGTTTGGGTGCTCGACCAAAAAGGCGATCGCCAACAGTTCATTCCGGTACCCGGCGCTACCAAAATCACCCAAGACCGCCGTTTGATTACCTACGTTTTGGGTCGGGCCGACAGCATTATCAACGGTGAAACCTTTAATTTGGCCACCGTGTATGTGCTCACCGGCACGGGCACCCGCAATCCGCAGATCATTCAGCGCCTCATCCACCCACGCAACGATAACTCTCGCAGCAATACCAATTTCAGGGGCGTTTTCGATACGCAAGTGGAGTTTACCGGCATTGCCACCACCCACGACAACGGCTTCTACCTTACCCGCCGGGGACCAACCAACAGCCTCACCAGCACGGCGGTGCCCGACAATACGGTATTGATTTACCGTCCCGATCGTTCCAACAACGGCTCCATTCGCAACCTCAATCCCAACAGCTCGAGCCTGCGTTCGGTGATGGCAGTGAGTGGCATTACCAGTTTTTTAGCCCCGCCCCAGTTGGTGTTTGGTATGAGCAATTCGATGGATTTTATTTTGTTGCAATCGGCCCCTGCAGCCGAATACAAAGCGCTTTGGATCCGCCAAATCGACAATCCTGAAACGGGTATATCGTATACCGAAAATGCCAACTTGCTCAATTTCGATGAGAGTAAGGCCAATCGCTTTTTGTACGAAGGCTTTCGCTTTACCAATCCCACCGACATTTGCATTGCCCCCGACGAAACGGGCTACATTTTCGTGATCGATGCCGCACGCGATTCGCTGTATCAATTCACCCGTTTGGGCTTCGAAGGGGTAAATCCACCTCCCGCCAGCGGTATTACTAAACAGGTAATTGCCTCATTTGGCGGTCGCGGTGCCGGTCCCTTCCAATTCAACAACCCCCAAGGCGTGGCCTATTTCCGCCGTACGGTTTTTGTGGCCGATACGGGCAATGGTCGGGTTTTGCGCTACCGTTTGAGTATCGACCTCGAACGTTGATCTCTTAAAAAATCACAAACACACCAAAAGCAGGCAGGTAGCGTTAAAACTCACCTGCCTGTTTTGTATTTTGTAGCACCAACATCCCCATGCAAAAACTACTTACGTATAAATATTGGATTGGAGGCGCGCTGCTTCTGGTCGTTTGGTTGATTTACCAATTTGGTTTTAAAGCGGTACAAAGCGGAGCTGAGCTCGAAGCGGAAGTGAAACGTGGCACTTTTCAAAGTGTGGTTTTCAGTGCGGGTGAGCTGCTCGCCAAAAATTCGGAGAACATCAACGGTCCCGAAGGCATCCGGCAAGTGGGTATTTGGCAGGTAAAAATCCAGGATTTGGTGCCAGAAGGCACTTTGGTAGAGGAGGGCGAATATGTGGCCGCCCTCGACCAAACCGAAATCAGTAGCAAAATCAAAGATACAGGTGCCGAGTTGGAAAAGGTAGAATCGCAATACACCCAGGTAAAGCTCGATACCACGCTTTCGTTGCGTGCCGCCCGGGATGAATTGCTGAACCTCGAATTTCAGCTCGAACAGAAACAAATCACCTTACAACAGTCGCGCTTTGAGCCGCCTGCCATCATTCGCCAGGCCGAGTTGGAACTGCAAAAAGGCCAACGTGATTTGGAACAGGCCCGACAAAACTACAAAGTAAAAAAACTACAAGCCGAAGCCAAAATGGCGGAAGCCCAAGCCAATTTGCAACAGGTTCGCAACAAAATGGACAATCTGCAGGCGGTAAGTGGCCAATTTACCATCACAGCGCCCAAGCCCGGCATGGTGATTTATATGCGCGAATGGGGCGGCACCAAAAAGAAGGTAGGCAGCAGCATTTCTCCCTGGGACCCGGCGGTGGCTACCCTGCCCGATTTGCGCGAGATGTTGTCGAAAACTTATGTGAATGAAGTAGATATTCGCAAGGTGCAGCAGGGACAAAAAGTGAGCATCAGCCTCGATGCTTTTCCCGACCTGAAGCTCAGTGGCAAAGTTACCCAAGTAGCCAATGTAGGCGAACAAAAGGGCAATACCGACGCCAAAGTGTTTGAAGTAGTGATTGAGCTCACCAAAACCGACAGCACGGTAAGGCCGGGCATGACTACCGGCAACCGCATCATCACCAGCACCTTGCGCGATACGCTCATTGTGCCGCTTGAAGCCATTTTTGTGGAAGATGGGGTGCAGTTTGCTTATTTGCGCGATGGCCTCAAAACCGAGAAAGTGGAAGTGAAGATTGCCGAAACCAATGAAAATGAGGCGGTGCTTGCAGCCGGATTGAAACAAGGCGACAAGGTGCTACTGAGTAAGCCTGTAGGTATGGAAAAACAACCCATCCGTTTGCTGAATGGCAAATTGCACCAGCCCGGACAGGCCCCGAAGTCGGACAGCACCGCCAAACAGCCTTAGTATCATGCCGCTGCTTTCACCCCGTCAAAAGAACAACCTGAACATTGCCACCGAGGCATTGCTGGCCAATAAATACCGGTCGATGTTGACGGCCTTGGGCATCATCTTCGGTGTGGCTGCGGTCATAGCCATGCTGGCCATTGGCAACGGGGCAAGGCAAGAAATACTCGAGCAGATTCGTTTGGTGGGCGTTAACAACATCGTGGTGAAGTCGGTGTTTGAGCAAAAAGACAGTCCCGCCGACGATAAAGTCCAAACCTCCCGCTTTAGCCGCGGCTTGCACCTCAGCGATGCCGAGGCCATTGCCCGGCACCTGCCCTCGGTAGTAGCGGTGAGTCCCGAAATTGTATACGAAACCGAAATCATCCGCGAGGGTGCCAAGCGCAGCAGCAGGGTGGTAGGCGTTACCCCAGCCTATTTCCGCATCAGCAATTTGCCCTTGGCCGAAGGTCAGGCCTTCACGCAAGTGCAGCTCGACAAGGGCGAGGCGGTTTGCATCATTGGCAGCACCATCGCCCGGCGTTTTTTCAATACCGAACCCGCTTTGGGAGGCTACCTCAAGGCAGGCAATCAATGGCTCAAGGTGGTGGGTGTTTTGCAGGAAACGGCAGTTTCAGAAAAGGCCATCGAAAATTTGGGCATTCGCGATTACAATGCCGATGTGTACGTACCCATCAAAACCGCTTTGGCCCGCTATGTAAATCGGGCTTCGGTATATGCCGGCAAAGACGAAAACGCAACCTTTTTTGGCGATGGGGTGGTTTTTAGCGATGGGGAGGAAGAAGGCAGTAAGAAGAAGAAAAAGAACTACCACCAGCTCGATCGATTGGTGGTGCAAGTGGCTGAAAGCGAGCAGGTGAGTTCAACCTCGGAGGTATTGCTGCGCATGCTCAGTCGCAGACACAACGAAGTGGTTGATTTTGAAGTGAGTATTCCCGAGCAATTGCTCAAGCAGCAACAGCGCACCAAAGACATTTTTAACCTCGTGCTGGGCGCCATTGCAGGCATCTCTTTGTTGGTGGGTGGCATTGGCATCATGAACATCATGCTGGCCTCGGTGTTGGAGCGCACCCGCGAAATTGGCACCCGCCGGGCGTTGGGGGCCACCCGCGACGATATCATCTGGCAATTCATGTTCGAAGCGGTGCTCATCAGCTTGGGTGGTGGCTTGCTGGGCGTGGTATTGGGCATCAGCATGGCCTATGCCATTGAGTGGTTTACCGACATCCGCACCATCCTCAGTCCATTTTCGATGGTCCTCAGTTTTGGGGTGTCGGCGGCGGTTGGACTCATTTTCGGCATCACGCCCGCCCGCCGCGCGGCCGCTGCCAATCCCATTGAATCGTTGCGCTATGAATAAATGTTGGATGACCCTGCTGCTGTTGGCTATTGCCCCAGCTGTGCTGGCCCAATCGGCCGAAAGTTTACGGCTGCACGATGTGGTGAGCATGGCGCAAATGCGTTCGCCTGCCTATTTACGGTCGAAAACCAGTTTTGAGAACAACTATTGGCGTTATCAGAACTTCAGGGCCGGTATGTTGCCCGAATTGCGGGCCTTTGGTACGGTGCCCAATTTTAACCGCAGCATCGAGCGCATAACCCTGCCCGATGGTACCGACGCCTTTGTAGATCGCTCGCTGACCACCTCGGCAGCTTCGCTCAGCCTGAGCCAGCAAGTGCCGTGGACGGGTGGACAATTCAGCTTTGTGAGCAGTTTGCAGCGCATCGACTTGTTGGGCACCCAGGCCGGGACTTCCTTTTTGGGCACGCCCTTTTCCATCAGTTACAACCAAAACAACCTCTTTTACAACCGTTTTCGCTGGGAGCGCCAAACCGAACCCTTGCGGTTTGAGGAGGCCGAACGCGGCTTTGCCGAAGAGATGGAAGAAATTGCCATTGAAGCCAGCCGCTTGTATTTCGATTTGCTGCTTGCCGAAAACAACTACCAATTGGCCCTCATCAACTTGGCCAATACCGACACCCTTTTCCGCATTTCGCAAGGCCGCTACGAGTTGGGTAAAATCGCCGAAAACGACCTGCTGCAAATCGAATTGTCGCTGCTCAACGCCCGCAACCGGGTGGCCGAAACCCAGTTGGAACTGGAGTTGCGGCAACAAGATTTGAAGCGCTACCTCAATCTCAACCAGCGCGACAATGTTGTGCTGCAAGTGCCCACCAATGTACGTTTTTTTGAAGTGCGGCCCGATAAAGCCCTCGAATTTGCGCGTGCCAATCGCCGGGCCGTGCTGGAGTTCCGCCGCCGTCGACTGGAGGCCGAGCAGCAGGTAGCGCAAACCAAAGGCGACAACCGGGCGCAAGTGGGCGTTTCGGCCAATTTTGGTTTAACGCAACGCGGCGCCACTTTGGGCAGTGTGTACACCAATCCGCAAGACCAGCGCAACGTGGCCCTTACCCTCAACATTCCGTTGGTGAATTGGGGCGTAACGCGCTCGCGCATCCGCATGGCCGAAGCCAACCGTGAATTGGTGGAGGTGAATGTGCAGCAGGAAGAAATCAATTTTGAGCAGGAAATATTGCTGCAAGTGATGCGCTTCAACATGATGCGCGACCAGCTGCTGGTGGCCGCCAAAGCCGATACCATCGCCCAAAAGCGTTTTGATGTAACCAAAGAGCGTTACCTCATCGGCAAAATTTCGATTACCGATTTGAATTTATCGGTACAAGAAAAAGACCTGGCCCGCCAGGCCTACATCAACACCTTGCGCAGCTGGTGGCAGTCGTACTACCTGCTTCGCCGACTAACGCTGTTCGATTTTGAAACGCTGAAGCCCCTATCGAGACCGGAAGTAACATTTTAAATGCCAACCACAGGCTTGGGTTATTCCACCAGCACATTACGCACCTTGCCATTTCCTTCGTAAATCTCAGTAGAGCCATTTCCGTTAACGGCTGAATGGTTCCTCTTCAGCTGCTGATGCTTCAGCTGTGCCCCCAATGTAGGCAGGTTGCCTGACCACTGGCTTGGGTTTTCTGCCACGTGCACCGGCCATTTGATTACAAGGGCATTTATACCCCACAAAATCAGCATGAGCAACAGGCTCCGTAAGACCAATTTCGTTTTGTTCATGCCGTATGTACGTACCGTATCGGTACTTGGATTTAGCAAGCACCATTGCCTCGCAACCGTTCGCCCCAACGGGGCCTCAGTCCATTCCCCAGCCCAGCGGGCTGGGTTCATTGCAATCACGTATTTCTTGTAATTTACCTATTTTCGCCCCATGAACGAGCAACAAATCCTCGACCACATCAACAGCAAACTGCCCGGCAGTTTGGGCGAAAGTATTGGCATGCAATTCACCGTGGCCCGCGAAGGTTACCTCGAAGCCACCATGCCCGTAGACGCACGCACCATCCAGCCCTACGGCATCCTGCACGGCGGCAGCTCGGTGGCCCTGGCCGAAACCCTCGGCAGCGTGGGCTCTAACATGCTGGCCGGCGAAGGCATGGTGGCCGTTGGGCTCGAAATAAATGCCAACCACCTGCGGGCCGTACGCTCAGGATTGGTGACCGGCAAAGCCAGCATACTGCACAAAGGGCGCAGCACCCATGTGTGGGATATAAAATTATACGACGAACGTGAACACCTGGTATGTGTTTGTCGTTTTACTGCTGCCATCGTGAACAACCGCGCCTGAGTTTGATCCATACCTCCATTACCCGAACTGTAAAACTGAAGCAGCTGTTTCACCTGGCTGCCCGCAAGCGATATGCCCTGGTGAGTTACCGCTTGCCCGGCGCCGAGCTGCCCGAAACCTGCCTCCAACTGAGCGAGGAAGTGTTGCCCTGGGAAAGCGGCAGAACCGGTGGTTTTGTGGTAGCGCCCTTCGACTTCCCCGACAGTCCGGCCCGCTGGCTGCGTGCCGACCTCCAATTCACCGGTTTCAGTCAGCAAGCCCGCGACCTGCGCACGGGCAGCCTGCCGCCGCATTTGCTGCTGGCCCTCACCGAGCTGCACCACGACTTGGAGCAGGCCGATGAAGAACAACTTCCCGAACTCGGTGCCGCCGGTGCCGCGGTCGATTTGAGCACCTACCTCGGACAGGTGGCCGCCACCTTGCGCGCCATCCAAACCGGCTCGCTGCACAAAGTGGTCTTGTCGCGCGTGAAGCAGGTGCCCCTGCCGCCGCACCATCCCACCGAATTGTTTGAACGTCTCTGCCAGGCCTATCCACAGGCTTTTGTGAGTTTGGTGAGCATTCCCGGCTGGGGATTGTGGCTCGGTGCATCGCCCGAATTGCTGCTCGAAACGCACGGCAAAGAGGTACGCACCATGTCGCTGGCGGGTACCCGCGCCCTCGACCCCTCGCCGCGTGCGTGGAGCGACAAAGAATTCCGCGAGCAGCAGCTGGTAACCGATTACATCTGCGAGCGTTTGCAGGCCGCCGGACTCGAACCGCAAGTGGCCGAGCGCGAAACCATCACGGCCGGACAAGTGCAGCACTTGCGCAACCACATTTTTGCCGAAGGCGAAGTGGATGTATTTGCCCTGGCCCAAAGCCTGCACCCCACCCCGGCGGTTTGTGGATTGCCCGTGCAGGCCGCCCGCAACTACCTCCGCTTTTTGGAAGCCCACCAGCGCCGTTTGTACGGTGGTTTTTTGGGGCCGGTAGATGCCGAAGGGCACCATCGCCTTTATGTGAACCTTCGCAGCATGGAATTGCACCACAGCAGCGCCGGCCTGTACCTGGGTGGTGGACTGGTAGCCGGTTCGGTACCCGAGGCCGAATGGCTCGAAACCGAGCACAAGGCTGCCACATTACTCCGTATCTTGCAGGCCTGAAAAACGGCAGATGCAGTACCCTCCCAAACAACAGCTCACCGATTTGCTCGAACTCCTCCATGAGATGGGTTTGCAGGAAGTAGTGATTTGTCCGGGCTCGCGTTCTGCCCCCCTCACCCTGGGTTTTGTACGCCACGGAGGCTTTGCTACCAGCACCGTCATCGACGAGCGTGCGGCCGGCTACATTGCCATAGGCAAGGCCTTGGCCAGTGGAAAACCCGTGGCGGTGGTGTGCACCTCAGGTACGGCACTGCTCAATTTGGCGCCTGCCGTGGCCGAAGCCTTTTATTTGCGCGTGCCGATGTTGGTTTTGTCGGCCGACCGGCCCGCCGCTTGGGTTGATCAGTTAGACGGACAAACCATCCGCCAACAGGGTGCTTTGGGACCGCATACCGTTTTTGCAGCCAGCTTGCCCGAACAGGCCGATAGCGAAACCGACCGCTGGCATGCCGCCCGATTGGTGCAGCAAGCCTGGCAGGCTGCGGTAAACCAGCGTGGACCGGCCCACCTCAACATTCCCTTGCGCGAACCGCTGTACGAGCCTTTGCCGCCTGTACAGCCCATGACCCGCTGGGAGCTGCCCGCAGCTGAACTGCATTTCAGTTTGTCGGCAAGCTTAAAAGATAGCTGGCACCAGGCCCGCCGCATTTTATTGGTACCTGGTCAGCAAGCGCCCGATGCCACCCAGCAAGTCCTGCTGCAACAGCTGCTTACCGACCCACGGGTTTGCCTGCTTTCGGAAGCGGTGGCCAACGCGCCCGGTGGTATCAGCCAGCACGAAGCCATTTTGCGTGGCAGGCCAGCGTCGTTGCAACCCGACCTGCTCATCAGCTGGGGCCAGCAAGTGGTGTCGAAACAACTCAAACTATACCTGAGGCAATATCCCGCCAGCCAACACTGGCGCATCGATGCTTTGGGACAAATAGCCGATCCTTTTGCCAGTGGTGGCACCCTCTTGACCGCTCCGGTGAACCAGGTGTTGCAGTCGCTTACCAACTTGCCAACAGGCAGCGGCAATTACCAAGCCTTGTGGCAAACGGCTCAAAACAGCCTGAACACCCGCCTCAAAGCCTGGCTTTCGGCCCTTCCTTTTGGCGACATGGCTGCTTTTAACCAGCTCAGCCATCTTTTACCCGCCGGGTACAGCCTGCATCTGGGCAACAGCACGCCCATCCGTCATTGGCAAAATTTGCCGCAATGGCCGACCCTGCATTGGGTTCACGCCAACCGCGGCACCAGTGGCATCGACGGGGTGAACAGCACTGCCCTCGGTTTTGCTACGCAGCGCCCCGAAACGGTGTGGATGCTCACCGGCGAGCTCTCGTTTGCTTACGACCTCAACGCCTTCAGCAGCAGCGAGCGGCCGCGCAACCTGCGGGTGGTGGTGTTCAACAACGGCGGCGGCGATATTTTCAGGCAGATTCCCGGCCCGAAAACCCAGCCTGAGCGCGAAGACTATTTTGCCACGCCCCGCTCCATCAACTTACAAGCCATGGCGGCTGCCTGGGGCTTGCCCTACCTGCTGGCTACCGATGCCCTATCTTTGCAGCAGGCCGTGGAGCAGATGCAAAAAGTCGATGGCTGTCAGCTGCTTGAAATTCGCACCGAACCTTCGGTGAACGAAAGCGTTTATCATCAATACCTCGAACTCATAAATTCACACCCATGACCAGTAAATTCCCCTGGGAAACCATCAAGGAATACAAAGAAATCAAGTTTTCGTACTACGAAGGCGTGGCTAAAATCAGCATCAACCGGCCCGAAAAGCACAATGCTTTCACCCCCCTCACCGTCAAGGAAATGAGCGAAGCCATGGAATTGGCCCGCCAGGACGAGCGTGTGGGCGTGGTGATCCTCACCGGCGAGGGCGGCAAGGCCTTTTGCAGCGGCGGCGACCAGAGTGTACGCGGTCATGGTGGTTACATTGGCGACGACCAGGTGCCCCGCCTCAACGTGCTCGACCTGCAGATGCAGATCCGCCGCATTCCCAAGCCCGTGGTGGCCATGGTAGCCGGTTGGGCCATCGGTGGCGGTCACGTTTTGCATGTGGTATGCGACCTCAGTATTGCTGCTGATAATGCCCGTTTTGGCCAAACCGGTCCGAAAGTAGGCAGCTTCGACGGCGGTTTCGGTGCTTCTTACCTCGCCCGCATCGTGGGACAGAAGAAGGCGCGCGAAATTTGGTACCTCTGCGACCAGTACGATGCGCAAGAAGCCCTCGACATGGGTTTGGTGAACAAAGTAGTGCCCCTCGACCAGCTCGAAGAAACCACCATGGAGTGGTGCCGCAAGATGTTGGCCAAGAGTCCGATTGCCCTGCGCATGCTCAAATCATCGTTCAACGCCGAACTCGACGGTCAGGCCGGCATCCAGGAGCTCGCCGGCAACGCCACCCTACTCTACTACCTCAGCGACGAAGCCAAGGAAGGCAAGAATTCTTTCTTGGAGAAGCGGCAGCCTGACTTTTCGAAGTTCCAGAAGTTCCCGTAGCCGCTGGCGCGGGATTTAAACCGCAGAGGCACGGAGGATTAAGTGGCTATTGAATGGCTGAATGCTGAAAATTGACGCTGCGTGCGATGAAGCGGCTTTTTCATCAGTGCTACTAGCAGCTGCACGCATGGCTTGAGGTAGCGGAGCGTTTTGCTGCGCATGCTGCGCATGCCCAGCGGAGGCCGCAGAGGCAGTACTGACGCTTTCTCTCCGTGTCCTCTCCCAGATGGCCGGGACTTGCAGCGTGACATCCGTGTTTAAATTTACTCCGGCCCCGCAAGGGGCTTTTTTCGTTGTTAAATTTGCGAAGGGAAGAGCCGTAAATTAGCTTTCGGTACAGAAAAGAATCCTTAGGGGCTGATTACTTAACAGGATCGAAATGCACTTTATCGCCAACTACGCGTAGGAAATAAAGCTCATTGTGTTGAATGCACTTCAGTACCTCTTTATAGAGAGCCGCTTTCGAAGCATCGGTGATATTGTCGTAACCCATTGACCCACTTTTCGGGTGTACGAACATGAGGTACACATTACCATCTTTGATCAAAAGCAGGTAATACATCCTGTAACCGCCACTTCCGGCCAATCGTTTTTTGATGTAGGGTGTGGTATCGCTGTTGTTGAGCCTTGTTCCTGTACTCAATTGGGCGATGTCTTTGTTGAAAAAGTGATTTATCAGTTCCTCCTCCAAATCAGCGTAGGAAGTTTTCTTTATCAATTTGGCGAATTGCGCCCTAAAAGTCTCTGTGCAATAAATAGCCATCAGAGCAACGACAACTCACGGCTAGTTTCTTCAAACCCTTCTATTTTTGGCAGGTAAAAAAAACGCGATTCTAAGTCGGCGGCCACGTCCAGTAAATCGTCGATGGAGGCTTTAAAAGCCTTTATTTCAGTTTTGGCAACACCTTTTTTGCGCAAAAAATCGAGGGAAAGGTATTGACGTACAAGCGAACTTCGTAAATCTTTCAGTTGTGAAACCAAGTCGTTCACCAGCATCAAGGTTTCATTGTCGGTGAGCTGCAGCCAAGTGATGGCCTCTACCCTTGTAACAATGACATTGATTTTGTCAGTTTTATCGGCCAGCATGGCTTTAAAGTCTAAAACAGCATCCAGAAATTCATTGACGGCCTGTTCTGAATAAACCGCTTGCCGCTTTTGCTCAAAAGAAAACCGACGTACACTTTCAAAAGTGGCTAAAATCTGTGGCGTATTTTCGGTTGCGTTCATGATGGAAACAGTCTGTTCCTACCAAAGTTAGTTAAAAGTGATGAAGCTGCAAGTCGTAAAGCAAGGCAAAAGCATCATCCATCTCCGTGTCCTCCCCGGGATGGCCC
>PNNG01000018.1 GCA_013824115.1 Sphingobacteriaceae bacterium | reverse complement strand
TTGCGTTTGCTTTGGGACTGCAATATTAGCAGGTTCAAATTAATTGTGCAATATTTGCACTCTATCTTTCAAAAAAAATATCTCATGAGCTTAGTAGTCGTTGGAACTGTAGCCTTTGACGCCATTGAAACTCCTTTTGGCAAAACCGACAGAATCGTCGGAGGAGCAGCCACTTACGCTGGTATTTCGGCATCCTTTTTTACGCCTAAAGTCAAAATCATCTCTGTAGTTGGTGATGATTTCCCACAAGAAAAAATCGACTTTTTTCATAGTCGCAGCATCGATACCACTGGTTTGCAAATCAAAAAAGGAGAGAAATCTTTCTTTTGGGCGGGCAAATACCATATGGACATGAATACCCGCGATACACTCGATACCCAATTGAATGTATTGGCCGACTTTGACCCGGTGGTTCCAGAAAGCTACCAAGACTGTGAGTTCTTGCTTTTGGGCAACCTCACGCCTATGGTTCAACAGCAAGTAATGAACCGACTCACTAACCGCCCTAAGCTGGTAGTGATGGACACGATGAACTTTTGGATGACCGTGGCCCTCGATGATTTGAAAGAAACCATCAAGCGGGTGGATGTATTGACCATCAACGACGAGGAAGCGCGCATGCTCTCAAACGAGTATTCCTTGGTGAAAGCTGCAAAAAAAATCCTAGCCATGGGCCCCAAGTACCTCATCATTAAAAAAGGCGAACATGGTGCCCTGCTTTTCAACGATCACGAAGTATTCTACGCTCCGGCACTACCACTGGAGGATGTATTCGACCCGACTGGCGCAGGTGATACTTTTGCCGGTGGCTTTGTAGGTTATTTGGCTCGCACACGCGATATATCCTTTGAAAACATGAAGCGCGCCATCATTTACGGTTCGGCCATGGCTTCTTTTTGTGTGGAGAAATTCGGCTCAGAACGCCTAGAAGAACTCACCCACGATGAGCTCGAAAACCGCATCCAGCTTTTTGTTGACTTGGTACAGTTCGATATCACCATCTACTAAGCAACTGAGCTTTTAACAAAGCCGGGCCGTTTTACTGCCCGGCTTTTTTTTGGGAAATAGGGTGACAAAAATGCATGTCTGCTAAAAATGACCGCAAAAAAAAATTGAGAATAAGTTACTTTTACTTCTACGACTAACTCAAACATGAAACATACCCCGACGGATTTTACCACCCTCAACAGCCTCCTCCATGGCTTAGCGGTTGATCAGGCACCGCTCTGGGGCACCATGAATGCAGCCCAAATGTGTCATCATTGTAGCGCTTTCATCAAACTATCGTTGGGAGAAAAGCGCACCAGTAAATCCACGCAAGTTATTGGCTTCCTGTTCGGAAAGCTCATGTTCCGCTATTTCAGCCGGAAGACCATCTATACCTTCCCCAAAAATTTGCAAACCCTGCCTGAAATCAAACAGCGCAGCGATAGAAAGTTCGATATAATGGAAGAAAAAGTGGAATTGGCAGAATGGTTGGAAAAAGCCGCGCAAGTGGAAGGCAAAATCAAACATCCGCTTTACGGATCGATGGATGCGCCCAAAATCAAAAACCTCATTCTACTGCACACTGCCTACCATTTTAGGCAATTTGGCCTCATTGACTGAGACCTCAGAGTGTCGTTAATTTGAAATAACCGATATGCAGCTCATCGGGCAAATGAGCAGGGTCAGGGATCAATGCTAAACGCCATTGTGCTTGCATTTGCTCAGGCAGCAGGCTTTCGAGCAGCTCTACCTCATCTGCTTCTAACAGCCATTTATCGTCGATATGAGCAGCACCCTGCGGTGGCAAATGGAAGGCCTTGAAAAAGGGATGCTGCTTGGCTTGTTGAACCGCTTCGGCTTGGGAAGCCGCCACCACCAGTAATTTTTGGTGAAATTCTTCAAAAACGCCAGGCTGGTATCCTCCCAAATTCACAAACCACAATTTTAAATTCGTTTCAGGCAAAACTACTTCAGGCGTTCTTGCCCGTATTTCCACCCTGTAACCATCTACCCAATTTACCTCTCTCCAGGCATCTAAATGTATTTTGCCGGCCTCGGGCCACGATGCTTGAATGTGGGGCACCAATTCCTTCAAATCAGCAGCTATACCCGCAAAAACATCGTGCTGCTCGGTTCTTCGGCCTGGTGGACGACAACCCAGCAAAAGGAAGTATAGTTTTGGAGTTGACACCTTAACGCTTTACAAAGCGCTGCATCACACTCCCTTGGCTGTGCTGTAATTCCACCAAATAAACACCCGCAGCCAGTTGATGAATGGGAACCATCACTCCTGCTTCATTCGTTGGAGCGGCTAGCTGCATCAAAATACGTCCTTGTAAATCGCGTATTTTGAGTTCCTGACCAACAAGGGAGGCATCTTCCCATTGCACAAAGAGTTCGCTTTCGGCCGGGTTAGGGTAAACCTTTAATGCTGCCTGCTTCGGTGCCTTTTCATCTACTGAAGTAGGCAAGGTAGTGGTTGTGCAGGCACATTTGTTCTTGGTTGCATTGGTTTGAATAACTGCAGGAGCTTCGTAGGTAAGTTTTACCCAAGCCTTTTGGCCTGGCTGTGTAGCAGTAGCATTACGCAAACGAATGGTGTACCAACCCGATTGGCTGGGAGTGTAGGTTCGGAGCAGCGTTCCTGCGCCAGTTACCGAGTCGAGGGCTGCGCAATTGGCGTCGAGGATGGTAGCCGTTAACGGGCGTAAGGTATCGCCAGGATATACTTCTAATTCAATAGGCTCCCCTGCTTTCACGAAGATCCGCCCCACTACCCGACACTCCATACTGTTGTTAGGCGTTCGTCCCCCTTGTTGCAAGCTAGCAGTATGCCTGTCGCCCAAATCGTTCTCCATCTCCCACTCCTGGGTAATCCGTTTCGATGGCCTATTATAGTTGGCAGTGATTCCCTGAGGGGCCCAAACACTATAGCCACGGCGTCCTTGTGGCGCAGTGCCGTTACAGGGTGGAATTGAAATGTCTACCTTCCCACCACCATATACCGTACGGGTGCCCGAATTGGCACCGCTATAATCTACCAGCACCGTACCATCGGGCCAACTTGTTTGTACCCCATTCAGATTTTGCCAATTGGCCCAATTGTCGGAAGTAGCTACGAGTGCTTTACCGCCCCGCTCAATTACCAAAGCATCGGCAGCTTGCCATCGAACCAAGTACGGTCCTTCTTTGAAGCGCAGGTTCTGATGGCACCACATGAGGTTGGCAATATCGCTGCGAATGGGCAAGGTGCTGTCTACCGTTGGGCGGTGACTGAAACGGTTACCTAGGTAGCCGATATTGAACAAATCTTCAAAAAACACCTGTGGTGCACCATCCACAGCCAAAGCAATGGCATACACTACACTCAGGCGCACATCGTTGGGTTCTATATGCGGACCAAGCTGTGAACCCGTATTCCAGCCGGTATAATTACCAGTGGCACTGAGTTGAGGCCTAAAAGTATCGTGGTTATTCACAAAAGGCACCGTGCGCTGGCGATTTTGCTGCTGAAAATTAGGCACGGTACCCATATCGAAATTACCGTTGCCTGTAACAATTCCGGTGAGTGCATTGCGCAAGGCAAAATCGAAAGTGCCTGCACGGTTTTGGACATTATTGGCCCAGGCATCCAAATCGCCCATGCCGCCTACCCACTCGCCAACGGCAAACATATCGTTGCCACCATTGGCCCAGAGGCTTCCAAACTGCATATTCCATAAAAAATCTTCGGTAACTACCGTAGAGAAGTGTTTCACCGCATCGAGGCGAACCCCATCCCATCCCATTTGCTTCTTGTTCCAAATCACCCAATTGCGCATTTCATTGCGCATGTAGCCTTGCTGTTGAACCGGATTAAAGGTAGCATTGCTGCTTTGCCCAATAGCATTGCTCTCGTAGCTGATATCGGGGCCCCACCAAACCGAGTTGATATCGTTGCTGCAACATACATTGCCCGGATTAGGATAGAAGTTTTGCCAGTTTTTATAAAAACGGCCATTCCGTGCCAGATAATTGGCTGCCGATTCGTTCACTGCGGGTGTTGTCCAGCTCACGTAGCGGAAGTTTTTAAAGCGCTGCGTACGTCCATCATCGAGAGCCGCTGGATCTTGCCCGCCACCACCATTTTGAGAACCGGCTCCGTCGGTATGATTAAATACGATGTCTTGAATCACATCAATGCCATTGGCTTTGAGCACTGCAACCATGCGCAACAATTCGTCCTTATCGCCCATGCGCGTTTTTAGAAATCCCTTTTGAAACTTATCGCCCAAATCGTAATGGTCGAAGGGCGAATAGCCCACCGAATTTTGACCCCCATTTTTAATAGTAGGTGGTATCCAAACCGCGTCTACACCCAGCTCTTTTAATTTAGGTGCCAATTCAGCCAGATAATTGGCCCAGCCGTTCGGATAATTGGCATTCCAATAATCCCACCAAAAACCCTGAAGAACAATTTGCCTATTGGTTGGATTTACCTGTGCCTGAACCCTGGGCCCAAACCATAACCCTACTAAAAGGAAAAGAAATAAGGCGAGAAAATAGCGTTTCATATTGGTGACAATAAAATCACGGCAAAATAACCCCGAATTAAATACGAGTCAAATTTGATTTTCACTAATACCTGCTACAGCAAGCCCTTGCCCAGCATGTATTCAGCAATTTGAATGGCATTGGTGGCTGCTCCTTTGCGCAAATTATCGGCAACTACCCACATGTGGAGGGTTTTGGCTTGCGATTCATCTCTTCGAATGCGGCCTACAAAAACCTCATCACGCCCTTCACTGTGGATGGGCATGGGGTATTGTCCGTTTTTAGGATCGTCGACTACAACCACACCCGGACTTTCGGCCAAAAGTTGATACACCTCATTCAGGTCAAATTCGTGCTCAAACTCCACATTCACCGCCTCGCTATGTCCACCCATCACCGGAACACGCACGGTAGTGGCGGTAAGTTTAATGCCCGCATCGCGCATGATTTTCACCGTTTCATTGGTCATTTTCATTTCCTCTTTGGTAAATCCATTGTCGAGAAAAACATCGATTTGTGGCAAGCAATTCATATCAATGCGGTGTTGGTAAGCCATAGGGACCTCTACACCTGCGCGTTCGTTCATGAGCTGGGTAACTGCCTTCACGCCAGTACCCGTTACGCTTTGATAGGTGCTCACCACAATGCGCTTGGCCCGATAGGCAGCATGTAGTTTATTGAGCGCCACTACCAGCTGGATGGTACTGCAGTTGGGGTTGGCAATGATTTTATCGGCCGAAGTGAGCACATCGGCATTCAGTTCAGGAACCACCAGGGGCTTGGTAGGATCCATGCGCCAAGCCGAAGAATTATCGATCACCACGGTACCAACTTCGGCAAAACGCGGCGCCCATTCCAGCGACACACTGCCGCCAGCCGAAAACAAAGCCAGCTGCGGCCGGGCAGCAACGGCATCTTCTAAAGAAATTACCTTGTAATCTTTGCCCATAAAAGCAATGGTTTGACCCACCGATTTTTCGGAGGCCACCGGCAAAAACTCTGTAACAGGGAAACCACGCTCGGCCAACACCTTGCGCATTACTTCGCCAACCATACCGGTGGCACCTACAACGGCTACTTTCATGTGAATTTTGCTGAATTCGAGGTAAAAATCGACGCAAAATTAATGTTTTTACACGGGTAATTTGAAGCATGAAATCAGCTCTTTTCTGCTTTTGCTTCATGTGCCACTTAGGCCCGGCACCAGCCCAATTTGTAGACCACTTTACAGATGGTAATTTTAGCCAAAACCCAAGCTGGCAAGGCGATTCAACCCATTTTATAGTGAACCCACAAGGCCAATTGCAGTTGGCGGCACCGGCCTTGAGCACCCGTGGGGTGCTGAGCACCCGAAGCAGGGCTATTCACCAGACCAGTTGGGAGTGGTGGATGCGCCTGGATTTTAATCCTTCTTCGGCCAATTATGTGGATGTTTACTTGACCAGCAACCGACCAGAGCTCGATTCTTCCCTGCAGGGCTACTTTGTGCGTGTGGGCAATACCACCGACGAAGTGAGCCTCTACAGGCAAACAGGCATTACACGCACCGAAATTATTGACGGTTTAGACGGCCTGCTCGACCGCAACAGCAGCCGCCTGCGCATCAGGGTGAGTCGCAACAGCCAGGGACAGTGGCAGCTCGAAAGCGATACCACAGGCACAGGCAATCAATACCGGCTCGAAGGAAGCGTGGTGGATGCGACCCATGCATGGGCAGAGTGGTTCGGACTTCGACACGTTTTTTCTAGCTCCCGTGCCAACCACTTTTTTTACGACGATTTCGTAGTGAATGGCAGTCCCGCTCCCGACACCCTGCTTCCCCGCATTATCGACGCGCGCATCACTACTATGCAAGCCATACAACTGACCTTTAATAAGCCATTACCCCAAGCACAATTAAACAACCGCACTGCATATCAACTGTTGGACGTTGGCCCACCCTTTCGAAGCAGTAGCCAAAACGACAGCACGGTATTGCTCGAATGGTTGCTCCCCTTCAACACCGAAAGCTGGTTAGAATGGCGCATTAGGCTAAGCGATAGTGCAGCCAATGAGCTCGACACCCTGCTCCGTCTGTTTCATTTGCCCTTTGTAGCCGGCCGCCTGGTTATCAACGAACTTTTGGCCGACCCCAGTCCAACAGTAGGCCTCCCCGAAACCGAAATGGTTGAAATTTACAACAACAGCCCACACCCCCATTCACTGGTTGGCTGGACCCTCGAAGACCCCCAAACACGCGGTCGCATACCGAATTGCCAAATCCCTCCAGGTGCTTATTTACTTCTGGTACCGCCCGGCAATGCCCAGCAATGGGCTGGTTTTGGCCCATGCGTAGAAGTAAATCCCTGGCCTTCGCTCAACAACGACCGTGATCAACTGTGGTTGCGCAATGAAACAGGACAGGTAAGCGACAGTATGCTTTTCGAACGGAGCTGGTTGGGTAGTAGCATCAGGCAAGAGGGTGGATGGACACTCGAACGATTATCGCCCGGTAATTTCTGTCCCGAAGCCAGTAACTGGCAAGGCAGTTTGGCGGTGATAGGCGGTACGCCCGGAGCTGCAAACAGCAGGTTGGGGCAATACCAAAGCCCACCGCCACCACAACTTCAATTGGTGAGATGGCACAACGATTCGCTCTATTTGCATTTTTCGGCAGCCGTCAGATTAGGAAAAGTGGAAAGCCCAAACCACCGCATTGAAGCCAATCAATTACAATTCAACAGCTTGCAGCAATTGTACTTTCCCCAAACACCCAATACTTCCAACCAGCGCATTACGGTGAGCCAATGGGCCGACTGTCATGGTCAGCAACTCGCTGAAACCAATTGGGAATTGGCCATTGCCGAAATGCATGCGCTGAATCAGATTCAGTTCAGCGAAATTTACTTCCGACCAATCAATGGTGGCGCTTCGTACCTCGAACTGGTGAACAGTGGTGCTGCTGCCATTCCCCTTCATTCCTTGTGGCTAAGCAGTCTCGACGCACAGGAAGTACCCCTGCAATCGGCCAGGCTGGGAATGCCTGGCGATTTTATACTTCCATCGCAACAGCTTGTATTTACCCGCGATACGGCTGCCGTTCATCGCGATTTCGGAGTGATTAGCGCACAAAATCGCCGTCAAATTTCCAATTTACCCACTATTTATACTGCTGGTGGCAGATTCATGTTAAGCAATGATGTTCAGGAAATGCTGAGTGCTACGGCTTATCACGACAGCATGCATCACAGTCAGCTTGCCGAAAAAAGAGGAATGGCGCTCGAAAAACCCCAAGGCCAATGGCAGCTGGGATGGGGAAGTCCTGTTTTTGCGAAAAGAGGGAGTCCGGGCATGCCCAATAGCCGCATTGTAAGCAGCGCATCCGATCAACAGTGGTGGGATGTTCCTCAGGAAATTTTCAGGCCCCGGCAGTTGGAGGAACTCAATATTCAACTTTTTGGCACCGCAGAGAGTTGGATACAAATTGAAATTTTTGATGTTCAGGGACGATCCATACTGAATTTATTCCCGTACCAAGCCTTGACAGGATCGCTGAGCATTCGCTGGAACGGCAACGACGAGAACGGACAGCTGGTGCCAACAGGAGCTTATGTGCTCGTACTGAACTATACTTTAAGTTCGGGAGAACGCGGACGAAAAATGAAGCGGGTGGTGGTAGATAATTTCAGACCTTAAATGTTTGAATGCATCTTACGATAGCGCTCAAACGGCTTGGATTCACCGTGTAAAAGATATTCTTGCCATCGCGGGTGGCCAACAAAACATCGCAATCGCGTAGCACGGCGAGGTGCTGTGAAGCTACTGATTGCTCGATTCGTAGTTTGAAATAAATCTGGGTTACCGACAATCGGCCATGGTCTTCCACCAAACGCACAATGTTGAGGCGGAGTGGATGGTTGATCGCACGAAATATTTTCGTGGCCAACTTTAAGTCTTCCATGTCGAGTTGATCCATGCTGTTCTGAAGCTTCAATACGGCATTACCATTCATGTGTCAGTGCTCCTCTGTTTTAGGTATCTATAATATCAAATCAGCGGGGCATTTTGTTTTAGCGGCAGCTTATTTAGTTTGAGGTGGGAGAATAGAAATCCTTGTGATAATCAGGACGATAATACGCAATATCCTCCAGCTTTCCCATTTCTAAATTCCGAAAAGCCAATTGCCGCATGGGTTCCATGCCTAAATAAAAATGTTCCGTAAAATCTGCTTCACCTGGGAACAAATCTTTAAACTTTGGTGCGCCGTCGCCGAAAAAATGAAAATGCCTCGCCCCTAATTGGCTAAAGCTGCTTTCGGTCAGAATCAATGGTTGCGGCAACATCACCCCATGGCCGTTGACATCGAAAGCGGCTGTGAAAACCTCCATGCGACGGGCATCAATCATAGGCACCATCAAACTTTGCTGATCGAGCTCTGGGTGGGCGAGTTGAAATCCCTTGGCCATGACCTCCAAGGTATTGAGTGCGATGAGTGGAAGTTGCCATGCATAAGCGATGCCTTTGGCTACAGAAGCCCCAATGCGCAAGCCTGTGTAAGAACCTGGTCCGCCTGTAATGGCCACACCTACCAAATCGCTGAATGGTACCTGAGCATCAGCCATACAGCGCTCAATAAGCAAAGTAAGTTGCTCAGCATGCTTGAAACCGGCCTCTTCGCTCGCTTCTGAACACAACTTTTCGTTGCTGCCCACGCCCACCCGGCAGGAGGAAGTGGCGGCATCAATGAGCAATAAATATCCCATGCTCAAAATTCGAGCGGCAACTTTAAGGTTTCGCCTCCCCTGATCAGCACAAGGGTGGTTTGCTGTCCTTTTTCGAAAGCAGCCAATGCGCGCATGTATGCCTGCATATCGGCCAACTCATAATCGCCTAACTCTAATAACAAATCACCTTGCTTTACTCCTGCTTTGGCTGCTGGCCGGCCTGCTGTTACTCCATCTACTTTGATTCCACGTCCTTCATAAAAATAATCGGGCATAATGCCCAAAGTAACCTTGAAGCGCGGAGCGTTCCTGCTGTCTTCATCGTTGGTCTTGGTAAACGGAAGCTTATCGCCGCTTTCCAGGCCATTTACCACCCTAATGATGTAATTCACCACATCGGCCATTCCGGCATAATTGAGCTTTTCGGCATCATCGGAAGGTTTGTGGTAGTCGCTATGGGTACCTGTAAACAAGTGCAACACGGGAATATCCTTCAAATAAAAGGAGGTATGATCGGAGGCCCCAGTGCCCGAAGCCGACGTTTTGAGTTTAAGATCACCTGCTTGCGATTGCACCAAAGCAGGCCAAACTGGAGAAGTACCAATGCCTAAAACTCCCAATTGGCGTGATTGACTGTCGAGTTTGCCCACCATGTCCATATTCAACATAGCTGCCACCGATTCGAGTGGAATGGTTGGGTTTTTGGCGAAATAAGCCGAGCCCAGTAAGCCCAATTCTTCGCCCGAAAATGCCATAAATAAAAAGTTATATCTGGCCGATTTGCTTTGACCGAAGTAGCGCGCCAGTTCTACCAAGGCAGCAGTGCCACTTGCATTATCATCGGCACCATTGTGAATGGCGCGCTCGCCTGCATGCAAGGAACTACCATACTCCGCATGTCCCAAATGATCGTAATGGGCTCCTATCACTACTGTATGTACAGCACCACGATCGAGGTAACCAATCACATTGTGACCAGTAATTTGATGCCTGATGATTTGGGTTTGCAATTTCGCCTGCTTGCCTAGCTGTCGCTTGGCTTCGGTAGTTTGCTCCCAACGCAAACAGAGGGCGGGCAACGACTGCTGCTGACTCCTTCTATCGAGCTGATCGTTGGGGAGCGGGTCCTTTTCGCTTCCTGGATAAAATACAACCCCTATCGCTCCTTTTTCGGCAGCTAGCTTCAGCTTACGCTCTATGGCCGCATCGGCACCAAAAGCGCCGTGTGGGTTGCTGCCATCGGGACTATACAGCTGCATCAGAAATACTTTTCCTACCAAATTGCCCTTCCCTGCATAATCGTCGTGCTTGAGTTCTGCATTGCTAATGCCATAGCCTACGTCAACCAATTGGCCTTGAACCTTACCCGAGCCACTTTGGGGAAGTGTAAAAAAGCCAGCCGACCATTTTGGCTTCATACTACCCAATTGCAGGCGGTTTTCTTTCCCGAATTCTTGCTTGCCTGTGAAGCTAAAGGCCTGTTTCCAATCGCCCTGGTCTCCCGCGGGTTGTAAGCCAATATCATTGAATTGTTTGATGAGGTAATCGGCGGCCATTTGTTCGCCTTTCGAGCCCGTTTGACGGCCCGCTAAACTATCATCGGCCAGGTAATACACATGGTATCGCAAACGAGGCACCAAGGCTTCGGCAGGAATTTGGGCTTTTACCCAAGCACCAAAGGCCAGATTGCCAATCATCAAGGCAGTAAAGAGCTTTTTCATATCAATAAAAAATGCGGAAGTGCATTTGCAAAATTACGAGGATAAAAAATAGCAAGAATAATCCCTTGCTAAAAGCAGGATGGGCCATGTTTCCCAAACGAACACCCCAGGGTGCAGCCAGCAATACACCCAAGCCCATGGGCAAAACTGCAGGCAATGCTATCATGCCCCATTGCCAGGGACTCAACACCGGAGTATTGGCTTGAAGTGAATACCAAACCACTGAACTGCTGGCCATCACCACAATGGCCCCCAAGCTGATGGAGGTGGCTTTGCGCAAGGGCATTTTCAAAAGCTCCGACAACAAGGGCACCATCACCACGCCTCCACCCAAGCCTGTAAGTGCCGAAACAAAACCGCTGGCCAAACCAATGGCCACCAACGATTTCCGATGGAGCGGGCGTTCGGCAACCGCCGTGGCTTTTCTTTTCCAAAACATGCGAACCACCATGGGCAACAAAATAAGGGTAAAAAACCAGCTGAACACCTCCTTGTTGTACCAGGGCAGCCATGTTAAGGCCATGCTCACCAAAACCGCCATCACCGCTCCTGCCAAACCAATGGTGAGGGTGGGTGCCAAGTAAAAATTCTGCAAGCGATATTGCTTGTAGCTACCACTTAAACCCGAAAGTAAGGTTAAAAAAAGTGAGTTGCCAATGATAAAAGCCACAAAAGGAGCACCCAAGTTGGCATGTTCGGCGAAGAAGGCGGTAAGTACAGGCACATATATGGTGCCCCCTCCCACCCCAAAAAAACCGCCGAGTATGCCGCTTAACAGGCCAAACAGCAAGAAAATAAGCAGCTGTTCAAAAGCAGGCAACTTACTTTCCGCTTAAAATCGATTTGTACTTGCCTTCGTTGGCCAAAACAGCCAGCGCTTCTTTCATTTCAAGGTCTTCTTTGAACGAAGCCCGCAGCCTGCCCTGTTGGAAATAGTAACGCGAAACAATTTCTTGAGCCAACATCTCTTTGATTTCTTCTTGGTGCTTCATGACGTCTTGGCTTTTATCGCTTTTCTTCTTTTCCAATAAAGCATTGTACTCTGCTTCTATGGCCGAAAAGTACTCTTCCTTGGTGGCCTTTTCTTTGAAATCGTTGAGTACCCTTTCGCTTTCAGTGGTATAGGTATAATCCTTGTCTTTGATGAAATCGAGGAATTGCTTGTAGATATCGTCGGTTACTGCAAAATTTTCGGGAGCGGCCAAAGTGGCGTTTTTGCTTCTGTACTCGGTGGCAAAATCAAACACCAGGCGTTTTCCAACCAATACGGCAGTGATGTTGCTCATTTGGCGTACAGGAATATTTAAATCGGGAGTAACACCTCCAGCGTCGTAAACCACCCTGCCATTGCGTGTTTTAAACGCGGTACGTAGTGAATCGGGAGTCTTCACCGGCCTGTTTTGATTGTCCTTTTCAGAATAGTTAATGGCTTGGATGCATCGGCCACTGGGGATGTAATACTTAGCCGTGGTGATTTTTACTTGGGTATTGTAAGTGAGCGGACGAACGGTTTGCACCAGTCCCTTTCCAAACGACTTTTGGCCAATAACCACCCCACGATCGTAATCTTGCACTACACCTGAAACAATTTCGGAAGCCGAAGCCGAAGAACCGTCGATAAGAACCACCATGGGCATTTGTGCATCAATGGGTTCATTGGTGGTACGGTAAGTTTTGTCCCACTCCTTTACCTTGCCTTTGGTATCAACCACCACACTGCCGCGGGGCACAAACATGCCGCAAATACGGATGGCTTCATCAAGCGAACCACCTAAATTGCCACGCAAATCGAAAACCAGCTTTTTCATTCCTTGCTTTTTGAGTTCGGTAAATGCCTTTTGTACTTCGCTGGCAGCATTGGTTCGAAAGCCGCTGAGATTGATATACCCCACCTCTGCATCTACCATGCCTGAATAGGCCACCGAATTCACCTTGATTTCTTCGCGAATGAGCACTTTCTCCAATGGCTTGTCTTCACCCAAGCGCTTGATTTTTACCTTCACTTCGGTTTTGGGCTGGCCTTTGAGGAGTTTACTTACGTCCTCGGTGTTTTTGCCACGCATATTTTCACCCGCTACTTCTAACAAGATGTCGCCCGCACGCAAATCGGCCTTTTGTGCAGGAAAGCCCTCGTAAGGATCGGCAATCATCACATCTTCCTCTTTTTTGGAAATGAGGGCACCAATGCCTCCGTACTGGCCGGTGGTCATGAATCTGAAATCTTCTATTTCCGACTCCGAAATGTAGTCGGTATATGGATCGAGGCTTTTGAGCATGGCATCAATGCCTGTGCGCATGAACTTGGCGGGATCAATTTCATCCACATAATAGGTATTCACTTCTCGGTACAGCGCTGTAAAAATTTCGATGTTCTTCGATAACTCGAAGTAGTTGTTCACAAAGGCCAACGAGCCAAACGACATTCCGGCCAATAAGCCAATAAGCACCCATTTACGAGGCAAACGCAAGATTGATTTTATATTTCTCATATGCTTCATTTTCAATTTATGGCACCGGATCGTGTCCATGCCCACCCCAGGGGTGACAACGACCAATGCGCTTTAACGTTAACCAACCGCCTTTGATTGCACCATGCTTGCGAATGGCCTCCACCCCATATACAGAACAAGTAGGGTGATACCTGCAGCTCATAGGCAACAGGGGTGAAAGAACGTATTGGTAAATACGAATAAGGCCAATAAACAGGTATTTCAAAGCGATTGTTGCTTGATTTCCTCTAACAATTTGTCCAGCATTTTGATGAGTTTGCGTTGCAAATAATCAAACGACTGGATGTCATGAGCAGAGTAACTCACTAAAAATACGAGCTGTTTGTTTTCGGTGCGCAATTGTGTGTAAAAATTGGCTTTGTTTAACCGATAAGCTTCACGCAAACGACGCTTAAGCAAATTGCGATCAACTGCTCTTTTGAATCGCTTCTTTGAAACCACAAAAGTAACCTGGGCCGGATAATCTGCTTCATTTTCGGGCAATAGTTGGTAATGCACCGCTAATGGATAAACAAAAAAAGAAGAGCCACCACTGAACAGCCCCTTAATAAGGGTTCTGCTACAGAGTCGCTCTTCTTTGGTAAAGGTATTCATGGTTCCTCCGGGCAAGCGGCCTCGGGGCCCCTATGATTATGCCTTGTGGCGCTTCTCGTCGGATACAGTAAGGCGTTTGCGGCCTTTGGCACGACGACGGGCCAATACCGAACGGCCATTGGCGGTTTCCATACGGTTACGGAAACCATGCTTATTTCTTCTCTTACGAACCGAAGGCTGGAAAGTCCTTTTCATTGCTCTCGTTTTTAAATCAGGACTGCAAAGATAGAATTTCGAATCCGAAGTCCAAACCTTCAGCCAAAAATATTGAAATAAAAAAGGGTTCGTTCTCCCGAACAAACCCTCAACCCAACTTAAACCCTGGGTGAAACACACCCATGTTTGTTATCTGCCCCTAAAAGGCGGCTTTTCTTCTCTTCTTTGTTGCAAATTGCGAAGCAGTTCGCGCTGGAAACGTTTTTCAGCCTGTAGCAACAACGCCACTTTTTCGGGTGGTAATACCTTTTTTACCGCTTGGTAGAATTTCTTCTCCATGTCCACTTCTTCCTGCCGCAGTTGCAGGTACTGCTCTATTGCTGCTTCAGCATCTTTGGCCGTTAGCTGCTCATCGGTATCGTTCACTTCGAGACGCAAGGCAACCATTTTGCGCCGATGCGACTCTCTTTCATTGTCGAACTTGTTGTAAACTGGCCAAAATCTCTGCGCCTCTTCCTCATTCAAATTGAGCTCACGCGTTAGAAAGCCGATTTTAGCAGCCTTCATTTGCTCTTGTCGTGCTGCTGGCGGCATGCCACCGGGTTGTGCTTGGGCCACCACGGTGTAAATCAACAGGGCGGTGGCAAATAGTATCTTTTTCATAATTCTTCCATTGCATTTAAAATATCTGCTTCGTCTACCCACTGAAGCAGTTCGTTGTCTGACCAAGCTTGAGTAGCCTCCTTCCATGGCCATTGGATTTGTTCATATTCGGCCATCACCATGAGCGCGGGAGGATCGTTGTGTGTGAGCAAGTAGTCGCCAATGCTCTCTTCCGAAAGGGCACTCAATTCGTTTTGAATATCTGATTCTTGGGAGGTTGATTGCCAAAAGAACCAAGCCGCTATCACTACCATCATGCCCATGCTCAGCCATACCCAAGGCGCTAAACCAAGACCGGTGTTGGCAGGTTGGATATTCATGCGTTGCTGCAGGCGATGGGGCAAATGCTCGAAATAGCCGTAAGGGGCATCGTATGGCAGCGACGATTTTGGCGGAAGTATGTTGTCTTTCACAATATTGTTCTGACCTGTAGCCATGACCGGAGGTTTAATGATTCTTTAAAAATTGTTCTACTTTATGGTAGGCATGGTGATAAGACGCTTTGAGGGCTCCTACCGAAGTGCCCAGCACTTGCGACATTTCTTCATAAGGCATTTCGTCGTAATAGCGCAAATTGAACACCAATCGCTGCTTATCGGGGAGGCGGATCAACGCCTGTTGCAATTTATACTCGATGGTATTGGCTTGCTCTAAAGGCACTGCTGCTTGCAGTTGCCGTTCCAATTCGGGTGTAATGTCGTGAATGGGCAAAAAGAAGCGTTTCCGCTTATTGGTCAAATGCGTCAAACAAACATTGGTAGCAATCCGATACAACCAAGTATATAAGGCCGATTCATCTCTGAATTTTTCCAAGCCCCGCCATGCCTTGATGAGGGTTTCCTGCACCAAATCATCGGCTTCATCGTGATCGATTACCATTTTGCGAATGTGCCAATACAATCGCTTTTGGTAATGCTTCATGAGCAGACTGAAAGCCCTGTCGCGCGTGGCTTCCAAAGCAAAAAGCTCCAAAATTTCTCGATCAATGGCCGAAGACGGACGTGGTGTTGGTTGGGCTTCCATGAAATCGGCCGTGTGACTACTTAAAAAGACACATGTTTAATGGCAATCGAAAAAATCAAAAACGCACTGTAATAATACCGCCACTGCTCACGGTAAATTCCTTTTCGATGGTAAAAATGGCCCTGCTGCTGTTTTTCGACCGGTAAATGACCTTGTAATTTCCGGGCTGAAGCACCACTGTTTCGTTGGTGAGGTTGGCCCCTAGGTCATGAACTTTTTCGAGCCGGGGGCCAGCCGTGCTGAAAATAGCCCCAAAGCCTTCGGTATTGCTAGCAATATTCACTTGTCCGGGCTGCGGTATTTGAATGCGTGCTACTTTGCCTTGCTCAATTTTCACCTCATTGAAGCGCATGATGGGCGTGGTAAGCACCTCAATGTCATAGGTGCCGGTGAGGTAGCGTTTCTGGGTATTGAATTCGTGAATGCCCACGAGCTCACCCGTGCGCGCATCGCGTACGGTGGCACGCAAATTCCGATATCCCGACACCCCGGTAACCAGCAATTCGAGTGCGCCTTGGGGACTGTTGACCTTGATTACATTGTGTTTGCCAGGCTGTAACCGAATGCGCTCTTTTTTAATTTCAGGATTGGTGTGAATAACCAAATCGTAAATGTTCGCCGGATCGAGCAGCAGCGTATCGGAAACCTTGCGACTATTGAGCGTATGCAAGAAATTATAGCGATCGATGCCCAGTTCACTGTCGTAAAAAGTCATGGCCACATTGGTTTCCGTGGGCAGTAAAAATTGATCGAGTAAATCTACTTGTACCGTGGTGCTGTTGAGTGCCTGCGCAACCACCATGCTCAAAGCACGATTGAAGGCCGCTTCCTGTTCGGCATCGTAGTAGGTACCAACGCAGTTAAAAGCGTCGCGCATGCTGGCATCCAAGCCCAAACCAATGACAAAGGGCTTCAAAAAAATATGTTGCTTTTGCAATTGATACGACACCTGGCAAGGATCGCCATTGCAGTTTTCCAACCCATCGGTAATGAGAATGAGGATATTTCTGCCAAATGGGTCTTGGGGAAAATCGGAAGCCGACTGCGACAAGCTATAAGCAATGGGGGTATTGCCCAAAGGCTTGACGCTTTTGAGTCGCTGCTTGATACGCTGTGCACTCTCTTTCCCAAAAGGGACTTCCAGCTTGGTGTCTTTGCAATCGCCACCGTCTCTGCTGGTTTGATGTCCATACACCCGCAATGCCACCTCCACCCTTTCGCGGTTGGCCAGTGTGTCCATGATATTGGTAAGAAGTCTGGTTGCCACCTCCCAACGGCTATTTTCTTGCCAGCGTGCGGCCATGCTGCCCGAGGCATCGAGCACAAACAAAATGCGGGTGGTAATTTGAACATCTTCTTCCGCCTGTCGCATGGGCTTGGGCGCCTGGGCTGCTACCCAAGTGCCGTTCATACAAAGCACCCAAAGCAGTAAAAGGACGGAAATACGGTTTTTATACTTCATGGGCAGCGCTGAGTGGTAAACGCGGATCGGGTACCAGCGATTGTTTGGCAAACATGCCCTTTTCGTACTGCAAGTGCGCTGCCATGGCAATCATCCCTGCATTGTCGGTACAATATTGAAATTCGGGCACAAACAACTCCCATCCACGACTTTCAGCCAAGTGGGCCAGCGCTTTTCGCAAGCCGCTGTTGGCCGATACGCCGCCCGCAATGGCCAAGCGGGTTAAACCGTATTGCAACATGGCTGCTTCGGCCTTGTGCAGTAAAATGCGGATAATGGTTGCCTGAATAGACGCACACAAATCAGAGCGGTTTTCGGCTATGAAATTGGGGTTTTCCTGGGTCTTTTTCTGCAAGAAATACAAAATGCCTGTTTTGAGGCCGCTGAAGCTGTAGTCGAATCCCGGCATATTGGGTTCTGTGAACTTAAAAGCCGCAGGGTTGCCTGTAGCCGCGTATTTGTCGATCAGCGGGCCGCCGGGATAGGGCAATCCCAACATTTTAGCCGCTTTGTCGAACGCCTCTCCCGCAGCATCGTCAATGGTTTGACCCACAATTTCGAAGTCGAAATAATCGCGCATCCATACCAACTGGGTGTGTCCACCCGAAACAGTAAGGCACAAGAAAGGAAAGCGCGGCTTGGGGTCATCAATAAAATGCGCCATGATGTGCGCGTGCATGTGGTTCACGGCCAGCAAAGGCTTGTTTAAGGCAAGTGCCAATCCCTTGGCAAACGAGGTTCCCACGAGCAGCGAGCCCATGAGTCCGGGACCTGCCGTCACCGCAATGGCGTCGAGCTGTTGCAAGCTTAACCCTGCTTTTTCAAGGGCGGCATGCACCACGGGAATGATGTTTTCGTGATGTGCCCGGCTGGCCAATTCGGGTACCACACCACCATATTGTTCGTGGATCTGCTGACCGGCCACACAATTGCTGCTGATTTGTCCGTTAGAAATGACAGCGGCTGAGGTGTCGTCACAACTTGATTCTATGGCGAGTATATGGGCCATGGGCCAATTTTGCGGTTTTCAGCCCAAAGGTCGCTATTTTGTGACAATTTCATAGTTCACTCCCCCATTGAGGTATTTAGGCAGATATATCACCTACGCATTGCGCTTCCAGTTTCGCATACTGGCGGGTGGATATCTGCTGACTTTTTCGCTGTTTTTATTGCTGCTAAACGCCACCATTCAGGAATTTGTAGGCCAACAAGTGGCCCTTTGGCTCAGTAATTCATTGAAAACTACAGTGAAAATTGAAGGTTTTCGCTTTCGACCCATGCATCGGGTGGTGATTGACCAGTTGTATATTGAAGACCACTATGGCGATACTTTGTTGGTAGCCGAAGAGGTATCGATTCGCTTGGGCAGTTTGCGGGTATTGAGGCAGCAAATCGACATCAGCAGCATCACTTTGGGTCGACTTGAGATGCGTTTACAGCGCAAAGCCTTCGAAGAGACCTTCAATTTTCAATTTTTAGCAGACTTTTTTGCGGGAGCTGAAACCGATACTACTACGGCATTACCCCTTAAATTTCGCCTTGGGGCATTGCAGGTGAAGGATGGCAAACTGCTTTTTCACGACGACACACAACCTTTGGTAGGAGCGGGATTTGATCCAGCCCGATTCGAATTGGCTGCATTGCAATTACAGCTCGACAGCATTTTTGTATCGACCGACAGCAGTTCGCTGTGGCTACAAAATTTGCGATTTGCCGAAAGCAGGGGTTTAAAAGTACGTGAGGGGCGCCTGCACATGGCCCTATTGCCGCATGCTTTGGTCTTTGACAGGCTGGGCTTAAAAAGCAGTGACAGCCAAATCAAGGGCAATTTGCGCTTCGATTTTGAGGAAAGTTCGGAACTCACCGATTGGAAGGACAAGCTGCGCTTACGGGCCCAGCTCGACCGCCTCCATTTGGGGCAGCGCGATTTGTATTGGTTATTGGGGCCACGTGCCCCTTTGAGCGGAGTGCGTGTGCGTGGCGAACTTTCGGGCAAATTGGGCCAATTGCGCGGGCGTAATCTAGAAATGCACCTGGGGGATGCCGCCACTGTGCGTGGCAACTTATTCATTTCAGGTCTACCACGGATCCATGAAGCCTATTTCGACTTGCAGTTGAAGGAGGTTTATGCCCAAAGAGCAGGCTTGGAAATGGCCTTTCCCGGGCTCGTATGGCCCGAGGAGCTGCGGGGGTTAGACTTTTTGCGTATACAAGGTGAAGTGAAAGGCGTACAAAACAACTTCAAGGCCAAAGGATTGGCAGCCTCCAATTTAGGCGATTTAAGCACCGATATCCATCTTCAAACCCTCGGCAAACAGACCCGTTTTGCCGGTGAACTCGCCTTGTTCGACCTTCATTTAGGAACGCTCACGGGCGACAGCAGTTTGGGCAAGGTACAGCTCCAAACGCGCGTAAAGGGATCGGGTAGCAGTTGGCAAGATTTGGTAAGCAAGCTCAATGGCAACATCGACTATTTCGATTATCAGGGCTACCGCTATCATGATGTGGAGGTAGATGGCTATCTCGACAAAAAATCGTTCAGTGGCAAAATCGGCTCTGTTGACAGCAATGCCGCCTTTTCATTTTTCGGACTGGCTGATTTCAGGCCTAAAGTCCCTTTCTTCAATTTTGTGGCTGAGGTTGACCGTATAGATTTACATGCTTTGGGATGGAGCAAAGACACGGTGGTATTCCGGGGTTTTGCGGAAATATGTGCTGAAGGAAGCAATGCCGACAATGTACTGGGGGAATTGAATTTGCGTGAAATGGACGTGCGCTTCAACAGCCAGCAATTAGACGTGTCAGAGGTAAAATTGCTGGTAGGTGCCGATGATGATTATCCACAGCGCATCCAGTTGTATACCCCCTTTGGCAATGCCTTTGTGGTGGGCGACTTTGAACGCACCCAATTGCCCTCGCTCATGAGGCATTATGTGCATCATTACGTTCAGAGGCAAAATCAAAGCCTGACAGAGCCTGATTCTAACCAATATTTTGAGCTCAATTTAGACATTGGCAAAGCCCAATGGATAGCCGATTTGCTGGCTCCTGGCCAATTCGATATCGATTACATCAAAGGGCATGTGTATTTCAATGCCACGCGTAACGAAGCCGATGTCGACATCCACTTGCCGGCTTTGCGCATGGGGAATTTGCGCATGAGCGGATTGCAGCTCAGTGCCAATAGCGATGACGACAGCCTGTTTGTTGATTTTTACGCAGACAGCCTTTGGGCGGCATCGGCTTTACTTGCGCAACAAATCAGTTTAGAGCACTACCTCAGCAATGATACTTTGGGCTTCAATTTCAGGGCCATTGGCGAGGGGGTGTATAACGATTTGCAGTTGGACGGCTATATCGATTTTGCCGAAGAAGTGCCTGGCTTGCAGTTCTTGCCCTCTTCCATCAAAGTGTACGACAATGAATGGAAGCTTGCTCAAAACGGCATTATCCGATTTAAGCCTGAGTACATCAACATACCTGACCTACAATTGCGACAAGGTCAACAGTTTGTAGCCTTGCGTGGCCAGCTGGGCAACGCACTTTCCGATACGCTCTCTTTGCGACTGGATGATGTAGACTTGCAGCAGTTGAATCCGTTGCTCAAGGTGTACAATACCTCCATGGAAGGCTATGCCAATGTTGACTTACAAGCGAATGCGGTAACTGGTAGTTCAGCCGTTTTTGGGAACATCCATTTGAGCGAATTGGTGGTCGATGGATTGCCTTTGGGCGACTTAACCATGGAATCGGTGTACAATTTGCAGGCTGGTTCGGCCGATTTACATGCAGAACTGGTGCTCGAAAACGACACTCTCCTGTATTTGTTCGGCAGTTTGGGCGATTCGGTGAGGCGCGATGTGGTAAATTTGGAAGCCCGACTGAGCCACTCTCCTATTCGGCCGTTGGAGCATTTGCTGCGTCCTACCTTTACCGACATCAGTGGCAAGGCCTCTGCCCGATTGTTTGCCCGAGGCACTTGGCGCGATTTGGACTTGACAGGCGAAGTAGATTTAGAAGGTGCGAGAACCCGGGTAGATGTACTGAATCAATACTACAACATACATAAAAAAGTACTGTTTACCACTGGTAACATTTCCTTTGAGCAAGCCGATATCACCGACGATACGGGGGGCCGTGGCAAATTGAATGGACGGATCACCCACGAGTATTTCCGCAAAACCCGTCTTGATTTACAGCTTGACGCCCGGAATCTGCTGGTATTAAATACCGAACCCAACTTCACCGATGCCTATTTTGGGGTGGGCCGTCTAACAGGCAGAGCCACTTTTACAGGGCCTATTGATTTGGTAGATATTCAAATACGGGCCGCTACCGAAAGGGGCACCCGCTTTGCCATACCCCTCGATGCCGAAAGCAACCGGGCCAATCTTGATTTCATCAATTTTATAAATGCGGCCGATACAGTGGTGAATGCTGAGGATGAAAAGCGTTTCGAAACCACCGGTATAAACTTTGGGATGAATGTAACGGCCAATCCAGATGCCGAATTTTCGATTTTATTCGACCGGGTGGCTGGCGATATTATCCGCGGAAGAGGCAATGGGGCAGTAGAATTTTTGATGAATCCTCAGGGTGAAATCAATATGTTTGGCAACTACACCTTTAGCAGTGGCGATTATTCATTCACCCTCGCCAATGTGCCTAGCAAGCGATTCCGCATTACGGAAGGCAGTACCATTGCATGGACGGGCGATCCGTACGATGCCCAAATCAACCTCACGGCGGTGTATCGTCAGCGGGCGTCGATCATCCCCTTGCTCACCGAAGGGCAATTGACTGCGGAGCTGGCGAGTGGCAAGGCCCGTACCCATATGAACGTAGACACCTATTTGAAAATCACGGGTTCATTGTTAAAGCCTACCATCAATTTTGAAATCAAACTACCCACTGCCAATGAAAACGATGCCAGCGATTTATTGGTAGCCCGTATCCAAAACATCAACAACAACGAGCAAGAATTAAACAACCAGGTATTGGCCTTGTTGGTAGCGGGCCAGTTTTTGCCCTCCGACAATCAAATTGCCACCAGCTTCCTGGGAAGTACTGGCGCCAATTCGCTCACCGAGGTATTAAGCAACCAGCTGAATGCGGTCTTGTCGCAAATGATCGACAATGTGAACATAGGCATCAATTACCGCAGCAGCAATTTAGGCACCGTAACCGATGTAACCCGCAATGATATTACCGTGGCCTTGAATACCACCTTATTTAACGACCGGGTACGCATTGATGGCAATGTAGGCAATACCTTGAGGCCTGGCATTGGCAACAGTGCTACTGCACAAAACCTGGCGGGCGAAGTGATAGTAGAATATTTGATTACGCCCGATGGTAATTTTAGAGTAAAAGCCTTCAATAAGTTGGATGACCGGGTCATTGTAAACCGCGAGTCAAACTACCGACAAGGAGTGGGTATTAGTTATACCGAAAACTACAACAATCTGCAGGAGCTGCTTCAAAAACCCAAGCGCTATTTCCAAGATCGTTTGTTCAGACGCATCCCTTGGTTGCCCGAAAAATGGAAGGGCGATTTTTAATGGCTCGTCGCAATCAAGGCCAGGCAAATTCAACGGAAATAAAATATTTTTGCGGGCCCGCTGTTTTAAAAACCATGCCTTTTCTCAAACGCTTCACGGCCTTTTGGCTGCCTTTGCTTTTAACCACCTCTTTGGGGTTAATGGGCTGCAGCAAAGACACCATGATGGGCAGGTTTTACCACAATACCACGGCCCGCTTCAATGGCTATTACAATGCGCTCACCAAGTACGACGAAGCGGTTAAAGACATCCGCAAGGCCCACAAGGATGATTACAGCACCGTTATTCCATTAGAAGTTTTTGGGAGTCAGGCCGCGGCAGCGAATTTTTATCCGCAATTCGACATCGTGATCAAAAAGAGCTCTGCAGTCATTCAAGATCACGACATCAGCAAATGGGTAGACAACAGTTTTTTATTGATTGGCAAGGCCTACTTCATGAAGAAGGAGTATTTCGAAGCCATCGAGAGTTTTCAATACGTTTATACCCGTTGGAAACGCGAGCCCATTGCCGATGAGGCTTTGTTGTGGCTCATCAGATCGTACATTGAAAGTGGGCAGTATGCCAAAGCGCAGGGCGGGCTTGATGTGATTACCAACAATAAAAGTTTTCCCAAGGAGCTCAAAGCCGAGTACCACACTCTACGAGCCAATTTGTATTTGGCCCAGAAGCGCTGGGACCAAGCAGTGCAGCCCCTCCAGCAGCTGCTAGAAGCAGGCGTATCGCGCAATACCGAGGCCAGGGCACACTTTATTTTGGGGCAGATTTATGCGATGAACAATCCCCGCCTCGCTGGCGAGCAGTTTAAGCAGAGTTTGAAAAAGCGTCCGGTTTATGAAATGCAGTTTCAATCGCGCATGCAAATTGCACGTTTGTACGACGGCAAAAATGTGACCTCCAAGCAAGCCAAAGCCCAATTGAAAAAATTGCTCAAAGACGAAAAAAACAAGGATTACTTCGACGAGATTTATTACGAACTGGGCCTACTGGCCTTCAAGGAAAAGGAGACCGTGCCGGCCCTCAACTATCTCAAGCTTTCAACAGCCACCAGCACCAAGAATACGGCTCAAAAATCGAAATCGTTTTTAACCCTGGCTGAATACTATTTCAAGCAGCAAGACTACAGTACCTCGCAGCTTTACTACGACAGTACCGCTGCCATCATTGCCAAGGAGCATCCTAAATTCAAAGAAGTACAAGGCAAAAAAGAATATTTGGGAGATTTGGTGCGCAACCTCAAGATTATTTATGAGCAAGACAGTTTGTTGGCGCTCGCCAAGTTGCCCGAACCGCAACTAAATCGGATCATCGATAAAGCCATCAAAGAGGAACGCAAGCGAAAAGACCAAGAGCGCTTTGAGAAAGAGGCTGGCGCCAGTGGAACCAATCGGATGTTGCCCAACAATCAGCCTTCTCCTGGAGGTGGTATGGCTGGTGGTGGAAGCAGCGAATGGTATTTCTATAACCAACAAACTAGCAGCTTGGGCTACAGTCAGTTTGTGCAGCGTTGGGGCAATCGCGAACTGGCCGATGATTGGCGTCGCAGTAAAAAGGAAAAAGCCCTGTCGAGCGGTAATGGCGGAAGTGAGGGCGACGACGGAACCAATGTTGATTTGGACGAACAGCTGGATGCGGCAGATCCTCGTTCGAAATACCTGGCACGTATTCCACGGAGCAAAGAAGCCCAGCAGAAATCCAAAGATCAAATACGGGAATCTTTGTTTGCTTTGGCAGCTTTGTATCGCGAAAAATTGGATGATTATCCTGCTGCAATTGCTTACTACGAAAAGCTATTGAAGGAACATGCTGGCTATAAAAAGGAAGATGAAGTACTTTACCGTGTTGGCTTGGTTTACGAATTGGTAAACAAATCTGATTTGCGTACCGAGAGGCACAAACAGCTCACGGATCGATATCCGGAGTCGGCCTTTGCACGCATTTTAACCGAGCCCGAAAGTGTGGCGAAAAGGCCCGAAAAGGAGGACGATGAGGCTTGCGAAAAGCTGTATGAACGCACATACAAGCATTTTGAACAAGGAAAATTCAGGGAGGTAGTCAGCCTCACTACTGAAGCCCAAACCAAGTATCCGGCCAACAAACTCATCCCTAATTTTGAATTCTTGGCTGCCATGTGTCAAGGCCGCATCAGCGACAGCGCGCAAATGAAAACGGCATTGATGACGGTGGTAGCGCGTTATCCCGACCATGCCGTTGGCAAACTGGCGCTCGAAATGGTTGACTTGATGGACCCTCAAAAGCGAGCGGCCATGGAGGCCCCAGCTAGTGCTAAATTCCAAAAGAAGCCCGAGGAACCTCATTTTTATATTATTGCCATCGATTTACGGGTTTACAGTCAACACAAAGAGATACAGTTGAAGCTGGCCAACTTCAACGACTCCTATTTCAGAAACAACCGGCTGCGCATTACTACCATGCTTTATGGCAAGGAATATCAGTTATTGGTGGTTCGTGAACTCCCCAATGAGCGCAAGGCGATAGAATATGCAGGGGTAGCCAAAGCAAATGCCGAACTACTCAAAGACTTGCCTCCGGGAAAGTTTTTCACTTTGATAGCTGCGAAAGACAATTTCAACGATTTTTACAAAAACAATGAGCTGGACGCCTATCGGTTGTTCCATGATAACAACTACTCAAAATAAGCAGTGATGGCAAGCAAAAAGCAAGCAGGCTTTGGCAAGTATATATGGGCATTTTGGCTGGTATTTGCTTCGGGCATTTTGGCAGTGGTTGTCTTCTTTTTTGCCATCAGCCAAGGCTTTTTTGGAGAATTACCCACCTTTGAAGACCTTGAAAATCCGAAAAGCTCGTTGGCCTCGGAGGTTATATCGTCCGACGGAGTTGTGTTTGGCAAATATTACATCCAAAACAGGTCTTTTACCAAATACGAAGAACTATCGCCTTATTTGATCGAGGCTTTGGTTGCCACCGAGGATGCGCGCTTCGAAAAGCACAGCGGCATTGATGTACGGGGCTTGATGCGTGCCATTGTTTTTATGGGCCAAAAAGGGGGAGCAAGTACGGTTACCCAGCAGCTTGCTTTGAACTTGTTTAGCGGACAGCGCGCCAGTTCTAAGCCCGAACGGATCATGCAAAAGCTCAAAGAATGGGTCATCAGCATCAGACTGGAGCAACGCTACACCAAGCCCGAAATATTGGCCATGTACCTCAACACCGTTGATTTCGGATACAATAGCTTTGGTATTAAATCGGCCGCGCGCACCTATTTTAACAAGGATGTTAAAAATCTGAACATTCAAGAATCGGCTGTATTGGTGGGTGTTTTAAAAGGCATCACTTTGTATTCACCCGTTCGTAATCCCGAACGCTCACTCAACCGGCGCAATACGGTAATTGGGCAAATGGTAAAATACGGCTATCTCGACGAAGCAGCAGGAGACAGTGTGAAGGCACTTCCTATTGCCCTGAACTTGCGTCCTCAATCACATTCGGCAGGCTTAGCGACTTATTTCCGCGAATACCTGCGTATGGAGATGAATCAATGGATTGAGAACAACCGCAAGCCCGACGGAAGTAAATATAACCTTTACAAAGACGGACTAAAGATTTATACCACGCTCGATTCGCGCATGCAAGAACATGCCGAAGAGGCCATGCGGGTACACATGAAAGCGCTGCAGGAAACCTTCTTTGCACATTGGAAAGGCCGCGATCCTTGGGGAAGCCAAACCGACATCCTCAAGATGGGAATGAAACGGAGTGACCGTTATCGCTCTTTACGCAGCGAAGGCTATAGCGATGAAGAAATTGAAGCAGTGTTTAATACCCCAGTAGATACGCGCTTGTTTAGCTGGAATGGGTGGATTGATACGCTCATCAGTCCCATGGATAGCATCAAATATGCCAAGCGCTTTTTACATACTGGCTTTATGGCCATGGAGCCACAAACGGGCCATGTAAAAGCTTGGGTGGGCGGTATCGACATCGACTTTAGTCAGTACGACCACGTGAATCTATCGGCCAAAAGGCAAGCGGGTTCTACCTTCAAACCCTTGGTGTACACCCTGGCCATCGACAACGGCTTTGACCCTTGCGCGCGCATTCCCAACCAGCCTGTTACGTTTGAACAATTTCAGAATTGGACGCCGAAAAACTACGACGGCAAAAATGGCGGTTCACTCACCATGTTCCAGGGACTGGCAGCCTCTATCAACAATATTGTGGCCTACCTCATGAAGCAAGTAGGACCAGAAGCGGTGATTGAGCTGAGTAGAAATATGGGCATCACAAGCCATATGGATCCCTTTCCGAGCTTGTGTTTGGGTTCTTTCGATATGAGTGTTTACGAAATGGTGGGAGCCTATGCTACCTACGCCAACAAAGGAGTATGGACACAGCCTGTTTACCTCACACGCATTGAAGACAAAAATGGAAACGTTTTAGCTGAGTTTTACCCCGAAACCCGGGAAGCCTTGAGCGAAGAAACGGCTTATGCCATGGTAAAGCTGTTGCAAGGCGTTGTAGATAAAGGTACGGCTCGTAGGCTGCGGACCCGCTACAGCCTGACTAACGAAATTGGCGGAAAAACCGGAACTACTCAAAACAACTCCGATGGCTGGTTCATAGGAATTACCCCCGAATTGGCCGCTGGCGCTTGGGTTGGTGCCGACGATAGAGCTGTTAGATTCAGAACTACTGCTTTGGGTGGAGGCGCTAATTCGGCATTGCCTATTTGGGGAGAATTTTTCAAACGTGTTTATGCCGATCAACGCTTGGGTCTTAAACCAGGTGCTTTTGAAGCCCCTGCTCAAATGAGCATTGCAATAAATTGCGACTAATTATCACCGCAATTCACGGGCTGTAATATACCAGTGTGGACTTATCCATAAGTGGTACCTACTCTTCTTGGAGGCATTCACTTCCTCGCAATTTGTCCAAAAAGCATCTTGCTGCTTTAGGCGTTTGCGACTATACACCAACCGAAAATCGTATCCCCCTCTGAATTTTTGGTTGTATTCAAAACTAACGGTTGGGTAGTGATAATGCACCGCACCTATATTGGCTTGCTTAATCAAATTGCGAATGGCGTCTACGCGCCCTTCTCGTTGTAAGCTGTCTCTGAATTGAACACCCGACTGGCCACACTTGGGTACAATCCAAAATGATTTGTCGTTAACCAAACTAAAAGTATCGCAATGCCCTCCATATGCAAAAGTATCGAGCATAGCAATGAAGCCACTCTCCTCTAAAGCAGCCTGCATGGTTTCAAATCGAGCAGAAACCCTTTCACAGGGCTGAGCAGGCAACAACCACAAGACTGCAAGCACTACCAGAAAGGGAAAAGCGATTAAGAACCGGCGCTTCTGCTTGCTATTCAATTTTAGAAGCCGTTTTTCAACCTGACTCATAGGCGTTTTTTTCAAAGATACAGCTACAATCAAAAAACGCCGGCCTAAGCCAGCGTTTTTTGATTTTTTATAAATCTAATCATCGTTTAACTACCACTTGGCCATACTGCACTTTGTTGTGCAATACAAAGCGGTAGTTGTAAATACCCGCAGCCAGATCACCCGTGCGTACTTCGTGGGCAGCGCCTGTCGACAAGTCTATGATTTGACTGCGTACCAAGCGACCCAATTGATCACGCATTTCCAAGGTCCCAATGCCTTCGGCGGTGCCAAAGTCGAACATCACATACTGATCGGCTGGAACGGGATAAACCTTCCGCAACAAATCGTTCACCTCTTCGACCTTCACCGCATTATGTTGGGCAAAGGCAGTATCATTGGCGCGGTTCACATCATCGGTCCAACGCACATACGCACTCAACCGCAAATTACCACCTGTGGTAGGCGTCCACGCCTGGGTGAAGGTATAGTGAATGGTGTCGTTTGGCTGGATGGTGCGGGCAACAGGGTTGGCGTTGATTTCGGGTCCACCTACCACGCGGTAAGCAACGTCGAAATTGGTAGCAGCCACATTGCCAATATTACGCAACACCACCGTTACCGTGTAGGGCTGGTTGAGTGCAGGCACCGTACTTGGCGACAAGATTTGCTCCATGGCTATGTCGTTGATGTTGTTGGGAGTAACAAACACAGTAACCGTATCTCTTTTGGTACAAATGGAATCGGTAGCCACCAATACATAAGAGGTGGTAACCGTCGGTCGAACTACTATGGTATCGCCCAATTGCAGTAGAGTTCCAGCCATGTTCCGCCAGCTGCGAGTAACAGGCGATCCATAATATACCCTTCCTACCCAGCTGCGAGGATCACAACAAACGGTCCAGTTCGTACACATTCCTTCGCCATTGGTAATGGTTAAATCGGCATTTGTCAAATTGGTACTGCCAGTGGCGTAGCGGCTGTGATACTGCAAATAAACTCCTACAATAGCCCCAGGAGGAATTGTAAATCCGGTGTTCAAATTTAGGGTGAAAGGCAGGCTGTTGCTCGTTGGGCTTATAGTGTAGGTGCCCTCTTGTATCCAGGCTGCCTGGTTTGCCTGGAAACCTGTTTTGGTGCCAATTCTGTAAAACACATTCACTGTTTGGCTGCCAACGTTGAAGGGCAACAAATCAAAGCCTCGCACAAATATACCGCCCGTAACCGCACGCATATCGAACATAAAGCCTCCACCACAGTTCGTAGTGGCCGCTAAAGTAGGGTCTCCCAACGTCCCAACGGCACCCGAAGAACCTATTGCACGCAAAATAGCCGAATCACCTGCGGCAATGGTGGTATCGTTACCAGCATTGATTAATAAATAATCATCGCGGAAAGTACCAATACCAATGGTTTGAGAGAAGTTCGCAGCTGAGTCGCGCGCAGCAACCGAAGCACGCACTGTTTGTCCAGCCAAAGGCGCCCCCGGAAGTATACCTGTCCATGCCCCCGAAATGGCTGTACCTGAAATTCTGGTAAGCAGAATGCGCGGCTGGGCAATAGAATCAATGGTATAATTCAACCATACCGAATCAATTCCACGTCCCGTGGCATTGTCTCTTGCAAATACCGTGATGGTACGTGGAGTAGCTACACACTGATCGGCACGTGGGTTCACCCGCACTGAGTCGATTCTTGGCTGGAAAACGTCGGGCAAAGCCACTCCTACAAATTCGTATGCTCCCATATCTGGTGCTTGACCTCCGGAAGCTGGACGTACCGTTTGGTCAAAATCACGGTTTGGCAATCCCAGAGATGTAATTGGCACTGCTCCCGATTCGATGCCAGTGGTTGTGCCCGGAACAATTCTTAAGTTAACATCCGAAACAAAAGGCGCCCGAGACCTACCCGAAGGAGGCACCGATTGACCATCATTGCCTGGTACGCCAGTGTCGGTAATTAACTTCCAAGCCAACACATCGGCATAAGTGGGTGACGTAGCTACTGTGCCGATCCTGCCTACCATGTGGCTTGACAAAGTATCTACATGATACGCATTATTGTCAATCAATAAAGCCGACATCGGATAACTTGTAGGCAACCACACGGTTGTAAAGAACTGTCCACCTGTGGCAACAGACGTCATCGTATTGCTAAATATGTTGTTGCGAACATCTACGTTTGTAACAACGGTACTCGAAATATTAAAAGCTGCACTCGCCGCACCTGCCGTTGATGCATTGGCATAGTTTCCGCTCATATGAACGGTATTGTAATACACGCGATGCCCAGTACCAGAACCTAAGCGAATGCCAAAAGCATTCGACAAATTACTGGTGGCTGAACCATTTTGAGTAATAATGCCGTGAATCACATTGTTCGTTAAAGTCATGCCATTTCCGCTGATCACGTACAAACCATTGGCGCCATTCGTTGCTGGTGTGCTCACCCCTGAAATATGATTGGCGTTAACAACCAAGCCTTGTGTTGCGGTACCACCCATTTCGATGCCAGAACGCACAGCCGAAGCCGTACCTGTGATGTTGAATATCCTGTTGCCCTGAACCAAACCGTTAACCACATTTTGAACATCAATGCCTTTGGCATTTACCGTTTGTGCTGCTAAACTATCTCCAATGTGATTGTTGACAATCTGAATATTCAATGCCGGAATGGTCAATCCCCCCCTAACAAAAATCCCAAAATAAGCCCGCTTTACTTCTACATTCGCTATCGATAAATCACGTAGTGAATCTGTAACTGCAGCGGTCGAAATAGCCCCATTGCTCGACACAATACCGAAGGTGGATGTAACCGTATTTGAACCAGCCTCTACCCTCAGGTTACGTATCGATAAGGAGGTAGCCGGATTTCCAACATCAGAGCGAACCAAAATAGCTGCTGTATTGTCGGAAATACTTGTGCTCCGAATGGTTAAATTCCGACTGTTGGTGCTGTTGTTCGATCCATCCAAGGTAAAGTGGTCTGTACCTCGTAATACAATCAAACCATTGCTGCCAGTGAAGCCCCCTTGAACCAGCACACTTGCGCGACTTGTATCGGGACGAATCGTCATGGTATTTGTTGCGCTTGAACCCGGACGTCCAGAGATGGTAATTGGAAATACTTCACCCGATGCGCTATTATACAAGCTATCTATCAGCAAAAAAGTAGCTGGACCTGTTACCAAACCGCTGTTGATGAAATTGGCTGCTACAGTCAAGCTGGGGAAATCGGCCGGACCGCTGGTACCCACACGGTAAGTACCATTGATATTGCCCAAAATCAAATACCGGAAGGTGCTGCTTGGAGGGATTTGGTTAGAAGCTTGCAAACCATCACCACCCAAGGGCAGCGTTGTAATGATACCGGAGGCACTCCTTACTGCCAAGTAATACTCAATAGTGTCGAATACCGCTACACCACCCAAAGCTGCATGGCTGATGGTAAAACTGTAATTGGTTCCGGCAACCGTTGGTACACTATCTACCAGCCAGGTGCTTTGACCCAACTTCTTGTAAAACACCCGGGCTGTACCTGCTACGATGCTGCTCGCTGTATCGGTTATGCTGGCCAACAATCCTCTGCTGGTCACTGTGAACAATGTATCTCCCAATGGTGCATGCGTAATCTGAGCGAAAAAGCGTCCCTGAAACTCATATGCTCCGATGTCGGGCGTGGTAGCACTGCGTGGTGTGCCCACCAAGTCGCTCGTCACATAACTTACCGGTGTGCCCAAATTGTCGAGCGCAATATTGGTGGGAACAAGCAAGTTGGTGGTAAGGAAGTTTGCCGGGTGGCTTACACTACCCGCATCGCGGCCCGTTGCCGTGTTCCATGATGCTACTGTAGCATGATCGATGTTTGGCGTATTTACTCGGAAAATGGGTGGCGGTGTGGTGCCTCCCATGCGGTAGTTGTTGTTTGAGCTTTGCAAACTGTCGAGTTGCGACTGGTCTACCAAACGGAACAAACGGAATGTACCTGGCAAATTACCCACCGTAGGGTTTACCTCGAAGTGGTTGTTTCGAACCACAATGCGCGACCAAACAGGCGTAGTAACTGTGCCACCTGAAAAATACAATCCTGCTTGGGTGGTAGAAGTACTGGTGGTATTGATGTTGTAAACCACTGTATTGTTAATCACCTCAATCGCATCGCGCGGGTTCATAGGAGTTGACACGGTGGCACTAAAGGAACCTGAAATGTTGATTGGATTGATCACCAAAGTGGTGCCGGTAATTACTGGCGCCTGGAAACCGTTGATTACATTGTTAAAAACACGGTTCACATTGGCAGCATTCAAGGTGTCCATGTTCGGATTGTTGATCAAAATACCAATACCGCTCATGGCCCCAAAAATATTGTTGCTCGAAACTTCAGTACCTATGTTGTTGGCGGTCCATACTGCAGCTCCGGTGGTAGTATTTATCACAAAACCCGTGAATTGATTGGCCGATATAACCGCATTCCTTTGGTTCAACGAGTACACCGAACGAAATACGTTATTGGTAAAAGTATTTGTAACAACCGAGGTATTTGCCGCAAAAGTATTAGAAGCTGGGCCATCCAAGAAAACGGCATAATAAAACCCGCTGAAATTGTTGTTCAAAACTAAACCGTTGCTACCACGGTAAATGATGCCATTATTGAATGTACTCGAGGTTTGAGGCACATCCACCAAATTACACCCAATCACATCCCCACTACTCGCTGCATTGGCATAAACCAAAATGCCTTGCCCAGCTGATGCTGGATTTATGGTTCTTCGAAAAGTGAGTGAGGTGAACGAAATACGTGAACCGGCATTGATGGTAAAATGTGCTCGGTTGGTAGATGCTGTAACTGTATCCTGAATAAGAATTACATCAGCTGGAGAACCCGTGGCGCTTGTAAAAGTGATCACAAAATTGCCCGGATTAGGAAAATTATTGATAACATGGCTACCAATATAGGTTCCTGGATTTATCTCGAAAGTAACTGGGCCTGCTACCCCGCCACAAGAAAGTGCACTTATAGCTGCCTGAATGGTTGGGTAGTTGGCGCCTGCCCCACCTACCGTATAGGTGCCCCCTGGCAAGGCCAAACAATACTGTCTCCTGATAGTATCGTTAACCGCATTGGAATCGGGTCCGAGGTTGTTGACACTGCTCAACCATGCCCTTAATTGAAAAGCCGGTGTAGACGGAACAATAAAGGGAGTGGTGAAGGAGAAGCTATCTGCTTGAAAAGTGGCTAGGTTGCCGTTCCAAACCTGACTAACTGGCAAATTGGCATCCAACTGATAGTTCACTGCCGCAGTTGTCATGTTAGAAACACCTCGATTTTGGATACGCACAGTTACTGTTTGACTACCTCCAGCCAGCAAAGAACCAACAGGCGAAAGAAAGGACGTAAGGGCACCATCAATGGCTACATTGGGAGAAACAGACAAACCTATATCACTTAAAACGGTACTTGCCGACCCAACGGCTGCCGTACGCGTAGCAGCTGTCAATCGCTGGTGGTTTGGCGCTCCAGGCACCGTAAAAGTAGCTGATTGAAAGCCCGTAGCGCTTGTTCGGTTAGACATGTCAACATCAATACAAAGCGTTTGGGACGGATCGAAAACAAACGGGAATTGCAGCGGGATAAAATACCATTGGCCTGCCCCTATCGTTTGGTTGATGGTGTAACTAGGCGAACTCAAGACTGTAGTCAGTTGAGCAGGGGTATAAAAATCGAGCCCTCCACTACCCGGGAATGTTGGGCTTGTAAACTGTCCCATGCGGATTTCCAAGTCAGAGAAAGTGCCTGGCCCTCCCGTGGATGTATTTGCACTTCTAAACCACAACGTATCAATTCGTCCACCTGGGGTATTGGCGCCAAAATCACCCGGGCGTATTAAAAACTGAGTGCGTTTATTAGTAGTAGTGTTAAAAGGGAAAGCATTGCTTCCCGTTGAGTTTTGCAATATCATGGTTACAGGCGGGGTCACTTGTGCCCATGTTTCCAAAAAAGCGAATATGCCCAGCAAGGCAAATGCCGCTCGAAGTAGATATTTATTCATAAACAGGTTTTTCGATTCTAAGATAAAAAA
>PNNG01000033.1 GCA_013824115.1 Sphingobacteriaceae bacterium | reverse complement strand
GTTGTACCCGCAGACGAGTAGTGTTCCTTTTGAGAAAAAATTTGAAGTTGAGGGCATTTCGCTAACCAGAACGATTCTTATACAAGTAAAAACGATAGATATTGTCTATGATGAATTGAATAAAGCAATGCTATCAATTACACATGTTTTTCAGAGTATTTTCAAGGACAATTTTGGTGGAGTGTAAAATTTAAGAACTCAAAAAGAATTGGTTTTAAAGAGAAACGATTTCATCGATAGTTTCCTGTAAAACTAAGTTGTAGTTATTCGTGCGAATCTTTTTATACGAGATGTGTTGAGCATTGAAAGCATCGATAACTACGCAAAAAAGTTCAGAAATCAGATGTGTGTGAGAATAGTGGGTTTTCAAAAAAGCATACAAAGTTTCACAACATAATGTCAATTCATCTCTGTTGAGACCGTTTATTTGAGGAATCAACCAAATTGCACCAATTAATAATTGATCGTCTTCTTCAAATTGAAAAACTAATGTTGGATTAACATAAATTGGAACACCATTTATAGTTATTATTTTCATCTCCTTTAACAGTCCTAGTTGTTCAATTTTACCTGAGGGTTTGAGTTTACGAAGATTGAAAGTTTTAAATTTCTCAAGAATATTGGCGTTCCTTTGATACATAACTTTCGTTCGTTCGTTCTGGTTTTCTTCTGTTTTTCTTTTAAGAATTTCAATTTTTACATCGTATTGCGAAATATCATCCTGCTTAATGACATCATAAATGGTGCTGGTGCAGCTAATCCAATAGTCGCCCCCACTTCCCTTGACTTCCGGATTTTTAACAGGCGCAACTCTCTTCTTAAATGAGTTCGCCATGCTTTTCTTGGTTCTTGCAGTCTTTCTTCTGAAGTCAATCAATTCTTTAACTGAGATCCTGTACATAATTCAGTATTTAAATAAATGAAGCTTGGATGAGTGTCTGATGCCTAAAAATATGGCATTTTTCGAACGTCTAGTTTTATGCGCAATATAACAAGGAAGCGACAAAAATCATAACTATCATCGGTTTGATTTTCAGGGTACTAAACTTATTGATAGATTTTGAATCGTAATTTTGACATGGAAAAATTACAATCTGCTTTGCACTCAAAATGGATTTAAGGGAGCGTATATCTTATTGAGAGGTTGATTGCAATTTTATTACCCTTGTATGTCAAACTACTCAATTAGCTTTAAAAGCTCATTCCTAAGACGTTGTAATTCCAAGTTCAAATTAACTTTTTGATTAAATTGAGTTGTTTTGTCAATTGCAGACTTGGTTTGAGCTATTTTATGCTCTAATTCTTTTCGCTTTTTACTGTACTCAATTAAATCACCGATTACCTTTTTTTCTGAAGTATTTCGTCCAGAAATGCTTTCGCAAAAGGTGTTGAATACATGATCAAGATTGAGCCGAAGTTCTAATTTATGTTCCCATAGTTCTATTGCTTTCCACTCGGTTGTAAAAGTCCAGTCGATAACGGCATTGTTGGGATTTGTCGGATGCAGGTGTTTGGCTGAAACAGATAAATAGTACTCATGCTCAAATTGAATTATGAATATGATGTGATAGGGAATTGACTTGTCAATTAGCTTGAGCAAGCCATTGATGTCCTGCTTTTTTTTGAGTTCAACCTGGAAAATTTGAAGCTCCTGTACGGCATCTCCTTCTAAATTGATGGTATTTGGTGAGAGTTTGTGCAGCCAAGTTATCTTGGCAACAACAGCTGTTAATTGCCTTTTTTCCGTAGGATTGGCAAATGTTTCAAAGGCATTTTTTGGAATTACTTTGTTTACCAATGAGCTGCTGGGGAGCCTAAACATGCATGCTTATTTAACAATCAAAAAAGAAATCAGTCGAAAATCTTCAACGCCTTTGAATTTATCCGCTAACGATGTTGTGCCACCACTTTTGAATAAACTCATGATTTCCTTTTCTTCTTCTGTTTGAAGAATGGAGCCAATACTTTGTTTTAAAAGCTGTGAATAGGCGTCCATTTCGTGATAGTCATCGGTTTCTTCACTGAGCTCTTTGCACAAATCCATTATAGGTTCTGAGATGCCTTTGCAAAGCATTCTCATTGCATCGAGTATTTTTTTTGATTCAACATGGTTGAAGTACATTGACCCATTTTCTTGAATGTATGCCAAGTAAAATGGGTGCAATCTGTTTATCTTATCAATGTTTACGCTTGAATTAACGTTTTTGAGCACGAAAATCACCCCTGGTGGAAAGTTAGCCGTCGACTTGGCTACTGCATGCAGTCCTTCGGGTATGTTGGATAAAGAGCCAAAAGATTTGATGTAATTGCTGAGATCAATGCGAAAATCATTCAATCCCAAGTCGGTAATACTTACGCCCTCTCTGAGGTCTTCCAAATCAATTACTTCATCTTGTAAACGCTGCAGCTGAACTTTGCGGTAGTCCAAATCCTTTTCCGCCAGGTTGAGCAAATTGTCATCACCTGTACTAGCCATATTGCTGATGAGCATTCTATTTTCAACCCGTTGCTTTAAGTTGATGTAGGCATCTAAAGTAATATCGGGCCAAAAGTTGACCAAGGTGATGTTTTCGTTTTTCGAACCAATGCGATCAATTCGTCCGAATCGTTGAATAATTCTAACAGGGTTCCAATGGATGTCATAGTTGATTAGGTAATCGCAATCCTGCAGGTTCTGGCCTTCCGATATACAATCGGTAGCAATAAGGATGTCTATGGAATCTGTAACATTGGGATACAAAAGGTCTTTTTCTTTGGAACGTGGTGAAAAACAACTCAGCAGCATGTTCAAATCTGACGGTATGGCCTTCGAGGTACTATGCTTTCGTGATCCGGTGATAATTGCTGTGTTAATACTGAATTTCTCTTTTAGAGCCGGGGCTAATTGCTCGAATAGGTAATTCGCGGTATCTGCAAAGGCAGTAAAAACGATTACTTTTTTATTGCCAGCATTAAAAGGAGTTTCCACTTTGTTTTCAAGCAAGGAGTAGAGTTGCTGCAGTTTGAAATCTCTATGTCCCCTGATATCTACAACTTGATTCCAAAGGCCATTTAAAACATGTAAATCCTCACGCAAGTCTTCGAGCCACCTACGCGTGTCTAAATCGGCTATGTGAACTTTTACTTTTTTGCCAATGAGCTGTTCTTCGTCACCCCAATCAGCTTCCCAGTCAAATTCTTCATCTTCGAAGCGCGCTTGAATGCCGTCATAGTCGCTTTCATTTCCAATTTCAATGGATTTAATGACACTTTCAATTTGCAGAATGATTCCTTCGAGGGTTATTCTGAACGAATCAACTGAACTCTCGAGCCGTTTGAGGAAGTTAATTCGCATTAAAATCCGCAGGCTATTATCTCGGTCTATTTGCGAAAGTTTTGCTGCACCCGATCGCACATCCTTTTCATACAATTGCTTATAAAACTCAATTTTACTGGGCAAAATGTAATTAAGTGGCGTATAAACAGCTAAGTTCAGGAGAGTTAACTTTTCAGCAATGTCTTCGTAATTGACTTCGCCTAATTCGGTTAATGTACTCTGAATAGAAACTGGCTTATTCCTATTAGGAAATTTTCCTATAGAGCTTGTGTCGTAATAAGTGGTAATGTGTTTTCTCGATCTGGCAATGGTTAATGAATCCAACATTTCGAAAAAGTCGAAATCAAGCATCTCTAAAAGCCGTTCTGTTGTGCGCTCCTCGTTGTCGAATTTGCTCCAAGCGTTAAAAGCCAATTGCGCCTTTCTGAAAATCTGATCTATACCGCTTTTGGTATCAAGTTTGGCGTCAATTTTTTCAGGATCACCTTCATAGGCCAGCGCCAACTGGTTTTTTAAATCATTAAAACGGTTATTGACAGGGGTAGCCGACAACATGAGTACTTTAGTCTCTATGCCTTCGCGAACAACCTTTCGAAGCAATTTTTGGTAGCGGTTTTCACGGTCGGCATAGGGATTATTGTTCCTAAAGTTGTGCGACTCGTCGATTACTATCAGCCCATAATTCCCCCAATTCACATGCTCCAGATTCCTGCCATTACTTACGCCATGTTCACGACTCAAATCAGTGTGGAAGAGCACATCATAACGCAGTCTATCGGCAGCTAGAATGTTGTTCTTGTCGTTGTATCGATATGCATTCCAGTTCGCTTCTAACTTTTTAGGACATAGCACCAAGACGTCCTTGTTGCGCATCTCATAGTACTTGATGATGCCCAAAGCCGTAAAGGTTTTGCCTAATCCAACACTATCGGCAAGAATGCAACCTTTGTACTTTTCGAGCTTATTAATTGCTCCAATGACCGCATCTTTTTGAAAGTTGAAAAGTTTGCCCCAGACTACCGATTCTTTGAAGCCTATTTGGTCATTGGGTAAATTGTCTAGGGATAGATCATCCAAAAAGTCATTGAAAATATTGTATAGCGTAATAAAATAAATGAATTCAGGGGCATTTTCCTTAAATGCACTTTCAAAATAGGCTTGTACTTTTTGTGTTACTTCTTCAAGGTCATTTTGGTTTTCCCATACTTGATTAAACCAATCGAGATAGGCTTTGCTGTTGGGAAAATTTGTTTTTTGTATCAAGGTGGGAAAACCTTGCTTGTGTGTTAAACCTAAATCGGCAGTGGTAAAGCTGCTCACATTGGCATATGCATGTTCGTCGTTCGTTTGGTTGTGAACATGAATCAAACCATTTAATGGTCGGTCAAGGTGTTTGTTTGATTTAAAAACCACTTTCTCCTTAACCCATTTGGAGCACTCCTTGGCTATGGCCCGTTGATTGAGTTGATTTTTTAAGCGCAGTTCAAATTCCCCTCCACACAATTGTGCTTCTTTGAATAGGTGTGGGATGAAAAAGCGTGGAACTTCTTTTTTAAGATTTTCAGCAATGAAAGTTGGACTTGTGAATACAAACCGGAGCTCATCTATCTTGGCTAATTCTTTTCGGAGGGCTTCAAAAGCGTAAATGGAAAATGCCGATGCAGCAATGCTGAGCTTGCTCCCTTTTTGTATGCTTTGCTTTAAATCGTCAGCAAGCTTGGTATTTACATTATCGATCAATTCCATGACGCTATTTTAATTGAACCACCTCCATCAGTCTTTCGTAGCTACTGACCACATCGAAGCGAACATCGTTGCCACTAATGGCCTTAAAATGCTCACTGGCACAATGTATTTTGAGGCGCTCTATTTCCCTTAATTCTAAATCAGACTCAGAACCCTTGGTTTCGGTTACAAAATAGATGTGCTTTACTTTTTCTGAATCAAACACAATGGCCCAGTCGGGACTATAGTTTGCAATAGGTGTGGATACGAAGAAACTTTTGGGCAGTTTGGCATATACCACTACTTCTGTACTGTTTTCCAATGCTTTTGCAAATTCAGATTCGATTTTCGAGTCGGTAGACAAAAAGTCGTAAATGTGTTTTTTGAGTAACTCAGAGTTCCGAAGGGCGTATTTATCATTGGTGAACACCGTTTTGGCATCGTGTAACTCGCTTGTTTTGTGATAGACGATGTTGTTGATGATTAAACTGGCTTTGACTTCATTAATCAACTTACTGCATTTGGCAATGAACTCTTCTGGGTTTTTACGAAGCAGCGCGAATTTTTGTGGGTTAATTTTCTTCAAGATAGCCACAATACTACTTCTTGTTAGTTGGGTAAGTGCTTCAATTTCACCTATCAAATCATAGACTGCGTGGGTGGCAACATCGGTTTTGAGCTTTAGGTTTTGAGCGGCAGTTTGGCGCATCAAGCTGCCTTCTTGCATCTCTTCTTTGGTGCCGTCTTGCAACTCACCTGTTTTCACTTCATAAATGCGATCACCAACATTCAATTGCGCATTAACTCGAGCAATGCTGTCGCTGATGAGTTTCTCAGAATCAAAATTGACCTCATAAATGGTTTTCAAATTGATTTTCTCCCACAAAGCCTGGAATTCTTTTTTAGAAAAGTTCTTATTGGTATTCAGAACAATGGTTTGCCGTTCATCTTCAGGCTTAAATGTTTCCCCGGTGTAAATAGTTTTCAGCAGGTCGCATATGGCGGGCTGGAAAGCTTTGAACTTTTCAGGAACCTGAATTTGATAGGTTACAATGGGCTCACTTACCATCAAGCCATCGAATTCGTCGATAATGTCGTGCTTATAAAGGAACTTGTTCAGTAGTTCCGCGTCTTCTTTGGTAAGGCGCATTTCTTCTCCTGCTTCATTGGTGAGCACTTTACCCAGGAAGAAGGAAACAGCAGCTTTTTGTGGTCTGTCTTTGAGTGTAGATGCAATTTCAGTTTGTAGTTCCTTGGCAAAAACTTCATAGCTCTCTGAGGCAATCACCGTTAGTTTGTTGATTTCATGCACTTGCTCGCCTACCATGTCATAATCGAGCCGGGTTCCGTTTTTGTTTACGCAAAGGCGCATGCCTCTACCAACCTCTTGCCTCCGACGTGTTTGGCTACCCGTTTCTGCATTTTTTAAGGCACATATTTGGAATACATTGGGATTGTCCCAACCTTCTTTCAGGGCCGAGTGCGAAAAAATGAAGCGCGTTGGTTCCTCAAAACTCAACAAACGCTCTTTGTCTTTCATGATGAGGTCATAAGCCGATATGTCGTCCGATTCTTCAGAACCTCGTTTCGTGCTCGGGTTGATAGATTTGCCTTTTTTGTCGATAGAGAAATAACCCTGGTGCACCCGATGCGGGTCGTCGCGTTCTAAGTATTCGAAATAATTCGTTGGCATATAGCCTTTGTGCACATTGCTTGGGTCCGAAAAGCGCAGAAAGTCGTTGTATTCCTGTTGAAATAAATCCAAAAACTCACTTCGCACCTTGTTGTATTCCTCTTCAAAAATTTGCGCATATTCCCCCAGCTCTTCTTCTCCATTTTCATCGTATACGCGGTATTTTTCTACCGAATCGATGAAAAATAGAGAAAGCACTTTGATGCCTCGTTGGAACAGTTGCTTTTCTTTTTGTAAGTGCGACAAGATCGTTTCCCTGATTTGAACCCGCCTGAATGCAAGTTCATCACGGTCGTTCAGGATGTCGCCGGGAAAAATCTCCATGCCGCCAATAACTACCTTGTTATGGTAGCCATTTATTTCGGTAATAGTGTGGTTGTGGTAAGCAGGTATACCACCCGACAGTTCATGCAAGTTGGCTCCTTCTGAGAGCTTTTGCCGCACTTTTTTGATGACGCCACCGCTGCGCTTTTCAAATTCCATCACTGCAAAGGGAGGCTTGGTAGTACTTAAACTGATTTGCTCTAAGTACAAATAGCCGGTTGTGCCGGTGGAACCCTTGAGGTTGATACCTTTAACCTGTATTTTTTTTACCAAGCGCTTGTTGTAGGCATCCAAGGCATCGAGCCTGAAAATTTTGTTGTAGTCAACTTTGTGCGTGGCAGAATAGCGTAAAGTAAACAAGGGCTTAAAATCCTGCATACTTTTTAACGTCCGTTCGCCATCTACCGACTGGGGTTCGTCGATGATGAGGATGGGATTGGTTTGCGCGATGATGTCGATTGGCTTGCGGGTTCCAAATTGGTCGAGCTCTTGGTAAATCCTTCTGGCATCGGCTCCGCTCGCAGCAAAGGCTTGCGAATTGATTATCATTACACTAATGCGATTGTCGGATGCAAAGTTTTCAATGTCTTGCGGCCGGCCCGAATTGTAAATGAATGGGTTTATTTTATGGCCGTACAGCTCTTGAAAGTGGTCTTGGGTGACTTGAAACGACTTATAAACACCTTCTCTGATGGCAATGCTGGGCACTATGACAATAAACTTGCTCCAGCCGTATTGCTTGTTCAACTCGTACATGGTTCGAATGTAAGTATAGGTTTTACCTGTACCCGTTTCCATGTCAATGGTGAGGTTGTAACCCAGACGAACACCCGAAGGTCTTTCGATTTGCTGACTTTGATGTAAATCGTTTCGTTCTTGTACTCTTTGGATATTACCTAGAATTTGACTTTCAGTGAGCAAAATAGGACTATTTCTGTAGCCGATTTCTTCCATTACCTCTGTTTCAAAGGCCACAGCCTGAATGCCACCAACAGCCGATTGTTTGGCTTTGCGCAAGAGCTCTTTGCTGCGCTCCAGCGTAAAACGGTTGGTTTTGATGAGTTGACCTTGAAAGCAGTCGACCACGGCTTTTACTGCCTGTATCTGAAAGTCTTGTTCTTTGAATTGAAGCTTCATGACTGATTTACCAGGTTTAAAATGCGTTTACCGGCATCGGTGATAAGGTAGGTTTGCAATGGATGGGTTTTTTCATTTGGATGAGACATACTTACCCAACCGAGCTCTAACAATGGATCGAGGTACTTAGCTCGGTTTTTACTCTGATTGCTCAACTTCATGGTTTCAAATAGGGAACTTCTATCGCGTTTCTTAAGCAGGAGCGTAAGCATTTCAACCACGCGTTCATGTAAGCTTTGATTGATTAGGTCGATGGCGGGCATTCCGACGCCGTTACTAGCTCCGTTACTAGCTCCGTTACTGAATGCCTGCAAGTCAGATAAGTTGCTGAATAACAGCGGAAAATCTCCGATACCAGCTCCGATACTCGCGTCTTCATGTATGGGTAAAGTCACAAGAAAGTAGGTGCATTCGGCATTTGTATCAAAAATGGGATCAGGCGATCCATTATCGGCCATGGATTTGTAAATGGTTGGAAAACCGGTACCGCGCCCTTCTGTAAGGCGAAGCTCTTTGAGGAAATCGCCTATACGCCTATTGCGGTACTCGCGTGCTACAATTCTTCTGTTTGATTTCAGAATTTGGGCATTCACCGGTGGCATAGGGCCAGGATAACTGAGTATCTCAATCTTATCAGGCCAAATTTGCACTTCAATAGGAGCTCCCAATTCGTAACTTTTGTGGTAAACAGCATTAGATAAAGCTTCTTCGAGGGCAGCAAATGGGAAATTGAAAAAGCGCTTTGCAGCAGCCGCATCTTCCAGTTTAATGATTTGTTCGCTGATGATGTTGGTTTGAAAAAACGATAGGGTATCTCTTAGCTGTTTATGCAGCGGGCCTTTGAAAACGGTTTCTCTGAATTTACTGCCACTCAGGTCTTGGTGCCATACCACTTCAATCCAGCAACGCTCGAAAAAATCGTGCGGCAACTCTGAAAAGAACAAGAGGCCAGCATTTACTGGTCGAATGTCTTCATCAGGGCCTTTGGCTAAATGCATGGTGCGACAAAGGTCTTCGAACGACATGCTGCGGCTTTCTTCAAACAAGTCGCTTTTAATTTCTTGCAGATGGGCTTGAATAAGTCCAAGACTTAAATCAGCAAGCTTAGCGCGATTATTCACCCGGTCATCGAAAGGTATACGCGCGGTGAGATCTTGAAGTTTTCTAAGTGTTTCACCACGGGCAATTACCGAATTGGAACCTATGCGCACATAGGGTGAACGATTGATGGCACCCGCTCCTAGGGTGTCGGGCGCTGTATACACCCTGTTGTCGCCAGCCGGACACCACAAGACTAAAATTTGCTTATTGTGTAAGGTGTAGGGCTGTATGACTGGGAAATAAGTAGGCGAAATTTTATTCCCGAGTTCCACTACCTTTTTTTGAATGCTATCGAGCTGATTGGCCTGTAGCCCTTGAGGTGGTAAAATAGGCTGGCCATTTTCTTCGGCAACGCCAATGATGATGTAGCCCCCACCCCAATTTTGCAGGTCGTTGGCAAAGGCGCACATAGAGTGCAGCACATCTTCGGGATTCCATCCTTTTTTAAATTCAAGGCGCTCCCATTCCACGGTATTACCGTGCACCAGTTGTTCTATGTTGATGGGTAGGGCCACTTTAAATTACTTTCATCTCGGTTTCGGGACTCAACTGCTTGAGCAATTGTTTCACATTGATTTTGGCTGTGTCGTTGGCAAAACCATTGTCTCTGAAAACAATACGCAAGGGCTGCTCGGGGGCAATGGCCTTGGCAAAGGCTTCGTTGATGCCTTTATCAAAACAGGCGTACAGCGAATTGCCGGCTACTTTGAATACTTCTTTGCCTGCTACCTGCATGTGTTCTATTTTGAGCGATAGGGGCAAACCCCAATCGAGCATAACCTGGATCAGCAAATCTTCGGCCGTGCGGTCGGGTTTTACATTGTCGGCAAATAAATCGAGGGCCTCTTGTTTGTAGTCTTGGGGGCGGTAATACACCTCCTGCATATTGCTTTCGGCCAAGCGGAATACGCGGAAGCCATAATCGATATCTGCACCTGTTTCTGCTTTGATTTTTTTAGCAGCGCGACGGATGCGTTCTTTACCTATTTCACAAATATTTTTGTGACCCCCTTTGTACGCTTCACTATTTTTATCTGTAGGTTCCGGAAGTTGTACCATGATGAATTTTCTTTTTCCGCCATTTTCTGCATTAAGCTGCATTGCAGCATGAGCAGTTGTTGCTGAGCCGGAAAAGAAATCTAGTACAATACTGTCATTATCCGTGTTCGCAAGAGTTATAATCCGATTTAAAAGTCTTACGGGCTTAGGTCCGTCAAAGTGTCCGTTCCCCTCAAAAAGCGTAACAACTTCTTTTGAACCTTCTTGGCTATGTCCTACCTCTTTGTAAAATAAAATAGAAGTGGGGGCCATTCCATCAAATTTTAGTTCTGTTAGAAACCTTTTTATAGATGGAACGCTGTTACCATCTGATCCAAACCAGATTCGATTGTCTTGGAGTCTCTCGAAAAAAGCTTTTTTCGAGAGACTCCAGCAGCGTCCTGCTGGAGGCTCTACAATACGCCCTGAAGGCGTTGTAATCGGATAATCATTTTCTGCGTTATAAGTTTTTACAGAAATATCACTCGATTTCCAAACGCCTCTTGGATCATTATCTGGGTTTGAATACCTCGCGTTAGCGGTATCTGTTCTTTCAAGCCTTCCTATTTTGAAATTTTCAATTGATTTTGAATACATTACAATGTAATCATGGCTATTCGAAATAAATTTCGCATCGTTTTTTGGGGAGTACGCCCTTTCCCAAATCAATTCAGACACAAAATTGGTTTCCCCAAAAATTTCATCACATACTTTTCGAAGATTATGCACTTCGTTGTCATCGATAGAAATAAAAATCACACCATCCTCTTTCAAAAGAGTTCTTGCCAATTTTAACCTTGGATACATCAAGCTTAGCCAATCTGAATGATAACGCCCTGCTGTTTCTGGGTTGGCTACCAAACGCTGATTATACTCGTCCTTTTGGCCACTAGTTACGAGCTCTGCTTGCGCATCTTTGGTAAAGTTGTCTTTGTAAACAAAGTCTTTACCTGTATTGTATGGCGGGTCGATGTAAATCATTTTGATTTTGCCCAAATAGCTTTCTTGCAGCAATTTGAGCACTTCGAGGTTGTCGCCTTCAATGTAAATGTTTTCGGTATTGTCAAAGTCAACCGAATCTTCACGTACCGGCCGCAGGGTTTTGGTGGTGGGTAGGTTGGCGGTAACGATGGCTTCTTTTTTACCCGGCCACTCCAAGCGGTAACGTTCTTTGGTGCCATCTACCACGGCATGGCTGAGCTCTTGTTTGAGTAAATCAAAATCAATGGCTTTGCCATGGGCCGCTTCGGTAACACAATTAGGAAACAGTGCGGCCAGCTTTTCAAAATTTTGGTTTATAAAGTCGGGCGATTGCAGGTCGAGTTTATCGGCATTCATGCGTAGCGGTATGTTTAGCGTTCGTTGGTTTTGGTAGATACGAGCAGGTCTTTTACGTCAACATCGAGCAGTTGGGCTATGTGCACCAGCACTTCCAACCTGGGTTGTTGACGGTTTTGTACATAGCTGTTCACCATATTGTAGCTTTTGCCGAGCTTTTCGGCCAACCAAGTTTGGGTGAGCTTTTTTTCTTCGAGTACGTTTTTGATCCTGTTCATAGCCATGAGCTAGTTGCCGCTAATATAGAGAAACAGGGTGATTATCTTGTTTTTTGAGATAGAATTGTAGTTCAAATCTTTGTTTGAGTTTTTTTTCAATAAGGAGTGCTGTTCCGTATCGGGTCTCTATTCATTAGGGCTCAAAAAGAAAGATATTGGTGGCGTCTCGTTCATGATAATGAGTTTGTCCGCGTTGAACATATTCAACAACAAGATCTTGACGATGCTTAATGTTGGTGTGATAGAATTCATGACTCATTAACCAATTTTCAATTTGTAGAATAAGTGCATCACTTATTTTTTTCAAAACCTGCTTATCTGTGCCTTTTAAAAAATCAAGTACGTACTGAAGGCAGGCAGGTGAACTGTCATTGAGGCATCCAATGATCGCTACACTGTGGTCATGCAAGGGTATAAAGTGAAGAAATATGTAATTGAGCGGTATGTTTTCTCCACTTATGGTGGTGTTAACAAATATTTCACTGCTGGTTTCGAACGTAAATACGCCAGATGCAGCGATTTCAACCCGTGGTAATTTCCGGGTTAAAAACCTAAAAAGTCCGAGTTTGTGTGATGAAAGCAATTCTGATTCAAATTGCTCTTGTAGGATTTTGCCATCTGCAATACCAAGTTCGTCTTGATATTTGCTTTTCTTTAAATCTCGGAAGAACGTTTCTGTTTGGTAGTCCCTCACCAAATGCGAATCAATAATTCTGCTATACCAATCTACGACTATTTCCTTCTTCCTTTTTTCGTTCACAAATGCCTTGTAAGACAGGAGCAACTGAACAGAATAATCGGTGTAATCAACTGGTTCCGTCTCTACGACCTTGAAAATTCTTGAATCATGGTCTTGACAGAAGCCGGGGAACGATAAGGTTTTACTGATCCCTTCGAGTTTGAATTTAAACTGCCTCTCATCGAAAGCGTGATGGATTAACTCAAAAAGTGCATTTTGACCGGCTGAAAGTTGCTTCAAAACACCATTACGTTGAAGTAGGTGTGACTTAATGGCTGCTTCCGAACAACCAGGATAAGCACATTCACGTTTCGCCTTTTGGACATTTTCTTTCAATCGTGTTAACAATGCTTTGAACTGCTTATCGTTCTGAATCATATTTTACTCCTTTGTTTGCTTCAAATTCAAAAGTACAATTCATCGCGATTCGAAATATAACAATTTAAAATTAGTGTCTTTGCCGCTATATTGCAAAGTTTAAGGCCTATTCTCAGTAAAATACAACCGAAACCATGAAGCACCATGACCAACTACACCAGTTAACGCTTACATTTTTGAATGATTTTCTAAATAAGAGGATTACGCATCCAATTTGGAGCCGTCCTTGGGACCTATCTTCGGAAATCCCCAATCAATCAAAAAGGGGTTGTTACGCGATATTGTCGGGCGATGAAGTGATTTACATTGGGGTGGCTTTGGGTAAATCAACCCAACAATATGCGGGAGCAGGTTTGGGCGATCGGTTAAAACGATATTGGCAGTTGAATCCGAATAGAAATGCGCTTGGTCAAAATCGTTACCAATTTCGTGATGATTGGAAAGAGGCAACGACTTTGGTTACGCTGGCTTTTGAGGAGGAATACTTTTACTTGGCTGCCGCACTCGAGATTTATCTCATACGTGAACTCAAGCCGAGGAGAAATGCCATTCATGCTTAATAAATATGAGGCCAAGCTCATTCAAGGGTGTCAATAGCCAAGGTCCCCTTTTTTACAATCTCCACCGCCCGCTCCTTCCTCAAACCTTGCCCCGGATAAAATTCATCTATCACCCACTCAAACAAGCTCAAGTGTTTGCCCAATCGGTTGTTGCCTTTGTCATTCACCTTTTCTTCGGGATTTAATTTGGTAAATGTAGCGAGTGCAGCCGCTTTCAAGTCGGCCTTATTGACTTTGCTCTCGTCTTGCACATGGGCTTTACACACCAGGCGGTTGGGCGCTTTGCCGTCGGGGTAAATGTCGAACTGCCAGTATATTTGGTAGCCGTCAAAATCGCGCCAGCCAAAGGTGAAGGCCCAAAAGGGATTGGCGGTATTTACGCTGTGCCAAGAGTAACGAATGCGCTCATTTTGAGGCGGTCGGATTTCGTTTTCAAGGTGCATGAAAAAGCCTTGCAGTTGTTGTACTGAGTATCCGCTTTTACTTTCGATTGGGGCATTGGTTTGCTCTTCCAATTGCTGCAAATAGGCCACAAAATCGCGGTAAATGTTGTTCGATGATCGTTCAGGTTTCAGTATTGCAAGCATATCGGCACGCTTGAAAGGCGTGTAGCCTTTTTTCTCAGACACCTCGTAGTAAGAAAAGTCGCAAGCATTCCTGCTTTTGAGGTAGACGTATCGGTAATTTTCGTCTTTGTATCCTTCCAGCTTTTCCTTTTGATAGCGCTCCAGCTGCCCGCTGTGGTGTGCTGTTTCCGTTTTATCTTCGATTACTATGGCGTATATGCCATTCACCAGGACCAGCAGGTCAATATTCTTATATTGCTTTATGACTTGAACTGGCCTTTCGCCTTCAAGTGGAAGCTTGCTATCACCTGTCCATACGCGCAGCAAATCGAGCGCGCAGGCTTTTAAGCCAGGGTCGGCATTGGTATTGGCCCAACTGAGCAGCCAGGCAAAAAAAGCATCCTGCGAGAGCTCGGAGGTGGCCAAGGTGAAGAGGTTGGGTATAGAGGAATGATTCATGGTTTGGTTTGATTAGTTGCACAGATAGTTAAAGATACACTGTAATACGTCTTGTGGTACTTCGGGGCGTGAATTTGCTAAAAACTCCCGCCAACACCCGACCCTCAACCGCAGCGGGTCGTTGAGCCAGCGGATGAGTTCGCGCCAGCGGCAGAAGAGGGGGTAGTCGGGGTGGCGCTGGGCCAGGTGCAGCACCAGTTCGTAGCGGCGAAGTACGAAGCGGGGATGGGGCAGGTGCTCGGGTTGTGAACGCATGTAGAGCTGCTCGAGGTAGGCGAGCTGGTCGTATCGTCGGGTGGGCATCACGGGCAGACTTTCGAGCAACTTAAATACCTGGTACAAACTGGCACGGTTGCCCAGGGCATGCAGCTGTTGGGTGCGCAAGGGCTCCATATCGGGCGTGCCCTCTGCTGCCGGCAGTACCGCGGGGGGCACTGCCGGCAGGTGGGGGGGGGTCGTGGTGTTCATAGCAGCAGTTTGCCGGGACTGGTTTGACGCATCAAATGCTGGCGGTAGGCCAAAAGGGGCGTTTCGAGCTTGCCTTGCATGTGTGCCTTCCTGATTTTTTCAATTTGGGATTGCGAGAGCTGTTGGCGGTTGGCCAAGGCATGTGATAGCGCCAACAGAAAGGGCATTTCGAAACGCAGGGTATCAAATGCCAGGGATTTGGCCTCTTCTATGGTGGCCAGGATGGCTTTGTCGATGTACTTTTCTTGCCAGCTGAGGTAGGGGGTGCCGAGGAGGCCTTTTCCGTAAAATGCCCAGGTGTGCGCGAATCCCGATTTGCGGTAGGCATGGAACAACCAACGTGTGGCTTCCTGCAAATCGCTGTTGCTACCAAGCGTTACATGCTCTTCGCCAAAAATGAGGCTTTCGGCCGCGAGTCCACCCAACAGCATGGCCACCTTGCGCAGCAAATAGGGCTTGCTCACGATTTTATCGCCCCCAAAGCCCAATTGCACATAACCGTCGCAATCGTTTTCGTCGGTACTCTGGCTCACTATCTTCAAAGGCACCGCGCCCAGCAAGGCGCAACTGAGCACGGCATGGCCGGCCTCGTGTACGGCGGTGAGGGCCTGTTTATCGTCGCGCCGGGGTTTACGTGCCTTTTTAAGCGGCAGGTGCAAGGAGTGGAACAGCTCACTGAGCACCTTGCCTTGTATGTCGAGGAATTGCACTTGCAGTTGGTGGTTGTTCAACTGCACATCCACCGCTTGACAAGATTGGTCGAGCTGCAGAATTTGGAGCTGCCAATTGCCCAGCCTGCTACCGGCCAAAGAATCGATGGTGGTGAAAAGCGGCCGGGTGCCCTGACTCGGAAACACGCCTTCTTTGTAAATGAGTTTCTCAACAGGCTGCGCAAAACGCAGGGGTACGCCACTCAAATTTTCGAAACGCTCCGAGAGTTTGCGCAACTGCCGGCGGATGAGTTCTTCAAAGGTTTCGTTCGAAAAAGTGGGGTAAATCACGTGGTTGTTGCCAAGGCGCGCTACTTGCTCGGGCCGGAAGCGTTTGAGCAGGGCATCTTTGATGCGGGGTATGCCAATTTCCTGGTTGGCACGGCGCAGGCTGTCGGCCTCCTGGTCGGGGTCTGTGGCATTGGTATAGCGGTAGGCTTGGTCGAGGTTGCCAGCAATGAGCACCAGGTCCTGCCGGCAGTCGACAATGCGTGGCACCTTGATTTGGTTCAGTATTTCCTGAATGAAGGCGAGGCTGCCGGGACCATCGAGTGCCATCAATATTTGACGCACATGCAAACGCGTGGGGAAACGGCGTTTGTCGCATTCCCAAAGGGCTTCCACCAGGTCTTCTTCGATGAAGGGCAAGGGTTCATCCTCTTCATCGGAATGGTGTCGTGAATATTTTTGCAGGCACACTTTGCGGAAGGTTTCCTTGGCAGTCACCACCAGTCCGTTTTCCACCTTTACGCCCATGGCCAGGCCCATTTCAAATTGGCGGAGGATGTCTTGCAGGGTTTCGATGTGCCGGGCACGGTCCAAAATGGCAATTTGGCCATGGTCGAGCAGGTTCCACAAATAGCGGTTGTGATCGTAAATCTCGTCTCCATCTTTGTCGATGGTGCGGGCTTTCTGAAACTCATCGAGGAAAAGGAAGGCGGGCCTATCGTCGTTGAAGTGGGCGTTGTCGAGGTTGTCTTCGAGGTAACCGCCGCGGTTGAATGAATTGCCCAGGTCGATGGGGAAATAGCGATGGCGAAGTTCAAGCAGGTCGATGAGGCTTTCCACCAGCGCCGTCTTCCCCACGCCCGTCATGCCCCACAAATTCACGATGCGGGGGCGTTCTTGTTGTCCGGGCAGCAGGTACCAGGGGCGGATGTGTTCGATGAGCTGGTCGATTTGCGCGTGGATGCCCACAAATTGGGCTTTGAGTTGGCTGGCGGCGGCGGTCAGCTGCTGATCGCGGCGGGCGAGCTCGGCTTTGGAGAGGGGTGTGCTTGTTTTCATGGAGGCAAAGCAACCGCGAGCTCCCGCCAGTTTTTGGCGGGCCGCCAAAAAAGTTCAAGGTTCAAAATTGAGCGAAGCGAAATCCCGAGAGCCAAGGGCGCCTGCCCCGAGAGCCTTAGCGATTCGGGGATTCGGGATTCAAGATTCAAAATGGGGGCTGCAGCTTCGCTGCAGGGGCCTCAAATTGCCCAAGCGGTCGAAAAACTCTGAATAGTCAACTTTATCTGCGGTCCAAAATGTATCGTCCCTCTCCTCTGGAGATGCTTATTGAGCTCGTCGAAATAGGGGCAGGGGTCCGACGCTATCGGTCGGACTCCGAGAGGTGAGGTCAAAACTGCGCTGCAGGGTGCCAAAAGATGCTTGAGCGGTTGAAAAAGGCTATGGAATCAACCTTTGCTGCGGTCTACTATCTAGCTCCCCTCTCCTCTGGAGAGGGGCCGGGGGTGAGGCTGGTAGCTGAGGCCCTCGATTTAGGCTGAGGCCCTCGAAGCCGGTAGCTGAGGTTCTCGAAGCTAAAATCGCAAACCCGCCAGTTGCGCTGATCCAACGGGAAGCGTGGCGGGTCTTATTATTACAAAAATACGAAATGGGACGCTTCGTGCAAAAAGAAGATCACAATAGGCGCTTGTACTTGCGCTTTACGCTTGCTGACTGGCGAAAACAGTCCAAAATCGCATCGAAATAGATAGGGTTCAATTTTCCCCAAACCCAGTAATCAATGCCTTCATTCGGATAGAGTTCATCCAAGAGCGCATGCTCGTAATCATCGATAAATGCTCCGTACAGGAAAGTATTGAAATCAAAACTTTTCCCACAGTTGGTGACCGCTACATGTTTTGGAATCACAAAACAATTCAATCCTATTTCGGGTAACTCCAAGCAGCCACTATCGACCAGTTCGTTGCGTGGAATAGAAGCTGTGCGTGTGGGAAGTATAGCTACAATGGTCCTTCTTTCGATGACCTTGAGCACCAAAAAATACTTTCTTTTGGCTGGATTGCCGTTTTTGAAATAGAAAGGATCAAAATACAAGATGTTGCCTTCCTCAAACATGACTTACATGCTTTCAAGATAGGCTTGATACAATGCCAGTTTCTCCGCATCGTGCGCTACCAAACTACACATGTCAACTTCGTAGGAAGTGTTGGTGATTTGTTCTTTGTCAAACAGCTCCAAAACCTGGTAGTGAAGGGCAGTTTGGTGCCAGGGGGCATGCAAACGATGCGTATAATGCACCAATTCGCGCGCCGATTTTTGGCCGAATTTCGCAATCACCTCATCTATCAGCGCCAAATCATTATCGGAAAATTCAGCGTCATCAAAGGCTATTTTAGCCCTGATGATACCTGTGTCTTCGGTTTTTTGAATGAATTTTTGAAGCAAAGCTGGTTCTGAAGAAAGCTCAATAAAAAGTTCTTCCGAGACTGGACCAAACTTCCACAGCTTGTAGGTCAAATGAAGTGCCGGAATGCCGCTTTTTTTAATCGACAACTCGTCGATGATGTAGAGGAGCTTGAGCAGTTTGGTTTTGGTAAGATGCTCCACTCTTTCAGCCAAGTACACTACCGTATTCCCGATTTTTTCAATTTGATCGGGTCTGAATTGTATGTAAGCTGCTGATTTCATGGCTTCAAGATACAAAAATACAAAAATCCCATCAATCAACCACGATGCATACCCGCCACCAATCGATCATGCTATGATGTTAGCAAAAACAAAGGGGTCGAATTCGATCCGTTTAGGCGTGAGAAGCTCACCGCGAATGAGCCACAGTAACCCCGATCATTGCGCGAGTCGTGAAAGTAATTTTTTGTCTTCCTTCATGATTTTAGCAAGATGCTCCTCAAGCGAAATTTTATTTTGGTCCTGATCACATTTGGCCAAGTAGTGAGCGAGCAACTCTTTGCTTGCAACATGCTTTCCTGCGGCAAAATCTGCCTCTGATTGCTCAATCCTGTGGCGAAATTCTTCGGGGGTCATAGCTACCGCTTTACATCAAATTTAGAAAAAGTTATTGGAAGATAAAAAGTAAGCCCCATGGTTCAAATTTTGCCTTTGTGCGGCCTGCTTTCCCCATACGGCTCCAAATTCCGCTTCAAATAATCGATCACATACTGCCTGAACCAAGCCGGTTCCACCACCTCGATGGGCTCTAATTGCCCCACCAATTGCTGGGCAAGCTCGAGGTTGGGTTTGCCAATGAAACTGATTTCCCAGCGGCCATCGGGCAACTCCTTGATTTTTTGCCGCTCGTGCAGGGGAAGGGTTCTGAAAAATTCCTTCTGCAGCTGGTTGGTGCGCAATACCACCTCACAAGGGTCCACCTCGGCCCCGGTAATGCCCATCAAGCCCACAAACTGCTCCGCGGCTTGTTCCCGCTTTTTGGGATTGAATTTTTGATCGGTGGGCTGCACTTCCAAAATGCGCTCGAGTCCGAAGGCCTTGATTTTGTGTTGATCGGCGGTGTCGGCGGCAATCAAATACCAGCGATAGAGGTATTCTTTGAGGAAAAAGGGCTGCAACAGGTAATTCTTGGGCTCGGTGGCATCGAATTTTTGGTGGCGCACTTGGACCAAACGGTGCTCTAAACACACCATTACCAACTGGCCAAAATGGTGGTGGTTCAAGGCGGGTGCGCGGTTGTCGGGTTCAATGACCTGGGCTGCCTTTTTGTTGCGCAGCAGGGTATCGCGTAAAAACTGGCTGTCGGTGTATTTGAGCAAACTCGTGGGCTGCGCCTGGCGGTCGGCTTCGGTCACATGGTGCCGTTTGGTACGCTGGTCGAACTGTACGGGCAAGTCGTATTCTTCGCGCAATTGCTGCAACCAGCGACTCAAACTCCGCTCCGAAACCGTCAGATCGTTGCGCTCCAACACCTCCACCAACTCGGCACTGGTATACCGTTGTCCGGTCATGAGCTTGTCGTACAGCAGGCTGAGTGCGCGTTCTTTGTTGGTGGGCATGCAGATTTATGATTTAGGATGGGTGATGGATGATTTTTGATTTGGATTTAGGATTTTCGATTTGGATGTAAGATTTCGATCTCAAATTCGGGAATTTGCTGACAAATTGGAAATGAGGCTTTTGATGCTGAAAGCAGTCAGCTTGCCGTGCTTATTATTTTGTCAATCTGTAAAGCAAAAGCTTGTCAAAGTGTAAAGTAAAATCACATCAAACTACCAAGCGAAGGGGGCTCGCAAGCCGATAGCATGCCGGGCCTGCGTGAGGGCGTAGCACTGCAGCCATTTGATGGGGAGAATATTACAGCTGTGATTTTGCCAAGTGCATGTCTGGAGGCGCTTTAGATCTTTGGGAAATGTACTTATCCACAGGATGGCAAGTAGAGAACGACCATTGCTCTTCTAACCCACGGATGGCCGGGGCTAAGTATACCCCGACCGCGGTTTCAGTGGCCCAGGGTGCCTTTTGGATGGTGATGCCAAAGCCGAATAATCTGTTGGGTTCAAACGAAAGCCGCGGTGACCGGTCTTGGGGAGACTGCAAAAATGCGGATGAACAGATGGGGCAATTTTATGGTGAAAATATGGCTGTGCCATTCTAAATTTATCACAACCTTTGCTGTGCATGACCTACCTCTACGCCGCGGCTGGCAGTTTGATTTTTATTTTTGTACTGCTGATTTGGCGCAAGCAGCAGAAGGTTAGGGCCGATTATTACCTCGTGGGCATCAATTTGCTCATCGGTTGTTTCATGTTGTCAGATGTGCTCGTGCAGCGGCACCTCAGCTCGGCCACCCTCATTTTTCAGAATGGCGTGCCGCTTTTGCTTTTCCCGGTTTTTGTGCTGTATGTGCTCGAATTCCTACGCGGAAACAGTCGTTTGTCGGCGCGTTGGCTGCTATTGTTTGTGCCTGCGGTGCTCTTTTTTATTTGGAGCGTGTACGACCATTTTGTGGCAGGCAACTACCCTAACGAAGCAGCTTTGTTAGAGCATTTCAACAATCCCTCTTTGGCCTACCACCTGGTTTTCAAAGGCTCGCAGCTGGGCTTTATGGCCGTGATGATTGGGTTGCTGCAGCAACTCAATCGCTTTGAACGCGCCCTCAAACAAGGCTATTCCACCATCGACGCCATCGATTTGCAATGGCTCATACGATTTACTTGGGTGTATTTGCTGTCGGTTGTGGTGACCTTTGTGCTTTTTTTGGGACAAAACCTCGGCATTTTGCCTTTCCAAATCCAGCAGGTGTTTGGGGTGGTTTATGGCCTTTTGGTGGCCTCGGTTTTTTACCTCAACTACCAAGGGATTCAGCATTACACCCTCACACAAGTATACCAAAAAGCCAGTTTGCCGCACACCCTCGTTGGCCTGCCAAATACCGAAGTGATTGATGCGCCGAGCAAGGAGCTAACGGCCGACGAAAAAGCGCTGGAAGACAAACTGCTTTTGCTCATTGAAAAGCAGCAGTTGTACCTCGCGCCCCAATTCAGTCTCGACGATTTGGCTGAGCTCTTGGGCGAAAACCGGCACAAAGTCTCCAAGGTGATCAACGCCCGCGCAGGCCGCACCTTTTACGACTTGGTGAATGGCTACCGCGTGGCCCATTTGAAGCGGCTGCTCGACGATCCCAAACAACAGCAATTTACCATTTTGGCCCTGGGCCTCGATAGCGGCTTCAACTCCAAGGCCTCGCTGAATCGCATTTTCAAAAGTGTAACGGGATTGAGTCCGCGCGAATACCTCGAATCGAAGCAAAAAGACGCCTCACACAGCTGAAATAGGTCTCAAGCTATCGGTTGAGTCGACACGCATGGGTTTGCAGGGGACATTTGCTCCCACTAAATGCAACCCATTCATGAAAACATTTTTTCTTTCCCTGCTTTTGTTGGCGGCTGCCGGCAACCCACTTTTGGCACAACAAACCGACTGGCTCAATGAGCGCCGGGTAAACCTCCTTTTCGGGCTCAACCAACCCTTGTTGAACGGCTTTAATGCCGAAGTCAACTACTTCCACAAGCGTCTGGCTTTCGATTATTCGCATGGCGTTTCGCTCAATCTCGACAATGCCTTGCTCGATGCTACGAACCGCGACCTCGGCATAGATGTGCACATTCCTTGGACCACAGGGTTTGGGGTGGGTTATCGCTTTAACCACTGGTTTAATCTGCGGGCCGAACCCAAATGGCACAAATTTGAGCTGTATCACCAAGGCGAGGCGCAAACCATGGCCAACCGCATTGGTGCTTACACCACCTTTTCGCTAGGCGTAGGGGCTTATGCCAATCTACAACCTTTCAAGCGGCAGGATAACTTTTTGAAGGGCATCATGGTGGCGCCCAGCATCCGTTGGTGGCCGCGTTTGGCATCTTCGCTCAACAACAACGAACTGGCCTTTCAGCGCCGGGCTGATAACCAAGCGGTGACCCACGAAGCATTGGAAGTGGGTATTTCCAACACGCCTTTGATTGTGAACATCAGCATTGGATACAGCTTGGCATGGAACAAATAAAGCACCTAACCAATAACCATTTTATCATGAAAAATACTTTGATTTTACTGCTGTTCAGCCTGATTTCTGCTTTCGCAACAGCACAAGAAAATGCAGGTAGAAAACCCACGGTTTTCTTTGCAAGCGGACTGGTACGTCCTCAATTTTATGGAGGAACCGAATTGATGCGCGCCCATGCCTTGCGCCAAAACGGCAGCAGCTATTTTCAGGCGGCCAATGGCGAACGAGCTGCGGTAGGCGATTATGGAGCCAATACCGGTTATTCGTTGTCGATTGGCTATTACGTTCCGCTCGACAAGCACCCCCGGCTTTCCCTCGGTTTGTTGGTGAACAGTGCGCAAACAGGATCGACGCCTTCGGTTGCCGGTTACAGTGAAGGCTATTTTTTCAACTTCCTCAACTTTTCGGCAGCTGCTCAGTATTACCCTTGGGAGGCAAAATGTTGGTATGTGAAGGGCGAAGCTGGCATGGGCTCGGTTTTCACTAAAAACCGTTTTGTGAATGGCACGGGGCAACAAGATTTTCTCCACCACTTTGGTATTGGCTTTCAAGGCGGCGCTGCTGTGGGCCATACTTTTCGACCCTTCAAAAACCAACAGCTGGGTTTGTTTGCCGAAGGGCATTACCAGTTTTATCAAACGCGTGTAGAGGTGACTGGCATTGGCGACGATGCCTGGCGTTTTGGGGCCTGGCGCTTGTCGGCAGGCATTTTGTTCTGAGCCAACCCAACCTTTTGGTGTGGGTAGGTGTACCTGGTATGAGTTTAAGCAGGTTTAAGTTGGAGGTCGGTTTGCGTTGGTGCAAGCCGACTTTTTTTCTGCATACCTTGTAACTTACCTTCGAAATTAGCTCAGTCTATGGCCATCAATTCGAGTCCCAACTTGCAACCCATTTTGCAAAGCGCTGCCTGGCAACTCTTGCCTTTGCAGCCTGCCGATTTTGAGGAGGTTTATGCCGTGGCTTCCGATCCTTTGGTGTGGGAGCAACATCCGAACAAAGACCGCTGGAAACGCGAGGTATTTGCGGTTTTTTTTGAAGGAGCCATGCAAAGTGGCGGGGCGTTTAAAGTGGTAGACCGGTCAACGGGCAATGTTTTGGGGTGTACGCGCTTTTACGGTTATGAGCCGGCCGACAACAGCATCCACATTGGTTATACCTTTTACGGCCGCAAAAGCTGGGGCAAGGGCGTCAATTTGGCTGTGAAGCAATTGATGCTCGATTACATTTTTCAGTGGGTCGACCGGGCAGATTTTCATGTGGGGGCCGAAAATGTGCGTTCGCAAATGGCCATTGGAAGGCTCGGCGCGCAAAAAGTAGCCGAAAAGGTGGTGGCTTATTATGGCGAGGCCGATAAATTGAATTTTGTGTATGCCATCCATCAGGCCGATTGGATGTCAATGGGCCTGTAATTGCAGGCTTGTTAGGGACGGTGTTTTGATTATTGATTGCCAATGCATTAATTTGGTTTCTACAAGCCATATCACCTAAATCCCTGTTATGAAATCGTTCAAAGGCGTTAATTTCTTCTTGTTGATCATCGTTTTTGTTTTGGGTAAGGAGATAATTGAGCATTTTGACCCAGTGACCAAAACATTTTCGAAGCCGGCCATCGATGTGCTATATGGGTTGGTGATTGTACTCAGCTTGGTTTTTTTGATCAGGGATTGGTGGATGGGTCGCAAAGCAGGACAAATCGGAGAAGATTGACACGATGGGCATGGCAGCTAGGTCCATGGTACAAAAAAATGGCCGATGGGCCCTTCGGGCATTTTCCAATTCCAATGGAGTTGGATGTTTTTTGCCAAGATTTATTGAGAGCAAGCTCCTGAGAATGCGATGGAGGTGTTTAAAGAAGGCTGTAGCATTTTATCTATCCGATTCTATAAAAATGAAACAGTTGCTAGCCAAAACAGGGCTGCTTGTGGGCTGCATCCTGGTCATTTTGTGCCCAGTGCATGGAAGTAGCACAGCACCAGAGCTGCGAAGCATTGCTGTGGAAGTGCATGAGGTGCATGAATTGGTGTTTGTGTTGTTTGTGCTTGCTGAAGGTTGGCGGCAGGATCCAAACCTCATAGATACTTCTACAGCATATTTTTTGGAGGTCAAAAGTTATTTTGCTCCTTTTAAGAAACATGCTTTGGTATCGAAATGGCGTAAAAACCTGGCGACCACGCATTACCACCTGCAAATGGATGCCGCTAATTACCGCTTCAACGCGCAAGAACGTTTGGTGAAAAAGGAGGACTACGACCACTTGAGTTGGGGTACATCCGACCGACTTCAAAAGTACTTGCCGGCTTTGGAAGATTTTGCACTTCAGTCGCGCTTCAGGCAGTTTTACCGTGATCACCTGGACCATTACCAAAGCCTGCTGGACTTGATGCAGCAACAAGCATCGCTTTACAGCAGTTTGAATTGGCTTGAAGAACATTTTCCCCGGCGTTACGCGCATGCCAGGGTGATTTTTTCGCCCTTGGGCTATGGCAAACATGCCACGAATTACCAGCTTCGCGACCTGGTGATTTGGGTGAGTGGTCCTTCACAATCACCCAGTTTGTCGCCACAAAGCAACAGCCTTGCCACAGAGCGCATGCTGTTTACCGAGCTCGACCACAACTATGTGAATCCTGTGAGCGATGCTTTTTTGGCTGACATTGATCGAAGCATGCGCCACAGATCGGTTTGGGCGAATCGCAACAAAGTGCGCGGCTACGGCAGCAGCTATGCGCTTTTCAATGAATACATGACCTGGGCGGTGTATTTGCTGTATGCCCACGACAAGCATGGCGAAAAATTAGCCGGAGAAATTGCCCAAAGGGTAGTCCGGCAAATGGCGGAATACCGGGGTTTTGTGCAGTTTGAAGCCTTTTATGCCACACTTTTAGGCATGTACCTTGCGCAAGGTTCCCAAGTGCAATTGGTTGATTTGTATCCTGCCATGCTCGCGTGGTGTGCTCAACATGAAAAGACACTTTTTCGGCCGGCTGTTTTTTAGGAGCGCTGAGGTAATTTCACAATAGTTTCGGTGGCGTTTTTGCCTGGAGGATGGCTAGGATGCAGTAGCACATTCACGGTTGTTGGAATGCTGGTTTTAGGCTTCGGTAAATTACCTTGCCAATGCACATGTATGATGGCATTCTGATTGTATTTTTGCTCAATACCTTCCCTCCATGATCAACCGCTTCAAAAACAGTCTCTTTTACCTGGCTATCATGGGTGGCTTCGGTGCTCTGATGTTTTGGATTGCACAAAAGGGTGCCTTGCTCGAGCAAAACAGGGAGTTGGTAGTACCCACGACGGGTGACAGTCAATGGCAGGAGTTTGTAACTGCACTGTCACATAATCTTACCCATCCGCTGGCCATCTTGTTGGCTCAAATCATTACCATCGTGGTGGTGGCTCGTTTTTTCGGCTTTCTTTTCAAACGCCTTGGCCAGCCCGCTGTCATTGGTGAAATCATTGCAGGTATTGTACTTGGACCAACCGTGTTAGGGTACTATTTCCCTGGTTTTTCGGAAGGTTTATTTCCTGAGTCATCGCTGGGAAATCTCAAGTTTCTCAGTCAGTTTGGGCTCATCTTGTTCATGTTTGTCATTGGCATGGAACTCGATCTCAAGGTACTTCGTAACAAGGCACACGATGCGGTGGTGATTAGTCACGCCAGCATCATCCTGCCTTTTGCCTTGGGCATGGGACTGGCCTATTTTATTTATACCTCTTTTGCCCCTGAGGGCGTACAGTTTTTGTCCTTTGGTTTATTCATGGGCATTGCCATGAGCATCACTGCTTTTCCAGTACTGGCGCGCATTGTGCAGGAGCGTGGGTTGCAAAAAACCCGTTTGGGGACGGTGGTCATTACCTGTGCCGCAGCCGATGACATCACGGCCTGGTGCCTGCTTGCGGCTGTCATTGCCATCGTGAAAGCAGGGTCGTTTGTAAGTTCGCTGTACATCATGGCACTTGCCGCCGCATACGTTTGGGCCATGCTGAAGATAGTTCGGCCTTTTTTAAGCCGCATTGGCAACCTCTACCATACGCGTGAAAGTTTGAGCAAATCGATGGTGGCCGTGTTTTTCATCACCCTCTTGCTCTCGGCATGGGCCACCGAAATCATCGGGATCCATGCCCTATTTGGGGCTTTTATGGCCGGCGCCATCATGCCCGAAAATCAGAAGTTCAGGAGCCTGTTTATAGAAAAGGTAGAGGATATAGCGGTGGTATTGCTGTTGCCGTTGTTTTTTGTTTTTACTGGCCTGCGCACCCAAATCGGCCTACTCAACGAACCGCATCTTTGGCAAGTAACGGGCTGGATTATTTTGGTGGCGGTAGTAGGAAAATTTGTGGGAAGCGCTGCTGCAGCCCGTTTTGTGGGTCAAAGTTGGAAAGACAGCCTCACCATTGGGGCGCTCATGAACACCCGTGGCCTTATGGAATTGGTGGTGCTAAACATCGGTTACGATTTGGGGGTGCTTACGCCCGAAATTTTTGCCATGATGGTGTTGATGGCACTCGCCACTACCTTCATGACCGGACCAGCGCTTGATTTGATTGAAAGGCTCTTCAAAAAACACGATGCCGAGGCAAAGACCCAGGGCGGCAGTGGGGCCTACAAGGTGCTGATTGCATTCGGAAATCCGCTGCGGGGGCAGTCACTTTTGCGTCTGGTGCACGGCTTGATTGGTAAAAACCAACCGCACAGTTCCATCACGGCCATGCACCTTACATCGGCCGAAAACCTGAACAGCGTGAATGCTGCCGAATACGAGCGTTCGAGCTTTTTACCCATCACCCAAGAGTCAGAAAAGCTGCAGCAACCGTATACACGCATCTTCAGGGCATCTAACGATGTGGAGGCCGACATTGCGGGTACGGCGAATGAGGGCGATTTCGATTTGCTGCTTATTGGTCTCGGACAATCCATATTCGATGGTAGTTTATTGGGTAAGGTGCTCGGATTTACCAGCAAATGGGTGAATCCGGAAAACCTATTGCAGCAGGTTGCTGGCAGGGATAGTCTGATTGATTCGGCACCATTCGATGAGCGAACGCGGAATTTATTGGCACGCAGCAAAGTGGCGGTTGGGGTGCTCATCGATAAGCAATTTAAGAGTGTCGATACCGTGTTGCTTCCCGTTTTTTCGGAACGCGATGCCTATTTGCTCAACTATGCACAACGTTTGATCAAGCATGCCGGGGCGCAAATAACCATTTTGGATGCCGGTGGCTTTATGAAATCTCATTTGGCCATGAAAGAACACATTCGCGCGCTCGAACAACAAGCCCCTAACCACATCCACGTGGTAGACAGCCGCGTGGTTGACAAGGCTTTTTTAACGACCCAGCACCTGATGTTGGTGGGCATCGAAAGCTGGAAATCGCTTGTGGAAAGCAAAAGTTTGTGGTTGGCTGATGTACCTTCAGTGCTCATCATCAAGCCGGGTGTACCCATTGCCGAAGCATAAATAGGCCTCTAAAAGGATAGTTGAAATTTGTTTAGGTTGATTACCTTGAGAACCTGTTCATTTGGTTAATTTCATTGTCCTAACATGCCCCAACAAGTGTTTATCAACCTACCCGTACGCGAATTGAAACGCTCGGTGGCTTTGTACCAGTCGCTTGGTTTTGCCATCAACCCCCAATTTTCGGACGATACCGCCCATTGCATGGTGTGGAGCGAGCACATTTACGTGATGCTGCTCAGCCACGAAAAGTTCATGGGCTTTGCCACCAAACCCATTGCCGATACCCAAAATGCCGTGGCAGCCCTTATTTCGCTCAGTTTCGAGGACAAAGCTGCGGTAGATGCAGCCATGGCCAGTGGATTGGCCACCGGCGGTAAAGAACCCCATGAACTGCGCGATTACGGCTTCATGTACCAACGCAGCCTCGAAGATTTCGACGGGCATACCTGGGAGTTGTTTTACATGGATCCGGCCGGATTCTAACTTTTAAACCATCATTTCACCCGTGAAATATTTTTCTGCCCTCTGCTTGCTCGCACTTGTCGCCTTTTCGGTCAAGGCACAAAGCGTACAAATCTTTACTTCCGACATTGCGCATTATTGGGAAGCCCACGACCGGGTATTGGCCAGTACCGACAGCCTCGAGCGCATCGACCTCATGCAACGACTGTACGTAGATCGCGGCAGTGCAGGTTTGAAAGCCCTCATGGAAGTGCGAGACTATACCACCGCCGAATTGGCTGCCAACGTGCACCAATACCGACGTTATTGGGAGTCGATTCGGCCGCACACCGCTGCGCTTACCCGCGACGTTGTGCTGCTGGAGGAGTACGTAGGCCGCTTGCAGCTTGCCTATCCCCAAATGCGAAAGGTGCCCATTTACTTTGCCATCGGCGGCTTTCGTACGGCCGGTACCTACCAGCCCGATAAGTTGCTACTGGGTGCCGAAATACTCATGGCCAAACCCGGAGCGGTAATCGATGAATTGCCAGCACGCAACCAGGATGGGCTGCGGAATTATATGCCTTTTAACATTCCCCTTATTGCCTTGCACGAGTTTGTGCACGTACAGCAAGAGGCGGGTTGGGAGCAGTATTCGATCATGCACCGTTGTGTGGGCGAAGGTGTGGCTGAATTTGTATCGACCCAACTGGCGGGCACACCCCTTTCGCCACCCGTGGTTTTTGGCAAGACCCATGCCGCTGAAGTGTTGAAGGTATTTATGGAAGAGGTGGTGAGAGACGATGCCACGGGCAATTGGTTGTCGGGACAAAACCGCAACCGCCTTGCCCAAAACGACCTTGGCTACTACATTGGCTACGCCATTTGTGAGCGCTTTTACGAGGCAGCTGCCGATAAGGAGCAGGCCATCCGCCAATTGATTGATTTGAACTATGCCGATGAGGCTGCATTTGCGGCTTTTTTGGATGGAAGCGGCTTTTTGCCCGAAACTTGGGCCCAAATTGGAGAGCGCTACGAGACCATGCGTCCTAGCATCAAAGGCTTGCAGCCCTTTGCCAATGGGAGTAGGGCCGTTTCGCCCAAACAAACGCACCTTGTCATTGAATTTTCGGAACCCATGAGCAGTTGTTGTCGGAGTGCCGATTACGATACCACTGCCGGAGTGGTGCCCTTGCCCATCAAAAGTTGGGGAAGTTGGTCGGCCGACGGAAGGAGTTTGCGTATTGAGTTGGGACCGCTGCAGCCGGAAACCACGTACGGCCTGGTGATATCGAACTTCGCTAAGGCCGATGGCTACAACCGTTTGGCGCCGTATACCATTCGTTTTTATACGGGGAAACGGTAGTGCCACCAGGCGCTGGCTGAATCCAGATTTGCAGCATCTGGCATTTTGGCGCGGAGGAAGCTTTGGCAAGCGAGGTGCGAGTTGCCTGATTTTTCACTACTTTTGATACTATCATATGATACTATCAGATGCAGCCGCCCTACGAACTCAATGCTGAAATATTAATGCTGGTGAGCGAGGTTTCGCAAAAATTGGGAGCTGTTCAAGCCGTGGTTTTGCCCAAACAGCCGCCCAGCTTGCGAAGAAGGAATCGCATCAAAACCATTCAAGCCTCCTTGGCCATCGAAGGCAATACGCTCAGCATTGAACAGGTGACCGATATTGTATATAACAAAAGGGTGTTGGGTCCGGCTAAAGACATTCAAGAGGTTAAAAATGCCTTGGCGGTTTACGAGCGCTTGTCGGACTCGAAACCATTTTCAGAACGTTCATTTTTATCTGCCCATCGGTTGTTGATGCAAGGCTTGGTTGATCATGCAGGCAGTTATCGCACTTCGTCGGTGGGCATTGTTAAAAATGGTCAAGTAGCTCATTTGGCTCTTCCTGCTAGCCAGGTGCGGGCTTTGATGCGCGATTTGTTTGTATATGCCAAAAAGGGCCAAGAAATACCCTTGATCAGAAGTTGTGTGTTTCATTACGAACTGGAATTCATCCATCCATTCACCGATGGCAACGGCAGGATGGGCCGATTGTGGCAGACCGTAATGTTGATGCAACACCATCCGGTTTTTGCCTTTTTGCCTGTAGAGAGCTGGATAGGGAAAAAGCAACAGGCCTATTATGAGGCATTGGCCCAAAGCGATAAAAATGGCACTTCTACGCCCTTTATCGCTTTTATGTTGCGCATGATGGATGCGGCTCTTGGCGAATTGTTGCAAGAAAGAGTAATGCCTTTGTCGGCTACCGACCGCATCGATTTGTTTTTGGCTAGCGGTATCACTCGTTTTTCGAGAAAAGACTATATGCAGTTCCACAAATCGCTTTCAACGGCGACGGCCAGTCGCGATTTGCGCGAAGCCGTGGAAACGCAGCGTTTGCTGAAGACGGGCGATAAAAGTCAAACGGTTTACGTAGTTCCTCAGACGAGAATATCTTGAAATAAGAGTAACGGACGGACTACGCTTGGCCGAATACTGGTCAAATCAAGAGAATCTTTCCTCCCTCCCCAAAATCACGTAAATTGCCGCATGCGTTTATCCCTGCTTGTATTTAGCGGACTCTTGTTCTTGGCAACGGTAGGTTGTAAAAAAGAAACCGGAGGTCCGTTGGTGCCCGATGAACCGGCGCCGCCCACTCCTTTTGTGATGCCAGCCACCAACGAGGTGGTGATGTACGAAGTGAACCTCCGTGCCTTTTCACAAGCGGGCAATTTGGCGGGTGTCATTGCCCGGCTCGATGACATCAAACGCATGGGCGTGAATGTGATTTGGCTCATGCCCATTCATCCGGTGGGGGTGGAGCGCTCGGTGGGCGGACTGGGTTCGCCTTATGCCGTGCGCGATTACCGAGGCGTGGGCAGCGAATACGGCAGTCTGGCCGATATGCAGCAGCTGGTGCGCGAAGCCCATCTCCGCGGCATGGGCATCATGCTCGATTGGGTGGCCAACCACACCGCCTGGGACCATGCCTGGATCACCAACCATCCCACATGGTATACCCGAGATGGCAATGGCACCATCCTGCATCCGCCGGGCACCAATTGGTTGGATGTGGCCGATCTCAATTTTAACAACGACAGCATGCGCCTGGCCATGATTGGCGAAATGCGCTTTTGGACCGAATCCGTGGGGGTGGATGGCTTCCGCTGCGATGCCGCCGATATGGTGCCTTTCGATTTCTGGAAACAAGCCATCGACAGCCTGCGTTTGGGCAGCGGCAACAAACGCCTGCTGATGCTGGCCGAAGGCGCTCGTACCAACCACTATGCGGCGGGTTTCGACCTCAATTTCAGCTGGGACTACTACAGTCGGCTTAAAACCACCTTCCAAACCGGCCTGGGCAGCAGTTCCTTGTGGAATGCCCATTTGCTTGAATACAACAATACCCCTGCGGGAAAGCACCGCCTGCGTTTTACCACCAACCACGATGAATATGCCTGGGACAATACCCCGGCAGCGCTTTTTGGCAATGATGACGCTGCTTTTGCCGCTTTTGCCCTCACCACAGCCATGAGCAGGGTGGTGCTTATTTACAGTGGACAAGAAATTGGCTGGCCTGTGAAAATTCCCTTTTTCACCCGAGCGCCTTTGAATTGGAGCACTAAACCCACCTACCGCGAACGCTACGAAAGCTGGATGCAAATGCGAAAATCGGAGCCCCTTTTTGTGCAGGGCGATGTACTTCCCGCATCTCAAGGGCCGGTTTCGGCCTATTTGCGCACCACAGCCACCGATACGCTTTTGGTGGTGGTCAATACCCGCAATCAGGCCGACAGTTTGGCGCTTCCTGCCGAATGGCAAGCCGCCTCGGGCTGGCGCAAATTGTACGGTGAATCGGAGCGCCCCAGCCAGTTGGGGCCTTACGGCATCAGCGTGTGGAAGCGGCTATAAACAAGGTGGTATGTCGGTAAGCATGTCTACAAGCGCCGCACAGCGTCATTGGCTGCAATGTGGTTACGAGCTGTTTGCCCTGCAGGGTCCCACGGCCCTGAAGATAGAGCCCATGGCTGCACGCGTAGGCATCAGCAAATCGTCGTTTTACCACCATTTTGCCGATTTGGAGGGTTTTCAGGAGCAGTTATTGGCCATGCATATAGAGCGAGCTGCTGTGATTGCGGCCAAGGAACGGGCGGCGCAGCACATTGACCCCGATTTGGTGAACATACTGTTGGAGCACCGTGTCGATTTGTTTTTCAGCAGGCAATTGCGTGTTCACCGCGATCAGCCCGGTTTTGAACCCACCTTGCTGAAGGCCGATGCTTTGGTGGGAAATGATTTTATTGGCATTTGGAGCCGCGAACTGGGCTTGAGGTGGAATGCCCAGCAGCTCGAAAGTGTGTTTTCGCTGGCATTGGAGCATTTTTACCTGCAATTACAGCCCGAGCGCTTGGATGCGGCCTGGCTGCGCGCGCACTTTGCCACAGTGAAACAGCAGCTTTTGATTTTGCACGGTCGCTGATTGTACGCTGCCGTCTAAAAGGGGCAGCCAGGTACAGCTAGTTTTGTGCCTATTCATTCAAAGCCATGCAACAAATGCAGAACAAACCATTGATTTTTCTTTTATCCATTCAAACCCTTGCCGTACTCGTTTACACTTTCGTGGCGGTTTCGAACGAGGGGATTGATTTGTTGAGCTATTTTTTGGGCAATGTCAAGGCCTTGGGTTGGTCGGGACAATTTAACCTCGATTTTGGCTGTTACTTGCTGTTGTCGGGGCTTTGGGTGTTATGGCGTCATCAATTCAGCGCGATTGGCTGGTTGTTAGCTCCCGTTGTTGCTGTGTTGGGCATTGTGGCTTTTGCGCCCTATCTTATTTATTTGCTTTGGCAATGCCGTGGTGATTTGCCAAAAGTGCTTTTGGGCGAGCGAGGGTAAATGGGCTTGCAGCGCGCCATGAAAAGCAGCTTGTGGCATCTCCGATTAATTCTCTAAATTCGGTGCATGAAACACATTTCCTTTCTTGCCTTGCTGATGGCCGTTTTATTGTCATCGTGCAAAAGTCAAAAACCCCGTGAAATGGTTTTTGAGTTATTGCCGGCTGATTTTATGCCCATGTACAACGAGTTGGGCGATACGGTATTTGTAATCAACTCCCAGGCCGAATTCGACAGTTTGTCTGCCCGCTTGCAATTGCAGTTTTTCCAGAATGAAATAGACTTAACGCCTTATTTTCAATCCAATACGCTTTTGTTGGTGTATGGAGGTTGGCAGCGCACCACGGGTTACAAGCTCGATACACAAAAACTGCTGCGCAAGGGCAAAAAGGTACAAATTGCCGCTACTTTGTACACGCCTGGCGAAGGCTGTTTGATGGGAGATATGATTACCTATCCGATGCAATTATTGGCGGTGGGGAAAGATAAAAAGTTGCGTTATTCGCTCGAATTGCAAAAAGTTTCTAAAAGCTGCCGTTAGTTTTTGTTTGCTGTTATCAGGTTTTTAACCAAAAGCTACCTACATTCGGCCAACTAAACGCTAAACTGCTTGAAACACAGCTACTCGGCAATTTTTTCGTTGCTTTTTTTGATGATTGTTCATCAGGCCCAAGCCCAGCGTCAGCAGGTGGTGCCTTTTGAAAATATTCAGGTGCGTTACCAATCGGCTTTCAACGAGAGCAAGCCCAATGCTTTCCTCATCAATACCCCGGCCGAATTGGAAAAGGTGCTAACGGATTTGAAACTAACCGCCAATCCGGGCAGCATCGACCTCGCCGAATTTTTGGCCGAACAAAGCCTTTTGTTGGTATATGGGGGCAACCGACCTACTTCGGGCCACAAGCTCCATGTGCTCAAGGTTACCCGCAGTCGCAAAGAACTCATCATCAAAAGCCGTCTGTTTGTACCGGGTACCAACTGCTATGTGCCCCAGGTGGTTACTTATCCGTTGCAGGTGGTGGCCATTCCTAAAACGCAGGGGGTGCGGTTGACTTTAGATTTGTTACAGAGTACGCAGGATTGTAAGTAGGCGCTTCGCGCTGGGGATGCCTGCGGCCGGGGATGCCTTCGGCTGTGAACGCCTGCGGCTGGGGATGTCCCGAAAATTCGGGACTGGTGATGCCTGCGGCTGGTGATGCCTTCGGCTGTGAACGCCTGCGGCTGGGGATGTCCCGAAAATTCGGGACTGGGGACGCCTTCGGCTGGTGATGTCCCGAAAATTCC
>PNNG01000036.1 GCA_013824115.1 Sphingobacteriaceae bacterium | reverse complement strand
GATTTCCCGCAGAAAGCGCAGATTTACGCAGACGCTTTTTCTGCGCCAGTCTGCGGGAAACCCTAGCGCCGCAGGCGCCCTTACCAAGTCTGCGGGCAACACTATCGACTACTTCGCTACAGCCAACTACCACCCAAATTCCCTATTTTTGCAACGCTTATTTAAAAATTCCGGCATGCAAACCACGGTGTACCAACCTAAAAACCACATCCGCATTGTAACCGCAGCTTCTCTGTTCGACGGACACGACGCTGCCATCAACATCATGCGGCGCATCCTACAAAGCAGTGGTGCCGAAGTGATCCACCTGGGCCACAACCGCTCGGTGGCCGAAATCGTGAACTGCGCCATCCAGGAAGATGCGCAGGCCATCGCCATCACCAGCTACCAGGGTGGGCACGTCGAATTTTTCAAATACATGTACGACCTGCTGCGCGAAAAAGGCGCCGGTCACATCAAACTATTTGGCGGCGGCGGCGGTACCATCCTGCCCACCGAAATCGACGAGCTGCATGCTTACGGCATCAACCGCATCTATTCGCCCGACGATGGTCGTGCCTTGGGCCTCCAAGGCATGATCAACCACCTGTTGGAGCAGTGCGATTTCGCTACCGGTACCAGTCTGAACGGCGAACTCAGCCACATCATCGAAAAAGAGCCACTGAGCATCGCCCGCCTCATCTCCACCGCCGAAAACAACCCCGATTTATACGCCACCGTGCGCGCCAAGGTGCACAGCATGATTGCCAAAAATGCCGAAACCAAATTAACCCCCGTTTTGGGCATCACCGGCACCGGCGGCGCGGGTAAATCGAGCCTCGTCGACGAATTGGTTCGCCGCTTCCTCATCGATTTTAAGGAAGGTGGCGACATCGAAAAAGGCAAAAGCATTGCCATCATTTCGGTCGACCCCAGCAAGCGCAAAACCGGAGGCGCGCTGCTTGGCGACCGCATTCGCATGAACAGCATCAACAATCCCCGCGTGTACATGCGCTCGCTGGCCACCCGCCAAAGCAACCTGGCCCTCAGCAAATACGTGCAAGATGCGGTGGATGTCACCAAAGCCGCCGGTTTCGACCTCATCATCCTCGAAACCTCAGGCATTGGACAAAGCGATACCGAAATCATCGAACACAGCGATTTGAGCCTGTACGTAATGACGCCAGAGTACGGCGCCGCCACCCAGCTCGAAAAAATCGACATGCTCGATTTCGCCGACCTCATTGCCCTCAATAAATTCGACAAACGCGGCGCCCTCGATGCCCTGCGCGATGTGCAGAAGCAGTACCAGCGAAACCACCAGCGTTGGGACGACCGCCCCGAGACCATGCCCGTATTCGGCACCATTGCCTCGCAATTCAACGATCCGGGCATGAACCGCCTCTACCGCTCGGTGATGGATGCCGTGGTGGCCAAAACGAATGCGCCCCTGCAAAGCACTTTTGCCAGCAGTGGCGAGATGTCGGAGAAAATCTACATCATTCCGCCTCACCGCACCCGCTACCTCAGCGAGATTACCGATACCATTCGCCAGTACGACAGCTGGGTAGACGAGCAAAGTGTGCTCGCCCAGCAGCTTTACAACCTGCGCGAAAGCATCAGCCAACTCAAAGGCAGCAGCGTTGCTGGTATGGCCGATGCCGAGCTGCAAAGCGGCATCAAAGCCCTCGAAAGTCGCGCCGAAGCCCTAGAACGCAAGCTCGACGGCGAAAACAAACACATCATCGAAAGCTGGGCCGATAAGGTGAAGCGCTATCAGGACAAAATATTCACCTACTACGTGCGCGGCAAGGCCATCGAAGTGGAAACCCATACCGAAAGCCTTTCGCACCTGCAAATTCCTAAGGTAAGTCTGCCCCGCTACAAAGGCTGGGGCGATATCCTCCGCTGGAACCTGCAAGAAAACGTGCCAGGCGAATTTCCATACACCTCGGGCGTATTCCCTTTCAAACGCGAAGGCGAAGATCCTACCCGCATGTTTGCCGGAGAGGGTGGTCCCGAGCGCACCAACAAGCGTTTCCACTACGTGAGCTACGGCCTGCCTGCCAAACGTTTGAGTACGGCCTTCGACTCGGTGACCCTGTATGGCAACGACCCCGATTACCGTCCCGATATCTACGGCAAAATCGGCAACTCAGGCGTGAGCGTGTGCTGCCTCGACGATGCCAAGAAGCTCTACAGCGGTTTCAACCTCTGCGATCCGGCTACCTCGGTATCGATGACCATCAACGGTCCGGCGCCCATCCTGCTCGGCTTCTTCATGAATGCCGCCATCGACCAGCAGTGTGAGCTCTATATCCAGGAAAACGGCCTTGAAAAGGAGGTGGAAGCTAAAATCGACGCCATTTACAAGGCCAAGGGCATGACCCGTCCGCGCTACCAGGCCGACGAGCTGCCCCAAGGCAACAACGGTTTGGGTTTGATGTTGCTGGGCGTTACCGGCGATCAGGTGCTGCCCGCCGACGTTTATGCAAGCATCAAGGCACGTACCCTCAGTTCGGTGCGCGGTACGGTGCAAGCCGATATTTTGAAGGAAGACCAGGCGCAAAACACCTGCATTTTCAGTACCGAATATTCGCTGCGTTTGATGGGCGATGTGCAGTCGTTTTTCATCGATGAAAACGTGCGCAACTTCTACTCGGTATCCATCAGCGGTTACCACATTGCCGAAGCCGGCGCCAATCCCATTTCGCAGCTGGCCTTCACTTTGGCCAACGGCTTCACCTTTGTGGAGTATTACGTGAGTCGGGGTATGGACATCAACAAATTCGCCCCCAACCTCAGCTTCTTCTTCAGCAATGGCGTAGACCCTGAATATTCGGTGATTGGTCGCGTAGCCCGCCGCATTTGGGCCAAGGCGCTCAAGCACAAGTATAAAGCCGACGAGCGCAGCCAGATGTTGAAGTACCACATCCAAACCTCGGGGCGCTCGTTGCACGCACAGGAAATCGATTTCAACGACATACGCACCACTTTGCAGGCGCTGTATGCCATTTACGACAACTGTAACTCGCTGCATACCAACGCCTACGACGAAGCCATTACCACGCCCACCGAAGAAAGTGTGCGCCGCGCCATGGCCATTCAGTTGATCATTAACAAAGAGTTGGGCTTGGCCAAAAACCAAAACCCGCTGCAAGGGGCGTTCATCATCGAAGAGCTCACCGATTTGGTGGAGAAAGCTGTACTGACTGAGTTCGACCGGATCACTGAGCGCGGAGGCGTTTTGGGTGCCATGGAAACCATGTACCAGCGCAACAAAATCCAGGAAGAGAGCATGTACTACGAGATGCAGAAGCATACCGGAGAGCTGCCCATCATTGGGGTGAACACCTTCCTGAGCAGCAAAGGATCGCCCACCATCATTCCCGCGGAGGTGATTCGTGCCACTGCCGAAGAGAAGGAGTACCAGATCAGCATGCTACAATTGCTGCACCAGGCCCAGGCCGACAAAGCAGCGCAGATGCTAAAACAGGTACAAGCGGCAGCCATCAGCAATGGCAACGTATTTACGGCCATCATGGAAGCCACCAAATACTGCTCTCTCGGACAAATCACCAAAGCGATGTACGAGGTCGGTGGGCAGTATAGAAGGAATATGTGATCAGCTGACGAACGAAGGCTGACTGACCACCGATTGTTTGTCAATACATTTTTAAAAGGGCTAGAGGATGCGTTCTCTGGCCCTTTTGATTTAACGCTGCTAGCGCTTTTTTAACTTGGGTAAGTTTCAAATCACTATCAGAGTCCATTCAAAGCATCGAATTCAAATCATTTCTTGTATTTTTACTTAACCAAGTGCATTGATTATGACCACGGCTGCCATTCAAAAAGAGGTTGAGCAGTTGCTCCCGAAATTAAAATCGGGTGAGCAACAATTGGTGCTTGCTTTCATCAAAGATATCCTCACTGCAGATAATGTAATTGGAAACCCCGCATCTATCAGCGAATACAATCGAGACATTGATGCAGCCGTTGCACGCATGGATGCAGGCAATAAGCTTTCTCAAGAGGAAGTTGAGGCCTACTTCCGCAAATGGTGAAGACACCGAAATACAAGCTTTTCTGGGATGCCGAAGCTACTGCTCAGTTGGAAGACATCCTGGCTTTTCTCGCCAAAAGGAGCCATATAGCACCACGAATTGTCAAGGTAGCTGTTTTTGATCGTGTCAAAGAATTGCAACACATGCCTTTCCAGGCAGAACCCGATGAACTTCGGCGACCAACAAATAATTTTTTCAGGGCTGTGGTGGTATTCAGCTATCGGATCACTTATCAAATTGTTCCTGAAGCTAACGAGATACGCATACTTCGCATTCGGCACACCAGCCGTGAGCCCTTGAATTACTAATCATGCAATTCTCGGATTGATCTTTAAAATTACCCACATTCTTGGTGAACTTACGCAGAAAATTAGATCTACGATTTCTGTGGGAACCCCTTCAACCGACCTGCTGCCTTGCTCCCCGACACTCAACCTTCACCCTGCGACTTTATTTTCCCCAAACCACTCTGCCACCCTAGCAGCATCGCCATCAGGCGCAGTCAAATGCCGGTAGGTATTGGTTTTGGGATCGTACTGGTAATCAGCCGCCCAGTTTGGATGGTTGGCGCAAAGTGCTTCCAAAGCATCGCAAACATAAGCCATTTCGGCATCGGTGGTGGTGGGATGTATGCTGAGGCGCACCCAACCGGGCTTCACCTCTAAATGTCCGTGCTGAATTTGCTCTAAAAGCGACAAACTGGTGTCTTCATCCACATTGAGCAAATAGTGGCCATAGGTGCCTGCACAGCTGCAGCCTCCACGGGTTTGAATGCCAAAACGATCGTTGAGGAGTTTCACGGCCAGGTTGAAGTGCAAATCGTCGATGTAAAACGACACCACCCCCAAACGGTTTTGGTGTTGTCCGGCCAGAACATGCAAGTTGGACATTCGCTCAAGCCGCTCAAACAATTGTTCCAGGAGCTCGTGTTCGCGGGCCAGGATGTTATCAACGCCCATTTGCTCCTTCAACTGTATGCACAAAGCCGTTCGGATGGCCTGCAAAAAGCCCGGAGTTCCGCCGTCTTCACGCTCCTCAATATCGTCGATGTAGGCATTAACGCCCCAGGGATTGGTGTACACTACCGTGCCTCCGCCCGGACAATCGGGCACTGCGTTTTTGTACAACTGTTTGTTGAACACCAGCACTCCAGAGGTACCCGGACCGCCTAGAAATTTATGAGGCGAAAAGTAGATGGCATCGAGCGAGGCTTCTGCATCGGCCGGGTGCATATCGATATGAATGTAAGGCCCTGAGCAGGCAAAATCAACAAAACAAAGTCCACCATGCCGGTGCATCAATTTTGCTACCTCATGATAAGGCGTCATGAGTCCGGTTACATTGGAGCCTGAAGTGATGGCGCATATCTTCATGCTGCGATCTTTGTGTTGGAGCAGCAATTTTTCAAGTGCTTGTAGGCTGAACAAACCTTCTGCATCGCTGGGAATCACCACTACATCGGCAATGGTTTCGTACCACGATGTTTGGTTAGAGTGGTGCTCCATGTGCGATACAAATACCACTGGCCGCATCTCATTGGGAATATGGGTGAATGCCTGCATATTTTCGGGCAGCTTGATGCCCAGCATCCGCTGCAGTTTGTTCACCACCCCGGTCATGCCTGTACCCGAAAAAATCAGCACATCGTCTTTGCCGGCATTTACGTGCTTTTTTACGATTTCTTTGGCGTGGTGGTAGGCAGCGGTCATGCTGCTACCGGTTACATTGGTATCGGTATGGGTGTTAGCTACAAAGGGACCAAAATCGAACAGCATTTTTTCTTCGATGGGCCGGTAAAGACGGCCACTGGCAGTCCAATCGGTATACACGATGGTTTTTTCGCCATAGGGGCTGCTGAATCGCTGGTCGATGCCCACAATATTCTTTCGAAAAGGGGCAAAGTGTTTTTCTAAGGTAGTTGGTTGGGTGTGCTGCATGGCCACAAAATAGTAAAACAAGATACGGCAATTTGAGGGATGGTGCAAGCGGGGGTGAAGTGATGGGTTATGTTTCAGCCAGGTAATTGTTTGGAAGGAGCTGGCTTGTAAAGCGAGCATGTATTTGATCAAAGCGCTGTTGATCAGCGAGCAAATGCTGTCAATCTGTAAAGCAAAACGATGTCAAAGTGTAAAGTAAAAGTCTGTCAAAGTGTAAAGCAAAATGATGTCAAAGTGTAAAGTAAAAGTCTGTCAAAGTGTAAAATTAATCCTTCTGATATTGTGAAAATTACATTTTTAATATCTTTGTATCAGATAATTATATATGTAATATTCATTTCGTTTGATAGAGTCGGAAATTGCACAAAAATTGGGAGCATCAGGGGCGTTGTTGCTTAAAGGTCCGAAGGCTTGTGGAAAGACGGAAACTGCCAAGCAGTTTGCCAAAAGCAGCATCCATCTTGATACCAATCAGGATGTAATGGTGATGATGGATATTGATCCTGTTTTGTTGTTGGAGGGTGCCACACCGCGCTTGCTCGATGAGTGGCAAGAGATTCCTCAAATTTGGAACTATGTGAGGCGTGAGGTTGATAACCGCAAGCTCAAGGGCCAGTTTATTCTAACCGGTTCGGCCAACCCCGAAGAGAGTATAGGCATGCACAGTGGGGCCGGCCGTTTTACAGTGGCTGAAATGCAAACCATGAGTTGGCAGGAGTTGGGTTACTCAAGTGCTAAGGCGAGTTTGGCGTCCTTGTTAGTAGGTGAATCGGTGGTTTTTACCAAGGAAGATCTTGATTTAGATACCTCGCTCGACCGCATGATCAAAGGTGGGTGGCCAGGCTTGCAACGTGAATCGGTAAACCATGCAGCGCTTTTGAACCGCGCGTATGTTGATTTATTGGCTGAAGTGGACATGAGTAGGGTATCACAGGTGCGGCGAGATCCACAGAAAGTACGCTCGTTACTCCGCTCGTTGGCCCGAAACCTGGCCACACAAGTAGATAATAGGACCTTGCAAGCCGATATCGAAAAGCGGGAAGATGCTGTTATGTCGCGACCAACGCTCATTGACTATCTCGACGCCTTAAGTCGGCTTATGGTTTTTGAAGAACAGCCTGCATTCAATACGCACATCCGTTCTGCCAACTCACTCCGGAAATCGCCAAAGAGGCATTTTTGCGATGTTTCGTTAGCCATTGCTGCTTTGAAGTTGAATAAGAAATTCCTCATGCAAGATTTGCGGTATTGCGGTTTTCTGTTTGAGTCGCTGGTGTATCACGATTTAAAATGCTATGCGCGTGCCAATGATGCTGAAGTATTTCATTACCGCGATTCTGCCGGCCTTGAAGTGGATGCCATTGTACAACAAAGTGGGGGTGCCTGGGCAGCTTTTGAGGTGAAATTAGGTATGGGCATGGTAGAAGCAGCGGCTGAACACCTGTTGCGTTTCAAAGAGGTGATTGACCCGGCTAAAACCATTCCTCCGGCTTCATTGAATATCATTACCGCTGGCAACAGGAGTTATACACGTCCCGATGGCATAAATGTCATCTCCCTCGCCTCGCTAGGTGTTTAGCAATATTGGGGGAGGTATGGCGCCACATGGTTGAATGTCGTTAACGGAGGGATTGCACAGCCCGAAAGGGATGTCGGTTCAGAGATTCCGGTGGCGTTACCCCCCGGGGCATTTTGAGCCACCATTTTCAGTAGTTATTCTGTTTTGACCGTAATTTTGAGGCTCCTCTCATCAAAGTGCATCCCAAGGGCATCCTGCTTTCTACGTGGGGGTCGCAACTTGGAAATGCAGGCAGGCAAGTTCAATCAACATGTCATGCGCTTAACTTAATACCATTGCCTATGGGTGCTTACAAAATGGATGTTTCGGGCTGGCTACTTTTTCAAAAAAAATGCTTTAATAATATGTAATACAGGTGTTTAAATTTGTCATTTTGTAAAGCAAAACGATGTCAAAGTGTAAAGCGAAAGTCTGTCAATCTGTAAAGCATAATCTTGTCAAAGTGTAAAGTAAGAGGCTGTCGAAGTGTAAAATGAATGCGAATATTGCGGGCCTTTGGCCAGGTGCAAGGGCAATAGAAAATGATTTTGGACAAAATAACATAGTGTCGCTTTGTGCGTTATTGCTAACATGCGTTGTTACCTGAAACCTGCATGGATGCTGCTTTGTGCACTCTTTTTCTGTATTACAGCCTGTGTAAAGCCAAAACCAGCGGAACTGGCTTGCACCTCTACCCGCCTTTTCCAGGTAGAAGAATTACAGGCACTGTCGAATTTTATACCCATGAGCACCCGCTATTATTGGATTTACAGCGATTCTAATTTTATGATTTCGGGCGGACCTGCAGTGACCGAACGCTTGGCCACACCCCGCCAAGCATTTACCTATGCTCAAAATGCTGAAAATAGTCCACGCATGTTTCAAGGATTAGGACTGCCGTTTATGCCCGATTTGGCCTTTATGGGCGATACTGTTTACGACCTCAACAACGACCGCATGCTGCGTCATGGCGATTGTCATACCATAGGGCTGCCTTTTCTATTTGCTGTGGAAATAGGCGATACTGCTATGGTTTTGCAGCGCGACAGCAGCATGGCGCGCTTGTACCGCAGCAACAAACCCGTGGTCACGGGCGTCGGTACCTTTAGCGACAACCTGGTATTGGAGCGCAGCAACCCAAGCATCACTTACACTTTCAACACAGTTGCAGGATTGATTGAGCTCGCTACCTACAATGGCCATACTTCGGGCCCCGTATTGCGGCGGCTGTTGCTCAAAGACTTCAACCGTGGGTTTTGATGCTCATTTAGCCTTGCTCCTTTCCACGAAACCACTTAAGACCTGTTCCCATGTATAAAATCTCAGCCATCCTCCTACTGGCTCTTTGTTCGGCAAGCAGCTGGGCACAAGAAGCTACTACAGCCACTCAAAAACACGAACTGGGCGTTAACGGCAGCAAAATCATAGGCCTTTTGCTGGGTGCTGAACCCGGTATGCAGCCTTGGTCGATTCACTACAAGCAGCAGCGCGACAAATATTGGCTGCGTGCTTCGGTGCGATACGAACAGTCCCGTCCCGAAAACTGGATTACCAGCCTGATTGAAGATTCGGTGCTGCTCCAACGCTTTAATGGTAACGACTCATGGGCTATTGCAGCCACTTTGGGCATCGAAAAGCGGAAGCCATTAGGCAAAGATTGGTCTTTCACTTATGGGGCCGATTTGGTGTTGCGCAATCAGCAAAGCAGTTTTTTTGCCAGAGAAAAGCGCTATCCTGAATACACAGTCACCACCGATGCCCTGTTTGGACCCTTGTACAGTCCCGCTGGCAGCACCTTCACTTCCAAAGAACTGTACAACAACCAACTCCGTTCGCAGCAAGTGGGAGCGCAAGTTTCGGCGGGTTTTCATTACCTCATCAACCCCAACTGGGCACTGCATTTTCAGGTGAATGCGGGCATGGTGATGGGTTTTGGAACCTACCGCAGCCGCAATTATGTAACAGGCGAGGCAGGCGACTCGCAGGTTTTTGTGCGCGACATATTACCCACGCCCGGATTCAATGAAATAGCCGTGTACTATCGTTTTTAAATGCGATGCTTATGATGACAAGCAGTTTGAAACTTGTAATGAGCCGATTGAAATGGAGGAAGCCTCACCCCAAAATGTCAGCCAAGAAGATGGGGGCCTGGTATTTTGCAGGGGGTATGCTGCTTTTTGGATTGCTTTTTTCAGAAGCGGCCAGCGCCCAATTTGATCCTAAACCGCCAGCTGTCAAAAAGCATGAAATCGGTATCAATCCGATGGACGTAACCGCTGCCCTTTTTGGAGCAAGTATCCAAGTCCAGCCCATGTCGGTGCATTACAAATACAACCTCGGCAAAACCTGGTTGCGGACCGGTATTTATTATGAAAACTTTTGGGCAACCTCCGACTTCAGCCAACGCTTAGAAGATTCGTTATTGGTGCAGCGCTACGACCAATCCGATGCTTGGGCCGTTGCGGCAAGTTTGGGAATAGAAAAACGCAAACCACTACCCAACAATTTTGCCTTTACCTATGGGGCCGATGTGATGTATCGCTTTCATGCCACCACCAGAAGCATCCGCGAATTGCTTTACAACGACTTCCAAATCGATTCGGGCTCTTCAACAACGGTTCAATACGTAAGAAATAGTGCGGCCATTGATAGCAGAGATTTGAGAGAAGACCTTTGGGAAAGTCGGCAATACGGTTTGCGACTCACTGCCGGACTGCAGCACTTCCTGCACCCACGTTGGGTCATTCATTTGCAAGCCAGCACCGGCTTTTTTTATGCGCAGAACGAGCTGAGAAGTTATTTCCCCATGAACGGCGCGCGAACTGGAGTAGTCATTCCTGCTTGGGAATGGCAAAGGTGGCCGTTGTTCAATGAAGTGGCGGTGTACTATCGTTTTTAGAAGTCGATCCGGTAGCAAACACCGGTAAAAGCCCAAACTGAAACTGCTCCTGTATCTCGGGCATTTGCGGCACCTGCGTGAGCGTCGGCTGCTTTTCGATAACCAGCAAATTCACCCATTCAACGGCCATGTCGCAATCAACGCCCTGTTTGGTTGACTAAACGACATTGATTCGTGATGCCAAATTCGCTATTCAATGAGGTTCGATTAAGCGCCCGAAGGTTTTCTTCGTACAAAGCAGACAAGTTTTTGAGCAAAAAACAATCAGCATTTGTTTTAATGTGTAACTTGTCTGAAAATCAGTTTGTATGAAACCTGTATTCCTGACTTTTTTGCTGAGCTTGCTGGGCTCTTGGCAGGTTCTTTTGGCACAACCTGCGCGTTTCGACCCTATTTTTCCCATCGGTACGGGCTTAAATAACAGTGTTACGTCGATGGCTTTGCAGCCAAACGGACGCATTCTGTTGGGGGGCAGCTTTACCACCTACCAAACCGTAGCCGCGCCTAGGCTGATGCGTATTTTTCAGAATGGCCAGCGCGATACCAGCTTTCAGGCAGGGACAGGTGCCGATGCCCGCATCAACGTGATGCGCTTGTTGCCCGATGGGAAAGTGCTCCTGGGCGGGCTCTTTTTTTTGTATAATAACCAAACGGCACGTGGACTGGCCCGCATCCTTCCCAACGGCGCTTTTGATACCACTTTTCAGCTCGGTCAAGGATTCAACAACGAGGTATTGGCCATGGCTCCCTTGAGCGACAGTGGGGTATTGGTGAGCGGATTTTTCAGCCAGTTTCAACAGCAAGCCGTTACTCAACCCGTTAAATTATTGGCCAACGGCCAGCGCGATTTGAGCTTTAACGCCGGTGGATCGGGCACAACAGGACTCATAGAGGTGATGCATTCGCTGAGCGACGGCAGGGTGCTGGTGGCAGGTGCGGTAACGCAGTACAACGGACAGCCGGTGGGACGCATATTTCGCCTTTTGGCCAATGGCCAGCGCGATACCACTTTTCAAACCGGGCTGGGCGTCACTGGCGGAAATGTGCGCAATATGGCCATTCAACCCGATGGCAAAATTCTTTTGGTGGGTTCTTTCACCTCCTACAACGGTGTAGCCCGCAATCGCTTGCTGCGTTTGCTGCCCGATGGCGCCCTCGACACCACTTTTGTGCCCAATGTAGCCTTCACCACCACGGTATTGCACCTCAATGTATTGCCCGATGGACGCATCATGGTGTTTGGCAACCACGCGGTGCCCAATCAGCAATTGCAGCATTTGGCTTTGGTGAATGCACAAGGACAGCTGGTAACCGGGGGTGGCAGCTGTTCGGAGCTCAATGGAGGCGTGAATGCAGCGGTAGTGTTGCCCGATAGTAGTTTAATTGTGGGCGGTAACTTTTCAAGCGCGGGAGGGGTACCGATGGCGCGCTTGGCACGGGTGGTAACCAATACCTCTGGACAATCGGCCGGATTGGCGCAACCCACCGCTGCCCAACAGCTTATTTGTCCGGGCACCCAGCTCTTTCTTTCGGCAAACGGTGCCCTCAATGGCTCGCAGCACTGGGAGTGGTTTGCAGGTGGATGTGCGCAAAATCCGGTGGCATTGGGCGGCTCCATCATCAGTGTGAGTCCATTGGTCACCACTACTTATTATGTGCGTGGCGCCGGCAATTGTTTGCCACATGGTCCGTGTGATTCTATTACCATTTATGTTGATACTTTGGCACCAGTGCCCCTGCAGGCCAGCCTGCCTCCTTTAAGTGTGTCGTGCGGGGGCAATGTGCCCTTGCCTCAGGCTACCGACAATTGTTCGGGTATGATTACCGCCGTTGCTGACCGATTTTTGCCCGAAACGCGGCCGGGAAACTATATTTTATTGTGGACTTACACCGACAACTCGGGCAATATTGCACAGCAAAGCCAGTCGTTGACCGTTGATACCATCGACAGCAGGGTGGTGCTTCAAGGGCAGCAGCTGCAGGCGTTAAACAACCAAGCCACTTACCGCTGGTTGCGTTGTGATCAGCAGTTTGCGCCTGTTGCAGGTGCCACATCAAGCAGTTTTACTCCCACCAACTCGGGCACCTATGCCGTTGAGGTACGGCAAAATGGCTGCGTTGATACTTCTGCTTGTTTCAATGTGGTGCTGAGCTCGGTGCGTCATTGGCCTGAAGGCTGGAAAGTTTATCCTAATCCCGCCTCAAGCTGGCTGCAAACGCAATTGCCTGCGGGCAGCAAATTGGAGCTGTTCGACATGCATGGACGATTGCTGCAGGGTTGGTGGCTGGAGGATACAGATGAAAAGTTGACCTTGCCTGCGCTGCCAAAGGGCTTGTATTTCCTGCAGCTCCAAAATGGGGCGGGCACTTTCCAGCAACGGCTGCAAATAGAGTGAAAGGTTTGCTTCCGCTAGCAGGGGTTGCAAACGTTTGCCAGGTGACTAAGAAACCAATGGATGTATTTAACTTTCGGGCATGCAATCAAACGCCACTTCTGTTCAGCAGTATCTCGACGAGCTGCCTGCCGATCGGCAGCCTGTAATGCAAGCCCTTTATGAGGCCATGAAAGCAGCTTTTCCGCCTGGTTTTGAAGCCAGCGTGGGCTACGGCATGATTGGTTTTGTGGTGCCGCACGCGCTTTACCCAGCTGGTTACCATTGTAACCCCAAAGATCCTTTGCCTTTTGCGGGCTTGGCTTCGCAGAAAAATCACATCTCTTTTTACCACATGGGGGTATATGCCGATCCCAATTTGCTGGCTTGGTTTGAACGGGCCTATGCTGAGCGTGTTCCTGGAAAATTGAATATGGGTAAAAGCTGCATACGTTTCAGCAATCCGGCCAAAGTGCCTATCGATTTACTAGCCGAATTGTGCGCCAAAATGACGGTGGACGATTGGATTGCCTTGTATGAAAGGCAGTTAAAAAAATAGGCTAGGCAGCAGCGGGTGTGCTTTCAGCGCGAGCTATGGGCCAAACGCCGCCTGATGCGGCTGAGGCTTTGGGTGGTAATGCCTAAGAGCGAGGCAATATGCTTTTGCGCAATGCGCTGCACCAGTTGCGGGCGGTTGGCCATGAGTTCGAGGTAGCGTTCTTCGGCGGAACGGGTGAGCAGGTCTACCTGCTGTTGCTGCTTTTGTATGTAGCCTACTTGGTTGCCAATGGAAAAGAGCAATTGTCCCTGCGGTGTACTGTTGAGGTGCTCGATGCTGCTTTTGCTCAAGCGCAACAAGGTGCAGGCTTCGAGGGTGGTGATTTCAATGGGCGAAGGCTGCCCGGTGTAAAACGATAGGTCGTCGGTAAAGAAGTCATTTTCGAGGTGCAGGTCTAAGCACACATGGTTGTTTTCTTTCCACACAAACAAGCCACAGGCCCCTCTCACCAAGAAGTAACCGTATTTTTCGATGCTCTGCGCCGCTTTTAAAACGTGGTTTTTACCTACATCTATGGTTTCGCCGCTGCGTGCAAAATAATCCCAAACCTCCAAAGGAGCCTCGTAATGCGGGTCGAAGGCGGCCTTCAAATGGACGGCCAGCGGGTGCATGGGGGGCGTTGCTGCGGGAAGGTCGATGAAGGACATGTCCAAAACTAAGGAATAGCCGCACATGCCACAACTTTGTGCCATGGTGTTTTTACAATTGCTGTTGCCTCATTAGTTCATCTGCCTGATTTTCCGTAGCTTTGTGCCTCACACCAGCAGGTGAAAGCGTTTTCCGGACTATAACCAGCCCCATTGATGCCCGATCCTACCGGGCATTTTACTTTTAAATCATTTATGGCAAGATCACAACAAAGCTTCGGAAAACGCGAAAACGAAAAGAAGAAAGAGCAGAAGAAAAAAGAGAAAGTAGCGCGCAAAGAAGAGCGCAAATCGAGTACCGACAAAGGCAAAAGCCTCGAAGACATGATGGTGTATGTAGATCATGAGGGCAATTTGGTAAGTGCTCCGCCCGATCCATCGCGCCGCGCCGAGGTAAATGCCGAAGACATTGAAGTAGGCGTAGCCCGTCAACGCGAACTCACCGAAGAAGAGTTGCAACGCAAAGGCACGGTTACTTTTTTCAACCAAAGCAAGGGTTATGGCTTTATCCGCGACCATGAAAGTCAGGAAAGCCTCTTCGTTCACATCAACGACATTGCGGGGCCAATCAACGAAAACGACCGGGTTACCTTCGAAAAAGTGAAGGGCACCAAAGGCTGGCAAGCCGTTAAGGTGAGGAAATAAAAGAAACACAAAGCATCCGGAACGGATGCTTTTGTATTTTGTGGCAGTAATGAATTTGGGAAGTTCTAGTTTTTGCCGCTTTATTCCTCATGTCCTTGGTTAGACGCCTTTTCTTTATTTGTTTTTTTCTGGGCCTGCTGCTCATTGCCTGGCTGAACCATCCTTTGGAGTATTTTTATACCTGGTTGGGAATTGTATGGGCCGATGTTTCGGGTTACTTCATTTACCTGCCAGCTACTTTTTATTATGGCTGGGATGCCAGCTTGGTACCGCCCGAGGCTTTCGACAAGCTGGGACAAGGCTTTTTCTTACAACCCGACGGCGTCATCCGTACTAAATACACCTATGGCATTGCGCTGCTGTTGAGTCCGTTTTACGCTTTGTGTGATTGGTGGTGGCGCAGTGGCACAGACGTATTGTCTATGCCTGGCTTGAGTGTGACCCATCAAAGAGCCGTTTTGTTGGGAGGTGTATTTTATGCGGCAGCAGGCTGTTATTGGCTCAGCTCCTGGTTACAGCGATATGCTTCGCCCCTGGTGGCCACCGCTTGGGTGGTTATTGTGTTTTTAGGCAGCAATTTGCTGTTTTACACCATCGACTGCATGGGCATGTCACATGTGTATTCTTTTGCCCTGTTCGCCGCCTTGCTTTTATTGGTGCAACGCTTGAGCGATAGAGGCGTAACGACCGAAATCCACGGCGCTTGGTGGTTGTTTTTAGGTGCCCTGTTGGGTTTAACGGTTGTTATCAGGCCCACCAACGCCCTCATTGTATTTCCGCTGTGGTGGTTGCACCGCACATCCATCCAAGCCGTCATTCGGCGCATGCCTACTTCTAGGTTGGTGCTGGCTATTGGGCTAACTGCTTTAGGTGGATTGCTGCTTGTTTTCCCCCAGCTTTTGTACTGGAAATATGCTTTTGGCAGCTGGGTTACTTACTCTTACACGGGTGAGGGCTTCAACTGGACCGATCCGGCACTGCGCCATTTTTGGTTTGCCATTTCGGGTGGCATGTGGTGGTATATGCCCATTTTGTGGTTGGCCTTGCCCGCCTGGTGGTTTTGGTGGCGGCAAGATGCCAAGGAGGCGGGTGTACTCTTCCTCTTTTTCTTTTTGGTGAGTTATGTGAACTCTTGCTGGTGGGTATGGAACTTCGGTGGCAGTTATGGTGCTCGGGCGATGGCCGAATACAGCACTTTATTGGTGTTGCCCTTGGTCAAAAGGTTTCCTCGCTTTATTCCTCCTTTGGGTGGCTTAAAACGGGCTGCCTGGTGGCTGTTGTTGCTTTTTATCCTGTTTTACAGCTTCAAGTTGAGCTACTCGTACAAAAGGTATTGGTGGGGCGGTGATGAGTGGGATTTTGCCTATCTGTTGAAGTTGATTTTCAAATAAACTCCATTGCGCTTGGAAAATCGGATGAATCTTTTGATAGAGTCGGTAATTCGCTATTTCTCCCTAGGAGATCGCTTGTTCTGGTGGATGCTCGTTTCGCTACTTTTGTGGCTATACAGCGGAATACTCAATGAAGGCCCGCTGAACGTACACATTTGGCGGCAGGCGGATTGTTTGTCGCTCACCCAGCAGTACTACGAAGGCGCGGCCTTGTTAGAGCCACAAATGCACATGCAGATGGGTGATGGCTACAGTAGCGGGCGAACGGCGGGTGAGTTTCCAGGCTTTTATTACCTCATGGCCCAAGTTTGGAAGGTTACCGGAAAACAATATTGGAGCTACCGCCTGCCCATGCTACTGATGATGGTGTTGGCCATTTGGAGCTTCTACAAAAGTATTGGTGTTTTGCTTCGGCGGCGATGGCTGGTGCTCAGCATTACCTTCATATTGTTGGCATCGCCCACCTTTTTGTTTTATGGGGTGAGCTTTTTGACCGATGCACCTGCTTTTTGTCTGGTTTTGATTGCCCTCAGCAGTGTTTTACAACATTACCGCACGGGAAAATGGAACTGGTTTGGGCTGGCCATGAGCTTGTTTTTGGCGGCCGGACTTATCAAAATATCAAGCCTCATTGCTTTTGCTTTTTTACTAGGAATTTGGATCTTAGAGAGATTGGGTATAAAAACGCTCGATAATCGCAATTTCTACACACACACACACACACATGGCGAACATTGTCGGGCTTTTTACTTGTAATGGCTGGAGTATACGCTTGGTACAGCTACGCACAAGCCTACAATAATGCGCATGGATTTAAATACACCTACAACGCTATTTTTCCCATTTGGCAGTTAACGGGCAAAGCATGGCGCACGTGGCTTCATGGCGTTTGGAATGAAACCTTGCTGGTGTATTTTTCTTATCCCACGCTTTTTTTGATGGCCTTCATTTGGCTGTTTAACCTGCTGCATTTTAAACGGCTGCCTTTGTTCGCTTGGTTGGCCAATGCGCTGGTGGTTTTGGGAGGGGCTTTGTATGTGGCTTTGTGGGGCCCCCTTTTTGCTGCCCACGACTATTACTACATCGCTTTGCTCATTCTGTTTCCTGCCATCGTTGTGCCTTTTGCATGGCTACTTGAACATTTCTTTTTCGACCAATGGCCAACCAAACGGCAGCATGCTGTACGCATACTTTGGGTGGCTTATGCTGCTTACAGCCTGCTCTACGGTGTTCAAATGATGCAAATCAAAACTACCTCATACGAATGGGGCAAGGCACCCATCACCGTGCCACAGAACTTTTACAACCTCATGCATTGGTTCAATTGGTACCGCGACACCCATTGGCAAAGTTATGTGCGCTTGGCAGATCAATGGAATGCACTGGGGGTAGGTCAAAATGAAAAAGTCATTAGCATTGCCGACCCCTCATTCAACATCAGCTTGTACTTGATGCAGCGCAAGGGCTGGACCAATTACCCGAATTTCGAAAACCCGGAAACGCTCCAAAAAGCTTTACAAAATGGTGCCAGTGTTTTGGTGGTTTCGGATACTGCTTGGCTCAATAAGCCAATTTTACAGCCCCTGATGACGCATCCTATTGATACGTTTGAGCAGCTTTATATTTTCCGAATTAAGCCATAAAAAAGCCCCGCTTGTTCGGCGGGGCTGAGATTACACTTTCGGGTATTCCTTTTTGCCATCGGCATGCAAGGCAAATCGGCCTTCGTGGCGGTCGTGCACCTGGTCGTATTTGGGCCAGGGCCAACCCCCAAACTGGGTGCGGTGGAAGTCGTTGAACGCTTGCTGGATTTCTTCTTTGCTGTTCATCACAAAGGGACCGTACTGAATTACGGGCTCATTGATGGGGCGGCCTTGCAGCAGCAGTATTTTCGATACGTGGTTTCCGTTTTGGATGCGCAGGCTTTGGTCGGCCTGCACTTCCACGCTGTGGTAGCGGGGAACCTTTACACCAGCCACTTCAATGCCTTCGCCCTGGTAAAAGTAAAGCGTGCGGTTAACACCGGCTGAGCCAGGGGGGAGAATCCATTCGGCACCCGCTTCGAGGCGGATGTTCCAAACGGCCACTTCGTTTTTGGGGTCGGCAGCCCAGCTGTTGGGCGGTGGGGCAGGGGCTTGAATTTGTCCGAGTTTGCCGGCAATCACTTCCACCTCGGTTTTTTTGCCATTGGCGTCGGCTGATTGGTATTTGCCGAGCTTTTCTTTCCAGAACATCTTAAAATGTGGCTCCACCATTTTGCTTTTGCGCGGCAGATTCAGCCAAATTTGGAAAAGCTCGAGGTGGTTTTCGCGGTCTTCGTGCAGGCACGGGAACATTTCGCTGTGCTGCACGCCTTTGCCGGCGGTCATCCACTGCACATCGCCATTGCCATAGCGGCCAGCGGCGCCTACCGAATCGGCATGATCTACCAAACCTTTGCGCACCACGGTAATGGTTTCGAAACCCCGGTGCGGGTGGCCCGGAAAGCCGGGCACTTTTTTGCCGTGGTACATGCGGAAGCCATCTTTGATGATAAAGTCGTTACCCAGCGGGCGGCCAGTGAGGGGCACAGCTGGCCCCATGTCTTTGTTGCCTTTGGGAAAAGCGTCTTCGTGGTGTACACAAAAGAGGAAGGGATCGGCGGTTTCCCACTGAAAGCCAAGGGGTTTGATTATGCCCACGGCTTGCTTTTTATTATTCATTGTTTCCATTTTTTCTGCGGATTTGGCCAATGACGAAAAGGGCCAGGCAAGGGCAGCCGAGAGGCCTACGCCCAGTTTGCCCAAGAAGCTGCGGCGGTCGTTTTCCTGAATCATTGTTTAAACTTTGATTTCTAAACCGAAAGTAGGACAAAAAAGTTTGCGAGGCAAAAAATAGAGGTTTATGCCCCCTAACAGGCAAAGGCATTAAGTTAAGTTATTTGGCCGCTTGCCTACGGCAACCGCTGTTTTTTTACCCCCGGACTGGCCGGGGTTTTCAACACGGAGTAAAAGAGAAAATGAGGGCTTGGTGCATTAAAATGTCACTCCCAGAGATCTGCTGTAGTGCATCAAATAGCTTTTTGCCTAGGCTCGGCGGAGAGAGCACCGCTACGCGGGAGGGCTCTGACAAGAGATTTTGGAAAAATGGATGGTCAAACTTGCGTAGATATCCCCGTGAACCTACTGACATTGCTGTGCGGGAGAAACAACTAAATATTCGATTATGCTCGTCTAAAAATCTCCAGACAGGATGCGTCTGAGCCCAAGAAATTTTGAATTATCCATTCATGAGCTATCAAGGTCGCTGCAATCTGCTCATTGCTGGCATTGCCCAATCTCAACCAGATAACCTTAGGAGGAGGGCCTTTCAGCATCGCCATTTCGTTGAAATCGGAATCTTGGGTCACTATGATGAAACCATTTGTTTTGCAAAAAGCCCAAATTTCCAAATCACTGGCATTCATCAGCCCTGCTGATTTTACCGTGGTCGATTCATTGTATTGAGCAGGGAGATGCTTTGTAACGCGATGGGAGATATTCTGGTCGAACAGCAACCTCATATGGCAATCATATGATGCCTGCCTTCTCGATCAGCTGCATATTGAAGTGCTGCGAAAATGTCTTCCTTGGTCAGTTCATCGTGGTCCTCCAAAATTTCGGCAATGCTTTTGCCTGAGGCCAGCCAGTTCAAAATGTCATTCACCGTGATACGCATACCCCTGATACAGGCTTGACCACTGCGTTTGCCGGGTTCGATGGTGATGTAATGACTGTAATGCATAAACGAATATAGGAATTTACAGTGGTTGGTCAAAAAATCAAACCCTGAATGCAATTGAAAATGCTGTCTCCCAGAAGGGCTTATATTGGTAGCCGACAGGTTTATACAGGGCGGCGCAAATTTGAGGAACCAAATAGTACACACCATTTAAATTATCTCGCAGAAAGTGCATGCAAGTTATATTTCTGATTTCGGCTTAGTGGGTTTGTAATAAGGGGTGATATTTTTTCGATTTCTCTAAAAATGAATCGAAAGGTTTATTCTGATGTCCCATTTTATGGTGGTTTCGTGCATTCTTGCCAAATTGCGTCATGGCTATTTATTTCACTGGTACCGGGGCTTACATTCCCTCCGAAAACATAACCAATGCGGACTTTGCAGCGCACGAATTTTTGAACGACGATGGCAGTCCCTTCCCCTACGACAATGCCACCGTAGCGCAAAAATTCCAGGAAATCACGGGTATTGAAGCCCGCCGATATGCCGCGCCGCAGCTGCTCACTTCCGACATTGCCACCCTCGCCGCCGAAGAAGCCATTGCCGATGCGGGTTGCGACCGTGAAACCCTCGACTACCTCATAGTAGCCCACAACTTCGGCAATGTGCGGGCCGATGCCATCCAAACCGACATCTTGCCGAGTTTGGCCACTCGCGTAAAGCATGCGCTGGGCATCAAAAATCCGCGATGTGTGGCCTACGACATTTTGTTTGGCTGTCCGGGTTGGGTAGAAGGCGTCATTCAAGCCCAAGCCTTCATCAAAGCGGGCATGGCTAAAAAATGCCTGGTCATTGGGGCCGAAACCTTGTCGCGCGTACTCGATCCGCACGACCGCGATAGCATGATTTACAGCGATGGGGCAGGGGCAGCCATTGTGGAAGAAAAACCAGGCGAAGGTGGATTATTGGCCCATGCCACGCTGACCTATGCCGCCGAGGAGGCCTATTATCTGTTTTTTGGTCCCTCTTTCAACAAAAAACTGCCACAAGACGTCCGTTTTATCAAAATGTACGGCCGCAAGATTTACGAATTTGCCGTTAGCCGCGTGCCCGAAGCCATGCAGCAATGCCTCGATGCCAGCGGGGTGCCCATTGGCGAGGTGAACAAGGTGCTCATCCACCAGGCCAACGAAAAAATGGATGAAGCCATTATTCATCGGTTTTTTAAGCGTTACGGAAGGCTGGCGCCCGAAGGCGTTATGCCTATGAGCATCCACCAATTGGGCAATTCGAGCGTGGCTACGGTGCCAACGCTGTACCACCTCTTGCGCAAAGACAAAATTAAAGGTCAGCACATCGCGCCCGGAAATACCTTGCTTTTTGCTTCGGTGGGAGCGGGCATGAATATCAATGCCCTGGTGTACCGCGAGCCGAAATGATTTTTGAATACTACTTATCTGTAAAACTGCAACTGCTGCTTCTAAGCTAACCGCAGAGTATGGGAGTTGGCAATAAAGTAAAATGGCATAAGTGCATCATTTATTAGATAGCATCCAGGTAGGTCATTTCTTGTCAGTGCAAGAAACGGCTGATGGCAAAGCGCGAGGTAACTGAGGCGTCTGGTTTTCGCTGCTATGCAGCTTGACCGGAGGCCGCAGAGACAATCCCTTCGGTTTAACTTACCAACATGCAAATGAACAGATTTTGAATTTAGTAGCTGCTTGCCTGTGACGCGGTAGCACGCTCAGCAACTTGAGGTGGTGCTTTCTGGGCCAGTACCAAACGCAAGGCTTCTTCGAGCAGCTGGGTGCGTACACCCAATTCAGCCAGGCGATTGGGTGTAGCCGAAGGATGCACGCGGTTCGAAAGAAAAATGAAAGTTAGGTCGGCTTGCGGATCAATCCACAAAAAGGTGCCGGTAAAACCGCTGTGGCCCATGCTGTAAGCCGATGCCGAAGGACCCACAGGCGACGATTTGCTGCGATCGCTCTCGGGGCGGTCCCACAGCAAGCCCCGGCGGTTGTTGGCAAATTGGGGTGAGCCAAAAAGCGCCACCGTTTCGGGTTTGATTTTCACAGGAACCTCCTTTTTCCCTGGCCTGCTGACGGGAACGGTTAAGCGAGCTACATCGGCGGCATTGGCAAACAAACCGGCATGGCCGGCTACTCCACCCAAAAGCGCTGCCATGGGATCGTGCACATCCCCGCGGATGCTTTGCTTTCGGAAATCGGTTTCGGTTTCGGTAGGGGCAAGCAATGCCAAGGGCAGGCGATTTCGCGGTTGATAACCCAAATTGCGCAATTGTAAGGGCGCATAAAGCTTGTCGTTTAACCAGCTTTCGGGAGCCATTTGGTTGATGCGGCGCATCGATTCCCACACCAATTGCAAGCCCAAATCGCTGTAAACGTATTTGCCGGATTGCAAGGGCTGCTGCTGAATCCACTGCCACAAACTGTCGCGGATTTCGGGCTTGATATACAGGTTTTCTGCCACCCGCAAACCGCTACTGTCGGTATACCAGGCCGCATCGGGCTTGCCGTTTTTGAAGGTGCGTTTCCAAAAGGGCGCAAAGGCAGGTAGACCGGCTTGGTGGGCCATCACCGCTCGCAAGGTTTGGGCGCCGAGCGCACTTCCTTTCAGTTCAGATAAAAAAAAACCGAGCGAAGAATCGATCGGCAGCTGCTTTTGGTCGTAGAGCAACATCGTCCCTACCCCCGTGGCCAGCACCTTGGTGAGCGAGGCCAGGTCGTACACCGTACCTTGGGTAACGGGCTGCTGTCGCTGTTGATCTACAAAGCCATAGGTTTTGGCGTAGAATATTTCATGTCCGCGTACCAGCAGCAATTGCGCACCCGGCATGGCACCCAACCGCAGGGCAGTTTCGGCGATGGAATCGATGCGTCGGAAGTCACGCGGACTCAAACCCAAATGACCGGGGTCTATCAACCGCAAATCGTAGCCAGCGCTCGTAAATAGGCCGGTACCTGCGGGCATGCCCGGTGCCACACTTACGGGCAGCTTGCCTTTGAAGGGCATCACGCCAAAAAGCATTTGTGCGGCGGTTTTCCAAGCCCAGGGGTGCTCTTCGTAGCCACAAACCAAGGCATTGCCAAAATTAAATTGCGGCAGTGCATAGGCATTGCCAAAAACCACCTGTACCGACGTTTTGCCCGTTAAAATGCGTTTTATACCCGCCACGGTCAAACTATCGATGCCGAATTTTTGTCCGGCACGTTGCGTGGCCAAATGCCAGCTCACCACCACTTCATCAAATTGTCCCAGCTCTGATGCCAGTTTGTTGATCGCCACCGTATCGTATTTCATGGGCAGGTAGCGGTGTTCGGCCACAGTATAAATGCTAAGTGCATTGTAAAATTCTACCGCTGTAGGGTCGCCGATTCCCAGGTGTAAGCGTTTTTGGTCGCTTTTGCCTCGAAGGGGAAGCAGTTTGTCGGGATTATTCACCAGCGTAATGGCCTGCTCAAAGATGCGCTGGTTGAGGGCACCAGCCGCGGCTGGATTCAGTTCTTCGTAGAGTTTTTCGGTCTGTATAGGCTGGTATTGGTTCAAACCTACCCAGTATTTCACCGCCAAGATGCGCTTTACCCGTTTTTCGATGTCGCGCCAGCGGATTTTACCCCCTTCGATGGCGGCGAAAATGCGGTTAATCGCCACCGGAACGTCCATACTGTACAGCAAAACGTCGTTGCCCGCCAAAAGGGCTTGGGCATCTACTTCTCCGGCGGGATAAAAATCGGCCACGCCTTTCATGTTCAGGGCATCGGTGAATACCAGGCCTTCAAAGTCGAGTTCTTCTTTCAAGAGCTTGGTAACTACAGCAGGACTCAAGGTAGAGGCGCGGTTGCGGGTGGTATCGAGGGAGGGAATGGCCAAGTGAGCCACCATCACGCTGCCCACACCTTCGCGAATGAGTCGCTTGAAGGGCACCAGCTCTAGGGTATCGAGTTGCTTGCGGCTGCCTTTTACCACGGGCAGGCTGTAGTGCGAATCGGCATCGGTATCGCCATGGCCTGGAAAGTGTTTCGCGCAGGCTAAAATGCGGTGGTCTTGCAGGCCGCGCATATAGGCGGTGCCTTTATCGGCCACTTTGTACTTGTCTTCGCCAAACGAGCGGAACGAAATGACCGGGTTGGCGGGATTGTTATTCACATCTACCACGGGCGAAAAACTCACATGCACCCCCAATCGCTGGGCTTGCAAGGCTTTTTGACGGCCCATTTCGTAAATCAAGCGATTGTCGGAAATGGCCCCCAACGTCATTTGGTAGGGGTATTTGATGGTGCTGTCGAGCCGCATGGCCAAGCCCCATTCGGCATCCATGGCTATGAGCAGGGGCACGCGGGCAAGCGATTGGTAGTGGTTGGTGAGTCGGGCTTGGCGCACTGGACTCCCTTTCATGAATATCAGTCCACCCAAGTGGTATTCGCGTACCAGTTTTTCGAGCTTGGCATCGGGTTTATCGGTGGTGCTGAAGGCCGCCACCATGAACAATTGTCCGAGCCGTTGCGTATCGCTCATGCTGGCGTACACCGAATCGACCCAGTCGTTGATTTCGAAGGGCAATTTGCGTTTTGCTGGTTCTTTTGAAGGCAGCAAGGCCGCGTCGGGTTCGGTAAATACGGGCGCCATGGCTTTGTTGGCATCGCCAGCCGAAATGGCCAACAACGACAAAGTGAGGGCCAGTACCCCAAAACCCAATAACGACAAACGCATAAGTACTGAACGGAAATAAGGCCTTCGCATTGGTCAAAGATAAAAGAAATATGTAGGCGTGCGGTGCCTAAAAGGGCATGTAAAGTCCGCAGTATGCCTTCCTTATGCGCTTAGCTGCGCTCAAAACCAATCTTGAGGTTGGTAAAAACGCAAGGCTTCGGCTTCGGGGGTGCCTGTAGCGGGCTGGTGGTTGTATTCCCACACCGCTTCGGGGGGCAACGACATGAGAATGCTCTCCACGCGGCCATTGGTCTTCAAACCAAAGGTGGTACCCCGGTCATACACCAAGTTGAACTCGGCGTAGCGACCCCGGCGGATTTTCTGCCAGGTTTTTTCGGCTTCGGTGTACGGTTTGTGCCGATTTTCCTCTGCCATATAAGTGTAAATGGTGTTGAACACGTCGCCCACGCCCTGCATGAAGGTAAAAAGGGTTTCGCGGGTGGCTGCTTGTCCGGGCCGCAAATGGTCATAAAAAATGCCGCCTACTCCGCGCATTTCGTGACGGTGGGTGATGGTGAAATATTCGTCGCACCACTTTTTGTAGCGTGGGTACCAAGCTGCATCAAAATGATCGCACACTTCCTTGAGCTGCTGGTGGAACCAACGCACCTGCTCTTCTACGGGGTAGGCCGGGGTAAGGTCGATGCCGCCACCAAACCAACAATCGCCGGCATCGGTCTCGAAATAACGTACGTTCATATGGATGAGCGGCACGTGGGGGTTGTGCGGGTGGATGACCAGCGATACGCCCGTGGCATCGAAGCGGGTGGCATCGGGACTTTCCTTTTTCAAAAATTCGGGAACCGGACCATGTACGTGTGAAAAATTCACACCGCCTTTTTCCACCAAATTTCCATGGCGTAACAAACGTGAACGACCTCCACCGCCTTCTTCGCGCTCCCAGAGGTCTTCTTCAAAAGCCTGCCCATCGAGACGTTCTATGTTGGCCGTGATGCGGTCTTGCAGGCCCTTCAGCCATTCGGTAATTTCTTTCAAATCGGGCTGATTCACAGGCAGTGTTTTTGGATAATTTGGGCCAGTTGTTCGAGGTATTGCAGGTCGATGAGGTCGAAATCGGCCAGTTGGTCGCTGTCAACATCTAACACCATAGCTACAGCACCTGTTTTGTCGAAGACCGGAACCACAATTTCGCTTTTGGAGGCGCTGCTGCAGGCAATGTGGCCGGGAAAGGCATCCACATCGGGCACCAGCTGGGTGCGTTTTTCGGCCCAGGCCGTGCCGCAAACCCCTTTGCCCAGGGCAATGCGGGTGCAGGCAATGGGGCCTTGGAAGGGACCGAGCACCAGTTGGTCGTTTTTCACGAGGTAAAATCCCACCCAAAAGAAACCAAATGCCTCGCGGAGGCCTGCGGTGATATTGGCGAGGTTGGCGGTGAGATCGGGTTCGCCCGTGACGAGCGCTTCGAGCTGTGGGAGCAGCTCCTGGTATTTGCCGGCTTTGTTGGTGGCGCTGAGGTAGAGGGTTTCGGCCATATCAATGCACGCGGTCGCCGCGCATTTCGAGGTTGGGTAACATTTGGGCTTCAAAATCGAGGTACTCCTGCCAGCGTTGGCGAACTACCTCTTTGGGCAGAAAATGCTCGGCTAAATCCATGAACAGGCGGTAGTGTCCGGCTTCACTCACCATAAATTCGTGGTAAAATTGGCGCAAATCGGGGTCGCTGCACTCGAGCGACAAAAGGCGGAAACGTTCGCACGAGCGGGCTTCGATGAGGGCGCAGGTGAGCAGCTTTTCGAGTAAGACGAGGTCTTCGGTAAGGCCTTTTTTCTGGAAGGCCAAAAGCTTGTTTACATATTCGTCTTTGCGCTTTTTGTCGAGTTTCACGCCGCGTTGCTTCATCTCTTTCAACACCCGGCGGAAATGTCCCCATTCCTCGGCCACGATGGGCGAAAGTTTTTCTACAATCTGCTCGCGGTCGGCATACTGTACAATGATGGAAATGCAGGTGGTGGCGGCTTTTTGTTCGCAAAAGGCGTGGTCGATGAGGATGTCGCCAATGGATTTTTCGGCGATGTTTACCCAGCGCGGGTCGGTAGGCAATTTGAGTCCAAGCATGGGGGCAAAGATACAAAGGCTGGAAGCTGAAGGGAACAAAAAAGCCCCGCCGAAGCAGGGCCTTTGTTGTTTAGCAGCAATTAGCTCAACTGTGCGTCGAGTTTGCCTTTGAGGATGTGCTTGGGCACAGCACCTACTTGCTTGTCGACGATTTCACCGTTTTTGAAGACGAGCAGGGTGGGAATGTTGCGGATACCGAATTTCATTGAAATGCCGGGATTGCTGTCAACGTCAACCTTGCCTACTACGGCCTTGCCGTCGTATTCGCCGGCCAGTTCTTCAACGATGGGGCCAACCATGCGGCATGGTCCGCACCATTCTGCCCAAAAGTCTACCAAAACGGGCTTGTCGCTCTTGAGCACAAGCTCTTCAAAATTGCTGTCAGTTAATTCTAATGCCATGGGTATGGAGATTTGTTTAGAGGTATAAGTTTAATGCCTGAAAGATAGTTCAAAATTGATTAATGAAAGGGGTGATAGCGGAGTAGAATAGACCGACGGGCACCTAAAAAAAAGGTCCCAATCTCTCTTGCTTGGCTCATGGGTTAAAATGGTGCATACGCAGCCGGTAATGATTCGATTTTGCGTGTAAGAGGATGGTATACAGTCCATTGGGAATATAATCGTATGCCCATGTTGTTTGTCCTGCATCATCGCATTGTAGGTTTGACGATTGTAGCCTCTGGCCTTGCAGGCTGTATAGCTCTAAGCGCACCTTTTCATCAGCGCTAAAGCCAGCCAACTGAATGAAGCCTGTGCTGGGTTGCGGATACATTTTAATTTGGGTGCCTTTTGTGTCAAAAACGCTGGTATTCAGAGCGGCAGTAAAATTAAAAAAGGGACTGGGATGGCTGCAGTAGGCATCGCGTCCCAAGGCACGAACTTGCCAGCGGTAGGGTCGGTTGATGCGCAGCAAGCCATTTGGTGCCTGCCAAAATGTATCGCTCACCACTGTATCTACTACCATTTGGTTGGTGAATTGAAATAGTCGGAAATGATACCATTGGGCATTCAAGCTGCGCGACCATTGAAAGCTGCCATTGCTAACGGTTATTTGGCTGTCGACAGTGCCAGGCTGCAATAATTGCGGCGTTGTTAGACTCGAAACCCCCACGGTTTGAGGTTGTAAAAGTAAATAGGCGCGCGGTGCAGTTGGGGTCGACAAAGTGGCGCGCATTACAGCTATTTGTTGCGGCGAAAATCGTTGCATGCACGAGTCGCGGGCATAGCCCATGTACAAAGTAGCATCAGGTTGAAAAAGATCGCCATTGGTATCGGTTTGGGTGATGCTGGTGGGACAGGGCCAACGTACTGGCAGAAAGTCGGCTGGGGTATCACAAAACCGGTCGCTGCTGTTGTTGCAATTGGCCGATAGTCGGGGCGCTGGCTCGTTGTTGTTTCTTGTTACCCTTTCGGCAAATAGCCAATCGCGAGGGTTATCGGATGTTTCGTTAAATGTATGCGGTAAGTTGAAATAATGCCCGAGCTCGTGGGCCAAGAGGGCTCCATCGTCGGATGCGCAATTGGTTCCCATCACCACACCGCCTTGGTTCTGGGGTCCACCGGGACCAATGCCCGGAAAAAAAGCAAAGGCGCAGGTGCCGAAGTTGGCCAGGTTGGTGTAGTAGATGTTGATGGTGCGTGCCACATTGAATTCATCCAAAATGGCACTAGCGGCCGCAAAGCTGGGAGGATTGGTGAGGTCGGTACGGTTGATGAAGCGTACGGGGCCGGCCAAGTAGAAACAAATTCCAACAGCTTGAAAGCGGGCATTCACGGCACATAGAGCGTCGACTGCCCATTGCGAATTAAAACTGCTACTTCCGTTGCTTGTTCGTATGATGTGTAAGGTAACGGGCAGGCGAAAGCTGTTTTCGGTACTTAAACCTTCCCGATGCTGCTCAATGAAAGCGTAATGATGGGGCAAGGGAGTTGGTGTAGTGCAGCTGCTGCCTGGTTGAGCGAGCAATTGCATATTCAATAACAAGCCTAATAGGTTAGATACCAGTGTAAAACGCATGACAAAACAACGAATGTACTGGAAATTAGTTTGACTTTGTTAGAAAATGGGCAATAAAAAACCCCGGAATCTGTAAAGACCGGGGTTCGTGGTGATGGACGGAATCGAACCGCCGACACAAGGATTTTCAGTCCTTTGCTCTACCGACTGAGCTACATCACCGTTGGTTGAGGCTGCAAAGGTAAGAGAACAGATGGGTTAGTTCCAAATGTGTATTGAAAAAAATGTGTTTTAAGTTGCTTTCTGTTTGAATTGATGGGTTAATCTTATGATTATCAGATGTGATAGATGAGGAATTCAGATAAATCCTGGCTGGGGGTCAGTCCGAGTTTTTTTCGAATGCGGTTTCTGCTTTTGTTTACTCCTGCTATGGTGATCATTTTGATGGATGCGATTTCTTTGGTTGACATTTGAAGTCGCAAGTAACTGCAAAGTTTGATTTCATCGGCAGACAGGTCGGGGAATTTGTCTTTTAAGCGACGTATGAACTGATTAGCATCTTCACTTCCGGATAAGTTCATATCCGACTGGGTTTGCAGTGAATGGTCATACATCCGCAAGCTGCCTTCCAGTTTCGATTTGACGTTAGGGCTTAATTTGTTTTCGGTTTGTATGGCGATACGGATAGATTCGGCAAGTTGAAGGGTGATGTCTTCAACATAACCTTTGGTGAGTTGCGTGTGTGCTTGTATTTGTTGCATTTGTTCCATCCGAAGTGCTTGATTTTCGGCATGCTCCTTTTGGAGTTGTAGATCAACTGCTTGAAGGTTTTTTTGTTGTTCCAAAATTTTAAGTTCTTGTTCTCTACGAGCCAACCTCAATTCGTCGATTTTATATTTTTGTTTTAGGATGTGGTTCCGGCTGATGAAGTAAATAGCACCGCCCGAAAGCAAGAGCAATAGCGATACTGCCGTATATATGTAACCGAGTTTGAGGCGATTGGCTTTGAGCGTTTTGAGTTCTGATTGTTTGAGTTGATTGGAGAATTCAACCATTTGCGCAATGGTAACGAGTTGATTGTTGCTTTCATCGACTTCTATCTTCAATCGGTTATTGAGCGTTTGAACCAGTAATTCCGTCATGAAAAGCCTTTCGTTGGTTCCTTCAAGGTCTTTTAGCAATTCTTTCCAATTCTCATAATTGTTATCAATGAAGTTTTTTTCGGGATCGAGTACAAAGAGGCTGTCGGCAATCTTGAGGTAATGCAGTGCTTCTTTTCTATCATTTTGAAGCAACATGGCTGATGAAAGGTCGATGGCTGCAGAGGCTGCCGATGGGAAATCGGCCAATTGCATGGAGATGTTGAAGTCTTTTTGCAGGTAGGCTACTGCTTGTTTGGGTTTCCCTTGTTCCAAAAAAATGGCGCCTACATTGCCGTAAACATATCCTGTGCTGTATGGGTTGTCTTTGGCGAATTCTATGGCTGTTTGAAAGGATGCCATGGCCTCTTGGTATTTCTTGAGCCGCAGGTACACCAAGCCAATGTCGTTTTGCAGCTGTACTTTCCAAGCTGGTTCAGAAACGTTTTTGAGCTGTAAGCCGAAGCGGGCATACTCCAAGGCCTTGTCATACTGCTTGGCATACAGCGATGTTTTAGCCAATTCGTGATATGACCGAGCTGTGTAATTTTGGTCTTCGGTCAAATAGCTGAGCTCAAGAGCTTTTTTGTAATAGGTGGCCGCCCTGCCATGGTCTTGGAATCTGTGAAACATCCAGCCCAATGCCAGGCAAGCTTCTGTTTGGTGAAGCGCATTATTGGCATCCTTTGCATATTCATATGCTTCTAAAAAATGCAAAGTGGCTGGTCCAAAGGCTTTGAGGTCGCAATAGCGCCAACCAAGATCTCGGTGAGCTTCTGATAGCTGATCGAGTGGCAATTGCTCAATTGGTAATTGTTTCAGTAACCGGCTTGCACTATCCAGCCAAGTATGGTTGTAATTGGCGGCTACTCCCAATTTAGATTTGAGCTCAATCAACACATCGTTGGAGTTTCTGCTGTAGGTTTTAGTACGGTTGTTACAAGCTGATAAGGCTAAAAATAGCCCAAGAAAGCTCCAAATGCTGATTTTCATGCGTAATCAAGTTGATTGTAGGCTGAGGATAAATCCGTTAAAATTTGGTGTAGTCATATCTTTGTCATATTGGGCGCGAAGATATTTCCGGTAAATTTGCATCAATTATAGATTCATTCCAAATTTTGGAACAAATAGTTTCCCTCAGTCGGTTTGATTGAAGAGCATATTTGATTCTGGTTTGGAAACCGCTGTCGGAAACTATGTTAGAAATTTTGGTAAAGGGCAATCGCTTTTCGATTGTCTATTTGATATGTGCTTTGGTTTTGTTGTTCTTGTTACAACAGCCCGTGGAGTTATTCGGTCAATCGGGAGTACGTACCGTTTATGACGTGACCAATCGTTCTTTGATTTTTCAGAACAAAACCAATATCTCCGGCAACGGAACTGGGGTTAGCAACATAGTACGTTTTAATAACGTGGTATCGGTTGATGGTGATAATATTGACGCCGTGGTTACCACCACTAATCTATCTAATGCGACTTTCGATAGTTACGACTCAGATGTCAATCCTTCAACAGTTACTAGCTTTTTTCAGCCAAATATTAACGGCACAAGCAGTCCAAGTTTGGTCGGCTTCAATATAGAATTTTACAAGGCGGGTACTTTCACCGGTGTTGGTACGGGTACGCGAGTGACTCTTCAGAATTTGGTTATCAATTCGTACGACATTGACGGCAATGGTAGTCACAATCAATATCAAGAATTTAGGGGTTTTACTTCGTTTGAAACTGTTTCTAATGCCAATATTAGTAGTGCAGTTCAAGCGGACGGGTCGGTTAGGTTTACGTCGACAGTAACCACCAATAGTACGTCGATTTATGCTGATCGGCATCGTGTGAGAGTTACTTATGCCAGTGCTTCCTCTATTTTGGTGAAAATGGGAGCCATTAATGGAATAGGATCGGCATGGTTTGCCCTTGATTTAAGTCTTGGCCCGGCTTGGACGAATCCGCCCGTGGTAAACCCCTCCCCTGCGCCCTTATTGACGTTTAGCACCGTTACTTTTAACGAGTCAAGTGCGAACAATGGCTCTATCGGAAATACAGCCACCCTTACCTTATCTAACAACAAAACTTTTGCTGGTACCAATGGTGCAGCCTTAACAGGAGTGACCTTTACCAATGTGCCCGCAGGTTTGACGGCGAGCTTGGTTCGTACCGGAACCACCACCGCTACTTTAAGCTTCACTGGTGCTGCTACTTTGAATAACAATGCTGATGATGTAAATAATGTAGGTGTTTCGCTTGGTGATGCTGCTTTTACAGGAGGAAATGCAGCAGGGGTTACAGGAAGCAGTAGACAGGATTTAATCCTGAATTTTAATAATAACCCTACCAAGTTAGCCATCAATACGCAGCCTTCATCTACGGTTCAGTCTGGGGCTGTTTTCGCACAGCAGCCCAGAATTCAACTTCAGGATGCCAGCAATGCAAACATACCTCAGTCCGGAGTAGTGGTGACTGTTGCTATTGCCTCCGGTGGTGGTACTTTAAGTGGGACCACCACCGCAACTACTGATGCTAATGGTTTAGCCACCTTTTCGGGATTGATTATTACAGGTAGCGGTGGCAATCGAACATTGTCTTTTACAGCAAGTGGTTTAACTGCAGTAACATCCAACACAATTAATGTGCAAGGGCCTGCAGCGCGGCTTCAAATAACTACTGAGCCGAGTGCTTCAGCCGCCAACAATGTTGTTTTTGTCACGCAGCCTGCGGTGCAGCTCAGGGATGCTGCCGGAAACAATGTAAGTCAAAGTGGGGTAGTTATAACGGCCTCTATTTTAACAGGTGGAGGTACCCTCGGAGGTACTTTGACAGCCACTACCAACAGCAATGGGTTGGCGACCTTCAGCGGATTGCGTATAACAGGCACCACTGGTATTCGTACGCTCTTGTTTTCATCGGGCTCTTTAACGCCAGACACCTCAGCTAATGTGAACATTACAGTGGGGGCAGCAGCCCGAATTTTAATCACAACAGAACCTTCGGCTACTGTAGCCAATGGCGTGGTTTTGCCACAGCAACCAGTTGTTAGGCTTGTAGACGCAGGCGGGAACTTTGTGAATCAAAATGGAACGGTTATTACAGCCGCTATTCTGACGGGCGGTGGTACTTTAGGTGGGCCACTGACGGCTACAACCAATGGCAGTGGTGTTGCAACATTTGCCAATTTGCAACTAACAGGATTGGTAGGCAACAGGACACTTCGATTTACAGGCAGTTCATTGACCTCGGATACCTCCACAAATATCAATTTGACGGTTGGCTCAGCAAACAAGATTGCAATAATCACACAACCCAGTTCCACAGCGGGTAGTGGAACTCCTCTTGCAACGCAGCCCGTTGTTGAGATTCAGGATATTGGAAACAATCCAATTCTTGTGGCGGGTACGAATATCGCGGTATCGATTTTAACTGGAGGAGGCACTTTAGGTGGTACCGCCACCTTGGCGACTAATGCGCAAGGCAGGGTTTCTTATACTGGCTTAAGTATTACAGGTTCCGCTGGAAATCGGACCCTAAGTTTCGCTTCATCTGGGGTAACGTCGGCAACCTCCAACGACATCAGTATTACTACAGCTACTGTATTGAAAATAACCACGGAACCCAGCGCAAACGCGCAAAACGGGATCAATTTTCCTCAACAACCTGTAGTTCAGCTCAGAGATGCCAATGGTCTTGACATAAGTCAGAGTGGCGTAGTGGTAAATGCAGCAATCCTTACAGGCGGTGGCGCACTAGGCGGTACTGTCACAGCAACCACAGATTCTCAAGGTAGGGCAACGTTCATCAATTTGAGAATCACTGGAACCATTGGCAATCGTACCTTGGTCTTCACAGCTACTGGATTAACGCCTGATACGTCAGCTACGGTTGTTTTGGCAGCAGGTAATGCGAATAGGTTGGCAATCATTACACAACCAAATTCAACCGCTGAAAATGGTGTAGCATTTTCACAACAGCCGGTGGTGGAAGTAAGGGATGTTAACAACAATCCAGTTTTAGTTGCTGGCACCGTCATTAATGTGAATTTGAGTTCAGGAACGGGAGTTTTACTGGGTACACTCAGTGCAACAACTGCGTCCAATGGCAGGGCTACCTTCAGTGGCCTTAATCTTGCTGGAACAAACGGAACGAAGAGAATCACTTTCACCAGCACTAGTTTAACCTCTGTTCAATCGGGAAATATATCCTTGGTTAATGGTCCAGCTAGCGTCATTGTAATCACCACTGAACCCAGTAGCACAGCCACGAACGACGTTCCATTCCTTGTGCAGCCACAAGTCAGATTAAGGGATGTTGGTGGAAATAATATCAGCATTTCAGGTGTAGTGATTACTGCGAGCGTTTTGTCGGGTGATGGGGTGCTCAATGGACCAGTAACGACCACAACAAACAGTTCGGGAGTAGCGATTTTCAGCAACTTAAGAATCACTGGTGTTACTGGTATTAGAACTTTACTTTTTTCAGCGAGCGGTTATACGCCAGACACTTCAACCAATATTTCTGTGGCTGCCGGTGGACCAAGCCGGGTAGTGATTACTACAGAGCCAAGCGCGACTGCCGTAAGTGGTACTGTTTTCGCTCAGCAACCCGTTGTGCAACTGGTAGACTCTTCTGGCAATAATGTATTGCAATCGGGTATTGCAGTTACGGTTTCGCTTGCAAGCGGTTCTGGAATATTAGGTGGTACTTTAACGGGTATTTCCAATAACCAAGGGATCGTAAGTTTTACAGATTTAATGATTACTGGACCACTTGGTGCCCGCACTTTGGTTTTTCAAGCCGGGGAGGTTACTCCAGATACTTCGATTGTTGTTAATTTAGTTCCGGGGTCCCCAACAAGATTGGAAATTGTTAATGAACCGAGCAGCTCTGCTCAAAATAATGTAGTGTTTGCTCAGCAGCCAACCGTACGTTTGAAAGACGCCAATGGAAATAACGTATTGCAATCTGGCGTAGTGATTACAGCGGTATTGGCAAGTGGTTCGGATACGCTTCAAGGAAGCTTATCAGCTACAACCGATGCCAATGGTATAGCTACCTTCACCAACCTAAAGATTAATGGCATTACGGGTATTCGTACTATCCGTTTCACAAGTGGTAGTCTAACCCCAGATACATCATCAAATGTTGCAATCGTCCCAGGTGCTGCTGCCCAGTTGCTAATTACCACCGAGCCAAGTGCAACCGCCCAAAACGACGTAAACTTTGCCCAACAGCCGCGGGTACAATTGAGAGACGCAAGCGGCAATAATGTGCAGTTGGCTGGTGTGACCATTATGGCATCTCTTGCCAGTGGTTCAGCTACTTTAGGGGGAACGCTTAGCGCAACTACCGATGCGCAGGGTCTTGCCACTTTCACCAATCTGAAAATCACGGGTGCTACCGGTGTTCGCACCATTCGTTTCACCAGCGGTAGTCTGACTCCCGACACCTCTATTAATGTAACGATCACTCCGGGTGCTGCTACCCAATTGGCCATAGCTACCGAACCAAGTGCAACGGCCCAGAACGACGTAAACTTCGCCCAACAACCCACGGTACAGCTCAAAGACGCCAGCGGCAATAATGTGGCACAGTCGGGCGTGACTATCACGGCCGTATTGGCCTCAGGTGCTAACACCTTAGGTGGTACCCTCACGGCTACGACCGACGCACAGGGTCTGGCTACATTTACGAATCTGAAGATCACTGGTCCTGCGGGCGTTCGTGCTATCCGATTCACCAGTGGAAGCCTCATTCCGGATACCTCTGCAAATGTGACCATCACCCCTGGTGCAGCTACTACCTTACTTATCACTACCGAGCCTAGCGCTACTGCGCAGAACGATGTAAACTTTGCCCAACAGCCAAGGGTACAATTGAGAGACGCCAGCGGTAACAACGTTGCTCAAGCAGGAGTGACGATCACGGCTGTGATTGCCAGCGGTGCGAACACCTTGGGCGGCACCTTGACTGCCACAACCGATGCCAATGGTTTAGCGACCTTCACCAACCTGAAGATTACGGGTGCTACGGGCATGAGGACCATCAGCTTTACCTCAGGCTCACTGACTCCAGACACTAGCACGAACGTAACGATTACCCCAGGCGCAGCAACACAGCTTGCCATCATTACCCAGCCATCAACTACGGCACAGAGTGGTATAGACTTTACCCAACAGCCTGTATTAGAGTTGAGAGACATAAGCGGTAACCCCGTTCCAACAGCAGGCACCAGCATCATCGTTGCGATTGCATCGGGTGGCGGTACTTTGGGAGGTACGGCTACGGTTACTACGGATGCGAACGGCAGAGCTAGCTTCAGCGGCTTGGACATCAGTGGCACAGTTGGCAACCGTACATTGAGCTTCACCAGCAGCGGGCTGACTGCAGCTACCTCAAACAACATCAACATTACAGCAGGCGCAGCGACGCAGATTGCCATCAACGCTGGCAACAACCAGACAGCGGTTGCGGGCGCAGCAGTAGCCACGGCACCCAGCGTAATTGT
>PNNG01000011.1 GCA_013824115.1 Sphingobacteriaceae bacterium | reverse complement strand
CGACCTAAACCTGTGCAAATGTCGCCCCGAGGGGCTTGTGTATTTATCGTGGTTCATAACCAATAATTATTTCGCCCCTGTGGGCAATGTCATTAAGTTAAGCACGCAGGAGGCAAAAATGAGCCTTCACTGCCAGCTTTTCGGAGTACGACCCCTTCAGGGTCGATTGAACCTTTGGTCAAAATTTCATCTACCGACGTGGGACCCCCTCGGGGTCCTTTGCGATGATTCAAACCACATAATCAGGTTCAAAACAGAAAGATTACGAAGTCATGGTAGCTTAAAATGACCCCGAGGGGGTCAAATGTGGGTAGTAATTCAACAGACCAACCCATCTCGACCCCGACGGGGTCGCACCGTGAAGAATCAATGATTTGGGCGCCATCATGCCTAATGCAACCCTTAAATTAATGACATTGCCCGATGGGGCTAGCCAGATGCCGCCCTAAAAGGGCTTTATTGCCGTCCAAACAACCTTCCTTATTCAAGCTTTACCAAGCTTTGGCTTCTTTTTCAAAATCAGCGACACTTGAAAATCGGCACGATCAAAATCTGGTCTTGCTGCATCAATCATCGCTTGGTATTCGGCTGAAGTCAATCGTTTGGAGCTGTCTTCGCAGCAAACCCTCCGTGTCCTCGGTGCAATCCGTGTTTAATCAAACCAATGGCCAGTCCGATGTTTTTGCCGCCATCAATTTAGACTCATTTTAAACAAGCCTGAAACCACCGATTCAGCGCCAAATGCTTGTGGATTGCCCCTTGCGAAACTATTTTTGCGTTGCACTAAATATTTAGGTTGTTTCCATGAATAATATCGCAACGTTCTTACGATCGTCCATTGGTCGCAAGCTCATGATGGCCTTAACGGGCTTGTTCCTCATTCTCTTTCTGGTAGTCCATTTGGCTGGTAACCTGCAGTTGCTCGCAGGCGATGGGGGCGAGGCCTTCAACCGCTACAGCTACTTCATGGCGAATAACGGACTCATCCAAACGGTTTCGAAGCTGAACTTCCTGTTCATCATCCTGCACGTCATCTACAGCATTTGGCTTACCCGCACCAACGCAGCGGCTCGCCCCATTGCTTATGCCGGCAAAGCCAAAGAAGTACAATCGCAATGGAGCTCACGCAATATGGGTATTTTAGGTACCCTCATCCTGTTGTTCCTCATTGTGCACCTCAAGAGTTTTTGGTACGAGTTTAAGTTTGGAAGCATTCCAACCATTCCAGCAGGAACTTACGATGGCCTCGATATGGAAATCATCGATGCTTATTCATACATCGCAGCTGCTTATGCACAGCCCGGGTACGTTGCCATCTACCTGATCGGCATGACGGTATTGGCATTTCACTTGTTCCACGGCTTCCAAAGCGCCTTCCAAACTTTAGGTCTTGGATTTAGTAAATACAAAAAACTGATTCAAACCGTAGGTGTTATTTATTCCATCCTCATCCCCGTATTGTTCGCAATCATTCCGGTGGTGATGTACCTACAGCAATCTTAAAATATCGATCGCATGAAGCTCGACGCCAAAATACCTTCGGGTCCTATCAGTGAAAAATGGACCAAATACCGCTCTACCGTTCGCCTGGTAAGCCCGGCCAACAAGCGGAAACTCGACATCATCGTGGTGGGAACCGGTTTAGCCGGTGCCTCAGCAGCTGCCTCACTGGCCGAATTGGGCTATAAAGTGAAGGCTTTTTGCTTTCAGGACAGTCCCCGCCGCGCCCACTCCATTGCCGCCCAAGGAGGCATCAATGCTGCCAAAAACTACCAGAACGACGGCGACAGCACCTACCGCTTGTTCTACGATACCGTAAAAGGCGGTGATTACCGTGCCCGCGAAGCCAACGTATACCGTTTGGCCGAAGTGAGTGCCAGCATCATCGACCAGTGCGTGGCCCAAGGTGTACCTTTTGCCCGCGATTACGGTGGGTTGCTCGACAACCGTTCGTTCGGTGGTACCCAGGTATCGCGTACGTTTTATGCCCGCGGTCAAACCGGACAGCAACTCTTGCTCGGTGCCTATTCGGCCCTCAACCGTCAGATTGAAAAAGGCCAGGTACAGATGTTCAGCCGCCACGAAATGGTGGAAGTGGTGGTAGTCGACGGCAAAGCCCGCGGCATCATTGCCCGCAACCTGGTAACAGGTGAACTCGAGCGCCACGGTGCACACGCAGTGGTTATTGCGAGTGGTGGTTACGGAAACGTATTCTACCTGTCGACCAACGCCATGGGTTCTAACGTAACGGCTGCCTGGAAGGCCCACAAAAAAGGCGCTTTCTTTGGCAATCCTTGCTTCACCCAAATTCACCCTACTTGTTTGCCACAGTCGGGCGAGTACCAATCCAAATTAACTCTCATGTCGGAATCGCTTCGAAATGATGGGCGTATTTGGGTACCCAAAAACAAGGTCGATGCCGAAGCCATTCGGACAGGCACCAAAGTAGCAGCTGATTTGACGGAAGAAGCACGGGATTATTTTCTGGAGCGCAGATATCCAGCTTTCGGTAACCTCGTTCCCCGTGACGTGGCTTCACGTGCTGCAAAAGAAATGTGCGACGCAGGTCATGGTGTAAACCCCACCGGTTTGGCCGTATTCCTCGATTTCCGCGATGCCATCAACCGCTTGGGCAAAGACGTGATTAGCGCTCGTTATGGCAACCTGTTTGAGATGTACGAAAAAATCACCGGCGACGATCCTTACAGCACGCCGATGAAGATTTACCCCGCTGTGCATTATACCATGGGCGGCTTGTGGGTAGATTATAACCTCATGACCACCGTTCCCGGTCTGTATGCCATCGGTGAAGCCAACTTCTCTGACCACGGTGCCAACCGCTTGGGTGCTTCGGCCCTCATGCAAGGTCTGGCCGATGGTTATTTCGTATTGCCTTACACCATTGGCGACTATTTGGCCGATGAAATCCGCACAACGGCCATCGACACCAAACATGCTGCCTTCGAACAGGCTGAAAAGGATGTGGCCGAGCGTTATAAGTTGTTTACCAGCATCAACGGCAAGCAATCGCCCGAGAGTTTCCACCGCCGTTTGGGCAAAATCATGTGGGAGTATTGCGGCATGGCTCGAAATGCCGAAGGTTTGACCAAGGCCATTGGGTTGATTCAGGATCTCCGCAAAGAGTTCTGGAGCGACGTACGTGTGAGCGGCGACATCAATGCCTTCAACCCCGAACTCGACAAGGCCATGCGTGTGGCCGATTTCATCGAATTGGGCGAATTAATGGTGCGTGATGCCCTTACCCGCAAAGAGTCTTGTGGTGGTCACTTCCGCGAAGAAAGCCAAACCGAAGAAGGTGAAGCCATGCGCGACGACGAAAACTATGCTTTCGTTTCGGCTTGGGAATTTGCTGGAGTCGATGCCGAGCCTGTATTGCACAAGGAAAACCTCGAATTTGAAGTTGTAAAACTCACCCAAAGAAGCTACAAATAAGATGAGTAAGGAAAATCTCAACCTGACGCTGAAAGTTTGGCGTCAGAAAGGAAAAAAAGATAAAGGTGGGTTTGAAACCTACAAATTGAAGGGTGTATCGACCCACGCCTCTTTCCTCGAAATGATGGATATTTTAAACGAGGAGCTTATCACTACCGGTAAAGATCCCGTTGCTTTTGATCACGATTGTCGTGAAGGCATTTGCGGCATGTGCAGCATGTACATCAACGGCCGTGCACATGGTCCACAGCGTGGCACCACCACCTGTCAGTTGCACATGCGCCACTTCGAAGACGGCGAAACCATCACCATTGAGCCTTGGAGAGCTACGCCTTTCCCCGTAATCAAAGACTTGGTGGTCGATCGTTCGGCTTTCGACAAAATCCAACAAGCCGGCGGTTATGTATCGGTGAATACCGGTAACGCCCCCGACGGCAATGCCGTGCCCATTCCCAAAGCCGATGCCGACGAGGCCTTCAACGCCGCGGCATGTATTGGTTGCGGAGCTTGTGTAGCGGCTTGTAAAAATGCATCGGCCATGTTGTTCGTATCGGCCAAGGTATCGCAGTTTGCACTGCTGCCCCAAGGCCAGCCCGAGCGCAAGGAACGTGTAGGCAAAATGGTGGCGAAAATGGATGAGCTGGGCTTTGGTAACTGCACCAATACCGGTGCTTGCGAAGCCGAGTGTCCCAAGGGCATCAGCATCTCGAACATTGCGCGCATGAACCGCGAATATTTGGGCGCTGTTTTGGCGCCTGGCAATTAAGAATTGTCATACTTAGGTTAATAAATCCGACTGTGCTTGCAGTCGGATTTTTTTATGATTAAATTTCCCTGAAAATGCAACAAAAGCCTATTGTTTTGCATTTCTATTGTCATGCGGAAACTTCTACCCGGTTTGCTCTTTATGCTTATTGCCATGTTCGCAGGAACGAGGGCTTGGGCTACCCACAACCGGGGCGGTGAAATCACGTTCAGGCACCTCAACAACCTCACCTACGAAATCACGGTTGTTACTTATACCAAAGACCAAAATGCCGCCGACAGGCCGAGTTTGCCGGTTTCTTTCAATTACGGCAATCCAACCCGTATTGACACGGTTCAGCGCCAATCGCGGGTATTTGTAGGTAACGATATCGTTCGCAACATTTACATTACCACCCACACCTTTCCTGGTCCGGGTACCTACCGCATTTCTATAACCGACCCCAACCGGGTAGGAGGGGTAGCCAATATTCCGAGCTCCATCAATTTGCCGTTTTACATCGAAACGAGCTTGACTATCAATCCGTTTTTAGGGCCTAACAGCTCGCCTACCCTTAATTTTCCGCCCATTGATTTTGGTTGTGTACGCAGGCTGTTTGTACACAATCCGGGTGCGGTTGATCCCGATGGCGATTCACTTTCGTTTGATATCACACCCTGCAGGGGAGAAAACGGCTTGCCTATCCCTAGTTTTTTCTATCCCGACGTTTTTCCTGTCCTGTATGTCGACAATATTACGGGCGACTTTATTTGGAACACACCCAGCAATCCGGGCGAGTATAATTTTGCCATGATCATTCGTGAATGGCGTAATGGCGTCCAAATCAGCTCCATTATTCGCGATTTTCAGGTAACTATCACGGTATGTGCGAATCGTCCACCCGTGATTTCGGTACCGCGCGATACTTGCATTATAGCAGGCACCATTTTGCAGGCCATGATTACGGCTTCCGATAGCGATAACCACATGCTTACTTTGCGTGGCGTAGGTGCCCCATTGGCACCACCCAGAGGGATTGTCACCCAGAATCCTGCCATTTTTGGCGACGTAACAGCCCAAGGGAACGTAGCATCTAATTTTGTGTGGCAAACCAATTGCGGCCACATTCGACGCGATCCCTACCGCATGATTTTCCGTGCCGAAGACAGTGGAAATCCGCGGCTTACTGCTTACGAAGTGTGGAACATCAGGGTAATTGCGCCACCTGTGGAGAACATTCAAGCCACTTCGCAAGGGGGAAAAATCACAGTTACCTTCGACCCACATAGTTGTCCGAACGTCTTAGGCTACAAAATTTACCGCAAACAGGGCAGTGGTCCATTTACCCCCGATGCTTGTGAAACTGGAGTACCTGCAAGCACGGGCTATGTTCTCATTGATACGCTCATGGGCCGCAACCGCACTGCGTACGTTGACGACAATGGTGGGCAGGGACTTCCTGCGGGTGAGGAGTTTTGCTACCGCGTTACCGCCTTTTTGAGTGAGTTCGCATTTAATCCTTTGGGTGGTTCCGAAAGTATTTCGAGTGATGAGGTGTGTGAGGTGGTTTTGCGAGACCTGCCGCTGCTTACCAAGGCCAGTGTAGAAGTAACCGATGTGAGCACTGGTGCTGTGATGCTAGGTTGGTCGGGCCCTGTTGAGCTCGATACCGTGCAATTCCCTACACCTTACCGTTATCGTTTCTACCGTGCTATCGATCGAACGATGGTCAACCGGCAACAAATTGGTACCCGAAATTATGGCAGTTTTGCGGCGCTCATGCAAGACAGCCTCTTCAACGATGCCAACCTCAATACCCGAGACCAGCAATGGCATTATCAAATCGATTTTGATGCATTAGGAAGTACTTTGGTAGGTAAGTCATCGGCTACATCTACGGTATTTTTACGCACAGGGAGTTTCGATAGCAAACTGCAGCTTACATGGGAATACCAAACCAATTGGTTGAACGACTCCTTTTATGTGTACCGCGAGGACCTGAGTGGCAACTTTGTTCAAATAGCAACCACAACGCAACCTGCGTATTTAGATACCGGGCTCATTAATGGCGTGAGGTACTGCTATTATGTGCAGTCGTTCGGAAGATTTGCCAATGCCCTGTTGCCCGACTCGCTGATCAATTTAACGCAAATTGCGTGTGGCATGCCCACCGATACGGTGCCACCCTGTCCACCTGCCATTTCGGTTCAGTCGAGCTGCGATCAATTCCGCAATATAGTTAGCTGGGTACAACCACTTGATTGTGCGCCCGATTTGCTGAAGTGGAAGATTTACTACCGGCCAACCATCCTGGCGCCATGGCAGCTACTCGATTCGGTTAAGGCCGATTTGCCAGCACGTTTTGAGCACCTGAATTTGCAGGCATCGGTAGCAGGTTGTTACGCGGTTACAGCAATCGATTCGAGTCTCAACGAAAGTGTAAAGAGCAACGAAATTTGCGTTGAAAACTGCAATTTGTACGAATTGCCCAATGTATTTACGCCTAATGGCGATAATATCAACGATTTGTTCAAACCGCTTCCTGGATGGCGCTTTGTGGAAAATATTGATTTGATAATTTTAAACCGTTGGGGACAAGAGGTTTTTCGTACCACCGACCCTCAAATTAACTGGGATGGCAAAAACGCCTTGGGGCAAGATTTAGAGGCCGGCACATATTACTTCCGCATTAAAATCAATTTCCGAACTTTAGAAGGAATCAAACCAGTTGACCGCAGTGGTGTTGTAGGTTTGCGACGTTAATTAAAAGCATGTTCACAGGAATCATAGAAGCATTGGGGCGGATAGATGCCTTGGTGCACGAGCAAGATAATGTACACATTACCATTGCATCGCCCATTTCACAGGAGTTGAAAATTGACCAAAGTGTTTCGCACAATGGGGTTTGTTTAACAGTGGTGGCTTTGGGTGAAGGAACGCATACAGTAACTGCTATCAGTGAAACCCTGCAAAAGACCAGTTTAGGAGCTTGGAATACGGGCGATTGGGTCAATTTAGAGCGCTGCATGCCAGCCAATGGCCGTTTCGATGGGCACATTGTGCAAGGCCACGTGGATCAAACGGCGGTTTGTACCCAAATTGTAGATGAGCACGGAAGCTGGAGATGTAGATTTGAGTTTGACGCAAGTAAAGGCAACCTGGTGGTGGAAAAAGGCTCCATTTGTGTGAATGGTGTATCACTCACGGTGGTAGACGCTACAGATGATGCCTTCAGTGTAGCGATTATTCCATACACCTGGGAGCATACCAATTTTCACACTTTTGGAAAAGGCACACAAGTGAATTTGGAGTTCGATATTCTAGGGAAATACTTGCAACGCATTTTAAGCCGAAAATGATGAATTTTGCAACATTGGAAGCCTTTTTGAAAGGGCTGGCACAGAACAATCACAAGGCTTGGTTCGACGAGCACAGAGTGGAATACCAGCAGCTTCGTGCCGATTTTATGGCATTTGTAGATGCTTTGATCAAAGAAGCGGCCCAGGTTGATTCTCAATTAGCAACTCTCGAGGCCAAAAATTGCATTTTTCGCATCAACCGTGATGTACGATTTTCAGCCAATAAAAATCCATATAAAACTAATTTTTCGGCTTACCTGAGCAAAGGCGGTAAGAAGTTCCCGGGGGCAGGCTACTACTTTCATTTTGAGCCCGGTGCTGCCTTTTTAGCTGCGGGCATTTGGATGCCTGAAGCTCCACTGCTCAAACAAATTCGGCAAGAAATAGACTATGGATGGTCGGATTTTGAGCGAATTGTGAATAGAGCCGAGGAGCAGGGACTAAGATTTGAAGGCGAGCAGTTAAGCAGGCCGCCCAAAGGCTACGACGAGGAAAACCAGGCCATAGCCTTTTTGAAGTACAAGAGTTTTATTCTGTCGGAGCCATTTCAAATGCAGTCGAACGACTTGAAAAATCACTTTGCAAAGCGGATAGGCCAATTAAAGCCATTCGTTGATTTTTTGAACCAAGCTGTTGACCACCAGGCCTAAAGTTCTTTTTGCCTGTTGCTTGGCTTGTGCTTGAGGAGCATTTGAATGAGTTTTTCCTTTACCAACGGCTTTACCAAAACATCATTCATACCTAACTGCAAAGCCCTGCTGGTGCTATCGTCGAAAGCATCGGCCGTTACCCCAATGATGGGTATGTTTTTGTATTTTTTGCCAGCATCACCCTTTCTTATTTTTTCGGTGGCTTCAAAGCCATCTAAAATTGGCATGCGCAAATCCATAAGCACCAAATCGGTAGGGGCTTTGCGTAGTTCTATCAAGCCTTCTTCACCATTGTTGGCCATACGCAGCTCAATTTGGTAGGGCTTTAAGAGCAAGTTCATTACTTTTTGGTTCATCATATTGTCTTCGATGTACAATATGTGTAGGCCATGCAAATCTTGTAGCGAGTTTGAGTTGACCGTGTGTTGGGGAGCCATTGGTAGTTCGGTTACGGGAAGCTCCATTTGAACGGTGAATGTGGTTCCTTCGCCGTAAACCGACTGAACCTCAATGCTGCCTCGCAAGAGCTCTACCAGTTTTTTGGTGATGGTTAATCCCAGGCCAGTACCACCAAATTTTTTGTGGATATCTGAGCCGCCTTGGGTGAAGCTATTGAAAATGCCAGGTAATATTTCTGCTTTGATGCCTGGCCCGGTATCGCTCACTTTAAACTGAAGCACACACGATTTTTCACGTAGCTGCAGTACATCCACTGCCAAGCCAATTTTTCCTGTTTCTGTGAACTTGGCCGAATTACCCAACAGATTCAATAAAATTTGGTAAAGGCGGGTAGGGTCGGTAAGAACGTAGGCCGGAATGCGATTATCTAATTCAATATCGAAAGAAACGTTTTTTGGACTTACTTTAGGAAGCAGCAGATTGGAAAGCTCATGTACAATTTGAGAAATGGAAACGGGTACATGTTCCATACTGATTTTGCCTTCTTCAATTGAAGCAAGATCCAGGATGTCGTTGATAATCACCAATAAGATATCGGCAGAGTAACGAATCGACTGCAGCTTGTCGAGCGCTTCCTTGTCGGTGATTTCCTCTTGAAGCAATTCAGTGAGTCCCATAATAGAATTCATGGGCGTACGAATTTCGTGGCTCATGTGCGACATAAAGTCGGTTTTGGCCCTTAAGTGTTTCGCGGCCAGTAAATTGGCTTCCTTTAGCTCTTCGTTTTGAAGCAGCATGCGCTTGTTTTGGGCTTCAATGAGTTGTTGACTTTCTACCAATTGCCTGTTGGTTCTACGCTGTTTGATCAGAACCAATGCTACCCCTGTGCTTCCAGCAAGGCTTATCAAAACCACCAAAAGTAACAGTCGGTTTTGCGTTTGTTTGGCCGTTAGCAATTGCTCTCTTTGTTCGAGCGAGGCTTTTTGCAAATCCAATTCGCGCTGCTGCTTTTGTAAAACCAGGTCGTTTTCCATGGCCAGCAGTTTGCGATCAACCTCCTGCTTTTTTACATTATCGCGTGCTTCATGGTATTTCTCAAGCGCATCTAAGGCCTTTTCCATTTTACCAGCCTCCTTGTACATGCGGTACATCATATCATAGGCACGTATTTCACCTTGGAGGTTATCAATGCTTTTCGATTGCTCGATGATTTTGTCGAGCAATATTTGGGCTTTATCGAGTTGCTTTCGTTTTACGGCAATTTCTATTTGAGTAAGGTAATGAAACTCTAGTCGCTCCAACATATTATAACGCATGAGGATCTCCCACGAATCGCTCAAGGCTTTATCGGAGGCGGCCGGTTGATTGAGTGCTTGCAGAAAACGGGCCTTGCTACAATAAATGTCGGCCAACTCCGAGAACATATCGTATTTCTGCATGGTGTCGATCACGTCGGCCACAATTTGTAGCCCTTCTTCATACCTCCCAGCCCGAAAACGCAAACCGGCAATGTAGTTTTTAGAGTGGGCAGTAAGGCCATAAAGTCCTGCTTGCAAGCGTACTTGTGCACTTTTGTTGAAAAAGTACTCTGCCAAGTCAAACAACCCAAGTTCTCGGTGAACAATTCCCAGGTTATTGAGTGCTACCGATGCGCCGAAAGCGATGTTCCTTACCTGGGCTGAATCTAACGCGCGTTGGTAGTACTGCATGGCCGCGCCAAAATCACGCTGATCAAAGTAAATGTTTCCAATATCAACCAATCCAAAAACACTCAAATCGGAGTTGTCTTGCATTTCACGGTAAGCATAGCTGCGCAAATAGGCATCCAATGCCAAATCACGATAGCCTCGGTACCTTAAAATATTGCCTCTTGCCGTGTGAAAAAGCGATGCCAAGCCCCAAAACTGCTTCTTCTCGGCATAATAAACGCCTGTGGAAGCTTTTTCCATGCCTTTGATGGGGTTAAACGAAATGTACTTGTTTACCAATTCAAGCAATGGTACCAAATAACTACTATCGCGTTCTCCTGCTTCAAAAAGTGAATCACATAAGTGCTCTAATTGATTGATTTGTTTTTGACTTATTTCGTAGGGCGAATAAATGTTGGCTCCCAAGTAAGGAGCACTGGCTTTTTGCCCATTTACATCAAATGGTACAAATAGGATACCGAGAATGACTGCGAAATACCAAACCAATTTTACCATGTGTCTAAATTAGCACTTTCAGCTAACTTCTACCAATGCGCATAAAAAAACCGGGCATCGCCCGGTTTTTTTTAATGTTCCGCTGATCAATTACCAGCTACGAGTTCTAATTGGATGCCAATTTCGTCGTTGATGGCTTTGTCGCCCAATTCAGGGAAGAATTTACCCGATTTGAACTTGATGTCCCACAAGGTCCTGTCGATAGCAAAGCCTGCTTTCGCACTTACATTACCATCAGCCAAACTTACGGCCGCAGGGAATTTAATGCCATTGGTGATGCCTTTGATGGTGAGGTTGCCCGAAATGGTGTGGGTGTTTCCAGCAGCATCGGCCGCAGCCAAAGCTTCTACACCGGTAATTTCGAACTTGGCTTCAGGATGGTTAGCCGTATCAAAAAAGTCGGGAGAGTTGAGGTGATCGGTTAAATCCTTGTTGTAAGCTGGGTCGGTAAGGTCTTCTACCACAATGCTGCTCATATTCATGGTGAACGAGCCGCCTGTTAATTGGTTTTCTTCTACAATTAAATTGCCTGCTGAAATTTGAACGGTACCGAAATGCTCGCCGGTCAATTTTTTACCTGTCCATTTTAATGTGCTCGAAATCAAGGGCAAACCTGCATTTACATTGCCACTTGCTTCGGCTACATCGGTGGTTTCAGCCTTATCGGCGCTGTTTGAACAAGAAAAAGTGATGGCAGCCAAGGCCAACAAGAGAATGGTTTTTTTCATAATGTTTTGAAGTTTTACAAGGCATTAACCCACAAGTAAGTGAAAATGTTCACGGCTTGAAGTAGAGGGGGGCACCCGGACCAATGGGCAATTCCAAAGCGAGCCAAATGCCAAACAACAACATCCAGCCCAACAGAAAGACAAGAGTATAGGGTAGCATGGTGCTTATCACCGTTCCAATACCCGCCTTTTTGTCGTAACGCTGAATGAAGGCCACAATCAAGGCAAAATAGCTCATCATGGGTGAAATGATGTTGGTAACACTGTCGCCAATGCGGTAGGCCACCTGCGTAATTTCGGGAGAATAGCCCAGGAGCATGAACATGGGTATGAACACCGGTGCCATGATGGCCCATTTGGCAGAGGCACTTCCCATCACCAGGTTGATGGCAGCAGCAACGAGGATGAAACTGCCCATGAGCGCAAAATCGTTCAAGCCAGAGGCTTTGAGCAAATCAGCTCCCTTGATGGCCACAATCAAGCCCAAGTTGGTCCAGTTAAAATAGGCTACAAATTGTGCTGCAAAAAACACCAGTACGATGTATGAACCCAAGGTCTCCATGCTTTTGGCCATGCCCTTCATCACATCGCTGTCTGATTTAAAGGTGCCTGCACCTACGCCATAGGCAATGCCACAGAGCGCCGCCGATAGGAAAATAAAGGCTACGATGCCCGACATGAAGGGCGATTTGAGAATGGCGCCTGTTTCAGGATTGCGTAAATAGCCGTCGACAGGCAACAGTCCGCCTAAAATAAAGGCAGCAAAGAGCACAAATCCTATCAAAGCGTACAAAAGTCCTTTCTTTTCAGCGGCATTGAGGGTTCTTATTTCCTCAGGTTTTTCTTCTCCCGTGTATGCACCGAGGCGTGGTACTACCACTTTTTCGGTGACCCAAGTACCCAAAATGCTGATGAGAAAAGTAGAAACAAACATGAAGTAATAGTTGCTGGCCGGATTTACGGTATAACCCGGTGCAATGATGCGGGCGGCTTCTTCTGAAAGTCCGGCCAAAAGAGGATCTATGGTACCTAGCAATAGATTGGCACTGTAACCTCCCGAAACACCGGCAAAGGCAGCGGCGAGTCCAGCCAAGGGGTGTCTACCTGCCGCCAAAAAAATCACGGCTGCCAAAGGAACAAGCAGTACATAACCTACTTCACTGGCGGTATTCGACATCACGCCTGCAAATACAATGACGAAGGTGAGCAAGCGCTTGGGTGAAGAAAGCACCACCAGTCGCAGCACCGTACCAATGAGTCCGCTGCCCTCGGCAATGCCTATGCCCAGCAAAGCCACCAAAACGGTACCCAGTGGGGCAAAGCCGGTGAAATTCACCACCATCTTTTCCAGAATCATGTGCAGCCCTTTGGCCGAAAGCAAGTTAAAGGGCTGTACGGTTTCTCCCGTTCCCGGGTGCACCACACTGATGTCGAACTGGGCCACTACCCACGACATCAACACCACCAAAGCCGCGAAGCCGGCGAACAGGGTGGCAGGATGGGGAAGGGCATTGCCTACTTTTTCAATCACGCTTAGAAAGCGGTCGATGGCACTTTTCTTTTTCATGGCCTTATTTTAGGATGGTTAGGATTTGGTAATTGGCCGAGAAGGTAGTGTCCACCAGCCATTTCCGGAGTTCAACTTGGTTTTGAATTATTTTGAGGTACGATGCTGCTATTTGTGGCGATTTTTTGGGAAGCATAACTACCAATTTTCCAGTATCGTTGAGGCGCTGATAGGCCGAAATCAGTAGTGGCGCGATGCTTTCGGTATTCATTTTTTCAGCTACCCGGTCAAAAAAGATGGTGCTGAAAAATTCGTCCGATTGGATGCCTTTTTCGTTGTAATATACCAGTGGCAGCTGAGCACCCGACCAGTATGGATCCGCTTGCATTTCTCCGTACCGCTTATCTGTACCCAAAATACTGACCTGATAGCCCGATTCCAGAAAGCCATTTAAAAAGTAAACACTATCGAGATTAAAATACAGCAGGGAACCACTTCCACCTTCCGGATAACAATGTCCAGTGATGTAGTCGGTTCGCTCTAGGAGCTCTCTACTGTTGTTTTGCAGGGCCTCTTTCTTTTTGTTTTTAGATGATTTGCAAGCGGCGGTGATCACCAGGCCACTCATCAAAAGGATAGTTAAAAAGCGCATGGGTGCGAATATAACGACTTTAGCATCTTGTGAACCTTTAAAGCCTTGGGCTGTTAATTTTGCGCCGTGCTTAAAGTTGCCTATCACCCCATTTATTGTCATCCTTTACCGGTTGGGCATCGCTTCCCCATGGAAAAGTATGAGCTTATTCCAGCGCAATTGCTGCACGAAGGAACGCTTGGTGCCGACGAGCTTTTTGAACCTCAGCCCATGTCCGAGTCAGCCATACTGCGGGTACATACGCTCGATTATTGGCAACGAATGCGCGATTTGCAGCTCACCTCCAGGGAAGTGCGGCCCATTGGTTTTCCACTGAGTGCTGCCTTGGTAGAGCGCGAAATCACCATTGCCCAAGGCACCCTCGATGCCGCTCATTATGCCATGCAATTTGGCGTTGCCATGAATGTGGCCGGTGGAACGCACCACGCTTTTGCCGATAGGGGTGAGGGCTTTTGCTTGCTCAACGACCAAGCCTTGGCAGCGGCTGCTTTGCTTCATGAAGGCGCGGCAAAAAGGATTCTCATTGTTGATTTAGATGTACATCAAGGCAATGGAACCGCAGCCATTTTTGCCAACGAATCGCGGGTTTTTACTTTTAGCATGCATGGCAAAGACAATTATCCGTACCACAAAGAAACATCCGACCTCGACATTGCCTTGGCAGCTGGAACGGACGATGAAGCCTATTTGACCTTGCTCAAAGAGCACCTTTCAGCCATTGTACACGATTTTCAACCCGATTTTATGTTCTACCAAGCAGGGGTGGATGTGTTGAAGACCGACAAATTGGGGAAGTTGGCTTTGTCGATGGAAGGATGCAAAGCCCGTGATGCCTTGGTAATGCGTTTGGCCAAAGCCATAAGTAGCCCATTGGTCATTTGTATGGGAGGAGGTTATTCGCCCGATATCAAGATGATTTTGGAAGCACATTGCAATACCTACCGTTTGGCCAAGGATATATTTTTTTAGGCTATTGCTCATCAAAGTCAAGGTTCTTACCTTGGGAAATCAATTGGAGATGTATGAAAAAAACACTTTTTGCGTGGACTTTGGTATTCCTTACCTCGCTGGCGTTTGCCCAGTCGAAGAAAAATTTTGAAGGCACCATCTTATTTAGTTTTGAAGTAAGCGGTGGAGGGCAGGAAATGGAAATGGCCAAGGCTTTCATGCCTACGGGCTATGTGTTTAAAATCAAAGGCGAAAATTCGCGCATGAGTATCCAGGGGGGCATGATGGCTGCCATGATGGGAGACGTGGTGGTGAATGCTGCCAAAGATCAAGTGTATATGGTGAATGATGCCAACAAATCGGCCATGCTAATGCCCAAAGAAGAGGGAAAGGCAGCCGACGAGGCAGGCAAATATGATGTTCAAAAAGGGGCAGATAAGCGAAGTATTGCTGGTTTTAGCTGCGAACACTACGTCGTAAAGAGCAAAGAAGGAGAGCTCTTGGCCGAATATTGGGTGACCGATGAAATAGCCATCAAAGCACCTAAAGGCAAAAGCTCGGCCAGTTCGCCCATCGGACAAAGCGGCAGTTATGGTATTTCGGGTTTCCCATTGCGCGTGCAAATGAGCCAAATGGGCATGCTTATTACCATGGAAGCCAAGGAAGTGAAAAAAGAGAAGTTGGCTAATAGCTTGTTTGAAGTCCCCAAAGATTACACCTTGAGCGACTTTAATCCGGCCATGTTTCAAATGGGTGGCGACGAATGATAGATGAGTCGCACAACCCTTGGACGGTAGTTTCGCAGCAGGAAGTGTATTCCAACCCTTGGATTACGCTCACCGAATTTCAAGTACTTAACCCTTCCGGAAATCCGGGCATCTATGGCAAGGTGCATTTTAAAAACCTTGCGATTGGAATTGTTCCCTTAAACGAAAAGGGTGAGTTGGTGTTGGTAGGTCAATACCGCTTTCCCTTGAATGCCTATTCGTGGGAAATACCTGAGGGAGGAGGGAAGCTTGGGATTGATCCCATAGAATCGGCCAAGCGTGAACTGTTGGAAGAAACAGGCTTAGTGGCGCATAAGTGGGAAAAAATGCTCGAAATGCATTTGTCTAATTCGGTAACCGATGAATTGGCCATCATTTATTTGGCTACGGATCTCGAACAACATGCTGCTGAACCGGAGGATACCGAAGAATTGGCGCACCGCAGCCTCAATCTAAATGAGGCCTGGCAGGAGGTGAAGTCGGGTAAAATCACCGATTCTATGACCGTAGCTGCCATTCAGCATTTGCTGCTCAGGCAGCTGGGATATTAAGATTTTGGCAGCAACTCGCGCCAAAGCATTTCACCTACGTACTGGTCAATGGGAAAGGTGAAGTAGTCTTTTGCTGCTACTTCCGCCGGATGTACCCATCTGAAAATTTCATCTTCTGAGGCGTTGAGGTCGAGCAGGTTTCTTGGGGGTAGAAATGGCGCTGCTGCATGAACGCGATAATAAATGCTCATTACTTGTACCTGCGGGTCGAATGCTGAGGACACAAAGAAGTCGGTTGTATAGTAGTGTTCGCCCACCTCCACGGCAACCCCCGTTTCTTCTTCAAATTCACGTGCCAAACAATGGCGGGTTCCTTCGCCGGGTTCGAGTCCACCACCCGGAAATTTATTCATCCGCTGGCCTTTGTGTATTTCTTCAGCCACGAGCACTTTGCCCTCGTGAATCCAAAGGCCATATACGCGGATGGTGAATTTATTTGGAAGCATTTCCATGTTTCGAAGAACCGTATTTTTTGTTTGGCATTCAAGTCTTCATTATGACTTTACACCTACAGCTTGTAAAAAGCTTAGTTTTACAGCATGAACATGAAGCTCGTTTTTGCTTTCGCCTGCAGCGCCTTCTTAGTGGCTTGCAAGGCCCAAGTGCCCCCAACTGCACCTGCTACCACAGCACCACAAGCCCTCAAGCCTGTGGCGCCACCAGCATCACCCAAAAACATCATTTTGTTGATTGGCGATGGCATGGGAACCAGCCAAATTTATGCAGGCATGATAGGCAACAACAACTTCCTCGAGTTAGAGCGGTTCAAACAACTGGGTTTTATCAAAACCTATTCGTTCGATAACATTATTACCGATTCGGGTGCAGGTGCTACGGCATTTAGTATCGGACAAAAAACCTACAACAATGCCATAGGCGTTGCGGGTGATACCTTGGCCCACGAAACCGTGCTCGAAACAGCCGCTAAAAGCGGAAGAGCCACCGGGGTAGTAGCCACTTGTGCGGTTACGCATGCCACACCAGCTTCGTTTGTGGCCCATGTTCCGCACCGCGAAATGCATGAAGACATTGCTTGGGAATATGTGCATAGCCCCTTGCAGCTTTTTATTGGCGGTGGCCGCAAATACTTTGAGCAACGCAAAGACGGTCGCGACCTCATGGCCGAATTGCGCATGCGCGGCTTTTACACAGCCACCACCGAAGCAGCGCTCTTGGAAGTGCCTCAACAAGCACGTTTAGCGGCCTTGTTGTGGGACGATGCTCCGGCGAAGAAGAATGAAGGCAGAAACGATATCCTTCCTCGGGCTACGCAGTTGGCCATCGATCGGTTAAATACCAACGAAAAAGGCTTTTTCCTGATGGTAGAAGGCTCTCAAATCGATTGGGGAGGGCATGCCAATGAAACCGATTACATTGTGCAAGAGATGATTGATTTCGATCAGGCCATCGGAAAAGCACTCGATTTTGCCGAAAAGAATGGAGAAACCCTCGTCATTGTAACGGCCGACCATGAAACGGGCGGCTTTGCCTTGGCAGGTGGCGATTTTAAAACCGGCAAAGTAAAAGGGGCATTCACCAGCACCAAACATACCGCAGTAATGGTGCCGGTATTTGCGTATGGTCCGGGTGCCGAAATGTTCACAGGCATCCAGGAGAACATCGATATCTACAAGCACATTATGAACTTGTGGAACCTGCAACCTAGCCGCAAGCCAGTGAGGTGGGAAGCCATCAAAAGGGCCAACTAAGCCAAAGGAGCTACGAGCCGGAAGCCATTGCCATGCAGATTGATGATTTCAACGCTGGGGTCGGCAGCCAGGTATTTTCGTAATTTGGTCACATATACATCCATGCTGCGGCCGGTGAAGTAGTTATCGTCTTTCCAAATGCGTTGCAAAGCTTCACTGCGGCTAACCACCTTGTTTACCTGGGAAGCGAATAGTTGCAGCAATTCGGCTTCTTTGGGCGATAATCGGTGTGTTTGACCATCGATGGTGAGTTCTCTGAGCGCTGCATCAAACTGAAAATGGCCTAGCTGGATGCGTTGAGGCAAAGGACCAACAGCCGTTTGTACCCGATGAATGATGGCTTTTATTTTGCAAAGCAGCAGCTCGCTATCGAAGGGCTTGGTAATGTAGTCATCAGCGCCCAGTTCAAAGCCCTGCACCACGTCGTTTTTGAGGTTTTTGGCCGTTAGGAAAAATAAGGGGACTTGGGTGTTTTGAGTGCGGATGATTTTGGCCAAACTGAAACCATCCATTTCAGGCATCATTACATCCAAAATGCACAAATCGAATCTCCCATTCTTGAAGGCGTTTTGGCCTTGCAGTCCATTAGTGCAAAGCACTACCTCATAATCGTGCAGTTCGAGGTAATCTTTCAGCACCAAACCAAAGTTGGGGTCGTCTTCAACAAGCAAAATGCGGTTCATGAGGCAGTAGGTTGAATGGGTAGCTGTAGTATAAATGTACTTCCTTTTCCTGGTTCGCTCATCACTTGAATGTTTCCTTGGTGGGCTTCCACAATGGCCTTTACATAGCTTAATCCCAAGCCAAATCCTTTTACATTGTGTAAATTGCCCGTGGGAATGCGGTAAAACTGATCAAAAATGTGGTCTTTTTCTTCACGGGTCATGCCAATGCCATTGTCGGTAATGGCAATGTGACACTTACTGCCTAACAGTTGTACGCCCACCACCACCCTGGGGGCTTTCGTACAGTATTTTTGGGCATTGTCTAACAAATTGGTGAGTACGTTCAAGAGGTGGGTTTCATCGGCATACAAGTGCACATGGGGTATGGGTTCACATTGTATTTGTCCATCCTTGCTTTCAAATTGCATTTGCATCAGCGAAATGGCTTGGTTGATGAGTGGAGCCAGTTCAATGGGTTGTCGATTGAGTTTGAGCTCCTTTTTCTCAAGGCGGGCCGTTTGCAAAACCAGTTCTACATGCTGATTCATGCGTCGGTTTTCGCTTTTGATGATGCCTAGGTATTTATCGATTTGGCTGGGTTGTGCGCGTACTTTTTCATTGCCAAGAGCGTCGGTTGCCAAATTGATGGTGGCAATAGGCGTTTTGAACTCATGCGACATATTGTTGATGAAGTCGCTTTTGATGTCAGATAGCCTTTTTTGATGCATCAGGTAGCGAATGGCAGCATAAAATATCCCACCAATGAGCAAAAATAGCAAAGCACTGAGCAGATACATGGCGGTTAATCCCCGGCGGAGGTAGGCCGACTCATCCACAAAATACAGCATTAATTGCTCGTTCAAATGAAACAAATCGTTGGGAAAAAGTTGGGTTTGGTACAAGTGCGATGCATTGGGGGGCAGATTTCGGTTGCCAAAAACAAAAGCACTGCTGTCGGCCTGCTCACGCGTTATCCAATACTGAAAAGGTAGGGTGATGCCTTTTTGCTGCAAATTTGCGGTTAAAATTGAATCAAATTTTTCTTGACTAATACGTTGTTCTATAGGGAGTTTAGGACGAATAAGGTCTATCGTTACTTGAGCCAATAAACTGTCGATGGGCACTTGGCGTTGCACCACGGTTTTTTTTGTTTTGGCGACCGATTTTTGGATTTTAAGCTTGCTGGCATTCGCCGTTTGTATTTCTTTGGCCCTGGTTTCCGCTCTCAAACTGATGCGTGTTTCGGCCAATTTTCCATCGCTCGAAATCAACAGGCTATCTTGGCGGATAAACATTTGGAGGATGCTATCGGTCTTTTGCTCTATGTTTGTTTGCAACCTCTTGAAAGTGATTTGCGGCGCATTTGCCGAATTACTCATGATGCTGTCGAATCTACGGAGTGCTTCTTCACTGCTTTTGGGTAGCTCAAAAGTGAGGGCCGAGATAGGTGCCGGTGGGGAAGGAACAAGGACAGTCGGCTCGACTAGGTTGTCGGTTTTAAAAACGAATGGGTTGCTTTGTGGCTGTGGTTTTCTTTCTTTTCGTTCAGTCGACTCGATTGTATCGAATTTATACAAGGTGGTTATTCCAGCCAATGAATCAAAGCGCTGTACCCATTGGCTTTGGTCGATGGCTTTGCCCAAGAGCCGCGAAGCTTCCATGGCTTCCAGTGCATAATTGGTTTGGCGCAGGGCTTCCGATACCGCTTGATCGAACTGCGCTTGTCGGGTTTGCTTTCCCTCGTTTAACCAATACCATTGCATGGCCAAAAGAGCTATCAGGCTGATGGCCATGGCAATAAACAGAAGGAGCAAACGGTATTGTTGCTTCATCTCACAAAAATAATGGGGCTTTGGCAAGTGTTCGAAAGTTTAACTTTTCCTTAACCTCGCCCAAGAAAGGCCAATTTCAACTATATTGCCGCAAAAAAGCGTCAGTGTTTTACCGTTTATTGCGCAAGCACTTTTTATGGAACCAGCAATTCCACATGTTTGAAGCCAAACGACGCAGCAAAGTTGTAGGCTTTTTTATCGTGATGGGACTCGTAACCATGATTGTAACCAATTTGGCAGAATGGTTACAAGGTTACCCCATGAATTGGTTGGGCAATGGAATTGGGGTTTTCACTTTGCTATTGGGACTCTGGGCCAACTTGCGTGGGAAGACCGATACAGCAGCTTTTACGCTGGTAATCAGCGTCATTTTTGTGCTTTTATCGGAAATTCTGCGGATGGGTTTATCGCAGGCAGCCTACTTGTACCTAATTGCCATCATTGCGGTGGTTCCATTTATTGCCGACTTAAACAAAAAGTATCATTTCGAAACCATGGCCTTGATGCCTGTGTTCGCGCTGATATTCGTGTTTGTATACCCTTTCGAACCTTGGGAGCCACTCACCGATACTCAAATGTGGAGTGGTCACCGGGTAAATGTGGCGTTTTTTACCCTGCTTACCTTCGCTTTCATTTATTCGATGGCTTTTGCCAATCGCAGGCTCGTTAAAAATCTTACGGAAGGTGCTACCCGCCTCGAAGCTATTTTGGAGCAAACCACCTATGTGATTTGGTCGGTCGACAGTGAGTTTAAGTTGGTGCATGCCAATCGCAATTTTCACCGATATTTTGAATTGCATACAGGAGCCAAAATTCAAATCGGCGACAATATTTTAGATTTATTACCCCAAGAGGAAAAAGACTTTTGGAAAGCCCAATATTTGACTGGTTTTGAGGGTGTTTCGTCAAAGTTCGAATTTCAAGACATTGTAGATAACAAAGAAATGCACTCCGAGGTAACGCTATACCCGGTATACGATGCAGAAGGCGGTATCAAGTGGATTTCATGTTATGCGAATAACGTTACTGAGTCTCGTCGCATGCAAAAGGACATAGCCAACAAAAGTCTACAATTGGAAGAGAGTTTAGATTTGGCGGGCATGGGTACTTGGGTAAGCTGGCCTCAGAAAAACGAATTGCACTGGGATGCCAGAACGGCAGAAATCATGGGGCTCGATAAAAAATCGGTTGTGGTTGGTTTTGAAGCGCTGGAGTCTCGGGTACATCCGGCCGATGTTTCCAAAGTAATGGAAGTAGTAGAGCTGGTTAAATCGACCAATCAGCCCCAGCAACTGGAGTATCGAATCATTACTCCTGATGGCGATTTGCGGTACATTTTCGAACGTGCCAAAGCCCAAATGGATGAAAGGGGCAAATTGCTCTTCATTCAAGGTTATACGCAAGATTTAACCGAACTGCGTTCAGAAGCGCTCTTAAACCGACAAACCCAGCACTTGTTGGAAGAGGTAAAGTCAGCCACCGAATTCCTTTTGGAGGCAGAAGACCCCGGAGCCAATGTAGCGCAAGCTTTGCGGCGGGTAGCCAATGCCATTGAGGCTGGCTTTACCTGGATTTTCGAACACCGTATTATTGATGGCAAAGCTGGAACAGCCTTGCTTTCGCCTGAATTACTCGGTAATTCGATAAGTGAAAACGACAAACAGTTGCTAACCGAAGGCTTTGCTTACGAAGCCATGGGGGTGGGACCCTGGTATGAAAAACTCACCAAAGGAGAAGCGATCAGTGGTGATGCCACGAAAGAGGTGTTGGTGGGGTTGCCAGCGCGTTTCAATTTAATGCGTTTTGTGATTTTACCCATTTTTGTACGTCAGCAGTTTTGGGGATTTGTGGGCTTCGACGGATTATCGCCAAACCGCACTTGGAGCAGCAACGATGAGAACATCTTGCGGGGATTTTGTAATTCTATAGGCGCTGTCATTCGCATGGGGCATTTCCAGCAGAGCTTACAGGAAGCCAAAGAGATAGCCGAAAAAGCCACCCAAACCAAGACCAATTTCTTATCGAATATTTCGCATGAAATTCGCACCCCCATGAACGCCATCATGGGCTTGACCGAATTGTTGGTGCCCGTTGAACAGGATCCCGAAAAGCTGGAATATCTGCAGGCCATTCAGTATTCATCCGATAATTTACTTCGCTTAATCAACGACTTGCTCGATTTGAACAAGATGGAAGCCAATAAAATGTCGCTCGATCATTCGCCCGTTGCAGTAAAAGAGTTATTGCATCAATTCGAAAAAGTAATGCGCTACCTCACCCGCGACCGCGAAGTGGCCATCAACCTTGTTATCGATGAGCAATTGCCCGAATGGATCATTGGCGACCAAGTAAGATTGAACCAAGTGCTGATGAATTTAGGAAGTAACGCAGCCAAGTTTACCGAAAAAGGGGAAATTGCCGTGCGGGCTAAAGTGCTGAGCGATGAGCCCATGTACACCCTGGTGCGATTTACTTTCCGTGATACGGGCATTGGCATAGAAGCCGATAAACTCGAAAGCATATTCGAAAGTTTTGAGCAGGCCGATAAGCAAATCAGCCGCAAATATGGCGGTACAGGGCTTGGACTAACCATTACGCGCAAATTGGTTGAAATGATGGGTGGAAACATCCGGGTACAAAGCGAACCTGGCGTAGGCTCTACCTTCGCCGTGGAATTGAAATTCGAAAAGGTACTGCACACGGGCTTGCCGCAGCAAGATTTGGCAAGCCTCGATCACAAAGACCTGCTCGGTGCTTCCATTTTGGTGGTGGAAGACAATAAAATCAACGCCATGCTGGCAACCAAACTCTTGAGTAATTGGAATGCCCGTTTTGAAGTAGCCGAAAACGGACTCGAAGGCTTAAAGCGCTTGCAAGCTCAAAATTACGATTTGGTGTTGCTCGACCTCCAAATGCCTGTAATGGACGGTTTTGAGTTGATTGAGAAAATCAGAGCAGGGGAAGCTGGAGAGCAACTCCACATTCCAGTGATTGCTTTAACTGCCGATGCTTTCGATCAAACCAAGGGCAAAGCGCTTGAATTGGGCTTCAATGATTTTGTGAGCAAACCACTCAAGGCCGATGAATTGTTTATGAAAATGCAGGCTTGGCTTCAGCCCAAAGCGGTTTAGTCCAAAGAAAAAGTTCAACGGCTGTTCCTGCATCTATCGCTACAGTACTTTACCTCGTCCCATACCTTTTCCCATTTTTTGCGCCAAGTAAAGGGTCTGCCACAAGTGATGCAGCTTTTTTGAGGCAAATCGCCCTTGCGAACCATTTTTCCTTTGGCCATCAGGTATCCATTTTTTCGTCGAACAAGCCAGTGGTTTTCTCGGCATGCTTGCGCATGCGCGATTTTACATGGGTTTTGAGGATGCGCTTGCTTTCGCTTTTGGCAGCCATACTCCCCTTGGTGGCCCACAATTCGGTGCGGGCACGGGCGGCGGCTGTTTTCAAATCAATGATGGGTAGGGGATATTGCTCCCCGAGCACGCAGTTGTACGATTGCTGTTCGAGCAAAGTCATTTCCCATGGCGTATGGAGGAGGGGCAGCGGAACCGCAGCCAGTTCAGGCACCCACTGCTTGATGAAACTGCCCTCCGGGTCGTGTTCTTGCGATTGTTTCACTGGATTGTAGGTGCGAATGGTGTTCACGCCCATCACGCCTGCCTGCATTTGAAATTGCGGATAGTGGATGCCAGGTTCAAAGTCAAGAAACAAACGGGCCAGGTGCTCGGCCCCGCGTTTCCAGTCGAGCCACAAATGATGCGTTAAAAAACTCACCAGCATGGCCCGCATCCTGAAATTGAGGTAGCCCGTAGCCGTTACGCAGCGCATGCAGGCATCTACCAGCGGGTAGCCGGTTTGTCCCGCAGCCCAGGCATGAAAATGCGTCTCATTCCATTCAGTCCGTATGTGATCAAAACCCCGGTTGAGGTTCTCAAACTCCATGCGGCACTCGGTTTCAAACTTTTGGATGAAGTGACAATGCCACACCAAACGCGAAGCAAAACCACTCAATGCGCGTTTGTTGGCTTGCGGCAAGTTTTTGGCTTGTTGCAAGGCCTGGTACACCTGCTTCATGCTCAAATTGCCCCAGGCCAGGTAAGTGCTGAGGCGCGAACAACTCTTGCGGCTCGGCTCTGGCTTGCTGATGTGGAAATGATAACTGCGATGACGCTCGTGGAGGAAACTTTGCAGGTACTTCCAGGCCATGCGCTCGCCTCCGGGTTGCATGTTTTTGTCTTGGGCAAGCGAGCTGTAATCCCAAGCCTGATTTTCGAGCCATGCTACCAGCTTTTCGGGCAAGGCGGCAGGCAGCAGTTGCGCTGGATGGCCTTGCGCCTGCGGTTCATGCATGCGTTTGAACCAGTTTTTGTTCCAGTCGTCGCGCTGCTTACATGGGCGCAATACGCCATTGGATGGAAATTCTTTCCATGATATACCAATCTTTTTGAAGCTAAGACCAGCGGCTTTGTCGCGCTCAAAAGTGATTTGCAGGCCGGTTTCTTCGTAGCTCAGAACACGACTGATTGGCCAACGATTGTGCAGCTCTTCAAAAAAGGGGATGGCTTCGGCTTTTATCACCCACAGCCTGTGTCCGTATTCGGCCAACTGACCTTGCATATCGCGCAGCGAGGCCGCTACAAAATCCCAATGCCGCTGGTCGTACTGCGGCGCAGCTACCAACGAAGGCTCCAGCAGGTACAGTAGCAGGCAAGGCTTCCCCAGCCGGATGGCCTCCTCGAGCGGCGCATGGTCGCGCAGCCGCAAATCGCGCTTGTACCAAATCACGGTCGACATACCGCAACTAAACCGCTGGAGGACGCTGAAAGTTTGGAAGGCACTGCTACTGTCTCTACGGCCTCCGGCCAAGCTGCGTTATCAGTGCCGGCCAAAAGCCTCCGCCGGCCACTGAGCGAAGTCGAAGTGCGCGGCATGATGTCCTTTCTAGCTGCAGTGAGAATTAGCTTTTCTGGCCTCAAATGCCTTTTTTTGGCATTAAAGCAGTTCAATCGCCAAAAAATCCTCCGCGCCTCAGCGGTTTCCCCCACGCCCGCACTCAGTACAGCTCCGCCACCATGCACCGCACACCACCACCGCCCACCGCCTCAATCGTCGGTATCGCCACCACCACCGGCTCGGCCCGCTCCGCAATCCACAACTGCTGAAAGGCCGTGAATGCCTGCCAGGCGGTCTCCGACAGTAATATCATCGGTTTTCCGTGCCTGTTGGCCACCACCAGGGCATTGCAGCAAAAGGCTTCCATTTGTTCGAGGGTGACGGCTACCACACGCCTTCCGTTTCTTTCGAGCAAAGCCGCCAGCAAGGCCGCTTCATCGGCATCGGGCAGGACCTTAAAACAGGCGATGGCAAGCTGGGGTGATACGCTCAACACCACATTGGTGTGGTAAATGGGCGCACCCGAGCGATCGGTTGCCTGAAAAAGCACGGCTTTGTAGCCGAGTGCCGTGGCGACTTCTTTGGCCAGCTCTGCGTGCGTACGCATCGAATGGTTGGCGTATACCAAACGGTGGACATGGTCGAAGACCAAACTGCCGGTTCCTTCGAGATACTTTTGTTCATAAATGTAGTGACGCAGGTCGGTGAGCTGTGTATAGCCCTGCTTTTCCAACCAAGCTACATGCTCGGGTAGCATTTCCGCCTGCCTGTTGGGCGTGGCCATGGGGTAGAGGAACAGCCGGCCGCCAAGGTGGGTACTGAACCAGTTGTTGGGGAAAATAGCGTCTGGTTTTACTGGATCGGGCGTGTCGAGCAGCACGTCAAAGTCGATTTCGGCCTCCGTTAAAGCTGCGGTGAGCCCATGAAATTCAGCCAAGGCGCGCTGGTGGACGTCTTGGGGCAGATTGTGCTGCTGGAATCCGTTGCTGACAGCCGTTTCGGCATTAAAACCAAAGGCTGCCGGTTGAACGAGGAGCAAGCGCTTGGCCAGGTGATTTTGCATGCCCTAAATTAGCGAAACCGGCGGTACTCCCGGCTTGGCATAAGGGAAACGTGCGGCTGCTTCAAATCGGTAGTAGGTATCTAATCCGCCCACGCCGGCCGCTTCCAGCAGGTCGAAGCGGATGTTGCCGTCTTCCTCCAATGCTTCTTCAGCCACCCAAACTTCCTGCACTTCGCCTATCAATAGCATGGTGCCGTTGAGGACAATGTCGGTTTTTTGCACCAGCTTCAAGCCAATGCGCAAGGCCGATTCGGCCACATAAGGCGCTGCATGGGTTTCGCTGTACCAAGGCGTAAAGCCGTTGGCAGCAAATTCCGACACTTCTTGCGGGTAACGGGCACTACACTGGTGGGCAGAGGCCAGGCGGTCGATTGGTACGCTGTTGAGGGTATAAAGACCGGTTTCGAGGATGTTGGCCAGGCTGTGCTGCTGGGCGTCGAGCGGACGAAAAATCAAGCCCATCAGCGGCGGATGTGCCCCAATGTGCATGGCCGAGTTAAAAATGGCCAAATTGGTTAATCCAGCTGGGTTTTGCGTACCCAACAATTGCGCCGTCCGCACCCCGCTCAAGCAGTTGATGAGGTTGGTGCGGAATTGCTTTTCGGCGCTCAGTATATCAGAAATGCTAAAGTGTTGCATGTGGTAGAATACACAAACGACAATCGGAGGGGGAGGAAGGTTTTTGATGCTGGACGAACAGCGTCTACGGTTGCTTCAGGTGAATTTAACTTGATTGCCTCTATCGGCTGCGAATAATAAGCACGCACGAACAGCTTTCTGGCTGAGTTGGGGAAAATCAGCCAAAATTTCCGCTTCCGACATGCCAGCCGCAAAATAGTTCAGCACATCATAAACAGTGATGCGCGTGCCCTTCACACAGGGCTTTCCAAAGCGTATTTCGGGGTCAATGCAAATAAACTGTGCGTATGTTTTATGCATGATCGGGTTTAGAAAAGGTGGAATCTAATCGCTTCCAAATCAAACTTTTGGCTTTTGAAATGATGACAATTGCTTGACTTGGTTCGAGCTATCTTCGTGAAGTTAGGAATAATCAGATGAAAAATAATCTTTCCGTTCTGCTCGCCTTCTTTTATTTCAGTTTCGCTGCTACACCATCAAAAGCGATTTGGATTTACACTCCTGATTTTTTTACGGAGAATGGCAAAAGTTATATGCTGCAAAACTGCCCGATTGAGGCCATTTTCGATTCAATACCAGAATTACGGCCAAAAGCAGATGAATATTGGTTGCAAACGAATAAAAATTACCAAGCTACTTTGAGTGTTCAAAATAGCAAGTTGGTGCTTAATTCAATTACCGTAAGGCGTTACGGGAATGATAGTGTAATTGTTCCTTCTAATGCACTGTCAGAGGTATTTCGTAGTAAAGGCCCAATTGTACTAGATTGGTTTTCTGGGCAATTGATCATTGAAATGGATGATCATACTTCAAGAACTGATATGAAGTACAAAGTCCTGGAGGTTGTGAAAGGGCAGGTAACCGGCAGTCGTGTGCTGAATCACCATGCGTTAAATCGGTTGAGACGGAGAGTTTACAAGGCAAACGCTCACAAAATGCAATTTCTCGACTTGGATGACCTAAAGGGCGAGATGTATTACGCAGGTAAGTTGCGTTGGAGAAGACATATTCCATCCAAGAGTTATCAGATTTGGGATTATGCTTCGCTTAATGACTTTGATTTAATTAAAAAGGCTGTAAAGTCAATCTAAAGAGTTAGTGCATCGATCTCGCGCGTTGGCTTCCAGTATATTTCTCCCGCAATTGCTCCAATGACTTTGCCGCGCTGATGTAATCCACTTTTGGTTCTTCAATACGTTGGTCGAGTACTGATTTCATTTCATCAGTAAGCTCAAAAGCCACATCCGTTTCTTCTACGACTATCGTGACGGCCTTTGACCGAAATGCCGCTTTGATGCTATCAACGATGTTTTCAGGAATATCATCGGCCGATTCGAAATGGTAAGTCAACATGATGGGCAAGCTTTATTGGAAGGATATTGACTGGGCTTTCGCTAAGTCAAGCAGATTTATTCAGTAAAGTCTACTCAACAATTTCCCCCTTCAACGCCTTACCATACGTATCCAGCGCCCGCTGCCGCACTCAAAATCGTCAGTTTGGGTTGGTTGACGCTTTTGCACGGTCAAAATCTACAAATCACCGAAAATCAACAATTTCATTTCATTTCGACCTGAAAGTGAGAATAGCAGGTAGACGCTTTTGGTAACGATTGTTTTTCTTATTTTTGGTAGCAAAGCGGAGGCAAGCATGAATACGGCAGATCTGAATTTTGACTTAGTAAACAACTATTTTGCTATGCTTAAGCATCTAAATAATCGCGAAAAAGCAGAGTTGATTACCCGACTCAAGCGTTCCATTCAATCTAAAATTGCAGAAAAGGAAGATGATTGGGAGAGCCTTTTTGGTTCTTTCAAGCTCGACCAACCAGCAGAAGATTTTATAGCTGGATTAAAGAAAGATAGAAATTTCTCGCGCAAAAATTTGGAGTTGTGAGAAAGTATCTGTTGGATACAAATATTTGCATTTACTTCCTGAATGGAATGTTCAACCTCAAAGAACAAATACGCAACCGAGGATTTGAACATTGTGCCATTTCAGAAATCACCATAGCTGAGCTAAAGTACGGCATTGCCAAAAGCTCTCGGAGGGAAGAGAACGCGTTAGCTCTTGAATCATTTCAATCAAAAATTGAAATCATACCAATTTTTCCAGCACTTGATGTTTATGCTTCTGAAAAGGCACGCCTGAAGACAAAAGGAAGCATGATTGATGATTTTGACCTGCTCATTGGATCAACGGCTATTTTTCACAACATGGTATTGGTGACCAAGAATACCAGTGATTTTGATCGCTTGAGCGGTATAGTCATTGAAGACTGGACCGTGTCTTTGTAGAAGCTTCAAGTTGGCTATCAACGAAACGCTGCGGTTTAAACCGGCCGACCTCAAGCCACTTCCCCCTTCAACGCCTTCCCATACGTATCCAACGCCCGCTGCCGCGCCATTTTGTGGTCCACCATCGGCCGGTAGTCCAAACGCTGAAACTCTGGCACCCACTGCCGAATGTAAGTGCCTTGGGGATCGAACTTTTTGGTTTGCCCCTCGGGATTAAACACCCTGAAATAAGGCGCCGCATCGCAACCCGATCCTGCCGCCCACTGCCAGCCGCCATTGTTGGCTGCCAAATCGAAGTCAAGCAGCTTGCGGGCAAAGTAAGCCTCGCCCCAACGCCAATCGATGAGCAAATGTTTCGTGAGGAAACTGGCCACAATCATGCGCACCCGGTTGTGCATAAAGCCGGTGGCATTGAGCTCGCGCATGCCGGCATCTACAATGGGGTAACCGGTTTGTCCGGCACACCACTTTTGAAACTCGGCTTCGTTGTTCCGCCAAGGGATGTTGTCATAAGCCGGCCTGAACGAGCCCGTAGCAGCATGGGGAAAATGCCACAGGATCATGTGGTAAAAGTCGCGCCAAATAAGCTCGTTCAAAAAAGTTTCGTTGAGTGCCTGTGCTTTGCGCGCCAGGGCACGGATGCTCATGGTGCCAAAACGCAGGTGTACTCCCAAACGTGAGGTGCCACGAATGCCCGGGAAATTGCGCTGCTCGCTGTACATTTTGATGAGCGCATCGCTGACTTCTTCCTTGGGGAAATCGATTTTGCTGGGCTCAAAACCCATATCGGCCAGGGAGGGCAGGGGCAATTGTGGGGTGGGGTAGAGGTTGGCGGGGGTGAAGATGGCCCGACTGTCGTGCGTCTCCAAATCGCCCGACTGTAAACGCGCTTTCCATTTGCGGCTGTATGGGGTAAATACGGTATACGGCTTGCCGTCGTCTTTCAGCACTTCCTTGGCTTCGAGCACCACCTGGTCTTTGTAGTGGTGAAAGGCCACGCCTTTGCTTTCAAACAACCTATTCAGCGCCCCATCGCGCTGCCGGGCGTAAGGTTCGTAATCGCGGTTGGTGTACACAGCCGAAATGGGGTAGTCGCTCAGCAGCCGGGGCCACAGTTCCAATGGATCGCCATGCAGCACCAGCATACTTCCACCTTTGCTTTCGAATTCGGCTTTTAACCTGCTCACATGCAGGTGAATAAAACTCACACGGGCATCGTCGCGGTCCTCGAGTTTGTCGAGAATGCTGCGGTCGAAAATAAACAAACCGAGCACGGGTTGTCCCGATTGCAGGGCTTGGTATAGGGCGGTATTGTCGTCAATCCGCAAATCGCGGCGGAACCAGTGGATAGTCATCATATAATATGAGCGAACAACGAATTGGAGGGTCTTTGTGTTTTTTCAGGCTTATGTAAAATTTCTCTGTCACGGAACGATTCTGTTTGGATTTCTCAGGTTTCGATAAATTTGCAATTGTTAAAAACAATTTGGATGTCACCGTGATTACGTCCTAAATAACAACCGTTTTTAAATTTCAACATGAGTATGACCTTACGCATTTGGTTTGTGTGTGCCTCTTTTTTAATTCAGATGCGGCCTGCCTTTGGCCAAACCAATGATTTTGTTGTTGCAGCCCAGCGAGATCAAGGCTTTGTTTTAGCAGCATTGGTTGAAAAAGATGGATTGTTTTACGTTTCAGGTTACGACGTTCCCATGTTTGGTCAAGATAGCGCTTTGTATCCGCTACTTTGGCGGTACTTGGTTTTTAACCCGAGCACCAACAATGTTGTATTAGACAGTGCTATCAACATTGCTCAATTTGATTCGATAGGGTATTTAATTACCCAAACCGATACCTCTTTGTTAAGTATGAAGCTCGTCGAAGATTCAACAATGAGTACCGGAGTGCGGTTTATTTTGGTTGAATTGCATGTGCCATCTAATCGCTATAGGGAAGTGTTGCGTTTTGAGTTTGAACCAGATTTAAGTAGAGGACCCCGACCATTCTATTGGCTGCAAGTTGATTCACTCGCCTATTTTCACTTTAACGGAGACACCAATGTTTACGTGATTGGTTCCGGCTTCAGTTTTTTAGACACAGTTCGACTGAGCTATCCAGCAAATACGAATCGCAAAAACACTCCTGTTTTTGTAGAAAAGGTAAGTAACAATCAATTTCTTTTTCAAGGAATTAGCGAAGTCAGAACGTCAAATTGTTTTCCCAATCCATGCAATAATCTTAAAATCAGGAGATTAAATGTGGGTTCAGGGCAGATTTCTACGGTTAACTTCCCGGTGCTGCCTCAATTTCAGGCAACTGGTTCCACTTTTCTGGGGCCTGCCTTTAAAAACACCGACATTAAAAACTATAACAACGATACGCTTATTGGCATAGCCCAAGCAAATTCACACAACAGACCTCCTTACAGTTCTTTTAGCAATTATGACATAGCCATGTCTAATCAATTGGTGGTCTACAAATTCGCGAAAGACTTGAATGCCAATTCGTTTGCTTTAAAATATATTCCTTCTAATGACTTCCCCATTTATACCAATGACGAGACTACACTAGATTTGGTGAATGAAGATTACATTTATGTTGCTGCTACCCAAATTGACAACTACAACTATCTGAGTCCTTCAAGTGCATTGCCTTATTGGAATTACTTTTTCAGTGGTACAGAAACCCGCATCAAGTTGTTTTGCCTCGACAAACACTTGAACATTCGCTGGCAAACCGAAATTTATGACCAAGGCACAGAAAAGCACTTGGTTGACATTGTGGCTTTACCTGATTCGGGAGTGGCCTTGCTCCTGCACGAAAGCAGTAGAACCAGTTTCACCAATCCGATGAATCTGCGATTGTTGGTTTACGACAAAAATGGAACTGGCACAACCACCCAAACAGAAGACATTAAACCCGAAAAGTTAAACGAGGTGGTGGTTTTTCCCAATCCGGCATCAGAGCAGGTCAGCATTCGAAATGCAGACTTCAAACAGGGTAAACTCGTGAACGCCTTGGGGCAAACCGTCATGACCTTTCAACCAGCTGATAGCGGTGAAAGCACCTTAGACATTGGGCACCTAAAAGGGGGCATTTATCACCTTGTTTTGGAAGGTCAAAACCAAACGATTGAAACGCGCAAACTCGTGATTCAGCAGTTGAGATAAGCAGCTGATGATTTGTAACTGTGCTGATTAAACCATGAACTTTCCCTTGGCAACTAACGCAAATCGCGGCGGAACCAGTGGATAGAAAGGGCTGCTGACATAGGTGAGGTACGTTTCTGTGATGCGAAGGTTTGGCGAATATCCATGAAATCGCCAGCAATTCTTCGTCAGCAGCCCTTGCGGTGGCTAGTTTATCTCGGTGATTTTAAAGTCATCAATCCAAAAACCGCGCGGGGTACCGCTCAAAAAGGCAATGTTGAGGCTGCTTTCGTTGGTAGCTTTATAGGTTTCGGTGTGCGAAACCCAATTGCTGCTGGCGTAAAACGATTTGAAAACGAGGTCTTCACTACCTTGTTTTATTACCAGCATATAAGGACCAGCGCAGCCACCCGATTCACCCGGTTGAGGGGCAATGGCTTTGGTTTTATAGCTGATTTCATAGGTAGCGCCCGAATTTGGCCGAAAACTAGGGGTGGTTTCAAAGCGCAAACAACTTCGATTTGAAGCAAGCTTGAGCGAGGAGCTGTCGATGCTGGCGGTACCATCACCTGTTTGTACCCAAGACTGTAATTCTGAAGCAGCGTCGAATGGGGCGCTGAATACAATTACGTTTTCTTTTTTGCACGCATGTAATGTAAATGCCAATAAAAGTGCGGTGAAAATGTGTTTTCTTATCATGACAATTGGTTTAAGGATTAACATGAGATAGACGCATCAATGATACGAAAAGTTGCTTTAAAAATAATTTAGGTTAACGCAAGTAGTGTGACCATTACAATTTATCTGTGGTGCATCAGTAAAATAGAAGTCCATGGCATGGGTTTTAAGCAATGCAAGCAAAATGCGTCATGCTGTTACATCATTATCTCTTGACGACAATCACTATTTGCCTGAGGCATCAATGTGTAATTAACTAATGGCGTATTTTCGCACATGCGCCTCGAAATACAGCTCACGGGCTTTGAACAAGTTCTGCCACCGGCCATCCTGCAAGCGGGTGAAAAACTGTGGCTTCAACACCAATACGAACGCAGCCAACTCGACGCTGAAACTTGGTTGGTGACTTTCAAACAAGGTCGCCGACAAGTCCAACTGCAAATGAACCTTGCAGGCGAGCTGGTACGTGAGTTTAGCTGCAGTTGCGACAAAGCCCCCGAGCCTTGCGAACACCTGGCGGCCTTGCTCTTGCACCTCACTTTGGGCGAGGCGGGTGAACAAGCGCCTGCAAAACGCTCCAAAGTCAAAACGAAAGCGGTAGATCCGTTGGCTGACATGCTGCAGCAAACTTCCCGCGAAAAACTCGAAGCCCTGTTGTTCGAAATTGGCAAACAAGATGCTGCCATGCGTACGCTCATGCAGCTGCGGTTGGGACAAAACACCACCGCCAAAGCCAGCTATTACGCCGAATTGCAGGAGGCCGTTACCGCCAAATTGCGCACCACCAAAACAGCCAAGCCCTTTAAAAACATGGCCGATGAGTGGAAACAGCGCATAAGTATTTTGGCGAAACAAAAAGACCCGGCAGCGGCGCAAAACATGATCGACATCTGTTTGGCCGTACAAAAACTGCTGGTGAACCAGGTCGACAAACACCACCAAAAGCTGTTTCCTTTCTCACGCGTGTTAAAGGCCGGTTATGCCGCCCTCGAAAAGCGGACAGATTACGATCTGGGCGATTTTGAACATGAGAAATACGATTTCCTGCTGACTTTTCTCGATGCCTACCCGCAGCGCTACGTCATCGACGACGATTACCAGCAGTTTATTGAAATGAACCTGGGGCTCGACGGTTTCGCCCGTGCCTTGTACAGCCGCTTCAGCGAACGCCATGGCCGGCTGAACGACCGCACCTGGAGCCGACTGCTCAGCAAACTCATCGCCCTCGAACCTGCCAAAACCGAATTTTTCGTGGCCAAATATTTCCAATGCTGCTACGAACGTAACTGGGCTTTTGCCAAACAATTGGCCTTACTTCCAGAAGCTGATGTCCGGCTCAAAGCCCTACAAACCTACTTCCAATTGATGGAAAGCACAGTTAAAGGAATAGATCGGAAGCTGGAGTATAGAGAATTGAAGGAAAGATTATTAGGATAAACACAGAGGTCACAGAGTGCACTGAGAGAAACTACTCTCCGTGTCTTCCGTGACCTCCGTGTTTTTTATCAATACTAACACGTCTTTCAACCGTTGATTCTTAAAAGTGAAGAAAAGAAGGCAAACTGGGAATTAGCACTGATTGCCTTTCTCCGTGTCCTCCGTGTCCTCCGTGTTTTAAACTTAAACGAGTTTCACGCCGCTCATCCCGCCATCTACCGCAATCACCTGACCGGTAATCCAGCCGGCTTGGTTGGAGAGGAGGAAGGTGCTGAGCGAAGCCAAATCTTCGGGCTGACCCACGCGGCCCAGCGGATGGCGCTTGTTGCCCGCTTCTACCTTTTCGGGCGTGGCGAGCAACCCTGCTGCCAGGGAGGTATTGGTCAATGAGGGGGCGAGGCAGTTCACGCGAATCTGGTTGGCGGCAAATTCAGCAGCCAATGATTTGGTTAGTCCTTCCACGGCACCCTTGGCAGCAGCAATGGAAGCGTGGTAGGGCATGCCCACCCGGCTCGCCACCGTGCTGTATAGCACAATGCTGGCACCGGCGGACTTCTTCAAACGGGGCAGTACTTCGCGGATCACGCGGATGGCTCCTAACAGGTTCACCTGCAAATCGTTTTCGAAGTCGGCATCGCTGAAGCGATTGAAGGGCTTGAGTAGGATGGTGCCCGGACAGTACACCAAACCGTGCAGTTCCTCAGGCAAATGGCCCACTGGAACTGCAGTCGATGACGCGGCATCCCAATGCTCCCAAACAATACCCGGTCGGCTGGGTTCGCTGCGGCTGAGGCTGTACACCTGCGCACCGGCTACCAACAACTGGTCGGCAATGGCCGCACCAATCCCGCTGCTGGCACCTACCACCAGCACATTTTTACCTGCGAAATCCATTATTTACCGCTTAATTCGAGGTATTTCAAGAATTCGTTGCGGGTGGCTTCGTCCAAAAACTTGCCACTGTAATCGGCCGTGATGGTGCTGCTGCTGTGGTCTTCCACGCCGCGCATGCTCACGCACATATGGTGGGCATCAATTACCACCGCCACATCTTCGGTTTGCAACACACGCTTGAGTTCGGCCGAAATTTGCTTGGTCAAACGCTCTTGTACTTGTGGACGCTTGGCGAAATACTCCACAATGCGGTTGATTTTGCTCAAACCAATTACACTGCCGTTGCTGATGTAGGCCACGTGCGCCTTGCCCACAATGGGTACAAAATGGTGCTCGCAATTGCTGTAAAGCGTAATATCGCGCTCTACCAGCATTTGGTTGTACTTGTATTTGTTTTCGAACAGGGCGATTTTGGGCTTGTTGGCCGGATCGAGACCGCTGAAAATTTCTTCTACATACATTTTGGCCACGCGGTGGGGCGTACCCTTGAGGCTGTCGTCGGTAAGGTCGAGCCCCATGATGTTCATGATTTCGCGGAAGTGCTTCTCAATGAGTTCAATTTTCAGCTCATTGTCAAGCGCAAACGCATCTTCGCGCAAAGGGGTATCGAGTGAGGTACCTACGTGGGCATCGCCCATTTCGTCGGCCTCGGCCTTATTCACCGGCGTATTCGACATAATTCCGTTCAGTTTCATATAAAGTTACTTTTAATTCGAATGGGTTGTTGATTTTTGCACGCAAACGTTGCCAAATCACCACACAAATGTTCTCGGCAGTAGGGTTGAGCTCGCGAAACTCTTCCGTGTCGAGGTTCAGGTTTTTATGGTCGAAACGGTCGCAAACCTCCTCGTCGATGAGGTCGGCAAGCACCTTCATGTCCATTACATAGCCTGTTTGTGGGTCAATAGGACCGGTTACATGCACAATGAGTTGGTAATTGTGGCCGTGAAAGTTGGCATTGTTGCACTTTCCAAAAACTTGCTGGTTGGTGGCGGCATCCCACTGCGGGTTGTGGAGGCGGTGGGCCGCGTTAAAATGCGCTTTGCGCGATACAGTTACTTTCATTGTGACTAATCAACAGCAGCCTTTTCGTTTTGTTCAACTTTTAGTGCTTAAAAGTTAAACAAAGTAGTAGACTGCCAGGTCGAATTAATTTAAGTTGCTGATAAATTGGTGTTTACACATCCAAATATTTTCAGCGTCACAAAAGTACAAAGATTTTGGAAGGTGCTGTTTTGGATTTGCTTGGCCCTGGCTTGAGCATCTTGTTGTGGGGTGAAGATGATTTACACAAAAGTCAGTGCTAACCCACATAAAGCGCGTTAAAGACTAGGCCTCTGCGCACTTATTCAAATATTGAAAGTATCGATGGTACTTGCAATCTATACAAGCAGTGCTGGCCAAGAGGCTTCGTAGTCTTGCCTCGGCACGACTACAAGGGCTTAAACTGTGCTTCTAACAAAAAGCCAAACTGACTGCCCAATTTAGTGCGTTAATGACTATCGAGCAAAACAGCTGTTACCTGTCGTTTTTCATTTTTAAGTAATCGTCAAGTTTTTCCAATTTTTTGTTCCAAAACTTCTCATATTTTATGAGCCAGGCATTTACCTCTTCCAAATTGTCAAGAGAAAGGTAACAGTATTTTTCACGTCCGTTTTTTTCGATACTCACAAGTCCGCTGTCTTCAAGGTATTTAAGTTGTTTAGTTACAGCTTGTCTTGAAACAGTGTTAAAATGGTCTGAAATCTGATTGATGTTAAGTTCTTGTTGAGCCAATAAGTCAATAATTGCTCTTCTTGTCGGGTCTGCTATGGCTGCAAATGGGTCTCTGTTCATTTGTCTAAATGCAATTTGATTTTCTTGAATAACAAATTTTTCCAACCACTTCCTAAAACAAAACGAACGATGTATTGGTTGATGAAGCCTTCAAAGCCGCTATGCTTAAAGTAAAGAACAGTTCCATTTGCTTTTGATTTAAGCTCAAAAGAAACAGTTGTAGGTTTCTTTAAGGGGCCACCTTGCCAGGTGTATGAAAGTCTTATTGGGACCTCAAAGTCAATTACTTTACATTTTACAATACCGTCAAAACCTGGTTGCGGCTTTGTCTTGAAAGTAAATTCATGTCCAATTTCTAACTTAAAATCGTTTGGCATCAACCAATCGCTTAATGCATCAGATGTGGCAATGGCATCCCAAACTTTTTCTATTGGATAGGGATAAAACCTTTCTATGTTAATCTCTTTTGCCATTAGTTATTTGAATATGCTTCTTTGATGTATTTGTTCACCTGGGAAAGATTGTCATTATTCACGACAATCATTTTGTTAATTCGGTCGGAACCGCCCAGTTTTTCTGCTTTAACTAGTTCTGGAAAATGCTCCGTTTTTAGATTTAAGCCTAAAACAAGTTCACCCTTTTTCTCAGTTACTATTGCGAATTGATTATTCCTGTAAAATGGTACATATGTTTTGCAGGGCTTAACTGAAACTTCATCACTTATTGCCTGAATTTGGCTTTTTAGCTTTGTGTATAAATCAATGGTATTTTTGAAAATATTTTCTTCATAGCCATTCGTTTCCACATAGGGTTTTTCTTCTCCCATACGCCATACAATAGTCTGGGCTTGAACATGCCCCAATTCATATTCCGATTTTAGTTTTTTCAGAATGTCATTACTTTTAGAGAGTTTAAATGCTTTGGCAATACTTACCCACTCGCCTAATGTTTTGCCTGTTTTTGTAGGAAGGTTGTTGATTACAGCTTCCTGCATTTGAGCTGCTGAAAGTGCCATAAACTTATTTGATTTTAAAAATGAAACGATTCTGAATAAAGGCAATGAGGGTCCAACCCAAAACGGTTTTTGAAACAACACCGATTGTATAAGCGAATGAAAAGCCCCACCAGTTGAAATATGGAATATGAATGGCAAAACTAGCGATCAATGCAAACCCTAATGTTAGCAATAGTCTGTCCTTTAAACCCCCAAACTTAATTTTCGCAAAGATTATAGCAAACAATAGCGCAATAGCGAAAGCAGAAAGGAATTCGATTACAAAAAATTTAGATAGATTGTAGAAGTCAGCTTGCTTTGTCGCCACAAAGCTGACTGTTTGGTCGGTGGCGATATACGCCATTCGGTCAGTGAGTTCGTTAAATTTGGGTGCCGTCAGTTCGTTTGTCTCTAACCGTTCAACTGCTCTCACTCCAAAGTTTGGAATGGCTTGAAGTGCTCCGTCGAATAGGAATAGAACTATTGTTCCTAAAATTGTTGCGAAGATAATTTGTCTTGTTGTCATGTCTTTATGTAACTATTTGGTTGCAAATATAAATATGTAACCATATGGTTGCAAATGAAGTTTAGATTTTTTTCAGAAATTTTTGGGCCTTTAAAATGGCAGGTAACTTCCTTGGATGTCGAAATCACCGTCGGTACTGCACCGCGCGCATTTTCTAGGTGCACTTAAAATGCTGTTCAAGTGCGCCAAGTTGCAATTGACCCACGGCTGTTGATCAACCGTATAAAACGTCCTCTGCGCCTCCTATGTTTGA
>PNNG01000008.1 GCA_013824115.1 Sphingobacteriaceae bacterium | reverse complement strand
CCCCCCCCTGTCATCCCGCCTCGCTTTCGACCATCTGCCGTGCGAAGCGGCTGCAAAGGTATGAAGTTTATTTCCTAAAACGCAAATCTTTTTTTGAAAACTTTTTGCTTTAGATTTTTTGAGAACGCCCTTTCGTTAAGGGACTACAAAGGTAAGGCAAGAATCATCATATCCAAGCTCGCAACGAATAAAAAATCGGCATACAACGCTAACTATACCACAGCCAACTGATTTATAAGGCAGTTAGCCAAACCTTAAGTCCGAAAGTTTTTTTCAAACTTCAGCCCAAAGCCTCAATAAGCCCCAATTGAAAGCATTACCAAGGTGCAAGCAGCCAAAGCTTCTATTCCATTTTCGCGAAGTTGATTCATGAATTCGGGATGCTCGGTACCCGGATTAAATATCACTCTACGAGGTGCGAGCGACAAAATGGTATCGCGGAAAGTCTCCAGGTGCTGTGGGTTGACGTACACAGTCACGGTATCAATCCTTGGCAAATCGGCGGGCAAGGCAGTATATATAGTATGCCCCCTCACCTCTCCTGGCCGCTTTCCCAATAATGTGATGGTATGACCATGATCGAGCAGACGATTGGCCGCCATATTGCTATAGCGAGAGGGCTCTTCGGATGCTCCTATTATAAGTGTATTCATAGCGCTAAAAATTGCGTGGCGGCCGCTGCCGACAAACTACCATCGATGGCTGCGCTCACAATACCACCTGCATATCCGGCACCCTCGCCAACGGGGAATAAATTCCGACAAGCAGGATGGGCTCTGTTTTCGGGATTGCGCGGAATGCGTACTGGGGAGCTCGTGCGACTTTCGGGCCCCACCAAAATGGCTTCGTTGGTATAATAAGCTGGCATCTTCTTCGACAATGCTTGAAAAGCTTCTTGCAAGCGACTATGAATGAAACCCGGAAAGAGCGCATGCAGTTCCACGCTTTTCACGCCTGGTCGGTAAGAACAATCAGGTAAGCTGTTGCTGAGCTTCCCCTTTACAAAATCGACCATGCGCTGGGCCGGAGCAATCTGACTTCCTCCCCCCATGACATGCGCTCGTTGCTCAACCTGCTGCTGTAAGCGCAAAAGGCCAAATGCATCTGGACCGCCGGGTAGGGCGTCTTCGGGACGCAGTTCCACCACAAAGCCCGAATTGGCAAAAGGATTATTCCGTTTACTAGGTGACCAGCCATTGGTAACCACTTCCCCATTGCTGGTAGCGCAAGGCGCAATGATTCCGCCCGGACACATACAAAAGGAATACACACCCCTGCCGCTCGCTTGATGCACAATGCTGTAACTGGCAGGAGGCAGATAAGCCTCGCGAGCGTCGCAATGGTACTGCATATTGTCAATGAGCGATTGCGGGTGTTCAATTCGCACGCCCATGGCAAAGGGTTTTGCCTCGAGCGGAATTCCAGCTGCGTTCATCCATTCGAACACATCTCGGGCCGAGTGCCCCGTTGCCACTAACAAGGCCTTGATGGGCACCCATACCTTTCCATGCAATTGAATAGCAGTGATCAGCTCTTGCTCACGTCGTATAGCGGTAACCCGGCTATTAAAATGTACTTCGCCACCACAATGAATGATGAAATTGCGAATGGCTTCAATGATGCCAGGCAACTTATTCGTCCCTATATGCGGATGTGCATCGAGCAGGATATCGGTATGCGCGCCAAAGAAGACGAGCTGCTCAAGCACTTTGCGGACATCTCCCCGTTTGGAAGCACGGGTATACAGTTTACCATCACTATAAGTTCCGGCCCCACCTTCGCCGAAGCAATAATTAGAATCATCGTTCACTTGTCCTTCGCGGGTGATGCTCACTAAATCACGGCGGCGATCACGCACCGCCTTTCCGCGCTCAAGTACAATCGGTCGGTATCCGAGCGAAATGCATTCCAAGGCGGCAAACAATCCTGCAGGGCCTGCACCAATAATATGTATCTCGGGGGCATGGGCAACGTTTCGTTCTATTTGCTGGAAGAGCGCTGGGGTTTCGCCCAGCACCGGTTCTACCAGCAAGCGAACTTTTACCTGACGGCCCCTTGCGTCTATGCTCCTTCGCAGCAAACGAAAGGGGATATGCTCGCCGAAAGGAGGATTTTTCGCAAGCCACTGTGCCAATGCATCTTCCTGGAAAGCAATTTGAGGCGGAAGGACCAATTCACGCGTTTGGCTCATGTTGATAAGTGCGGGTTTATAAACAGCTTTTCCACTAAAAAGCACAAATGTAGATAAAGCAGCTAATAACTAACAATCGAAGCACTCCAGAGGGGCAAACTAAATTCGGTCATTTGCTTGGCGGTTGGGTACATTCACCGCTAATATTGCTGTATGGAAGAACGCAATCAACCCATGGCAGTAACCAGCTCTGTATCAGCGCGCCGCAACCTAGGCAACAGCTTACCCATGGGTGGAGGAAAGCTCCCACCCCAGGCCGTAGATCTGGAAGAAGCGGTCTTGGGTGCTTTGATGTTAGAAAAGGAAGCGCTATCGGCAGTTATCGATATCTTAAAACCCGATGCCTTTTACGTAGAAAAAAACCAACTGGTATTCAGAGCCATACAACGGTTGTTCGAACAATCGAAACCTGTTGATTTACTTACCGTAACCCAAGAGCTCCGGCAACAAGGTACCCTCGACAAAATCGGTGGGGCCTTTTACATAGCTGAACTCACCAACCGAGTAGCTTCTGCTGCCAATATTGAATTCCACGCCCGTATCTTACTAGAAAAATACATCCTCAGAGAGTTGGTGCGCATATCGAGCGATATCACCAAACAGGCCTTTGAGGAAACTACAGATGTGTTTGACTTGCTCGACAAGGCCGAAACCGAGCTTTTCGCCGTAGCAGAGCAAAACATCCGCAAGAACAGCGAAGGTATGAGTACCTTGGTAACCAAGGCCATCAAAGAAATTGAAGCAGTTGGTCAGCAAGAAGAAGGTCTTTCGGGAGTAGGATCTGGCTTTTTAGAATTAGACCGCATGACCAACGGCTGGCAACGGGGTACACTCAATATCATTGCGGCTCGTCCGGCCATGGGTAAAACGGCCTTTGTATTGAGCCTGGCGCGTAATGCCGCAGTAGACTTCAAAAAGGGAATTGCCTTCTTCTCGCTCGAAATGGGAGCCATTGAATTGGTAAATCGCTTGATTTCGGGAGAAGCAGAAATTGAAGGCGAAAAAATCAAAAAAGGAAAACTGGAAGCCCACGAATGGACCCAGTTGAATACCCGAGTAGGTAGGCTTTCGCAAGCGCCCTTTTTCATTGACGACACTCCACAACTCACTCTCTTTGAATTACGTGCCAAGTGCCGCCGACTAAAAGCCCAGCACGATATTCAAATGATTATTATCGACTACCTGCAGTTGATGAGTGGTGGTCCCGACAATGGCAACGGCAATCGCGAACAAGTCATTGCCAACATTTCACGTGGACTTAAGGCGTTGGCCAAAGAGTTGAGTGTGCCAGTACTTGCACTTTCACAATTGAGCCGTGCGGTTGAAACCCGTGGAGGCGACAAAAAACCACAACTTTCCGACCTTCGCGAATCGGGCTCTATTGAGCAGGATGCCGACATGGTTATGTTTATTTACCGTCCGGAATACTATAAGCTCACCGAAGAAACCGGACTTCCTCCTGGAACGGCACAAATCATCATTGCCAAACACCGTAACGGCCAAACGGGTGAGGTGAACCTGAAATTCGTGAATAAATTTGCCAAGTTTGTAAATCCTGAGCAAGACTTTTCATCGGTTGGGACAGGCCAAAACATACCTTATGGCGGTTTTGGCAACGAATACGACCAGGATGCGAACGTACGAGTGATGCCGAGTAAAATGAACAATTTTAATAACGACGAGGCCCCTTTCTAACATGCCCCATGCCGTAGCACTGGAGGCGAGCTGGCTAGAGGTGTTGGCGCCTCAGTTTGAAGCCTCCTATTTTATCCAACTAAAACAACGCCTGCTTGCCGAGAAGGACGCTGGTCAGCTTATTTTCCCCAAAGGCGGTGACATTTTCAGGGCCTTTAACACCACTCCTTTCCACCATGTAAAGGTGGTGATATTGGGTCAAGACCCATATCACGGCCCGGGTCAGGCGCACGGTTTGAGTTTTTCTGTCCCAGAAGGCATCAAAGCCCCACCCAGTTTGGTCAATATTTTCAAAGAATTGAAAACCGACATGGGTCCGCAAGTAAGTACCCAAACCGACTTAAGCCGTTGGGCAGCACAAGGGGTGCTTTTGCTCAATAGCATATTAACCGTGCGTGCCCATGAAGCGGCATCACACCGCAATTGGGGCTGGGAAATCTTTACCGATGCAGCTATTGAAGCCCTAAACGCCCATCGTACGGGCGTGGTTTTTTTGCTTTGGGGTGCATATGCAGGCAGCAAAAGCAAATTGATAGATACCCAAAAACACCTGGTGCTGAAAGCACCGCACCCGTCGCCCTTATCCGCACATACAGGCTGGTTTGGATGCAAGCATTTTTCTCAAACAAACAAATGGCTGATTAACCAAGGTCAATCAGCCATTCAATGGTAGCAATGAGTAATTGTTAGTCGACGAGCGGATCTACCTTGTCTTTTTTCTTGTCTTTGCCTTTGCGCATGCCAAACACGAGGTTGGCGCCTAACCGTACATTAAACGAAGACACATTGCCTTGATCCCACAGGGCTACTACGTTATCGGCTACTGCGTACACTTGTGCCGGTCCTACTTTCACTGCCAAAGCGCCGCCCAAATTATCGAAAGAACCTTTCGACACGGTGTAATTGCCACGCAAGAAAAGGATATTCCAGATTTTGAATTGTGCGAAAGCCGTGAGGGCTGGATAAGCGGTGCCACTGAACATATTGTGTGAATAAATACCACCAAGGTACATGCTCGGAAGTAATTCGTAAGAAGCACTAAGAATGTAGCGCGTATTCAAGGGTGTGGTAAATTCTTTACCAGCTACACGCTGTACGTTAAACGCACTGATAAGTGTATCTACAATGCCTTCGAACGGACCAGGTGCTGCACCGTCGTCGCTGCCTGAATTCACCTCTCCCCCCTTGTAGGTAAAGTCGGCTTCATTGCTCACCCAGCTGGTGAGCGCCTGGGTCCATTTAATGCTACCAATATCGGTAGCACTGGCAGAAATGAGCAATTTTTTGATGGGCTTGTAAGTAAGTCCCACATCAAAACCGTAGCCAAAATTGCCAGTAGTGGGTACCCATTCGGTTACGTTGAAGCCCGTAGTTGGATTGCCTTCGTTGCCCAAAAAGCCAAAAGCTTGATCGAGGCGCGAAATACCTGCAGTATTGTAGCGGAAATTACTGGTAATGCGCAGGCTATCCATATTTGAATTGAAGCTACCGGTAGCATATTCCGTACCACCACCAATGAGGCCATTGATGTATTTGAATCGCACACCCAAGGAGAACTTCTCGTTGAACTGACGGGCAAAACCCACATGGTAGGCTACATAGGACTGCACATTGATATCAACGCCATCGAGTGAAACAGGATTGGTTTGAAAATACGGACTGGTAGTGCCCTCTTGTACCAAACGCAGCAAATCAACGGGTAATTGTAAACCAAATTGAAGTGAATTGTACACTCCCAAACTGATGAAATTCTTCTTTTTGATACGGAAGCCCAAGTGGAACAATTCCGATTGTTGCTCGATATTAAATCCGAAAGTACCTCCTGCACGTTCGTTATACAGCTTGCTGAAATCGAGCATGGAGCTGTCGTTCACTGTAGAGATGATATCATCGGCTACGAAAGTGGGATTATAGTAATTCAGATATACGCTGGGCAGGGCAATAAAGAAGCGCGACTGCGGCAACAAGCCTGGATTGGTATAAGTAGATTGAGGCACACCCGTAAACTGGTGCATTCCCAAATTAAACTGTGCCTTGGCGCTGAGCGAAAAAGCAAGCGCTAAACAACCGAATATTACTTTTTTCATAGGTTCAAATTCATTAATTACCACCCAACAAATCGCCCACGCGCGCAACCACTTCCACACCTACTGTCATGCGCAATTTGTAATCGGTGTAAATTTTCACCACTTGCCTATCGCCATTAGGCAAAGAAGAAGTGCTCATTCGTAATTTGATGATCATTTTTTTGGCCCTTGCGGCTTTGGCAATGGCACTCGGACTAAGTTCCAATTCTGAAATTCCATTGGAAGGAGCAAACACGCGCCCATTCGCATCTACCAAACCCGAAAGCACCAAGGGTGCGCTGGCACTGTCCAAGGGAGCATCCACCGAATCGAGGAAGGTTACTTGCATTACCATATCAAATGGAAACTCATTTACACTTTTAAAGCGCAGTTTTGCTCTTACCAATCCTTCAAAAACGGCTCCATCGAAATCAGAAGTATCGCCAAACCCAATATCGGAGGCACTCAGCTCGAAGGGCAAGTCAGCTTCCATTCCGATTTTTATGCTGCTAGTATTGCTGATAAAATTAGGCCCTTGGTTACCATTCGGATTCAGCACAATCAAACCACTGGTGGTAAGGGTATCGGGGGGTAGACTGAGCAAAAATGGCAAGCGCGAATTGTTTCGGTTATAAGTCAGTGCCCCACTTGCCGACGTACCTTGTACTGTGGGATATGGCATTAATTGAGCAGGTGCATTGAGCGATTCACTTTGACCCGTTTTGGTTTTGCCCACCATATTGAGCGTTAACCGAATGGGCGCTCCAATTGAATTCACAATATTCAGGTCGATTTTGGGATTTGCCAAAAATATGCTACCTCCCAAATCTTTGAGGAAACCCAAATTTAAATCGAGGGTAGACTCTTCAATTTGGATGTTCTTTTGGCCGAAATAACCTCTCACATTATCGAAAGCGATGTTCCCGAAACCGTAGGTTACCGTGAGGCCATTGGAAGAATCGATGGGCTGAAGCGTATTCGAACTCACCAATGAAGCTTGCACAATTACCGGAATGATATTAAATGCCTGTTGGGCGTCGGTGGTTAAGTCGATGGTGCCTCCGGCCAAATTAATGTTTTGACTCACTGGAGTGTTTGGCGGAATATTAATTACACTCGTTACAGGTGTACCTCCCACTGAAATAGAGGGCAGGCTGATGCGTACCTCAATAGGCTCGGCAATGGTAGAACTGAATGAGAAATTGATATTTCCTGAGCTGAGATCAATACCATACAACTCTTCATTTCCACCCGTTGCGAAATCTACCCGAGTGGTATCTGCACTGAAATCTTGCGATGGCAGCTTTACAATGCCGTTCACCACCTTCAGCGAATCGCCCGTAATACTAAAGCTCAGCGCCTGAGTCCCCTGGATAAGTACGGTGGTTGTGCCGGTACCTGCCGATGAAATTTTGGTGATATTGAAGGTGAGGTTGTTGCTCATGGTTTGTCCAGCCAAGTTGATGGACTTGATTTGCTGGGTGCCGGGCAATACGTTTCCAAAACGCGCAATACCCAAGGCGGTGGGCGAACCTACATTCCTCAATTCCATTACTACCGAGTCTAGGGTAGTTGGGTAGCCATTGTTCAATGTAAAATTCAAAGAGCCTTCCGAAAAAGTTACTTGAGAGAAGGCGCTGATGCTTGGCAAAGTGTAATTACCTCCTGCCTGAGTTGGAATAGGTGGGAAGGGGGTTGGAATACCCAATGCAATGCCTTGGTTAATGGCATTTCCTGTCACTGGGTCGAGGTTGTTGAGCAATGAACTGAGTAAAACGGTTTGAGAGCTGCCAAAATCATCGATGCCAACTACCCCTAATTTGAGGGTGGTGGAGGTAGGGTCTTGTGATGGAATTTCGAGGATATCGCCTACACTCTGTTCTGCCAAAGTGTCGTTTCTAAAAACCACGCGCACCGACTTATCCAAGCTGTCGATGGTAAGTGTTGAATCGTTTTTGAGGATATTGGCCAAGCTAATATTGAAGGTTGCCAAAGGAATACCAATGCCGGGCTCCCAATTGGGCTTTCTGAATTTGGCTGGATTGTATTTGTCTTTGAGGCAACCTGTAAGGAGCATACTTGCAACCAAAAGGCACCCCACCGACCACAAACGTTGGTGTGATGTAAACTGCATAAGCTTAGTTTGACGTAAATTCGCGTTGTAAACATAGCCATTTGAGGCCACCTCACCAAAGAAAGCCCGAGAATTTAGCGGACTAATGATAATAAAATTGATGAAAATACAAAAGAGCATCGCCGCCTTAGGCCTCGCCATCGGCATCATCCTGGGTGCATTTGGGGCACATGGACTCAAGCCCATTTTGCCAGAAAATAGCTTTTCGGCCTATGAAACAAGCGTCTTTTATTGGCTTCTACAATCGGTGGCCGCGTTGAGCATATCGCTAGGCAAATGGCCTGCACGTTTGTTGTTGACCGGACAACTTGCCTTCAGCGGCTCTCTGTTTCTATTGAGCACACAGTTGCTACATGGCTTTAAGGTAGCTTGGCTGGGTCCAATAACTCCCTTGGGCGGACTCCTGCTCATAGTGGCTTGGCTGTGGACGGCCCGTGATTTATTCGTTGCGGAATCCGAAAAATCGAAGCTTGCAAATTGATAAATCCCTAATTTCGGCACTCTTCACAAGGCGCTACATGGACGTACTGGCAAAAAGAATTACAGAACTAACTGAATCGCAAACACTTGCGATGGCTGCCCGCAGCAGGGAACTGGCTGCCAAGGGCATTGATGTGATCAACCTGAGCTTGGGAGAGCCCGATTTTGCTACTCCCACCCACGTAAAGGAAGCTGCAAAAGCAGCCATTGACTCCGATTATTCATTCTACACGCCTGTAGCAGGTTATGCCGATACCCGAGCCGCCATTGTAGAAAAGCTCAAGCGCGACAACGGGTTGATCTACACCCCCGAGCAAATCGTAACAAGCACAGGTGCCAAGCAATCGATCATCAATGTGCTTTTATGCATTCTCAATCCAGGTGATGAAATCATAGTGCCTACCCCCTATTGGGTAAGTTACCTAAGCATGATTCAACTCGCCGAAGCCACTCCGGTTTTGATTCAAGCTGGAGTGCAAGCCGATTTTAAAATCACCCCTGCACAGTTAGAAGCCGCCATTGGCCCTAAAACCAAGGCATTTATTTTTTCTTCGCCTTGTAATCCCACTGGCACGGTGTACAACAAGGCCGAATTGGAAGCTTTGGCAACAGTTTTCGAACGGCATCCGCACATTACGGTTATCTCCGACGAGATTTACGAATACATCAACTTCAACGGCAAACACGAAAGCATTGCCTCCATTGGCCAAATGCAAGAGCGTACCGTGGTTGTAAACGGCTTATCGAAAGGCTTTGCCATGACCGGCTGGCGTTTTGGCTACATTGCCGCTCCTTTGGCCATTGCCCAGGCATGTGTAAAGCTGCAAGGCCAATTCACCAGCGCCACCTGTAGTATCACCCAAAGGGCTGCCATAGCTGCATTAACTGGTGATTTAGCACCTAGCCGTGCTATGACTGCCGCCTTTAAGCGACGAAGGGGTTTGGTTTTAGGTAAGTTACGGGCCATACCCGGACTCATTTGCAACGAGCCCGATGGAGCGTTTTACGTTTTTCCGGAAGTGAGTGGATTTTTTGGCAAAAGTCATGGTGAGTTTCACATCAAGAATGCTGATGATTTGGCGACCTTCCTTCTCAACGAAGCCCACGTGGCAGTAGTAACGGGTGAAGCCTTTGGAGCACCCCATTGTATCAGGCTATCGTACGCCACCAGCGATGAAAAATTGAATGTTGCCATGGACCGTATGGCACGCGCTTTAGCGCTTTTGAAATAATGACGCAGCACGAAATACAGCATTTTTTTGACCAGCTGCCACATCTAAAATTGGTGGTCATTGGCGATGTCATGGTTGACGCTTATGCCTGGGGATATTCCGACAGGATGTCGCCCGAGGCTCCGGTACCGGTGGTGCAAATCAAGCGTACCGAAAATCGAGCGGGTGGAGCTGCAAACGTTGCCTTGAATTTAGCGGCTATGGGTGTTCAAGTAACACTGGTGAGTTTGGTAGGGAACGATGCTGCTGGTAGAGAACTTGAACAGTTATTGCACTCAGAAGGAGTAAGTACCCATGGTTTGGTTGGCACTGCTGAGCGCCCTACTACCATTAAAACGCGTATCATGAGTGGCAACAGACAGTTATTGCGTATTGATGACGAAAGCACTTCAGATGCCAGCGAGCAAGAAAGCAAAGCCTTGTTGTCCGCCTTTACTAGTGCCCTATCCGGAGCCCATGCCGTTATTTTTCAGGATTACGACAAAGGTGTTTTACACGCTGCCAACATAGATGTATTGATGGCATTATGCAAACAGCGGGGTATTCCCACGGCCATTGACCCTAAAAAAAAGAATTTCTTTTCCTACGAAGGCAGCAGTTTGTTTAAACCCAATTTAAAGGAGTTGGGTGACGCTTTTGGGTGGAGTTTGCACAAGGACGACATGATAGGCATAGAAAAAGCCGTAAAGCAACTTGAATCGCGCTTACAGCCTGAGGCTGTGCTTCTTACTCTTTCCGAGGCGGGGGTACTATACAGCTCTTTCAATGAAAAAGGCCATCTGCCTGCTCATGTGAGAAGCATTGCCGATGTTTCGGGTGCAGGTGATACGGTGATTGCGGTGGCAGGCTGTGCGCTTGCTGCACGTTTGCCCTTAAACACCTTGGCTTCGCTTGCCAACCTCGCCGGCGGTTTGGTTTGCGAACATTTGGGTGTAGTTCCGATTAAAAGCGATAAATTGCTGGCCGAAGCACTGAAAAACGCCGAATAAAGTGAAATTCCTTTCACGGGAAAACTGGTTACTCTTTTTATATCAGCACAAAGACCAGGTGCTGAGGGTATTGCGTTGGTTGCGGGTTTTGGCCAGCATCCTGGCATTGGCATTGTTTATTTATTACTATGGATTCCCGCATGCTGCTGCCACATCGAAGCAGTTGCTCACCATCACCAAGGGAATTTTCGGTTTTTTTGTGGCCAGCTATGTCATTCGTGTAGGTGTTTCACTGCAGCCTTGGCAATACCTGCGTTCCACACTATTTGAAGGATTCCTCATTTTGCTGTTGCTGATTGACATATTCAGCGTTTTTGTTTTTGGCTTCAATGCGGTAGAAAACCTATTTCTGCGACTGGATATAGAAAATTTCACACCGCTATACATTCTATCCATACAAGCTTACTTGCTACTATTGGTAGGTTTGGAAATCACCAAAGTAAGTACTGGCATTACCCGCATCCGGCTGAAACCGGCAACTACTTTTATCTATTCCTTCTTAGCACTCATTTTGGCTGGTACCGGACTGCTCATGCTTCCTGAAATGACCACCCATCAAGGCGGCATGCCCTTTATCGATGCTTTGTTTACAAGTGTGAGTGCATCGTGCGTAACCGGATTGATTGTGGTGGATACAGCTACTTATTTCACCTTCAAGGGACAGGTAGTGATTTTGGCCCTCATCCAATTGGGGGGGATAGGCATACTCACTTTTGCGACCTTTTTTGCGCTTTTCCTCAAAAAAGGAGTAGGAATCAGCCATCAAGCCATGATACGCGACTTTATGGCTGAAGAAAGTTTGTTCAACGCCAAGGGTATGTTGGCGCAAATCGTGCTGTTTACCCTCTTGATTGAATCGATTGGTGCCTTTTTGATTTACATTCTTTGGGATGCCAACACGCCCTTTCTCGACGATAAAGGAGAACTCATCTTCCAATCGGTTTTCCACAGCATCAGTGCTTTTTGTAACGCTGGCTTTTCGCTCTTTACAAACGGTTTGTACGAAGATTGGGTAAGGAATGCGTACCTCACCCATTTGGTGATTGCGGTGCTCATTATTTTCGGCAGCCTCGGTTTTCCCGCCATGCGCGATATTTTTAGCATCAGAAACATCAGGGTGCGCCTCGAAGCGCCTTGGAAAAAATGGAAGTTATCTACCCGTATTGCGGTGTGGGCGTCGCTAGCACTTATTGTTTTTGGCACGCTGGTATTCAAAGTTACCGAAGCCAATCACACACTCAGTCAAACCGATGGCCTGGGAAGCTGGGTTACTGCGTTTTTTCAGTCGGTTACTACCCGTACTGCTGGCTTCAATACGGTTGATATCAGTGCCCTCAGTGTGCCCACGGCGATTCTGTTCATCTTTTTGATGTTCATTGGGGCCTCTTCGGGTTCTACAGGCGGTGGCATCAAAACAAGCACCTTTGTGCTTATTTTCTTGGCAGTAATCACCACCATCAGGGGTAAAAAAAGCCTGGAATTGGGCAGCCGTTCTATCTCTTTCGACTTGTTGAACAAGGCCTTCACCATTTTTATATTCTCGGCCACCTACATCTTGGTGGGTACTTTCCTGCTCGCCTATTTTGAGCCCAAAATGAATGTGCTAGATTTGGTTTTTGAGCAAGTATCGGCCTTTTGTACCGTAGGTTTGAGCAGAGGCATTACAGCGGACTTGTCGACAGCGAGCAAAATTGTGCTCATTTCTTCGATGTACATTGGCCGTATTGGCACCCTTACACTGGCCTTTGCATTGGCCTCGCGGGTGGAAACAACCAGCTACCGCTACCCCAAAGCACACATTTTGGTAGGTTAATTAAACCGAATGGCCTCTACTGGATCCATGCGTGCCGCGCGAGAGGCTGGTAGAATTCCTGCAATTACTCCTATGATTACCGATACGCTTAAAGCCAGCAGAATATTGGCCAAAGTAAGAGTGAGCTCCGTATCGAAGGCATGTGTGGCTACCAAAGTCAAGATGTATACCACAATAAGGCCTAAGGTGCCACCCATTACACTCAATACTACCGACTCGATGAGGAATTGGAGCAGGATAAAATAGCTCTTCGCCCCCAGCGCTTTTTGAATGCCAATTTGGCTCGTACGCTCGTAAACCGATACAAACATGATGTTGGCAATGCCAAAGCCACCCACCAAAATCGAAAATCCTCCTACCAACCAGCCAATTACCGTTAAGGCATTGAACAATTGGGTAAGCTGATTGGCGATGAAGGAGATTTGGTTCAAGGCAAAATTATCTTCCTCTGTGGGCCGAATGCGGCGTGCAGCACGCAGATGGCCGCGCACCTCCTCTTTCAATTCGGCCACCGGAACACCCGGCTTGGGCTGAATCATGATGAGCGGATACAACTTCGAAAAATCGCCCCCTCGCAGCTTGCGAACCAGGTTGATGGGCACAATGAACTCATTGTCCATGCTCAATCCAATGGCGCTGTTGCCCTCCTGCTGCAGTATGCCCACCACCCGCATTTTTTGTCCCATTACCAACACCTCTTTGCCTACGGCTTCAATACCCGGAAAAAGCAAATCGGCCACCTTGGCGCCTAAGACCACTACCCTGCTGCCTATTTGCGATTCGCTGGGACTAAAATACCTGCCTTGCTGCAGCTCAATGGCCCTCAACACGGCATATTCATGCGAAACGGCCCGCACGGTGGCGTTGCTGAGGCTTAATTTGCCCGCTTTGGCCACGCCACCATTGAGGTTGGTGGTCATACTTACTGCTTGTGCATTTTGAGTGCGGCTGGCCAACAATTCATATTCGCGGTAGCTGGCAACCGGACGGCTCATGTATTTCCACCAGGGATAATCGGAACCGAACTGCCAGGGCCATTTTTCAACGTACACCACATCGTCGCCCAAGCTCGATAAGCTGCTGCGGATGCGCATTTCCCAAGAGTCGACAAAGGTAAAAACCGATATCACCGCAAAAATACCGATGGTAATGCCTAACAACGACAATACTGTTCGGAGTCGGTTCGACCACAAGGCCCCTACAGCAAATAAAAATCCTTCTTTGAAAAAACGCAGCAGCATCTGTCAAAGATGAATGCTTTTTAGCAGACCCACAAGGCAACTACAAAAGCCTTGGCGTTAAATTTTTTAAAAGCGTATCTTTGCCCGCTTGTAAGGAGATAAAAAATCTGCATGAAACTATCTGAGTTCAAATTCGACCTACCCTCCAGCCTCGTGGCTGCCAATCCGCTTCCCAATCGCGACGATTCGCGCTTGATGGTACTTAACCGCAAAGACGGAAGCATTGAACACCGGCAATTCCGCGACATACTGCAGTATTTTGGCGATGGCGACGTGATGATATTCAACAATACCCGCGTTTTTCCTGCCCGTATGTACGGCAATAAAGAAAAAACAGGCGCCAAAATTGAAGTCTTTCTGTTGCGCGAACTCAACAAACAAATGCGTTTGTGGGATGTACTGGTGGACCCGGCGCGTAAGATCAGGGTGGGCAATAAACTCTACTTTGGCGACAATGATGCGTTGGTAGCAGAAGTAATCGACAACACCACTTCGCGTGGACGTACCATCCGTTTTTTGTTTGATGGTACCGATGAGGAAATGAAGGAAGTGCTCGATTCGTTGGGCGAAACCCCCATTCCCCGTGCTTTGGGTCGCGACGTGATCGCCGAAGACCGCGAGCGTTTTCAAACCATTTACGCCAAACATACTGGCGCGGTGGCGGCTCCTTCAGCTGGATTGCACTTCAGCCGCGAATTGATGAAGCGCTTGGAGATTTTGGGCGTGAACTTCGCTGAAATCACTTTGCACGTAGGCTTGGGTGCCTTCCGTCCGGTAGAGGTAGAAGATTTGACCAAACACAAATCGGAAAGTGAGAACTTTGAAGTGAGCCAAGACGCTTGCAATGTAGTGAATGCGGGTATTGACGCTAGAAAACGGGTTTGTGCAGTGGGCACTACTTCGATGCGTGCTGTTGAATCGGCTGTTTCGGCCGACGGGCATTTGAAGCCCATCACCGGCTGGACCGATAAGTTCATCTTCCCCCCTTACGATTTCAGCATTGCCAACACCATGATCACCAACTTCCACATGCCCGAATCAACCCTGTTGATGATGGCATCGGCTTTTGCTGGTCACGATATACTCATGAACGCTTACCGCGAAGCCATCAAAGAGAAGTACCGCTTCTTTACGTACGGCGATGCGATGCTGATCATCTAAGGCGTAAAACCTGAACCGCAGAGGCGCAGAGAGGTCTTTCAGGCGGTCGAATGGCTGCTAGTGGATATTTTTACTACTGCAGCTGGAACATCAGCTTGGCAAGTGCCATGAAAAGCTGCGGCATGCGCCGAGATAGCGGAGCCTTTCAACCTGCACTGCTACGCAGCTTGGTTGGAGTGCGCAGAGAAAGGACCAACAGCTTGGCATATACTTGCAAGCAGTTGATAAGACAATTTAAGCCCGCTTCGGCGGGCTTTTTTTTGTCATTGGCAGCATTAAAATCGTTTATTTTGCATCACCAATAACTACAAACATGAGCAGCGAATTGATCATTGCTTTCCTCACCCTCACTTTCCTGGAGATTGTGCTGGGCATCGACAACATCATCTTCATTTCCATTGTCACCAACAAATTGCCCGAAGAGCAGCAAGGCCGCGCACGCCGCATTGGTTTGTTGCTGGCCATGGGCTTTAGGGTGGTTTTGCTGCTGGGCATCACCTGGTTGATTGGCTTCAGTGAGCCCTTGTTCAGTGTGGCCAACATGGAGTTCAGCGGCCGCGATCTCATCTTGCTTGCCGGTGGCTTGTTTCTATTGGCTAAAAGCACCACCGAAATTCACCACAAAATTGAAGGGGTAGAAACGGCAGCTAAAACGGACGCCAAAAAGGCGGGATTTGGCGCAATTTTAACCCAAATAGTACTGCTTGACTTGGTTTTCTCTTTCGACTCCATTTTAACCGCGGTAGGACTCACTCAAAACATTCCGGTGATGATTGCGGCCGTGGTGGCTTCCATTTTGGTGATGATGGCGTTTGCTACCCGCATCAGCGATTTCATCAACAAACACCCGAGCCTGCAAATTTTGGCTTTGTCGTTCCTCATGCTCATTGGCTTCATGCTGGCCATCGAAGCCTTTGAACAGCACGTACCCAAAGGATACATCTATTTTGCGGTATTCTTCTCCATGGCAGTTGAAATGCTCAACATGCGCTACCGCCGGAAGTCCGATAGCAATGCATAATCATTAAAAAAGGGTCGGCTGAATCCGACCCTTTTCTTTTTGCCCCGTCGGGGCATACTCCAGGTAGCACCAGCGGTGCACCCCCAAAATCACCCCAACAAAAAACCCCGCAGCTGCGGGGTTCTTCGTTAATATTCGTCTTCGTTGAAGAAGAAATCGTCTTTGGTGGGATAATCGGGCCAAATTTCCTCGATGGTTTCATAGGGTTCACCATCGTCTTCAAGCTCCTGCAGGTTTTCAATTACCTCGAGCGGGGCACCTGAACGGATGGCATAGTCAATAAGCTCTTCCTTGGTAGCAGGCCAGGGTGCATCTTCGAGATGCGAAGCCAGTTCGAGTGTCCAATACATAGCGCTGTTGTTTAGATTTTCCGCAAATATAGATTTTCAAACGTATGTTCAGCCCGCTCGCGTATTTAAGCTGTATTAATTTTTACACAATCGTGGATAAGCTTCACCCACGCGCCGGTTGCCACAAAATTTCGGCATTACCCGCCGATACGCAAAGGTGGCGGGCCAGGGTGAAAAGGTAGTCGGAAAGGCGGTTTAAGTACTCGAGCAAGGCGGGCGCAACGCTTTCATGGGCCGACAAAGCCACCACCAAACGTTCGGCCCGGCGGCACACACAACGGGCCAAATGGGCCGAAGCAGCGGCTTGGTTGCCGCCCGGCAGCACAAAGTTCTTGAGTTCGGGCAAATCGGCTTGCAGGCTGTCGATGCCCTGCTCCAAGGCCTGGGTAAAGGCTTCTTGCCAGGCGGGCAGTTGCATGCGCGATTTTTCGGAAGCCGCCAAATGCGAACCCAGCACAAACAATTCGTTTTGAATGGCCTCGAGCTGTTGTTGCACGGCAGCTGCTGCTTGTGGGGCCTGAGCGCGGATCATGCCCACCCAGCTGTTCAACTCGTCAACGGTGCCATAGGCTTCGATGCGCAAGTGCGATTTGGGTACGCGTACCCCTCCTATCAAGGAAGTTTCGCCCTGATCGCCGGTTTTCGTATAAATTTTCATGCTTGGGCTTTAAGCGTAATGATGTCGTTGTTTTTGCCGTCCGATTCTACCAAACCGTCGCGCAAACGCACAATGCGGTGGGCATGGCGTGCAATGTCTTCTTCGTGGGTCACCAAAATGATGGTATTGCCGTTGGCATGGATCTCTTCAAACAAGGCCATGATTTCGTAAGAAGTTTTGGTATCGAGGTTCCCGGTGGGTTCGTCGGCGAGGATGATGCTGGGATTGTTCACCAAGGCACGGGCAACGGCCACACGCTGCCTTTGACCGCCTGAGAGTTCATTGGGCTTGTGGTGCATGCGGTTGTCGAGCCCCACGAGCCGTAACATCTCTGATGCGCGTTCTTCACGGGCTTTTTTGTCGACCCCGGCGTAAACCAGCGGCAAAGCCACATTGTCGAGCGCCGTGGAACGTGGCAACAAGTTGAAGGTTTGGAAAACGAAGCCGATTTCTTTGTTGCGGATTTCGGCCAGCTCATTGTCTTCCATGCGGCTCACATCGGTTTGGTTGAGCACGTATTGGCCTTTGGTGGGCGTATCGAGGCAACCGATGATGTTCATGAGGGTTGATTTACCCGATCCCGACGGTCCCATGAGCGCCACATACTCGTTTTTGAAGATGTTGAGGCTGATGGATTTGATGGCGTGGATTTCTTCCTGCCCCATCACATAGCGGCGGCCAATGTCGTGTAATCGGATAATTTCTTGCATGGTCTTATTTTTCAATCACCTTGGGCACGCGGAAGAAGTCGCTATCGCGCTTGGGGGCATTCTTCAACGCCTCTTCGTGCGTGATGTTTTGTACCACCTCATCGGCCCGCAGCACATTGTGCTCGTCGGTCATGTAAATCAATGGCTCCACCTGCTCAATGTCGAGTTCGTTGAGTTTTTCGGCAAAGGCCAAAAAGCGGTTCATGTCTTCGCGCATTTGCTCTTTGGTGGTGTCGTCGAACTCTAAACGCGCAAGGTGCGCCAAGCGGTCAACGGTATTCAGGTCAATGGCCATGGTATTGTTTGATGGTTTGGTCGATGATGTCGTACGTCTTTTTTCTGAGGGCATTTTCATCCATACCGAAATCGGCAGGAAACAACGGAGCATGTACCACCACCCGCAGCCGGGCCGGACGAAAAGTAGGCCAGGGTTGGTCGGGCAATACGTGCCAGTTATCAACCAAAGATAGGGGTACAATGGGAATATTGTGTTCTACGGCCAACCTAAACGCACCTGATTTAAAAGCTTTTAACGTTGGGGCGCCAGGCAGGATGCCGCCTTCGGGAAAAATCATCAGGTTGCCACCCGCTTCGAGCTTGTGGGCACCTGCGCTGTAGGCCCGGTGCGAGCCACGCGAATGGCCTCGGGGCACAGCCACATCGATGGTGCGGAAAAACATGCCGAAGAGCGGAATTTTGGCCAATTCGTGCTTGGCCATGTAATGCAGGGTACCTGGAACCGCCGCTGCAACCACCGGAATATCGAGGTAAGAGCCGTGGTTGGCGCAATAGATATAGGGGGCATTGCGGGTGAGTTTTTGTTCGCGTTTCACCTGCAACCAAGTGCCGGTGCCCGCAAAAAGTACCCAAGCCCAACCTACCCGCAGGCGATGTAATAGGGGATGCAGCCTTTCAAAACGCAGCAGCAAGGCGTACAACGGAAACTGCACCAAAAAGGTGAGTGCAAAAAGGACCAAAAACCACACCGCCCAGATCCTGCCGGGCCAATCAAGCCATTTGCGCATTTGGCTGCAAAACTACATAATTCCGGGAGCTGGGCGCTAAAGAGATGTTAAGATAGTGGCGGTGGTGGCTTCGCATGCGACGGAAAATTAAAAACACGGAGCGCACGGAGGGCACGGAGGAATTGCAGCAGCAGGAGCCACTTTCGCGAAAATCTGCGGCAATCTGCGCTTTCTGCGGGAAAACTCAGCCCCAGCGGGGCAATATGATTGTAGCATTTGCAACACCCCGCAAAATGTGAGCCCTGTAGGGGCGACATAGCGACCAACACCATGCACCCAAAATGATTGTTAAATAAAAAAATTCGGATGCAACCGGCATTCACATCATCATGCCGCCCCTACAGGGCTGGTGAACGGCGGAACACGGATTTTTCTACAATCATGCCGCCCCCTAGGGCTTTGATGCAACCAGCCCCATCGGGGCGAAATGATTATGGCATTTGCGATATCCCACGAAATGTGAGCCCTGTAGGGGCGACATAGCGACCAACACCATGCACCCAAAATGATTGTTAAATAAAAATTCGGATGCAACCGGCAATCACATCATCATGCCGCCCCTACAGGGCTGGTGAACGGCGGAACACGGATTTTTCTACAATCATGCCGCCCCCACAGGGCTTTGATACCTCTAGCCTCCAAGGGGCTTTGTGATTGGCCTTCCATCTGCAATAATTATATTGGTTCAGCTGCACCCTTTGACCTCAGGACCAAAATCGCCGGTAGCTGCCAGAAGGGTCGTACTGTTCGGCTTGCTTCTGGGGGTTGAAAACCCGGTTTTCGCGGGGGTCGTTGCCCACCCCAGCCAGGTAGTTCCAGTTGCCGTAATTGCTGCAGGGGTCATAATCGAGCAGGCAGTGCTCAAACCAGGCAGCACCGGCCCGCCAATCGCTTTTAAGATGATGTACCAGGTAGCTGGCCACATTCTGCCGGCCGCGGTTACTCATGAAGCCGGTGGCCGCCAGTTCAAGCATATTGGCATCGATGAAGGGCTGTCCGGTTTCGCCCTCACGCCACAACTGCAGGGCCTTTGGTTTGTGCGCATGCCCCTCGGTGTACTGCCTGATGCCTCCCTTGAAAAACAACTTTTTACCGTGTTTGAAGGCCACAAAGCGGAAATAATCGCGCCACAACAACTCAAAAATCAACCAATAGGTGCTGTCGTTGGCTATGCGCTGCTTTTCGTAGCGCCTCACCTCCTCGTAAATGAAGCGGGGCGACAAACAACCCAGCGCCAGCCAGGGCGAAAACTTGCTGCTGTAATCGGCCCCCAGCAAGCCGTTGCGGGTTTCTTTGTAGCTTTTGAGGTGGTCGCCTTCCCAGAAGTAGGCTTGTAAACGAGACAAACCGGCTGCTTCTCCCCCTTTGAAAGGGTAAACCGCACGCTCATCGGCCGTTTGTTCGGGCATGGGGGGCCACACATCGGCAGGCAAATCGGTCACACCTTTCATTTGGTGCGGAATGGCCCTGCTTTCGCGCACTTCGCTTTCACGCTCGGTTTTTTTGCGGAATTCGGTGAACACCTCGGGCAAGCGACTGATGGGAAATGGCAGGTCGTCGGGGTGAAACAGCGTACTGCCCCAACTGCTATGGCATTCGAGTCCAAGCTGAATGAGGGCTTTTTCAACGGCTTGCTCATCGGCCATTTCTTCGGTAGCCGACTCGCGGTGGTAATACAGCCATTTAGCACCGGTTTGTTGTGCCAGTTTGGCCAGTTGCTCAGCAGGCTTGCCTACACAAACGTGCATCTTCACGCCCTTTTCGGCAAAAGCAGCTTGCAATTGCTGCACCGATTCGAGGAGAAAACGCAGGCGCAAATCGCCACAACGTTTGAAACCGTAGGGCGTTTCCGCAAACAAACGTTCATCGAAACAATAAACGGGCACTATGGCTTGGGCGCGGCGCACCGCCTGGTGCAAGGATTCGTGATCGTGCAGGCGCAAATCGTTGCGCAACCACAAAATGGCTACTGACATATGCTTTTAACCACATGATCGTTCGAGGGTTTGCCGAAAACGAAAAAAGTCTGGCCAGGGCCAGACTTTTTTATTCAAGTGTTTCGAATTACTCCGCAACCGACAACTGGAAGTCGCCTTCAATACGGATATCGTCGCTCACCAGCAAATTGCCGGCTTCGTTCAATACGTGGAAATTCAAACCGTACTCTTTGCGGTTGATTTTGGTGCGGAAACTTACACCAGCTTTGGTATTGCCCCATGGATCTTTGACAATACCATTCACGTCAACGTCGAGGTCAACTGGCAAAGTCACGTTGCGGATGGTGAGGTCACCATGTAAAATAAACGATTTATCGTTTTTACGGGTGGCATCGGTGCTCTTGAAGCTGAGGGTAGGATAGGTTTCGGCATTGAAAAAGTCGTCCGACTTCAGGTGACCATCGCGCTGTTCGTTACCCGTGTTCACCGAGGCGATTTCGGCGCTGAACTGGATTTGGGCCGATGAAAAATCGTTACCGTTGGTTTCAATTTGGGCATCGTAATTACCGAAAGTACCGGTTACAGAGGTAATCATCAGGTGCTTGGCCTTGAAATTCAAGGTGCTGTGCGATTTGTCGATCGCCCATTTGGTGGTGTTGCTCATTTGTCTATTATTAATGTTTAAACATCGTTATGTAGTCCGAACAACAAAACTGCAATAAAGTTTCCAATGCGCGGCAAAACTTTTTCAATAAATCAGCATGTCTGCATTTATCTTTGTTTATGAAATCAGGTCCCATTGGCGTTTTTGACTCAGGATACGGTGGTTTAACGGTATTAAAAGCACTCACCAGCACATTGCCTCAATACGATTATTTGTATCTAGGCGACAATGCCCGGGTGCCTTATGGGACTCGTTCCTTCGAGACTGTCTACCAATACACCTGGGAATGTGTACAAGCCCTCTTCAGCATGGGTTGTCCACTGGTGATTTTGGCTTGCAATACTGCTTCTGCCAAAGCGCTCCGAAGTATACAACAAGAAAAATTGCCTCATTTTGCGCCCAATCGGCGGGTTTTAGGAGTGATTCGCCCCACAACCGAAGAAGTAGGTTTGCTCAGCACAAGCAAGCATGTGGGCATTTTGGGTACACCGGGCACTATCAGTTCCGACTCCTACCCCATTGAAATCGCAAAATTCTACCCCGAGCTAAAGGTAAGCCAAGAGGCTTGTCCGCTTTGGGTACCGCTGGTAGAAAACAACCAACACCTGAGCGAAGGTGCTTCTTATTTTGTGCAGCAACATTTGGAGGCCTTGCAGCAGCGCGACCCACAAATCGACACCGTGGTACTTGGATGCACCCACTACCCCCTGCTGTTACCTCTGTTGGAAAAGCAGGCACCCAAAAACTGGCGCTTTTTGGCACAGGGCGAATTGGTGGCTGGCAAATTGGCAGAGTACCTGCAACGACACCCCGAGATGGAAAGCCAGCTGAGCACGCAAGGTCAACGTCGTTTTTTAACCACCGACAGTGCCGCATCTTTTTCAGAAAAGGCTGCCTTGTTTTATGGCGAAGCCGTTCAAGCCGAGAAAATTGAACTCGACCACTACCCATTTACCCCCGATGCTCACTGAATTCGAAAGCCGCCTGTTCGACGAAATGGAAGAAGCCCTGGTGCGTGAAGCCGATTCTGAAAAAGCGGCCGGCATGAAGGCTTATATGAAAAATCGGTTTGATTTTATGGGCGTGCAAAAGCCAGAGCGCACAGCCATCCAAAAAACTTACTTTCCCCAATTGCGCAAAATGGAATTGTCGGGCGAAAGCATGTTGCACCATTGCTGGCAAAAAAACGAGCGCGAATGGCAGTACCTGGGCATGGATTACGCTTTAGCGCAACCCAAAGCCCTACCACAAAACCTGGTCGATTGGGCGTATTGGATAACCGAAAAAAGCTGGTGGGATACCGTTGATTTGCTGGCTACCCGTGGGGTGGGCTTTCGTTTGCAAAACGACACGGCATTGCGAGATGAAGTCATTACCCAATGGCGAAATGCACCCAATATGTGGCTCAACCGCACTTGCATCTTGTTTCAACTGCATTATAAAAAGCAAACCGATGTGCAACTATTAGCCGATTTATGCATGCAGTATGCTGAAAGCAAGGAATTTTTCATCCAAAAAGCCATGGGCTGGGCGCTGAGGCACTACAGCCGCACCGATGCCCAATGGGTGATAAATTTGGTTGAACAACAACCCCTTCCGGCACTCAGCAAGCGCGAAGCCTTACGCTTGTTGTAATCAAATACCAAATTCTACCTGTAGCATGGTAGCCCAGTGATTGCCAATATGGGATGTTTGCATTTGCCCGTCGAGCCAACGGTAACGCACAAAAACCTGGGCTTTGATGCGGTGGCCGCTTAGATAGCGGTTCCAGCCCATCCAAAGCTCTTCGGTTTGCCGCCTAAATCCTGCTATTTCCGCCGATGGTTGCATATAAGTATAGCGCAATGCCAATTCATGTCCGTTTGGCCAATAATAACTCAGCTGGTTGTTGATGCCACTGCCTTTGTAAACGAGCCGTATCGATGAACTATCGGTATTGTAAGTAAAGGGATTATCGACGTTTCGACCAATCCACTCGCTACTCAGTGCCCAGCCGCGGTATTTCAACACCGCATCAGCCATCAAAGTGGTAATGTCACGGGCCTCGTACAAATCAAGTCCCAGTTGTCCTCCTACCCGCTGCGCCCGATAGTTCTGATTAATGCCCGCGCCGAGTGATAATTTCGGCTTTGATTCACGCACCAAATCCCCTTCTGAATAATCACCACCACCCAAGAACTCTCCCAAAGGAAGCCATTCGAAGCGGGCAGTATAAGCCAACCCATTGTTGCCAGGCAGGGAACCGCGGCCCTCCCCTGTAGTGAGTGCTGTTTTAACTTTAATCTTGCCTAAGGAGGTGTAGTTGCTCCAATAAGCAAAAAAACCAAAATCACGATCAATAGTGAGTTCGTTATTCACCAGCGAACGGTCGGCAAATTGCAAGTTGCCCGACGATACTACCCGTTGACGATTGCCGGGCAATTTGGCCTGACCCATGCCTACATAAAACTTGGGACTAAAACGATAGTATAAAATGGCATCACGCACCGTTTGAGCAACCAACGACTGATCGAGCTCCTGATCGGCCCGTGAGAAGGAAAGCTGAATGTAGTATTGCAAACGCTCATTCATCACATAGCCATCTAAGCGCAAACGCAAGCGCCGTACGCGTGCATCAATTACATCAATGCCCAAATCATCGCCACCAAAGGTTTGAACACCAAACCTGTTTTGCATTCTAAAACGGAGATTCAACAAAAAGAGCGAGTCTTTGGAAATGCTGATGCCGTCTTGCACCTCCAATAGAGCACTTTCGTCGGATTCTACCTGCGCATGCAATTCGGTGTTGTTTAGGAGCAAAAAGCTCATAAAACACACAAAGAAGCAGAAAACGTGTCTGGTTTTGAACATGATGCGCCGATAGTGTTAAATGCAAATTAAAATTCAATTAAACCCACACTTTCTTTAAGCCCAATTGCCAATTAAATCGTTATTTGCTTGACATGCTTGACAAAGCCGGCAGCCTAAGGTCCCAAATACCCCACCGCTGTCGGTTTTTTTTTAGTCTTTTACCAAACGCCACCAAGGCTTATCGGGAATAGGACAACGTAATTGAATCGGCTCTTTGGTCACCGGATGTTCGAAGGCCAATTTCCAGCTATGCAGTGCAATGGAATGATCTTCATTGGCAGTGGGATAGCCGTACTTCACATCGCCCACAATGGGGTGCCCCATGTGCGATAGCTGCACCCTGATTTGGTGCGGACGACCCGTTTTGGGTGACACTTCGAGCAAAGATGTTTTGCCGCCATGTTTTTGCACGCGGTAGCTCAATTCCGCTCTTTTGCTGTCGCGTACTTCGCGGTCGTGGGCATGCACCAAATTTTTATCGGTATTCTTTTTCAAGTAATTCACCAAGGTGCCTTCTTCCATAATCACCTTTTCTTTCACTACAGCCAGGTATTTTTTTTGAATTTCCCGATCGTGAAACAACTTATTCATGCGCTCCAAAGCTTTGCTGGTTTTGGCAAAAAGAACCAAACCCGAAACGGGACGATCGATGCGGTGGATTAATCCCACAAAGGCTGCACCCGGCTTGTTGTACTTCTTCACGAGGTAGTCGTGCACGGCATCTACCAACGAATAATCGCCTGTATCGTCGCCTTGGGTGAGCATACCTGCCGGCTTATTTACAGCCAGGAGGTGGTTATCTTCGTATAAAATTTGTACTTCCACTTAATATTGTTCTTTTTGATTGGGGAAATCCCTGTTTTTCACATCGCTGATGTAGTTGCCCACCGCCCCTTTGATGTCGTCGTACAAATTGAGGTAGCGGCGCAAAAAGCGGGGACTAAAATCGTTTGTAATGCCCAGCATATCGTGCATTACAAGTACCTGGCCATCTACCCCGGCACCTGCACCGATGCCAATCACCGGAATGCTCACCGATGCAGCTACTTCAGCCGCCAACTTCGAGGGTATTTTTTCAAGCACCAAAGCAAAACATCCTGCCGCTTCTAATAAGCGAGCATCGTTCTTCAGTTGTTCAGCTTCGTCATTTTCTTTGGCACGAACCGTATAAGTACCGAATTTGTAAATCGATTGAGGGGTAAGTCCAAGGTGCCCCATCACCGGCACACCTGCGGTCAATATGCGTTCAATAGATTCTATGACTTCGGCCCCACCTTCCAACTTCACGGCATGCGCACCCGACTCTTTCATGATGCGGATGGTGCTGGCCAAAGCCTCTTTGCTATTGCCTTGATACGAACCAAAGGGCAAATCAACCGTAATGAGTGCCCTTTTTACCGCTCTAACCACCGATGAAGCATGGTAAATCATTTGATCGAGGGTAATGGGCAAAGTGGTTTCGTGTCCTGCCATCACGTTAGAGGCCGAATCGCCTACCAACAAAATGTCAATACCGGCATCGTCGAGGATCCGGGCCATTGAAAAGTCATAGGCCGTAAGCATGGCAATTTTTTCACCACGCTCCTTCATTTCACGCAACGAATGGGTGGTTACTTTTTTTAATTCCTTGTGTACCGACATGCAGTAGAGGTTGAACCTACAAAGTTGACCAAAAAAAGCCGAATTACATGATTGTCACAGCAACTTCATTTTAAGAAATCTTAAGAAGCCCCTCTACCCAAGGCAAGGCTTTTCCCGTATATTTGGCCACTTATGAAGAAGTTATGGTTGTGGCTGTTGGCCGCTTCAAGTTTTTTAACGTCGTGTAGCACCGATATCGACATCAATGCCGAATGGAAAGAAACCACCCTTGTTCTGGGAGTTTTAAACACCAGCGACAGCATTCATTACCTGCGTATACACAAGGCTTTTCTCGATCCGGAAAAAAGTGCATTTGAAGTGGCTCAAATCAAAGATTCACTTTATTACAATGCGCTCAATGTGGTGATTGAGCAAATCAGAAACAATGCCGTGGTTCGCACCTTTAACCTCGAGCAAATAGACACCAACCTGTTGCAGCCTGGCATTTTCGCCAGCCCCTCAATGGTCTTATACCGTTTTAGATCGGGCGGCATTCTCGACAGCTCCAGCGTTTACCGTTTGCGTATCAACACCCCTTCCAATAATTTGGTGACCAGTTTGATGGAACCTATAGGCAATACCACTTCGCTGCCCAACGGTTTGCCACCAGGCGGTGTTTTACCGCCTTCTTTTGCAGGAATCAATTGGACCAATTCCTTCCCTACCATCAATTTTAGAGTGCCGCGCAATGCCAAAATGTACGAGCTCACTGTGCGCGTTTTTTACGACGAATGGAACCGCTTCACCGTTACTCCTACTGATACGCCTGATTTACAATTGAAATTTGTAGACTGGAAAGCACAAACAAACCAGCTCGTGGGTGTGGTAAACAACAACGAGAGTTTTCAAATCAGACTCAATGGACGGAATATGTTTGCTTTTATGAATAGCGTCATTCCTGTAAATCCCGATCTCAATCGCCGTTTGCGTGGAACGCTTTTCTACTTCGACTTTGCCGATGATAATCTAAATACCTTCTTGGCCGTAAACAAGCCTACATTGAGCGTAGTAGATGTGCGTCCTACTTTCACCAACATTGAAAATGGCTTGGGCATTTTTGCATCTCGCCGTACCATACCCAATTTGAAAGCCGCCGAAACCGCTCCTTTTTATCCATTTAGCAGTCCGTACTTTCGCGAAGCTTTCGGAGGCATTGGTGTCGACAGTTTGCGCATCAGATATCCACAGCTCAATTTTGTACCTTAAGGCAAACCGAATAAATGAAGAAGCCGTTGCATAGTGCAGCGGCTTTTTTGTTTCTGCCATTTTGACAAGATGTCAGACTTGTCTTTTTCCACTATGTCAGTTTCTGCGCCAATATGGCCAGCATACAGGGCAATCCTTCAACTGGCACCGTACTTGACATGCTGGGAAAAAACAAAAAAGCCAAAGGCAATCAAGCATTATGAAAAAAATCATTGGAATTGACCTGGGAACCACCAACTCTTGCGTAGCCGTAATGGAAGGTAACGAATACGTGGTAATTCCCAACAGCGAAGGACGCAGAACTACCCCATCGGTGGTAGCCTTCATTCAAAATGGCGAAATCAAGGTAGGCGATCCTGCCAAGCGTCAAGCCATTACCAACCCCAAAAAGACCATCGCTTCTATCAAGCGTTTTATGGGTCGCAAGCACTCTGAAGTAGGCAGCGAGCTCAAGTATGTGGCTTACGAAGTGAACAAAGGAGATAACGATACCCCCCGTGTAGCCATCGACGATAAGTTGTATACGCCCCAAGAAATTTCAGCCATGACTTTGCAGAAAATGAAGAAAACTGCAGAGGAATATTTGGGCCACGATGTAACCGAAGCCGTTATCACCGTTCCCGCCTATTTTAACGACGCCCAGCGTCAGGCTACCAAAGAAGCTGGTGAAATTGCTGGTTTGAAAGTAGCCCGTATTGTGAACGAGCCTACCGCTGCCGCTTTGGCATACGGTCTCGATAAGAAGAATGCCGACATGAAAATCGCCGTATTCGACCTGGGTGGCGGTACTTTCGACGTATCGATCCTCGAGTTGGGTGATGGCGTATTTGAAGTAAAAGCTACCAATGGCGATACCCACTTGGGAGGCGACGACTTCGACCAGGTAATCATCGAATGGTTGGCCAATGAGTTCAAATCGAACGAAGGCGTTGACCTCACCAAAGACCCCATGGCGCTGCAGCGTTTGAAAGAAGCTGCCGAAAAAGCCAAAATTGAATTGTCGAGCTCTTCGGAAACCGAAATCAACCTGCCCTATGTAACCGTGGTTGACAATGTGCCCCGTCACTTGGTTACCAAACTCAGCCGCGCCAAGTTTGAACAATTGGCCGAGCGTTTGGTACAACGTACCCTCGAACCTTGCAAACAAGCTTTGAAAGATTCGGGTTACAATGTAAGCGACATCGACGAAGTGATTTTGGTAGGCGGTTCAACCCGTATTCCTAAAATCCAGGAAGTAGTGGAGCAGTTCTTCGGCAAAAAGCCGTCGAAAGGTGTGAACCCCGACGAAGTGGTGGCCATTGGTGCCGCCATTCAAGGTGGTGTACTCACCGGCGACGTAGAAGGTGTATTGTTGCTCGACGTGACCCCACTTTCACTCGGTATTGAGACCATGGGCAACGTAATGACCCGTCTCATCGAATCGAACACCACCATTCCGGTGAAAAAGAGCCAGGTGTTCAGTACTGCAGCTGATAGTCAGCCTTCGGTTGAAATCCACGTACTGCAAGGCGAGCGTGCCATGGCCAGCGACAACAAAACCATTGGCCGTTTCCACCTCGATGGCATTCCACCTGCACCCCGTGGTGTACCCCAAATCGAAGTAACATTCGACATCGACGCCAACGGTATCCTCAACGTATCGGCCAAAGACAAAGCTACTGGCAAAGAGCAGAAGATTCGCATTGAAGCTTCTTCGGGCTTGAGCAAAGAAGACATCGAAAAGATGAAGCAAGAAGCTGCGGCCAATGCCGAACAAGATGCCAAGCGCAAGGAAGAAGCGGAAAAAATCAACATTGCCGATAACCTCATTTTCAGCACCGAAAAACAGCTGAAAGAGTATGGCGATAAAATTCCCGCTGAGAAAAAAGGCGCCATTGAAGGAGCCCTTGCCCAGCTGAAAGATGCCCACAGCAAGCGCGATTTGGCTGGCATCGATAGCAGTATGGCAACCCTCAATGCTGCTTGGGAAGCTGCATCGGCCGATATGTACAAGGCTACCCAAGAAGCCGGTGGCGAACAAGCCGGTCCGCAAGCCAATGCTGAAGGCGGCAAAACCGACGATGTAACCGATGTGGATTACGAAGAAGTGAAATAAGTCAAGTTTATAACTTGTTTGGTGAGAGTCTGTCCCGGGGGGACAGACTTTTTTTTTGCAACATGGTTGCATAAATGAAATTTTGATGCAACTTTGTGGCAATAAACAACTGCAATATGAAATACTTCTCAATGGCTTTGTTAGCCGCAAGCGTAAGTTTGGTTGCCTGTGAAAAGGAAGAAGCACCCGATACGCAGCGTCCGGTGATTACCGTAACCAGCCCGGCTTCCGACCACCTCGACAAAGAGCCAGGCGAGGCCATGTCGCTCGCAGCTCTTTTGACCGACAATGTAGACTTATTGAATGCAAAGATTGACATCCACAAGGCCGGCGATCACAGCCACCGCATTTCGGGCGAAGGCTGGGAGTGGGCCAAGGTTTACACCATCAATGGAAAAGAGTTTAATTTAACCGAAAACATTACCATTCCTGCCAATGCCGATACCGGAAAGTACCATGTGACTTTCGAGGGCACCGACCGTGCAGGCAATGCAGCTACACCAGTCGTAATTGAATTACATATCGACTGAGTTGTTCATCTAAGTGTGTGTGGGCCGCTTCCGGGAGGAAGCGGCTATTTTTTTGAATACCCCTTCGAAACATGCCTATGCGGGTAGATTAAAAGGAACTAGAAATCGCTACTTTTAGGCGGCTAAACAGCAATCATGAAAAAAAAAATATCCCTTTTGTTTTTGGCGGCAGTGATTTTTGTCACGCCAGCTTTTGCTAAAAAGAAACAGCCCCAAGGACAACAACTCCAACTCCAGGAAATATTCGCCAGTGGCAAATTCAGCCAACGCTCGGTTTACGGGGTTAACTCCATGAAAAATGGTAGTCAGTATGCCAGTATTGTGTACGGACAACAACCTGCCATCCTCATTTACAATTACGCTACTGGCGAGGTAGCCGATACCTTGCTCAAAACCGAGTGGCTGGTGCCCCGCGACAGCAGCAAGTCTATTCGATTCGCAGGTTATCAGCTCAGTGCCGACGAAAAGCTGGTACTGTTGAGCACCGCGCCCGAGCAGATTTACCGCTACTCCTCGCGCGAAAATAATTTTGTTTACGACCGTGCCACCCGTAGCCTGCGTGCCCTTTCGCCCAATGGCAAACAAGCCTTTGCGCAATTTTCGCCCGATGGCAGCCGGGTAGCGTTTATGCGCGACAACAACCTCTTTGTGGTGAACTTGAGCAATTATACCGAAGAGCAAATCACCTTCGACGGCAAAAACAACGAAATCATCAACGGCGGCACCGACTGGGTGTATGAAGAAGAATTTGGTTTTACCCGTGCCTTTTTCTGGTCGCCCGACAGCAAAAAGCTGCTTTACTATAAATTCGATGAGCGTGAGGTCCCTCAGTTTGTGATGCCTATTTACGACAAGCTCTACCCTACCAACTACACCTTCAAATACCCAAAAGCCGGCGAAAAAAATGCTGTGGTGAGCATGCATTTGTACGACCTTACCAACAAGGTACACACCCGCATTCCTACCGGCGACAATACCGACCAATACATTGCCCGTGCCGGTTGGACCAACGATGCCAATACTGCTTGGATGCAGCGCGTAAACCGCCACCAAAACAAGGTAGAACTGATGTTCATCAACGCTACCTCAGCAGCTACCCGCGTGGTACTCACCGAAACCAGTGAGCAGTGGGTAGATATTCACGATGACCTCACCTTTTTGGCCGATGGCAACCACTTTGTGTGGAGCAGCGAGCGCAGTGGCTACAACCACCTATACCTCTACCGCATGAATGGAGAATTGGTACGCGCACTCACCGATGGTGATTACGAAGTGACCAATTTTTATGGTCTCGATGAAAAAAACCAGCGCATCTATTACGCCACAGCCTACCCCACCGCCATGGAGCGTACCATTTACAGCCGTGCGGTAAGCGGCGGCGATGCCCTCAAGCTCAGCCCCAACCGCGGAAAAAACAGTGCCAACTTCAGCGCCGATTTCAGCCACTACCTCCTTTACCATACCGACGCCAACAGTCCGCAAACCGTTACCCTGCATGCTGCCGATGGCAAACAGTTGCGTTTGCTGCAAGACAATGCTGAGCTGAAAAAGACCTTGGCTGCTTACAACCTCTCGCCCAAAGAATTCATTGAAGTGGATAATGGCAACGGTACCCGTTTGAACGGATATATGATCAAGCCGGCCAACTTCAATCCCAAGAAAAAATACCCTGTGTTGATGTTTGTGTATGGCGGTCCGGGCAGCCAAACCGTCGATGCCAGCTTCGGACAATATTACATGTGGTTCCAGTACCTGGCCCAGCAGGGTTATGTGGTGGTATCGGTGGATAACCGAGGCACCGGCTACCGAGGCGCGGCATTCAAGAAGAGCACCTATTTGCAATTGGGCAAATACGAAGTAGAAGACCAAATTGCGGTTGCCAAATACCTGGGCAGCCTATCCTATGTGAACAAGGAAAAGATTGGCATATTCGGCTGGAGTTACGGTGGCTACATGAGTTCTCTGGCCATCACCAAAGGGGCCGATGTGTTCAAAGCTGCAGTAGCTGTTGCCCCCGTGATCAACTGGCGCTTTTACGACAGCATTTACACTGAGCGTTATATGCGCACCCCGCAGGAAAATGCTGCAGGTTACGACGACAACTCACCCTCTTCGCATGCAGAAAAGCTCAAGGGCGCCTACCTGCTCATCCATGGCACGGCCGATGACAATGTGCATTTCCAAAATGCCATGGTGATGAACGACAAGTTGGTAAATGCCAACAAACAATTTGAGTTTATGGCTTACACCGACAAAAACCACGGCATTGGAGGCGGCGTAACCCGATTGCAGTTATTCACCAAAATCACCAACTTCTTAGATGCCAACCTCAAATAATTTTGAGAAGTCGCGCCTTTTTACTTGCTTCGAACCCATTCCTAAAAACTTAATACATTGACACAGGCAATTAACGCAAAAGAAAAACACCCACCCGGGCTGTATCTTCTCTTTTTCACAGAGATGTGGGAGCGCTTCAGCTATTATGGCATGCGCGCCCTTTTGACCTTGTATTTATCGAAAACCGCCATGGAAGGTGGCTTGGGCTTCGATAATGCCAGTGCCACCCTCATTTACGGCTGGTTTACCGGCTTGGTGTATCTCACGCCCATTATTGGTGGTTACATTGCCGACAGATACATTGGCCAACGTCGCGCCATCCTCATTGGCGGCATTACCATGATGCTGGGACAATTCAGTTTGGCATCAACGCCTGCCTTGGGCACCCACATGACATGGCTCGGCCTGTTGTTGCTCATTATTGGTAATGGCTTCTTCAAACCTAACATTTCTACCATGGTGGGTGCTTTGTATCCGCAGGGTGACCCACGTCGCGATGGTGCCTTTACCATTTTCTACATGGGTATTAACCTGGGTGCATTTATGTCGCCCCTCATTTGCGGCTTCTTGGCTGAAGATTATTTTGCCACGAAGGGCGAAGATGGTACCATCCTCAAATACGCCTTTGAATATGGTTTCCTCGCAGCAGGTATCGGCATGGCACTCGGACAAATTTTGTTCAACGCACTTGCTAAAAAATACCTCGGCGACATTGGCTTGAAACCGGCGGTTGACAAAAATGCCGATGGCACTGTAGAAAAGAAAGTGCTGACCAAGGAAGAAAGCGACCGCATGGCCGTCATCTTTACCATCTCTATTTTCGTTATCTTCTTCTGGGCTGGCTTTGAACAGGCCGGTTCATCACTCACGTTGTACACCGATAGCTTTATTGACCGCACCATTGGCAGCTGGACCATTCCCACTTCTTGGTTTCAATCGGTAAACGCAGCATTCATTGTGATGCTTGGCCCCTTGGTGGCCTTGTTGTGGACCCGTTTGGCCAGCAAAGGCAAAGACTTGAGCATTCCCGTGAAAATGGGCTTGGGTATGATTTTATTGGGCGTAGGCTTCTTGTTCATGGTAGGTGCGGTATTGGAGCGTGGTGGTGATATTTCCGACCCCGCCATCAAAGCCTCTTTGTACTGGTTGATTTTAACTTACCTCTTCCACACCCTGGGTGAATTGTGTTTGTCGCCTGTGGGCTTGAGCATGGTAACCAAGTTGGCTCCCGTACAATATGCCTCTATGTTGATGGGCGTATGGTTCTTATCGCCATTCATTGCACAAATTGCCGGTGGTTACATTGCCAGCTATGTGGAAAGCCTGGGTGCTTATACCGTATTCGGCCTCATTGCTGCCTTCGTTATCCTCGCAGGCCTCGTCTTGTGGGGCATCAGCCGCAAGCTGATATATATGATGCATGGTCGGGGTTAATCCAAAATCTAACCCAAACAAAAAAGCCACCTTCTCGGGTGGCTTTTTTGTTTTGCATACTTTGCTTAAAACGGCAAATCGTCGGGCGTACCCGGGTCGAATGGCTGCGAATAATCGGGCATCGGATCGGCAACACCGGCTTCGGCACCACCGGCAGGCGCTACTTTCCAGGCCTTCACTTCGGTGTACCAGCGGCCGTTGTACTCGCGGCTTTCGAGGTCGATGGCCACTTGTACCCTTGCACCTTGACGCAGGGGAAATTGGTCAATCTTTTCACCCCATACGCTCATGCAGATTTTTTTGGGGTACTGTCCTTCTGTTTCGAGAATAAACTCCCGCTTGCGCCACGTATTGCCATTGCGGCCTTGTCCGTTTACTTCGGGCAGCAAGCTGTGGATGGTTCCTTGTATTTCCATGGTTCTTAATTCAATTCACCAAAGATACAGCATCGGCTTGCTGGCTGTGTAATCTGTGGAAAAATGCCCTCAATCTTTCAAAAGCAGCTCCATGAGCGCTGGAATGCTTTTGATTTTGGCCTTCCTTGGAGCAGGATACAAGCGCAACTCGAGCCGGGTATGGATTTGTTCGATGTAAACGGCTTCCACCACCAACAAATCGGCCCGCTGCCAGCGTTTGAAGAGCCCCAAAAACCAATTGGCCGATTTGGGTCGTAACAAATAGCGTTGGTGCACCTCTACTCCTTGCTCGGGGTCAAGCGCCTTCCAACTTTCGGCTTTAAGCATGCTGTATTCATTTTTGCAAGCCTTCTCCTTCAACGCATCGAGCAAAAAGAGGGTTTCGGAGGTATTGGCAGCACTTTCGGGCTCGTACACCAAATGACAGAGATGCCCCAGGTTGTTCCATTTGCACCGGCCATCATTCAACAGGCTGTGTTCAAAAGCCAAGCGCAGCAAACCCAATCCGCCCCTTTTACTTTTTTTCCACTCCGCAAATTGTCGCTTGTAATCAATAGAGCGTACAATGCCCGATTTACGTACAATGCCGTGCCTGAGGCGCATTTCCTCGGCAGTCTTGGGATCGAAGTAGCGGGTGATAGACATGATTTCTTTTGAACAATCGTTCGCTGCATCTTGTTTGAACTTTAAAAATACAAAAGCCTGTTATTTTTGCCCACCGGCAAGCCGGCATTTTATTCAACCATATGAAATTAACTTTTTTCGGAGCCAGCAGGCAAGTTACCGGCAGCATGTACCTGCTCGAATTGAACGATGGCTACCGCATGCTCATAGATTGTGGCTACGATTTGGAAAAAGGCCGGTCGCTGGCCCCCCAGTCGGATCAGAGCTTTTTCCCTTTTGAGCCTACTTCCATCAATGTTGTATTGCTCACCCACGCCCACGTGGACCATTCGGGCAATTTGCCGGTGCTTTTCCGCGAAGGCTACGAAGGACAAGTATTGAGTACCTTGCCTACCTACTACCTGGCTGCACTGCTGCTGCGCGACAGTGCCATGCTCAATGCCAAGCGCCTCAATACCCAGCTGCAGCCACGCACGCGCAAAAGGCAGCAACGCCGGCAGAACCATGGATTGGGCGAAACTTCAGGTTTGTATTTCGACCGGCATGTAGACGAAACCCTCGAACGGTTTGTGCCCATTGCCTACCAACACCGTTTTCAAGTGCGCAAAGGGGTGCATGTGACCTTCAACCAAACCGGACACCTGCTGGGCGCTGCCAACATCATCCTCGAAATCGAAGAAGGCGGCGAAACCAAAACCATATGTTTCAGTGGCGATGTGGGCCGATTTAACTACCCCATGTTGCCAGATCCGCAGCCCGTGCACCAGGTCGATTACCTCATCAGCGAAAGCACCTATGGCGGCCGCTTCCACAAAGACGGTAGTGATGCCGAAAACATCCTGCTCAAGGTAATCAAGGAAGCTTGTGTAGACCAAGCCGGCAAATTGCTGATTCCCGCCTTCAGCGTGGGTCGTACCCAAGCTTTGCTGTACGAGCTCCACAAGCTCAGCATTGCAGGCAAATTGCCGCCCATTCCCATTTATGTCGACAGTCCCATGGCCATTGAAAGCACCCAGGCCTACCAGGAGCTCAGCCGGTTCATGAATGAAGAAGCCAAGGTACTTGCTGCCGGCGCCGAAGACCTGTTTAGTTTCGAGCAATTGCATTATGTGCAGCGCATTGGCGAAAGCAAAGCCTTGGGCGACCATTACCGGCCGGCCATCATCATTTCGGCTTCGGGCATGCTCGAAGGAGGCCGTATCCAAACCCACCTCAAGCAGCAGTTGCAAAACAACAAAGCCACCATTCTCTTCATCGGTTATGTGGCCGATGGCACCCTGGGTCGGCGTTTGGTGGATGGGGCCTCGAGCGTAACCGTGGAAGGTCGGCGCGTAGAGGTACATGCCCGTATTTTGGCCACCGATGTGTTCAGCGGCCATGCCGACCACGATGGACTGATGAAATTCATTGGCTACCAAGACCCGAAAAAACTCAAAAAGCTGTTCCTCACCCATGGCGATTATGAGGCCATGATTGCCTTGCGCGATGCAACGGTAGAGCAGGGATATGAAACGGTACTGCCGTACAAGGGGCAGGAATTTTTGTTGTAACTAACATTAGACCCTTTCAGACGAAGCAAAATGGCTTTAACTCGGCAGCGAAGGCTGAACTGGCCTCCTTGCTTTTATGGGTAAAACAAGGCCATGATTAATGAATGCTCCGCGCCTTGTTTGTATTGCTTTTTGCTAGCCTTTGTCGCAGCTCTTTTCGTATTTTGCGCCCCTTATGGAAATCGTCGTTTCAGGCATACGTTCAACCGGTCAACTACACTTGGGCAACTACTTTGGTGCCGTAAAAAACTTCGTGCGCATGCAGCACGAGCATCCTTGTTACTTCTTTATTGCCAATTACCACGCCCTAACTACCCATCCTGAGCCAGCCTCGTTGCGTGCCAGTGTACGTCAGGTATTGGTAGAATACCTCGCCTGCGGCATTGATCCGGAAAAGGCTGTGGTGTACCTGCAAAGCGATTTGCCGGAAATTCCTGAACTCTATATGCTGCTCAACATGCACGCCTATGTAGGTGAGCTCGAAAAGGTGCCTACCTTCAAAGACAAAGTGCGCAAGCAGCCCAACAACGTGAATGCTGGCCTGCTCACCTATCCGGTGCTCATGACTGCCGATGTGATTATTCACAAAGCCAGTCGCGTTCCTGTGGGCAAAGACCAGGAGCAGCACCTTGAAATGGCCCGCAATTTTGTGAACCGCTTCAACCACTTTTATGGAGTCGATTATTTCCCCGAGCCTTATCCCTATAATTTCGGACAAGAGCTGGTGAAAGTACCGGGCTTGGATGGCAGTGGTAAGATGGGCAAATCGGAAGGCAATGCCATTTATTTGAGCGACGATCCTGCTGTGATTCGTAAAAAAATTATGCGTGCAGTTACCGATACAGGTCCAACCGAGCCCAACAGCCCCGTGTCGGAACCGGTGAACAACCTCTTCACCTTGCTTTCGTTGGTAGCCGCACCTGAGCGCGTCGATTTTTACAAGGCGGCGTATGCCGATTGTAGCATCCGTTACGGCGACCTCAAAAAAGAACTGGCCGAAGAAGTGCTCAGCTTTGTTGCGCCCATTCAGGAGCGCATCCGTGAAATTAGCGCCGATGATGCCTATATTCGCAAAGTGCTGACCGAGGGCGCCGAAAAAGCCCGCCTCAGCTCAAGCAAAACCCTGCGCGAAGTGCGCGAAATCATGGGATTTTAAGATTTATTCATGGGAAAACACATCGCCATAGCCGGCAATATTGGCTCGGGAAAAACCACTTTGACCACCCTGTTGGCCAAACAATACAATTGGGAAGCACACTTTGAGGATGTTGACAACAATCCCTATTTGAACGATTTTTACGAAGACATGCAGCGTTGGTCGTTCAACCTGCAGATTTTCTTTCTGAATTCGCGTTTCCGCCAATTGCAAGACATCCGCCGGCAACCCAAGGCCGTGATTCAAGACCGCACCATTTACGAAGATGCCCATATTTTTGCGCCCAACCTGCATGCCATGGGTTTGATGACCGGTCGCGATTTTGAAAACTACCGCAGCCTGTTTGAAGCTGTAAGCAGCATGGTACAGCCTCCCGATTTGCTCATTTACTTGCGTGCCTCGGTACCTACCTTGGTGAAGCAAATACAGCGTCGCGGCAGGGAATATGAAGATGGCATCCGCCTCGACTACCTGCGCCGTCTCAACGAACGCTACGAAGCGTGGATCGATACCTACACCGAAGGAAAATTGCTCATTGTAGACGTTGATAACCTCAATTTTGCCGATAAACCCGAAGATTTAGGATTCATCATCAACAAAATTGAAGCAGAATTCAACGGACTTTTTTAAAGGTTTGGACTGAAATCAGTAGATAAACTTTATTTTCGCTCACTCAAAAGCCAAATATGAAAATCACACGTATCCTTTCTTTGTTGGCAGTAGTTGCTGTTTTGGCCGTAACTGCCTGTAAAAAAGACAATCCAACCCCTACCGATCCAAATAATCCCGGCGGTGGTGGCAACAACAATCCACCAGCCCCTACGCGTACTTCCAAGCTCGTAGAGAAGCAATGGAAAGTCAAAGAAACCCGCATGATTGAAAGTGGAAGAACCGACACTACCACCATTAACATTGTAGGTGCTGCCAACTGGCGCTTTACCTTCCGTGCCGATCGCACAGGCACAGCCACCGGTACATTTTTGGCTACCTCTGCTGACCCCAATCCGAACTACAATTGGAGCTTCAATGTCGATAGCACCAATGTAACCTTGGTTGCTGGCAATGGTCGTAGTGCTTCTTATGCTTTCCGCAATGACACCCTTTTGGTTCGCAGTGTTGAGAATTTGACCCTTCAGCTGATTAATTCTCAAGGCCAACCGGTAGGTACCGTTACAGGCACTTTGTTGGAAACCTTCAACAGAGTAAACTAAGGCTTTAGCCTGATAATAGGAAGCCTCCGACATTCGGGGGCTTTTTTTATGGCCTGAACTTTAAACCGTTTAGAACCAAAGCAACCGAAACTAGGTTTTGTAAATAAAACCATGAAAAAACTTACACGCATCGGACTTGACCCCGATAAATCAGCCGAACTAGCTGGTAAACTCAACGAACTACTGGCCAATTACCAAGTAATGTACATGAATACGCGCGGATTTCATTGGAACATTCGCGGTGAAAAATTCTTTGAATTGCACCTCAAGTTTGAGGAGTTGTACAACGACCTCATTCTCAAAATCGATGAAATTGCCGAAAGGGTGCTCACCCTCGGCCACATACCTGTGCATACCTATAGCGACTACCTCGGCCATTCAAAAGTGAAGGAACTCAGGGCAGTAACGCAAGGCAGAGAAGCAGTAGCCGCAGTTCTCGATGGTTTTCAAACGGTACTGCTTTTGCAAAGGGAACTACTGAACCTCAGTGCCGATGCTGGCGATGAAGGCACCAATGCCTTGATGAGTGATTACATACGCGCCCAAGAAAAACTGGTTTGGATGTACTCTGCTTGGCTGCACGGTTAATTTTTTTATTGTTACTGTTGTGAATGAGCAGATTGAAAACAAGTAAAAACAACCCATTCAAAACAGGACAAAACCCTCTAAAACGCCTGATTTACTGGGTTTTTATCGCGATACA
>PNNG01000024.1 GCA_013824115.1 Sphingobacteriaceae bacterium | reverse complement strand
CATGGGCCATGGGGCAATACCATGTAAGTGTTTTGTATGAAGGCAATGGCCGATCGGAGTACAAACATTTGAAAATGCAGGTGGTAAGGTGAGGCGGTTGGCTGAAGGGGGCCCTTTGCCTCCGCCCAGGGATCGGTGGAGGTAGACAGCTATTTGCCGAACGCCATCCGTTCTATCTCCGCCGCCATATAGGCATCCAATTCGGTCACTCCGCCCCGGTCGTGGGTGAAGAGCGTAATTTCTACGCGGTTGTACACATTGCTCCAATTGGGGTGGTGGTCGTGTTTTTCGGCCAATAGCGCAACCCGGTTCATGAAGGCCCAGGCTTCCGAAAAGTTGCTAAATACATATAGCCGTTTGAGGGCTTGGGGCGTCACTTCCCAGTTGGTTAGTTGCAAGCGCAACAAATCAAGGGTGGCTGAATCGAGTAAAATGCGGTTTTTCATGTTTTGGGGGGTTTGTGAGGAAACTTTTTCGACACTGTTCGTTTATATGAATACATTAAAAATAAAACAGATGTGTGGCTGAAAGTGCGCCTTTTTTGCGGATTTTTACGCTGCCATCGAAAAATGGACTCTCAGGCCCCGAAAACAATCAAAACACTACCTATATATGTCGAATTCAGCTGAAATCAATTACGGTGGAAAGACCTACAAACTGCCTGTAATTGTTGGGACGGAAAACGAAGCCGCCATGGACATCTCGAAGTTGAGAGATGAATCGGGCCTGATTACCTTGGACATTGGCTACAAAAATACTGGAGCTACCAAAAGCGCCATCGCCTTTATCGACGGTGATGAAGGCATTTTGCGCTACCGTGGCTATCCCATCGAACAGTTGGCCGAGCACTCCAGCTTCATGGAAGTGAGCTATTTGCTCATCTACGGCGAATTGCCCACCGCTTCACAGCTTGAGTGGTTCAATAACAGCATTACCCGCCGTACTTTGGTGCACGAAAACATCAAGAAATTCTTGGATGCCTATCCCGGTGGCACCCACCCCATGGGTGTTTTGATGAGCACCATTGCTTCGTTGAGCAGCTTCTACCCGAATTCGTTGAATCCGAACCGCTCGCCCGAAGAAGTAGATCGCACCATCCACCGCTTGATTGCGAAAATGGCAACCATCGCGGCTTGGACGTACAAAAAGTCGATGGGGCACCCTTATATGTACCCCAATAACAAGTACGACTATGTATCGAACTTCTTGCAAATGATGTTCGGTCACCGTACCGAGGAGTATGTGCCAGATCCAGTGGTGGTGGATGCCCTCAATAAATTGTTGATTCTGCATGCCGACCACGAGCAAAACTGCTCCACCAGCACGGTGCGTATCGTAGGTTCTTCACATGCGAACATCTATGCAGCCATGTCGGCGGGTATTGGTGCTTTGTGGGGACCGCTACACGGTGGTGCTAACCAGGCGGTGATTGAAATGCTCGAGCAAATCAAAGCCGACGGTGGCGATGCCATGAAATACATCAACAAGGCCAAAGACAAGAACGATCCTTTCCGTTTGATGGGCTTCGGTCACCGGGTGTACAAGAATTTCGACCCACGTGCTAAAATCATTAAGCAGGCTTGCGACCAGGTGTTGAACCGTTTGGGCATCAACGACCCCATCCTCGACATCGCCAAACAATTGGAAGAAGCCGCTTTGAGCGATCCGTACTTCATCGAGCGCAAGTTGTATCCGAACGTAGACTTCTACTCGGGCATTATTTACCGCGCTATTGGCATTCCTACCGATATGTTTACGGTGATGTTCGCCTTGGGTCGACTCCCAGGCTGGATTGCCCAGTGGAAAGAAATGCGCGAAGGCAACGAGCCCATTGGCCGTCCCCGCCAGGTGTACATTGGTCACCCCAAGCGCGATTATACGCCTATCACCAAGCGTTAAGTTGGTTGAATTTGATACTAGCCGCTGTTCGAAAGAGCAGCGGTTTTTTTATGGCATAGAGTGCAGGTTTGAAAAGGTTAATCCATAGACTAGCGGCTTTCATATAAACACCTTATAGCAAAATACAACCCAAGGTTGTACCCGTTTTTTGGTCTAGGCAGGCAAAAGGAATGGGGGAAAGGCTGTGAAAAATAAGGTGATTGGACTTCTAGCTCATCGAATCAACTTCACGGGGAAATCTCTTTCCGTCAATCGGTTTTCGCAAAAGCGGGCACTGATGCGCACAAAATAATCGCCACTGCCCAATTTGCCTCCCAACATATCTTCACCACCCCAGCCCAAACTTTGGTTTTTGGTACTGAAAACTTCTTGTCCCCACCGGTTAAAAACCCGCAAGCTGAAATCGTTGAAATTGTTGCCGGGCAGGGTCACCCGTTCGTTGAGGTTGTCGCCATTGGGGGTAATCACATTGGTAACGTTGCCGAAGCATGGAATGACTATCAAATTCACCGAATCGCTGGCCGTGCAGCCATTATCATCGGTGAGGGTGAGACGGTAAGTGCCTGTTTGGCTGGGTGTAATGCTGATATCGGAGCTGGTAATGGCACCACTCCAATCAAAAGTGCGACCGGGAATATTGGAAGTGAGGGTGTAGCCATCTTCGAGGCACAAACAGGTATCGGCGGGGAGTTGAAGGGGAGGGGGAGCAAAAACGGTGATGGTTCGGCTCAGCGTATCAAAACCATTACAAGCCGTGGGCGAACTGATGCGCATTTGGATGCGGTAGGTACCGGGCTCATTGAAATTGAATACCGGATTTTGCAACGAGCTTGTTTCACCGGCTCCGCTGATCCATTCCCAGCTGGTATTGCCGATGGTTCTGCTGAAATCCTGCATTTGTAAGGTAAGTGGTGCACACCAGGTGGGAGGATCAACCCAGCCAAAACGGGCACCCAAGCCACTTTCGAGCTCAAAGGCCAATTTGAAAACGGCGTTGTTGCAATTGTTGCTGCCGTTGGTGTCGGAATAGGCGTTGGGGGTTAACGGAAAATCATCGCGACCACCGCAGCCTGCACAAACAGCTTGGTACATCACCCCACGTTTGTCGAACCGACTGGTGCCACCGTCTACATGGTCGGGACTGGCTGCACCGCCAAAGAAGGTTGAGTATTGTAGCGTGAGCATACCGGGTGAAAAGGCGGCGAGGTAAAAATCGAGGCCATCGCTGGTGGTTTGACGGGCATTGTTGGTGAGTTGGAAATTGGTAGGTCCTGCTGAACTGCTGTTGAAAATATTGCCCGTCCAGCCCGAAACATAAATATTTTGGCACAAATCAACCACAAAGGCTGATAGGTTGAGCTCGGGTTTGCCTGTACGTGCGCCATAGCGGCCGAGCCAGCGGAGGGTGCCTAATTGCGGACTAAAACAGCCGATGTACTGCCCTGAGCGTGGATCGGTATAATTGGTGCCAAAGCTCACCAAATTACTGTCGGTATGGCCATTTACATACACATCGCCAATGCCATCCACATCAACGAAAAAAAGCTGGTCGTAGCCCGCCGACCCTAAAAAGGTACCGCTGATGCCTTGTCCATTTGCGGCCTGAAAACGCGCCACCATGCCATCGGTACCGCCAGCATGGCTGGTTTGAAAGCCAAATCCAGGCAAGGTAAAATTGCTGGCTGTTCCACCGGCTACTACTACTTCACCGCCGCTGCCTTCTTTCACGCTGTATAGGGCATCGGCACCAGTCCCACCCAGGTAGGTGGTCCATCGCAGTTGTTGTAAATCGGCTGAAAGGCGAAACACAATGCCATCGGTAGGACCCCCACCATAATTGGGCTGAAAGGCCTGAGCAGTGCCTAAGGCACCGCTGCCGGTCATGCTGGCCACCATCACATCGCCTGAACTGGTTAAAAACACATCTCCACGAAATTCATCGGCATAGCTGCTCCTTAAATTGGGTGCTAAGTTGATTCCGTCGTTTTGCAAGCCACCGTAAAAAGTACTGGCTTGCAACTGGCTGCCATCGGCACTGAGTCGACTCACAAAAATGTCGTACAGCCCATTATGCGATTTGTCGAGTCCACTCCCATCCATGGGGAAATTGGCGCTGTTGGTGCTTCCCATGATGTACAATTCGCCTTGGTTATTGGCAACAATGCTGTGTGGGCGTTCAATGCGGTTACCGCCCAAAAAGGTGGCGTAGAGAAGTTGGTCGCCGGTGGGACTAAACTTCATCAAGGCAATATCCACTTGGATATCTGCAGTGCTGTCGATGGTATTGCCCCGCCAGGTGGTTTGGTAGGCGCCCAGGCTGACCGGAAAGCCGGGACCAAAAACGATTCCGCCCGTGTAGATATTGGAGCCTTGGTCGGAACAAGCTGTAAATCCAAAATTGTCGGAAGTAGCGCCCGAATAAGTACTGAAAACGAGGGTGGGGTCGATAATCAGGGGCAGGTTTTTGTTGTAGCCTTTGGGAAATTGGAAGCTGATTTCGCCTTGCCGCAGCACAAATTGGCAAGGCACTTCCATCCGTGTTTGTCCATCGCGTTGATAAGCAATGGGTGAAGCTTCGAGCCAGTCGCCCACCGAAGTTTTTACCCACAGCTGTCCTTTGCGCAAACTCACGGCATCGGCACCTTCGTACTGCAAGCGAATTTTGGATGGATCGGCGCCTACTTTTACCTCAAAATCGTATTTCATTTTGCCAGCGTGCAGCTGCCACAACATATCTATGCCGGCGTACACCTCGCGGTATCTCAGTTTTTGCGTGGGGCGGACGCTCCATTTTCCTGCTCCCAGGAGGTAATGATGCTTCGCTTTGCTTTCAATGCCGGTTCCCTCCAGTGCCTGGGCAGCCCCACCCAAAATCCTCAATCGCAGGTTGTGGCCTTTGATCACACTGCCCTTTTCATCGAGCACGCTTTGGTGGTTGGCGTGGTGCATGCTTTCTCCATCGAGCAAGGCAATGCGTACACCGTCTTTTTCGAAGAAGAGGGTGGTTTTACCAAAGCCTGCTTGAAACAGGTGCGGACCCTTAAACTGCCCTTTGTTGGGAATAAAAACGGTGGCAGGTTCAGCCGCAAAAGCCTCAAAACCTGACAATAAGCTCAGCAATAAAAATAGTCGCTTCATCAGCCCCCAATTTCGTGATTTTTCCGGCATTTTCCAGCCTGTTGTTACTTGCGCCTGGATGGACCGCAGATGACGCAGATTGGGCGGATTTTCACGGATTTTTTATCAAGCCAGCCGCAGCCACTAGCCCGATCGGCGTATTCTGTATTGCCAAGGGACTTCACTTGGCAAGTCCCCTGTGTTGGAAAAGCTCATTTTGACAAAACTAACGGATGTTATTAATTTTGATGAGTGAAATCTACAAGTGTATGAGCAGCAAAGAAAGTGCTTATAATATAGCGGAGGACAAATCGGAATATGGCTTAAAGTTCTTTTTTATAAGTAAAGGGCAACGAGATGTCATAAAGGCGATTCAGTATGCGTTCGTACAAAAGCTGAACGGTCGAGATATTTACAATCTTGGTTTTGGCGATTATGATATAGAAAAGGACATCATTATAGACGATGTAAATACAAATAACGGCGACGTTTACAAGGTTTTTCAGACCGTTTTAAATACCATACCTGTTTTCTTTGGCCATTTTGAGCAAGCCATATTAATGGTTCAAGGAAGCGATGGCAGGCCTGATTTCATAGAAAAATGCAAACTTCAATGCGAGAAGAAGTGCACCAATGTATGTCAGAAACAAAACAGAAGAATAAATATTTATCGAGGCTACATTGACAAGAATTTCGATAAATTGGAGGATGATTATCAATTCCTTGGCGGATTGATTAATCCATTGCAACAGGCTATTTTAGAAGACTATGAACAGCACAAAAAGTATGACTTTGTGCTTCTAATGAGAAAAAAACATAGATTTACATCATGAAAGCTAAAAAAGCAAATGCAAAGGAATGGGTAAAAGTACCTGAAACCGGACTTTTGTCGTTGGTTGCATCAAAGCTGAAAGACAGAGATTTATTCCCCGAAAAAGTAGCAGAAGCTAAGAATTACTTAAGGAAGGTGAAAATTACCAAATCCTAAAAGCTTCTAGAGGAAATAGGTTATTATTTCGGCAATTTACATTGGGTTGCATCTTGCGCACTTATAGACCGCAGATGACGCTGATTGGGCGGGTCTTCACAGGTTTTCTTCTCCATTCTCCGCGCCTTTCTGCCCCATCCGCGTGCTCCGCGTTCTAAGTCGCTATGGAACGCAGATGACGCAGATTGAGCGGATTTTTACGGATTGCGTGCCACCCCAGCGCGAAGCGCCTCCCCAGCCCGCACCTGCGGGACATTACCAGGCCAAAGGCCATTAACAGTCCCGAAACTTCGGGACATTACCAGCCCGCCATGCAGGGCATTAACAGCCAATGGCCATCCCCTGCGCTTTAGCGCAAAAAAGAGTACCTTTGCACAAATTTTTCCCAGCATGTCAGCACCACTCGATCAACGCGTCATTGCCGAACTCAAAGGCCTCGTGATGGACGCCACCCGCAAAGCCAATTCGGGCCACCCCGGCGGAGCCTTTTCATCGGCCGATTTTGCGGTGATTTTGTTCTGCGATTACCTCCGTTTTGCACCGATGGCACCCAAATGGCACAACCGCGACCGCTTTGTGCTGTCGGCCGGCCACGAGTCGATGTTGCTCTACAGCTTGCTGCATTTCATGGATTTGCTGCCCATCGAAGAGCTTGAAAATTTCCGTCAATTGGGCAGTCTCACTCCGGGCCACCCCGAAAGTCACCTCACCCCCGGCGTGGAAGCCACTACGGGTCCGCTCGGACAAGGCGTGAGCATGGCGGTGGGCATGGCCATTGCCGCCCTGCACCAACAGGAAGTATTGGGTAGTGATCTCATCAACAATAAAATTTACAGTCTGGTTGGCGATGGCGATTTGCAAGAAGACGTGGCCCTGGGTGCCATGCAAATTGCAGGTCACCTGGGTTTGCACAACCTGGTGGTGTATTACGATAAAAACGACATACAGATTTCGGGCAAAACCGAACGCGTGAGCTCGGTGAACTTCCGCCAGCTATTTGAAGCGATGCAGTGGGAAGTACTCGAAATCAACGGGCACGACCATGCCGCCATCCGTGCTTCGCTCGACCATGCCCAAACCGAGCGCAGCCGCCCCTTGCTCATCATCGGCGAAACCGTGATGGCCAAAGGCGCCGCTACCATGGAAGGCAGCCACAAAACCCACGGTGAACCCCTCAAGCCCGAAGAAATTGCCGCTACCAAAAGCAAGTTGGGCCTCAATCCAGAGGCTTTCTTCCAAGTAAGCGAAGAGGTAAAAGACTACTTTACCGCCAACTTGAATACCTACAACGACGAAGCCGACCGCTGGGAAATGGCCGTGCGCAACCGCCGCAAAGCCGATAGCAGTTTCGACACCCTTTGTGGCCAATTGCTCGAAGGCGAAATCGACCTCACGGGCATGCCCAGCTTTGCGATAGGAGAGAAGCTCGCTACCCGTGTGGCTTTTGGCAAGATGCTCGAGTTCATGGGCCAAAACATTCCGGGCATCATGGGCGGCAGTGCCGACTTGGAGCCATCGAACAATACCGGGGCCTTTGCCGCTGCAGTAGGTGAGTTTAGCAAATCTAATCGCGCTGGCCGTAATTTGGCCTTTGGCGTACGCGAATTCCCCATGGCGGCCATCCTCAACGGCATGGCTTTGTATGGTGGGATGTTGCCTTACGGTGCCACCTTCCTTACGTTCAGCGATTATAGCCGCAACGCCATCCGCATGAGCGCCATACAGGAGCTGCAGGTGCTGCACGTATTTACGCACGACAGCATTTTCCTGGGCGAAGATGGACCTACGCACCAATCGATTGAGCATGTAATGAGCCTGCGTACCATTCCAAGCTTATTGGTGTTCCGCCCAGCCGACGCCCGCGAAACCGTGGCCAGCATGGTGCAGTGGCTCGAAGAAACCCACCGCCCCAGCTTGTTGGCCCTCACCCGCCAAAATGTACCTACGCTCGACGGTCCTGTAGATGTGGCACGCGGTGGATACATCAAATACGAAACACAACCCGGCGAAGCGGTGGAAATAGTGATTTTCGCCAGCGGTTCGGAAGTTTGGGTGGCCATTGAAGCTGCGCAAAAATTGGCCGAAGGTCGGGGTAACATACGTGTAATTAGTTTGCCTTGTTGGGAGCTGTTCGATGAGCAGCCTGCCGACTACCGCCGCATGATTTACAGCCTCGAGGCCAAATATCGCGTATCCATCGAAGCCGGCGTTACCCTCGGCTGGCAGCGTTTCACCGGCATCGACGGCCTCAACATCGGCGTAGATACCTTCGGTCTTTCAGCCCCTGGCGACGCCCTGGCAGAGCATTTTGGCCTTACGCCCAAGCAGGTAGCTGAGCGAATTGCTGAATATATGGAACAGGCTTAAGGCCGATATCACGCAAAAAGTGAAGCCCGGATCGCAAGGTTCGGGCTTTTTTCGTGGAATGAAAAAGCTGATTCACAAAAGGTTGAGCTTTTTGCAGGACTGAATTTTGCGATTTGGCAAAGCCAAAGGCTTCTTTGGTATCTTGTTTTGCCCCTTTGATAAACTTAATGTTTTCTATGTGCCATGGTTAATTAGGTTTGTAAAGCAAAGTCAACACCATGAAAACAACGTTTACAACCGTCTTATTTTGCCTCCTACTGAGTCAGGCTTGGGCACAAAAATTAGATTCAACCTCTACGTACTGGTGGTCTGGAAATGTCTACGATCGAAGCAATACTACTAGGTATGAATATGATGCTACTGGCAGACTATCAGGATATAGATCCTTTGCTCGCGATGGTCTCCTTAATTGGAGAGAAGTGACTCGCAGTGAGTACTTTTACAACAGCCAAGGCTTACCCCACAGACTGGTCACCATGAATGTTGACGCTCAAGGTAATTTAGATAGTGGAGCAACTTTGTATTGGCAGTATACGGCAAATAGTCAGATAGCAGTTGAAACCAGGGTTTTTTGGGCGGGGAATAATAGAATTGTTACTCAAACAACCAATCAGTATGCTGCCAATGGTTTGTTAGATTCTACCTGGATTGAAAACAACGGTGGCAGTGGAAACACACTGAGTTTGGAAAGCACCACTAAATTCCATTATGCCGCCGGGAAGCTAGTACGATACGACACTTACCTTAACGGAGCTGGCGGATTAAGAAGAGGCAGCCGAGTTCAATTGGCTTATGATGGTTTAAACCGGTTGCAAGACGAACTTTCTTTCAGCTGGAATACCCAAAGCAATAGTTTCGACTTGCAAACAGAGGTGGAATATTTCTATACAGCATCCCGCGCATTGCCCGATAGTTTGAAAGGGATAGAATCTCAGGCATTTCCCGGCTCTCCGACGGTTTACAAGCGCCAATTTTCCTACAATGTCAACGATAGCTTGGTGCTTTCAGAAACCTTTGACGGCACAACAGGAAATTGGGTTCCTTTATGGAAGCAGACATTCGCCTATTTTGGACTTGGTACTGGCATAGTTCAAGCAAAATCTCTTGATTTTAAAGTCTTTCCAAATCCTGCCACCGACCAACTTTACATTCGACTTACTGAACCGCAACTTGCGACCGTTAGCATACAATCATTGTCAGGTCAAACAATCAAACAACTTGCTTTGCCACTCGGTCAAAGCAGCATTGATTTGTTAGACTTGCCCAAAGGTATGTACTTGCTGCATTTACAAGCAGGAGGGAAGTTGGCTGTGCACAAATTTGTGAAGCACTAAGGGCGGATTCATTGGCAATTCATTCAAACAATTAAAACCATGAATAGAATTAAAATGCTTAGTGCATTGTTTTTCTCCTGCGTATTTACACAAGGAGTTGCACAAAAGCTTCAAAAAACACATTTCTACCAAGTCGAAAATGGCAATACGGTATTATCGACCATAGATTCATTTACCTATAATGGTATTCATTTAAACGATACAAAAATTGTGACGAGGCCAACCAATGCAGGTCGTGAGCTAATTTTTCGTGAAGCTTACGTTTACGGGACAAATAACAAATTGAGATATATCATTTCATTACCCGTTAATGGCCCAATTATAGACGATACTTCTTTCTTCGAACTAAGGACCTACGATGCGCAAGGCAGAATCGATACTCAATCGACTACCCGAAAAACAACGAATGGCTGGCGAAATTGGCAACGTGCCATTTACACATACAATGCACAAGGGCGTCTTGATTCTGTTTTCCGGTTTACAGGTGTGCTAAATGTCTGGTTAAGTTTCAGAAATGACCAGTATGTTTATCTTGCTAATGGCGCCTTGGATAGGGTAAATTGGTTTTCTGGTGCATCTCCTTCACAAATGATTCATTATATCCAATACACTTACGATGCTCAAGGTCGACTTTTGAAGGAGGAAAATTACCGTTTAAATTTAACTACGGGTAATTATGAGTTAGATTTAAGAATGAATTATGCTTTTCAATCCTCGGGCAAATTAGATAGCATTATCTCAGAGGTCTTTATCGGGTCAACCATTGAACGAGAAAAGTATGTTTATGACTACAATAGCTTTGACAGTGTGGCAACCCAAACCAATTACAAAGAAGTGAATGGGCAATGGAACTTCTTCACAAAGTTTGAATACTTCTATTTTCCCAACACCACGTCAGCATCAGGCTTGGCAGAGCTCAAGTCACATATCTTTCCAAATCCCCTACAAAATGAATTGACCATACATATCGGCGAGATACAACCATTGAGCGCCAGCGTTAGGAATTTAAATGGACAAGAGCTTAAAAGGTTTATCCTTCCTCCCGGTCAAAGCAGTATCGACCTGCAAGACTTGCCCAGTGGCATGTATCTGCTGCATTTACAAGCAGGAGGGAAGTCGGCCGTGCACAAACTTGTTAAGCAATAGGTAATCCCACATGTGGTTTTAGGATAGGTTGCCTGATGGAGCCCGAATCGGAAGGTTCGGGCTTTTTATTTGGTATAGAAAAACCAAGCCACCGCCAGCAGTCCGCCAATCAACGAAATGAGGAGCAACACCAAAACCTGCAAAAGCAAGGTTTTGAGTAGAACCATAGGAGTATTATCGCGGTGGAAATAATCGGCAAACAGCCAGCAGTTGTAGCCCATACTTACAAAAATGAGTGCCGAAGCTATGTTTGCACCTGTGGCAGCAAAAAGCACGCCTCCCAACAAGCTGATCCAAAGTGGTTGAGCTTGGGCATAGGCGAAAAGCGACATATGCTCCACAAAGTTGAGTTGGTGCTTGCGGAAAAACAGCATCGACAGCAGCGCATAAAATGGCAGCATGGCGAAGTTGATCAACCGCATATGGGTATTCACAAAATTCCCGATTTTCTGCTGCACCATGGCTTGGCGGCTGCCACCTTCCACTTCGGCATTCATGTCTGTAGCTATTTGGTTGAAAAACTTGGCTGTATCAACCCCTGCCATATCGTATACCAAGAGCATGAGTGATAGCATGAGCAGGAGGTAGCCGCCCGGACCAATGTACTTTCGCCTATTGCCGGCAAAATAAGTGCGGGCTACCTTGCCAGGCTGTTTCCAGAGGTCAACAAAGGTGCGCATGAACAGGTTGTCGACCCCCAAAAAGCGTTCTTGCACGTCTTGTGCTAAATTTCTAAAAGTGAGGCGCCGCACCACTGCCGGCTGGCCGCATTCGGGACAAAATTTGGCCTCATGTTCGTGGCCGCAGTTCAGGCATTTCATACAATAGGTTGGCGATTGTTGGCGCAAGCTACCAAATTTCATCAAATCCTAAAATGCAGCGAAAGCGTCAAGCCCGGTTTCTCAGAAAGATAGACCGCAGATGACGCTGATTTAGCGGATTTGCGCTGATTTGATTCCCTTTAGTTGGCGAACCATCCCAGCCCGCAGGGCATCCCCAGGCCGCAGGCCATTTCCAGTTCCGCAATTGCGGAACATTCCCAGATCATAGGTCCTCGCCAGGCCAATGGCCGTACCCGGTGCGCAGCATGTCCCCAGACCGCAGGTCGTTCACAGTTCCGCAGGTGCGGAACATCAACAAGCCGCAGGCCACCCACAGCATATCTCCGTGTCCTCAGTGCCCTCCGTGTTTTATTTTTTTTTAGTTTCGTCCCATGCGCAATCTCCTCCTCACCGCCAGCCTCTTCCTTTCGCTGGCCACTTACGCACAAAATACCCCGGGCGAAGTCCCCGCTCCTGGCAAAGCCCAAGCCAAGCCCATCTGGATCACCGGCGCCACCCTGCATTTGGGTAACGGACAAGCCATCCAGGGCATCATTGGTTTCGATAAAGGCAAGATCACCTATGTGGGCAGCGGGGCCGAAATCCGCCTCAACCGCAACGAAGCCGACATCATCGACGCCACTGGCAAACACGTTTATCCAGGCTTTATAGCCTTCAATAGCATTTTGGGTTTGAATGAGGTAGATGCAGTACGCGCCACCCGCGATTATGCCGAAACCGGGGAGCTGAACCCCAACGTTCGCGCCCTCATTGCTTACAATACCGATTCGCGCATTACCCCTACCGTGCGTAACAACGGCACGCTGCTCAGCCAAATTGCCCCGCAAGGCGGCCGCATTTCGGGCCGTTCGAGTGTGGTGCATTTCGATGCCTGGAACTGGGAAGATGCTACTCTAAAGGCCGAAGACGGCATGCACTTCAACTGGCCATCGATGCGGGTGTACGACGCCTGGTGGGCACCCCCTGCCGACGAGCAGCGCAAGCGTTCGGCCGAGCAAATGGCCGCCATGGAGCAATTCATGGAAGATGCCAAGGCCTACCTGGCCCAGTCGAAACCCGAAAAAATCAACCTCAAGCTCGAAGCCATGCGCGATGTGATGAATGGCAAATGCAAGGTGTATGTGCACACTGGCGAGGCTAAAAGCATGATTGCCGCCGTGAATTTTTTCGCCAAATACAACCTCCGCCCCGTGATTGTGGGTGCCGATGAGGCGGGCGAAATTGTGAGCTTCTTGCGCGACAAACAAATTCCGCTCATCCTCAGCCGCACCCAGCGCCTGCCTGGCCGCAATGGCGATCCAGTAGATGCGCCCTTCACCCTGCCTGCCCAACTGGCTGCCGCCGGCATTCCCTTTGGTTTGATGATGGATGGCGCCTGGGAGCAAAGGAACATTCCCTTCCAGGCCGGACAAGCAGTGGGCTATGGCCTTGGCCCTGAACGTGCCGTGCAGGCCCTCACGGGTGATGCCGCCCGCATCCTCGGCATCGATGCCACTTACGGTACCCTAGAAACCGGCAAATCGGCGACGCTCTTTATTAGTGCCGGCGACGCGCTCGACATCCGGGGCAACAAACTCGAAGCTGCCTTCATCGACGGCCGCCGCCTCGAGCTCTCCGACAAACAAACCGGCTTGTACAAGAAGTTTTCGGAGAAGTACGGGGTAGAGGCGCCGTGATTGGTGGATAAAAACGTTTCACTATATTTACTCTTCACACCGCAAATGACCAAGGTTGAGAAACATGTCGTAGAAACATATGCTGGCTTATTCGAACAATTAAGTCCGAATACCAAATTGGCTTTACTAGAAAAGCTGACTTCGTCCATTCGAAAGGCCAAGAAGCCAAAGGAAAATGATTTTCTCAAATCATTTGGGGCCTTTGGTTCGGATATCTCTCCTGCCGAAATAATCGAGGAGATCAAGAAAAGCAGGAGTTTTCGCGAGATGGCAGAGTTTCAAGCTTAAACTTCGTGAAACATTATGTTTTTTCTTATCAATTGACAAAAGGAATAAACGATATGCGTTATATTATTTTGATATTTGAATTAATATAGGGCAAAAAAGTAGGGTTGTTCCGATAATTCACTAATCAACTAAACCTTTGGGTTACTCCAAAGACGAATTAAACCAAAAGAAGAATAAATGACTCCGATTACAAAAGTTGTAAGCCTTTTCTGTGGTGCAGGTGGTCTTGACTTGGGCTTTAGAAATGAAGGGTTCGAAGTTGTACTCGCCATCGATTCTGAAGAAGCAGCAATCGCTACACACAAAAGGAATTTTATCGAGACAATGAGTGTGAGAGCCGATTTAACGGAAATTGGGCCTTTAGGAGTTCTTGAACTTGTCCGAAGTAAGATTAATGAAAATGACAGAATTGGAATAATCGGTGGACCGCCATGTCAAGGATTTTCACGCTCTAATCCTAATTCCAACCCAGAAGACCCAAGAAATTCTTTGCCGGCTCTATATGTTCAAATTATATCTGAACTTCAGCGGCATTATAATGTTGACTTTGTCGTTTTTGAAAATGTATTGGGAATGAAGGACAAAAAACACTCGGATAAGTATAGAGCATTGGTAGATGGTCTGTCAGCGTTGTCTTTTAGCGTTGATGAAAGAGAACTTTGTGCATTTGATTTTGGAGTACCTCAGAAACGTTACAGAATAATTATATCAGCATTAAGTCAATCATTTGCCTTTCAATCACTTCAAGTGGAAAAGAGGAAGGGGCAACTCTCGGTTAGAGAAGCAATAGGTGAACTTTGTGAACCTGCTTATTTTAACCGCACTTTGAAAAGTAATGAAATTCCGTTGCATCCAAACCATTGGACAATGCGCCCAAAGTCTAAGAGATTCCAAGAAGAAAATTTAGCTCGAGCTAATAAAACTCGCAGTTTTAGAAGACTATCGTGGGATAAGGCATCTCCTACGATTGCATTTGGTAATCGGGAAATTCATGTTCATCCAAATGGAAAAAGGAGATTGAGTATATACGAAGCGATGTTATTGCAAGGATTCCCAAATTCTTTTATATTAGAAGGAAATTTTTCTGAACAAGTAACCCAAATCTCTAATGCTGTACCCCCACCACTCGCCCAATCTATAGCTGTTGCTATTAAATCGATAATCACAGAAACTACAATTACTGATGGAACAAAATGCAATTTCTGAAGAAGAAATACGATTAATTCAGGAAATATCCAGCACTGAATATGTTGCTGGCAAATTTGCAACAACTACCTTGCGTACAGACGATCGTGTAATAGCACGAGTAACGGATGGAATTTATCGGCAACCTGGTTCTGCCTTAAGAGAGTTGATTTCGAATGCTTATGATGCCGATGCAACTAAAGTGGTGATTAAAACAGATGCACCGAGGTTTAATGAGATTTCAATAGAAGATAACGGCATTGGAATGTCAAAAGATATTCTTGCGAGAACCCTGCTTCATATTGGAGGCAGTGCAAAAAGGCACACACGCGGTCAAGAGCTTGGAATCACTTCAGTCAAGGATATTCAAAAAAGCCCTTCAGGAAGGCCACTAATTGGCAAGATAGGCATAGGAATGTTTTCTGTTTCTCAGTTAACACAAACTTTTCAAATAATAACAAAGGTGTCAGGAGAGCCTTTCAGGACAGTTGCTACAGTTTCTATGCGCCAATATTCTGACTCAGGTGAAAATGATAATTCATATGAATCAGGTAAAGTAAATATATGGAGAGAACCTGCCGCTGATGCTGAAGCGCATGGTACCACTATAGTCCTGACTGATATTAAGCCACACGCCAAAAATTTGCTTAGAAGTGCGGAAATGTGGGCCGCAGTAAATCAGAGTAATTCTGAAGATGATGAAGGAACACACTCCTTACAAGCTCCAAAATACCACATCGGAAAAATCGATCCAGATATTGGACTCATTGAAAACTCTGAATCCGTTCCATGGACAGAGAATGATAATTCAGAATTGGCTTTCAGTAAGCTTGTAGATGCAGTCTGGAATGAATATTCAAATGGTAATGTCAATCCACAGCTCGATCGGTTATTTGACAACTATTTGAATATGATATGGCAACTTGCGTTGTCAATTCCAATTCGATATGTGGAAGGACATCCATTCGATCTTGATATGTCTTGGGCTCGAGTTTTTCAATTATCTAATGTGTTGAAGGGTGGAGCAACAGAAGTAGAAGTCTCAAATGGTAATCCGGTAAGAAAAATATTACAACTTAACGAAGATTCGAGAAGTGACATTTTTGATGTCTACATTGATGATCTTAAGCTAGCAAGGCCCATCAAATTCCAAAATCTACCTAAAGGCAACCACTCCGTACAGCATCCATTGGTATTTTTTGGGAAATGTAGGGAGGATTTTTTAGGTATTTCTGAAGAACTCAGTGGAGGTGCTCTGTCATTTGAAGCTTACTTGTTTTGGAGTCCAAAAATTGCACCTACCGAACACCGCGGGTCTTTAATTCGGATACATGGGGCAAGTGGTTCAGGTTTTGATGCCTCTTTCATGCGGTATCAAACCTCAGAACAAACCAGAAGGGATCAGGTTACTTGCGAAATATTCATAAAAGAAGGTTTTGATAGTGCATTGAATATAGATAGGGAAAGCTTTAATTATGCACATCCTCATGCGGTTTTTTTGACCAAGTGGCTGCACAATGCGTTTAGACAATTAGCAAGTACACAGAAAAGAGTTGCGAAAGAATTACGTGATGTTCGCAGGTCCGAGGTCACTGATCAATCGATAAGCAACTTGCAAAGGATAGCTTTAGATGTTCATAGGGAGGAAACGTTAAACGATGGTTCAGCTCCTGCTACCATCTTAATAACTGATTTAAGTCAAATTAATTTTGATAAAGTCGAAGCAGATGTCGTATTGGATGTTGGATCAATTGTGCCAAATGAAACACGTAGGAGGACTGATGCTTTCAATGCTCAGAACAAATTATTAACAGAAAAGATTAGAGCCATTGCACAACTCTTGACAACATATGGTTTGTTGGAAAAGCTCGAATCAAGAAAACAAGAAAGGCTCTTCAAGGCTATATATGAAATTCTTCAAACTTCTGAATAGACAATGGAGCAACATAATGAAGACCGTCAAAACAGTCTAGCCAACGATATATTTCCTGTAAAGAATTATTTGCAACCTTCATCGCCAAAAGAACGTGATGGATTTCAACCATGGCACAAGCCACGCAAACAATATGTTCGTGAGAAACAATGGTGCCAAGAAATACGAGAGTTATTTGATGAGCATCCGCCTGAGAATAACATCTTTAAATACTTGGGACTACCTGGAGAAGATTTACTTGATTTGCGCTATTTTCATGATAAGATTTGTGTTCCTCGTGGTTTCAAGCTAAAATATCTAGGATTTAATAACGATGGAAACTCATCTGTAGAAAGAGGCTCAGATTTGCATGTCTCTCTTCATGAGGTAAATCGTTTAGGTCTTGTTAGTGAAGAATCGGCAATAATGCCAGATAACTTTTGTAAGATTGCCGATGAGAAAACACCAGCATCAAAGAAAACGAAGCATTTAGGTCCATTTGATGTCATTAACATAGATTTGTGTGACGGAATAGGCAAACAATCACATGAATTTTTGCAAACACATTACTCTACCTTAAGTAGAATTATGAATCTGCAATCGAGACGCAAAAATCCTTGGCTCTTGTTTATTACCACACGAACCGCAGGCCCAAAACAAATTGATGAAGGCGTTTTTGAAGTCTTAAAAAAGATTTATGTAGAAAACCTAGAAAAATGCCCCAGTTTTTTAGAAGCTTCAATGACGGAAAGATCTATAAGTGATGAGACTTCTTTGGATTCGGTGATTGAGTCTGCTAAAGGCAAGGCGGATGTTTTTCTTGTTTCATTATGCAAGTGGCTAGCCGCTATGGGCCTAAGCTTAACGCCGAAAGTGGAAGTCAAAGTAAAGAGTGTATTTGGTTATAAGGTATATGGTGGTGAAGATTTTCAAGATATGACATCTTTATCGCTTTTAATTACACCGACTGATTCAGGGGTTAATGATCCTTATGGCCTAGCATTTCCCAGCCAAAGAGATGTTAATGAATGTGAGTTAGCTGTTCACGCCTTAAGATTAGTTTGTTCTCAACTAGACGTAGACGCTGTTTTGGAAGAGAGTGCTGAGTTAAAGGAAGAAATGATTCATGCAACTGGGGAATTGCTGGAACTAGCCAGATATAATAAAGGAAGATATTTGGAGTGGGCTGGGCAAGCAAATAAACGCTAACTGAATTTTCGTTGATTGCTCTGTCTCCAAAGAGTTGAAAGTTAAGCTACCGATTGCCAGAATTTAGATTTAATTGTATATCTCAATGTTGAAAATTGAATTTTGAATTTCTTCGCAATAAGTTGGTCACTTTTAAATTCCAGAACAATATCTCTTGTTGCTAATGATTTAAGGAATCGCAATTTAAACCCCCTTCCTTTTCGCCTGCCAAAGCCCTACCTTTGCAGAAAATTTGAGACATGGCTTTGATTCCTGCTACCGATACCAATTTTGAACAACTGCTGGCCGATAACGAGCTGGTTTTGGTGAAATATTATGCCGACTGGTGCGGCAATTGCAAACTCATTGCGCCCAAAGTACGCCGCCTGTCAGACGATGAAAACTACAGCCGCGTGGCCTTTGTAGACGTGAACGCCGAGGAGAGTCCGAATGCCCGCAAAATGGCCGGGGTCGATAACCTGCCTTTTTTCGCTGCCTTCAAAAAGGGCGAATTGGTAGGCGGCAGTGCGGCTTCGAAAATTGATTTTGTGCAAGCTTTGGTTGACGAAAAACTGCTGTCATGAAATTGCCTGCCATCAAACAACTGGCCGAACAGCACGATTTGGCTACACTCCAAGCAGCCGAAGAAGCCCTTTTGAATGAAGAAACCCCGGCCATTGAGGTGCCCGGTGACGATGAAGGCGATCAGCTCACCCAAATCCTTGGCGCCATCTGGATCCGCGAGCAAGTGGCAGCCGGCACCGATTTTAAGGATGCCTTCCGGGCCTTTGCGCAAAGGGTGCGGAGCTCGATAGCTTGAGGAAAAACACGGAGGTCAGGCTGCAAGTCCCGGCCATCCGGGAAGGCCACAGAGGGGTGTTCAAATGTAAATGGTCTGTTTTTTGGGAATTAGGTGATTGAATCTTCATTCCTGATTGCTCAAGCATCTAGGCTTTCCTTTCTATTATCGGGGCATCTATTATCTGAACGTCTATTGGATGTAAATCTCCCCCCTTCTCCGTGTCCTCCGTGCTCTCTGTGTTTGAATAAGGCGGCATGACCGCTGTCAGAGTAAGCGCCGCATCTCCTCCGTGTCCTCCGTGCCCTCCGTGTTTTAAAACAGCCGTAGGCTGCTCCTATATCTCCTGCGCTCTCCATAGAAAAAACCTATCACTACCATCGCATCATTCAATTGCTTAAATTAGAGGAACCGGACTAAATTTGACCGTACGCTGACCAAAAAGCGCAAATCCGACAATCTCAAAAGCAATCGATATGGAAAATTTCGCTCACCCTACCACCGGCAACGGTGAAGGCAAATGCCCCTTCCTGCACGGCGCCCTCACCCGCAATGGCGGCGAAGGCACCAGCAACCGCGAATGGTGGCCCAATCAGCTCAACCTGAGCATCCTGCACCAGCACCAGCCGGTGTCGAATCCCATGGATCCCGATTTCAATTATGTGGAGCAATTCAAAAAGCTCGACTACGCCGCTTTGAAAAAGGACCTCACCGACCTCATGACCGATTCGCAAGATTGGTGGCCGGCCGACTGGGGACATTACGGTGGCCTGTTCATCCGCATGACCTGGCACGCAGCCGGTACCTACCGCATTTCCGACGGTCGCGGCGGTGGCAGCACGGGCAATCAGCGCTTTGCACCCATCAACAGCTGGCCCGATAACGGCAACCTCGACAAGGCACGCCGCCTGTTGTGGCCCATCAAGCAGAAATATGGCAACAGCATTTCGTGGGCCGATTTGTTCATCCTGGCCGGCAATGTAGCCCTTGAATCGATGGGCTTCAAAACCTTTGGCTTTGGTGGCGGTCGCGAAGACATTTATGCACCCGAAGAAGACATCTATTGGGGCAAGGAAGCCGAGTGGCTGGGCGACAAGCGCTACAGTGGCGACCGTGAACTCGAAAATCCACTTGCTGCCGTGCAAATGGGTTTGATTTACGTAAATCCTGAAGGCCCGAACGGCAATCCCGACCCCGTAGCCAGTGGCCGCGACGTTCGCGAAACCTTTGCCCGCATGGCCATGAACGACGAAGAAACCGTGGCTCTTGTAGCCGGTGGTCACACCTTTGGTAAGGCCCATGGCGCCGGCGACACGGCTTTGGTTGGTCCCGAGCCCGAAGGCGCTCCCCTCGAAGAAATGGGCTTTGGCTGGATCAATAAATTCGGCACCGGCAAAGGCGTACACACCACCACCAGCGGCATTGAAGGCGCTTGGAAACCGAATCCTACCCAGTGGGACAATGGCTATTTCGACATGCTCTTCGGCTACGAATGGGAGCTCACCAAATCACCCGCCGGTGCACACCAGTGGGTGGCCCAAAACGTGAAGCCCGAGCACCTCATTCCCGATGCGCACGACACCAGCAAGAAGCATCCGCCCATGATGACCACGGCTGACTTGTCGCTGCGTTTTGACCCCATTTACGAACCTATTTCGCGCCGTTTCCACCAGGATCCGCAAGCTTTTGCCGATGCATTTGCCCGTGCCTGGTTCAAACTCACACACCGCGACATGGGTCCCAAGGCTTGTTACCACGGTCCCGAAGTACCAGCTGAAGACCTCATCTGGCAAGACCCAATTCCTGCTGTGAACCACAAACTGGTTGACGCTGCTGATGTAGCGGCCCTCAAAAAGCAGGTATTGGCCAGCGGATTGAGCGTAAGCGAGCTCGTTTACACTGCATGGAGTTCGGCTTCTACTTTCCGTGGCAGCGACAAGCGCGGTGGTGCCAATGGTGCCCGCATTCGTTTGGCCCCACAACGTTCGTGGGAAGTGAACATGCCCGGTCAGTTGAACAAGGTATTGGAAGTACTCGAAGGTATCCGTGCCGACTTCAACGCCAAGGCAAGCGGTGGCAAGCAGGTTTCGCTCGCCGACCTCATCGTGCTTGCCGGTGCTGCTGCCATTGAAAAGGCTGCTGCCGATGCGGGTCACCAAGTGGAAGTGCCTTTCACTCCTGGCCGCATGGACGCCACTGCTGAGCATACCGATGCCGATAGCTTTGCGGTATTGGAGCCTCATGCCGATGGTTTCCGCAACTACGAGAAGAAGCAGTACAGCGTGCCTGCCGAAGACATTTTGGTTGACAAAGCCCAGTTGTTGGGCCTCAGCGCGCCAGAGATGACTGCTCTGGTGGGTGGCATGCGCGTATTGGGTGCCAACTATAACGGCGGCCAGCATGGTGTGTTCACCAAACGGGTTGGCCAGCTTACCAACGACTTCTTCGTGAACCTCACCGACATGGCCAACGCCTGGGCACCATCGGCCAAAGACGCCAATGTGTATGAAGCCCGTGACCGCAAAACCGGCGATCTGCGCTGGACCGGTACCCGAGTAGATTTGGTATTCGGCTCGAATTCACAACTCCGCGCCCTTTCAGAGGTGTACGCCCAAAACGATGGCGGTGCCAAAATGGTCCGCGATTTTGTACGCGCCTGGAACAAGGTGATGATGAACGACCGTTTTGATCTGAAATAAGATCAACGGGTTAAAATGAAAAAGGCGCGCTTCGAGAGAGGCGCGCTTTTTCAGTTTATCAGGCAGGAGCAAGGAGGATGGAATTCAAATTTGCCATTGTGTGATTTTGGATGAACAACAATTGCGTTTTGCCAAATTCCGTCGCGCCCGTCGCGTATTTCGTTGTGTCGTCTAGGTTAATCTTGGCCGCAGGCCATACCGATTTGAAATTTGCCATTTGCAATGGGGTGATTTTGGGTGAACAACAATCACGTTTTTACAAATCCATGTCGCGTTAATCGTTGCGTCGTCGCGGTTCCCCCCACCGGGCTTCGAGAACCTCAGCCCACAGGATGATCATCGCAAATCCAAATCGCAAATCACGAATCCCTATGGCTCTCGGGGCAGGCGCTATGGCTCTCGGGATGCCGCTGCGCTCCATCTTGAATTAGTTATAGTACAAGCGCACCACAATCCTGCGGTTCTTCCGCTGATTGTCGTAATTCACCTTGCCATTTTCATCGCGTTCGGGTAAAACCGGATAGGTATCGGCATAGCCCGAAGCTTTGAGTTTTTCGGCAGAAACGCCTGCCTGCAAGAAGAAACGAACTACATTGGCGGCACGGGCGGCCGAAAGCTCCCAGTTGTCTTTGAAGCGAAGGGTGCTAATCGGGTTGCTGTCGGTATGTCCTTCTACATCTAGCTGAAAATCGTCGCGTTCCAATCCGGTAAGCTCTCGCACGATACGCATGATGATTTCTTTTCCAGCGGGCAGCAGGTCGGCTTCACCGGAGGCATAAAAGGTACTGCCACTAAAACTCATGCGTATTTCGTACTTGCCTTTTTCGAGGTTCACCACACCCTGTTCAATTTCTTGTTGCAGCAGCTGGGTTAAGTCGAAATACAGTGCTTCAATGGGAAAAAACACAGCCGATTGCTGTTCGGTTTTCCCCTTTACTTGTTCTGTCGATTGCTCTTCGGGAGGCGTGCTGCTCATCATCAAGCCTACATTGGTATCGGCTATGCTCGAGAGAATGATGAAAAAGGCCAACAATATGGTAACGGTGTCGAGGTAGGTTACCTGCCACTCGTCTTGGTTCTGGTTGAGAAACTCATCCAGATCGTCGGTTTGAGGTTTGCGCGGATTGACCGGTTGGTTCATGCTCACTAGTTGTTGGTGGATGCTCCATCACGGGCTTGCACCATCGACGAAAGCTGGTCGACGATAAAGAGCTCGGGTTTGTTCATCATGGTGAGCAATACTGCTTCCAATTCAACTTCTCGCTTGAGTTGGTTATACATCATTTGGGCCAACAGCTTTTTTCCCAAAGGTTGCCAGAGGAATTGCGCCAAAAGCAGTCCGTAGAAAGTGGTCATTAGGGCAATGGCCAAACCAGAGGCCAAACCTTGGGCGCTATCGAAGTTACTCAACATTACAATCAGCCCCATGAGCGTGCCCAACATGCCATAAGCTGGTGCGGCAGCGGCCAATCCATTTACCATGCGCAAGGGGCCTGTTTCAGCTTGCCGCATGGTATGTATTTTATGGGTGCCCAAAATGCGGATATCTTCGAGCGAGTAGTTGGTTGACAACAACTCTGCTATATAAGTACGAAAACCTTGATTTGGGGAATTCATGATATTCTCTACCATGGCTGCCTTATTGGCTTTGAGGCCGCGTACCAACTCCATTACCTTATCGATGAGTTCTTCTTCCTGTGCTTTCGAGCCTTTGGCTGAAAAGGTAGGTCGAAGCTCTTTCATGCCCGCCCAAATGGTGGATGAGGGGAAGGAGGCAAATGCTTGGAAGAAAATTCCTCCAACAATGAGTAGCAAGCTGGGAATGTTTACGGCACCTTGTAAGGCGTCGATGCGGTAATATCCAAAGGAATCGAGTGATCCGATGAGGAAGGCCCCAATGGAGACGGCCATCAATATATAGTTCCAGACACCACGTTTCATGCAATTCTAAAATTCAATGTTTATATCGTGATAGGGAGGTGCCTGTTTAACAGCGAGTCGATATTAGACACTCCTTTTTTACGCACTTTTGGTTTGAGGGTTAAAAGTAATAAAATTTAAGACGCAGCCATTCATTTTTTCAATTTGGGATGTGGGTTTTATATTGGGAATAGCTCAGTCTGTTTTGGAATGCTAGAGGTACGAAAGCCAGCCTGCGGCTGCCTGGTTTCCCGCAGAAAGCGCAGATGTACGAAAGCCAGCCTGCGGCTGCCTGGTTTCCCGCAGAAAGCGCAGATGTACGCAGAGGCTTTTCTGCGCTCGTTTGCGAAGTTTGCGGGAACCTCTAGCGCCGTAGGCGCGTACGTACTAAAGCCAGCCTGCGGCTGCCTGGTTTCCCGCAGAAAGCGCAGATGTACGCAGAGGCTTTTGTGCGCCGGTCTGCGAAGTCTGAGGGAACCTCTATCGCCGAAGGTGTATGTGCAGAATGAATTGCTTCACGCAGAGGCTTTTCTGCGCCCGTCTGCGAAGTCTGCGGGAACCTCTAGCGCCGTAGGCGCGTACGTACGAAAGTCAGCCTGCGGCTGCCTGGTTTCCCGCAGAAAGCGCAGATGTACGCAGAGGCTTTTCTGCGCCCGTCTGCGAAGTTTGCGGGAACCTCTAGCGCCGTAGGCGCAGATGTACGAAAGTCAGCCTGCGGCTGCCTGGTTTCCCGCAGAAAGCGCAGATTTACGCAGAGGCTTTTCTGCGCCCGTCTGCGAAGTTTGCGGGAACCTCTAGCGCCGTAGGCGCAGATGTACGAAAGTCAGCCTGCGGCTGCATGGTTTCCCGCAGAAAGCGCAGATTTACGCAGAGGCTTTTCTGCGCCCGTCTGCGAAGTTTGCGGGAACCTCTAGCGTCTTAGGCGCGTACGTACTAAAGCCAGCCTGCGGCTGCCTGGTTTCCCGCAGAAAGCGCGGATGTACGCAGAGGCTTTTCTGCGCTCGTTTGCGAAGTCTGCGGGAAACCCTAGCGCCGTAGACGTAGATGTACGAAAGCCAGCCTGCGGCTGCCTGGTTTCCCGCAGAAAGCGCAGATGTACGCAGAGGCTTTTCTGTGCCCGCCTGCGAAGTTTGCGGGAACCTCTAGCGCCGAAGGCGTAGATGTACGAAAGGTCAGCCTGCGGCTGGTTTCCCGCAGAAAGCGCAGATGTACGCAGAGGCTTTTCTGCGCCCGTCTGCGAAGTCTGCGGGAACCTCTAGCGCCGTAGGCGCGTACGTACGAAAGTCAGCCTGCGGCTGCCTGGTTTCCCGCAGAAAGCGCAGATTTACGCAGAGGCTTTTCTGCGCCCGTCTGCGAAGTTTGCGGGAAACCCGAGCGCCGAAGGCGCATGTTCAGAAAGCGCATATGTACGTCAGATGTTACCAAGATGTCACCCCTAGAGAGGCTTTTGAAATGGGGAAATTGCGGGCCTGCCCAGATTTAGCCCCGATGTGGGGCCGCTTTTGCGACTTTCTTCGTTTCTAGCTGCACCGCAGCCCTTTTTTGAATCCCGAATCCCCGAATCGCTGAGGCTCTCGGGGCAGGCGCCCTTGGCTCTCGGGATTTCGCTTTGCTACCCAGATTTGGCCCCGACAGGGCCGCTATTGCTATGGTCTTCCATTGCAGCGGAGCTGCAAACCCCTTTTGAATTTTGAATCTTGAATCGGCAAAAGCCTCTCGGGATTTCGCTGCGCTCAACCTTGAACTTATTTGGCAATGCGTGTCGACAAATTGCCAAACAAACTCTTTTTGCCTGCAGCCGCTGGAGGTGAGAAGATAGTATCGGAGGTAAACCGTACGTCTTCAATGGTGTAGAAGGCATTTGGGTTGTAGTTTTTCACAATGGCAATTACGTCTTGCACAAATTTGCGTTTCACCAAGGTGAATATCACGCTTACTTCGCCGCTGCTGCCCTGGGCATCGAGCGAGGTGACGCCGAAACCAGCCTCACGAAGCGCATGCACCAATTCGTTGGCAGGTCGAGCCGTAATTACCCGAATAACCAAGTTGCCTATGGCCAATTTTTCTTCTATCCACAAGCCAATGTAGTTGCCCACGGCGAAACCACCTGCCCAAGCCAGGTAGCTAGGCCAGTTATTGGCGTATTTAAGGATTTGCGACATGGCAATGATCCAAATCAGCACCTCTACAAAGCCCAAAAAGGGGGCTATTTGCTTTTTTCCCCGGGCTACAAACACAATACGTATGGTGCCAATGGTTACGTCGGCCACCCTGGAAAAAAAGATGAGCAGGGGAATCAAAACCCAGCTGGTGAACTCGGGAGAGAAGTTTTCGGTGAAACTCATGGTGTTTGGTGATTGGCCTTGCAAAGGTCACATCTTAACACGAAAAAAATGTGTGATTAATTCGCAAATAAATTTTTTTAATTGAATTGAAATTGCTTGATTTGGAATGTGAGATAAAAATGTCTGTTATTAACGCAATTTTTACCTCCAATCCTACACAAAACATTTTGTATGAAACAAAACTACCTGGCAAGATTCTTTGGATGGACGCTGGTTTTGCTGTTCACAAGCACAGCAGCCCTGGCCCAACCCAAAGGCACCATCACCGGCACGGTGTTGGACAACAAGAAGCAGCCCATCATAGGTGCTGCAGTCGTCGTACGGGGTACCACCAATGGTGGAGCTACCGACATCAATGGTAAATTCAAAATTGAAGGTGTAAAACCCGGCACGGCTGCGGTACAAGCCTCCTATTTGGGTTACCGCTCAGCAACCATCAACGTTACTGTTGAGGCTGGAAAAACCACCAATATGACCTTTGCCCTCGAAGAAGACGTGCAAATGCTCGAAGAAGCGGTGGTAGTAGGTTATGGTACCACCCAAACCCGCGACCTCACAGGTTCGGTAGTGGCCATCCAGTCTAAAACCTTCCAGCAAGGTAACTTCGCCTCGCCCGAACAGATGATCATGGGTAAATCGGCTGGTGTGCAAGTATCAGCGGCCGGTGGTGCCCCAGGCAGCGGATCGCAGATCCGCATCCGGGGTACGTCGTCGATTGGTGCGAACAACGACCCCCTCTTTGTAATCGACGGCGTACCGGTTGAAAGTGGTGGTATCGCCGGCGCAGCCAACCCTTTGTCGCTCATTAACCCCGACGACATTGAAAGCTTTACCATTTTGAAAGATGCTTCAGCCGCTGCCATTTATGGTTCGCGGGCAGCCAATGGGGTAATTATCATTACCACCAAAAAAGGAAAAAGCGGTGATAAGTTCACTGCACAGGTAAGCAGCAATTTATCGGTAAAACAGATTGCAAGAAGGGTAAACTCTTTATCTGCCGATCAATATCGCGATTTGGTTAATAGCTCGGGTGATAGTGGACTCATTGCGCGATTGGGAGCATCGGGTTTTACCAATTGGCAAGATGAAATTTATCAGTTGGGGCGAATTTCTGACTTAAATGTTGGCTTTACGGGAGGTATTAAAAACTTGCCTTATCGCCTGAGCTTGGAGCGCTACGATGAAACAGGTAACCTGCGTACAGGTAACTTTGAGCGTACAGGTGCTTCTTTAAACCTGAATCCCACCTTCTTCAAAAACCGGTTGAAGGTAGATGCCAATTTGAAATATTTCAACACCCAAAGCCGATTTGCCAATCAAGGCGCCATTGGTTCTGCCATTACCTTCGACCCAACCAAACCCGTACGCGTAGACACCGGTAGATTCGATGGCTATTTTGAATGGACGCAAGGTGATGGATCTCCCGATGATTTGGCACCCAAAAACCCTGTAGGTATGCTGAACCAGCGCAGAGACATCAGTTCGGTAAATAGATTTATTGGTGGCGTTTTGCTTGATTACAAAGTAGATGCTGTTCCCGGTTTGAATGTTTATTTGAATGTGGGGGGCGATTGGTCTAGAGGAAGTGGCACCATTACGGTTGACTCCACTTCGGCTGTTGAATACAGGCGCCAAGGACGCTTCAACGAATACCGTGAAGAAAAAAACAACAGAATGGTAGAGGCTTATTTCCGATACGCCAAAGACATTCCCGATTACACCAGCAAGTTTGACTTTACGGGTGGATATACTTTTCAAGAATGGTCGACCTTTAGGCCTGTTTTCCAAGACTTGGATTTGAGAGGCGATACAGAAACCGTAGCACCTGAATTCCCGACTTTTTTTGACAATGCATTGGTATCGTACTTTGGCCGGTTGAATTATTCTTATAACGATCGATACCTTATTACTGCAACCGTAAGGGCTGATGGATCTTCGCGCTTTGCTCCAGAAAACCGTTGGGGATTTTTTCCTTCAGTGGCTTTTGCTTGGCGCATGAGCGAAGAGGACTTTTTCCGACGCATGAAAAATTTATCAACCCTCAAATTCAGAACAGGAATTGGTTCAACTGGTCAACAAGATGTGGGGCTCAATTATGGATACATGGCATTTTGGAACCAAAGCACTCCAACCGCGAGTATGCAGTTGGGTAACCAGTTCTTTTCGATGTGGCGGCCAGGAGGTTACGATGCCAACCTGCGCTGGGAGTCAACCACCACCTACAATGCTGCTTTCGACTTTGGTTTCTTTAACAACAAGATCTATGGTACTTTAGAATGGTACCACCGAGACACACGAGACCTTTTGAACTTTATTGAGGTACCCGCCGGAACCAACTTCACCAACCGCGTTCTCACCAATGTGGGTAATATGACCAATACAGGATTGGAGTTGACTTTGAATTATGTGGCAGTTGACCGCAAAGACCTCACTGTTGAAATTGGAGCCAACGGTACTTTCAACCGAAATGAGGTTACCAATTTGTTTGGAAGCGCTGCGCTTAACGAAGCAGGTATTTTATTCGGACCGGGTATTTCGGGAGGAACCGGAAATAGGGTACAAAGATTGGTAGTTGGCAGGCCGCTAAACACCTTCTATTTGTTTGAGCAACTCTACGACGAAAATGGCAAACCTATAGAAGGAGCTTACCGCGATGTAAACGGCGATGGCCAGATTACAGATGCTGACTTGGTAATTCACGACAAATCAGCCCAGCCGCAATACTTCTTCGCCTTTTTTGGCAATGTGCGTTACAAAAAATGGAACGGTGGTTTCTCTTTGCGTGGTGAAATTGGACGTTATGTGTACAACAATGTGAATTCCAATTTTGGGCACTTAGATGCAACTGGAATAAGCAACACATGGTCGAGCAATGTGGTTGAAAACTACCTTAGTACAAACTTTGTAAGACCTCAGTATCTTTCCGATTATTATCTGGAAAAGGCAAATTTCTTACGTCTGGATAACCTTTTTGTTGGTTATAACTTTGGCAGTCTCTTCAATAGCCGAGTAGCCACCCGTGCTTCATTCATGATTCAGAATGCCTTCGTTCTGAGCAATTATAGTGGCGTTGACCCAGAGGTAGCGAACGGAGTAGACAACAACCTTTATCCTCGTGCACGTGTTTACACCGTGAATTTGAATTTCACTTTCTAAAAGAGCAACCATGAAATTGAATAAAATAAAACTAATTGCGCTGTTGGCTATTTCGGTAGGTCTGACGGCATGTATGGATGAGCTGAATCGTACTCCTCGTTATGAAATAAGCACAGAGGATGTGTTTAAAGATCCAAACAACTACATCAATGCGTTGGCCAAATTATATGGCGGTTTGACCATAGAAGGTAACGATGGTGGTGGCGGTAATGTAGACATTTCGGCATTCGACAATGGCGCTTCAACTTATTCTCGTGCTTGGTGGATTTTACAGCAGTTGCCCACCGATGAATCCATAGTAGCTTGGAATGATCCGGGTTTGCGCGATATGAATACCATGAACTTCAATTCGTTGAACCCTTTCGTGGAAATTACATATAACCGTATATTCTTTCAAATTGCTTTGATAAATGAGTTTATCAGGAACTCAACTGAAGCAAGTTTATCGGAGCGTGGTTTTTCGGATGCCGATAAAACCAAAATTCGTCAGTTCCATGCCGAAGCCCGGTTTTTACGTGCTTTGAGCTATTGGCATGCCATCGATTTGTATGGCAATGTTCCCTTGATTAAAGACGATTTGCTGCCCGGTACCAAAACGCCACCAGCGCAAGCCAATCGCCAAGAGCTGTTCAATTTTGTAGAATCTGAGTTGTTGGCCATCATTCCTGAGCTAGCCGATCCACAAGCCGATCGCACTACCTATTATGCACGTGCCAACAAGGCGGTAGCTTGGATGGTATTGGCCAAATTGTACTTGAATGCCGAAGTATACACGGGCACTCCTCGTTATGCCGATTGTATCACTTATTTGAACCAAATTATCAACGCAGGTTACGCTTTGGAGCCCAATTATAGGCACAACTTTTTTGCCGATAACCATACCTCTTCTGAAATCATTTTCGCATTGCCTTATGATGGACAGAGAACGCGCAGCTTTGGTGGTACTACTTTTTTGATGAATGCCTGTATTGGCGGCAGCGGTATTAGTACTACCCAGCAGTGGGCCAATGGTTGGTCGGGTATCAGAACAAGAAGAGAATTTGTGAATGTTTTCCCCGATTCAACCCTTGATAACCGATTTATCTTTTTAACCACCCGTAATAGAAACATTGCCAACATTCAGTCGTTTACGCAGGGTTGGCCTACGCTAAAATGGAGAAACCGCACCCGTGGCGACCAACCTGGCAGTGATCCTACCCGTACTTTCTCCGATATCGATTTCCCTATGTTCCGCCTGGCTGATGCTTACTTGATGTACGCCGAATGTGCCGCTCGTGGTGCTGGAAGTGTTGCTCAAGGAGTTACCTACTTTAACTTACTGCGCGAACGCGCTTATGGAAATACCAGCCAAAACATTACAGCTGCGGGGCTTACTTTGCCTAATATTCTGAATGAAAGGGCTCGTGAACTATATTTTGAAGGCCACCGTCGTACCGACTTGATTCGTTTCGGTTTGTTTACTGGCGGTGCTTATGTTTGGCAGTGGAAAGGCAATGTGATTGATGGTCAAGCCACCTCCGATCACTTCAGGTTATATCCTTTGCCGTTGTCTGATTTGGCAGTGAATACCAACTTGGTGCAGAACCCGGGGTACAATTGATTTTCAGAAACTAAACTTGCAAAAGCCGCTTCTCTCCTCGGGAAGCGGCTTTTTTATGCCAGTAGCTTACCTTTCTCTTGTTTCCAGCAATTCGATTGGGGCATATGCCAATTGGTATTTGCTTTTTGTAATTAGGGATCCAGCTGCGCTGTCACCGAATGCGAAGGCCAAAAGGGCTTTGTCAGTCAATGTCATTAAGTTAACCACGAACAGCATATTGATGTGCCTTGACTACCAGCATTTTGATGATGCGACCCCATCGGGGTCGGTTTAATCACGTTTGCATGATGTTTCTATAAATTTGGCACTCCACGTAGAACGTGGCATACCCTTGGGGTGCTTTGATTTTGAACATACCAAAATCACCGCCTGAATTGAACTATCATCGTGTCAGGTTTGATTCAAAGATCCAGAGGGGGTCATACGTTTATAGAAACCATGATATACCCATTTAATGCGACCCTGAATGGGTGGCACAACCACAATCATCGGTTTGACCGCCAACGCGCTATTTCCAACCCTTCACTTAATGACATTGCTTGTCGGGGCCAAATCGGGGTAGCATAAATTAACCACCCAGCATTTCAGCGCCCTGTTGGGGCGCTATCTTCCACTTGCTGCGCTGCCAACCCTCATTTGGAATAGCAAATCCAAATCGGAAATTCCAAATCCGCCGTTTCGCTCACCCGAAAAGTTGTTCGTAGAACCCTTTTTACCAGCAGCCAAAAAAAGCCCCTCCATCACCGGAGGGGCTTTGTCTAGCAGTAGCATGCATGCGCTTACTGCACCACCACCTTGCCCGTGGCGCCGCTTTGGCTTCTCACCAAATACAATCCGGCAGTAACGCGGTTGCCACGCTGGTCTTTCAAATCCCAATAGCGGATGCCGGCAGGCAAATCAGCCTGCTCCTCGGGCAAAGTTACTATTTGGCGGCCCTGCAGGTCGGTGATGATTAACCTACCAGCTTGCTCCTGCAAGCCCATGTCAACATACACCCCTTCGCTGGCCGGATTGGGATATACCGTGAGCACCTTGCGGCTAGCAAATTCACGCTGACTCAAGCTCAAATCGGGTTGTGCCAAACGTTTGCTGGTGTAAATGCGGTAGGCGCCAGGGCCCAGTTGAATGTTTGTTACCAAATCGGTCACATTCAAGCTGTCGCCCGTAAAATACTCGTACCACATGCCCGTGCGACTGAAATTCACATTGCCGCTGTTGGCCGAAGTCGACCAGTTGCCAATCGTTACCACATCCATGCTAGGGTGGAACAAACGAATGACCTTGAAGGCACCACCCAAAGTGGTTAAGAAGCTGTCGGTGGCAAAAGCGGCTTGCTCGGCCCGCAACTTACCCATGGCGCTGTAAATGTTGTACAGGTAACGGCGATCGGGGTGGGTAAAATAATCCCAACGAATGGGCTTAGGATCGGTACGGCAGTTGTTGTTGATGGTGCCGTTCGGACAACGGTTGATGCTGAAATCATAACCCAATTCACCAAACTGCCATATCATTTTGGGGCCGGGAATGCTCAACAAAAATACGGGAACCAATTCCATGCGCTTGATGGCCACCCCAAATTGGCGGGGATTGGTGGTACCCGAAGTACTTCCAAAATTCACCGTACGATACATTACGCGCTCTTCATCGTGACTTTCGGCATAAGCAATGAGGTGAGGCTTGCTCCAACCACGGGCTTTGTGCGACATGGATGTGAGGCTTGAATTACTCGTAAAGCCCATGGTGCCTTCGCCGAAGTTGTGGTTTATATTGCCCCAAAACATCATGCCGTAATTGGCCAATTCGCGCTCTTCAGGATTGTCGGAAAGGTGCTCCAAAATCACATAGGAATTGGGCGATATGGCTTGCATCGTATCATGTATGCCTTTCCAAAGTGCTACACGGTTGGAGTCGTAAGCATTCCAGGCACCTATATTGCCCAGCGTATTGCGTTGGGTGAATCCTTTGCTGAGGTCGAAGCGGTAACCGTCAAACCGGTATTCCGACAGCCAGTGGCGTACTACCCGGTTCACAAAACGTTTGGTAGCCGGGCTCTCGTGGTTGAAGTCCATGCCTACATTAAAATCATGGGTAGGAATGGGATTAAAATAGGGGCTGTTGGCCGCCGGGCGATTGTTGGCGCCATCCCACCAAAGCTGCGAAAGTGGGCTTTGTCCGAACGCGTGATTCAGTACCATATCGAGTACCACGGCTATGCCTTTGCCATGACAGCTGTCAATCAAAGCTTTGAGGTCGGCATCGGTGCCATAGGCTTTGTCGGGTGCCAGCATAAAACTCGGGTTGTAGCCCCAGCTGTTGTTGCCTTCAAACTCGGTAATGGGCATGATTTTCAAAACATTTACCCCCATGCGCTTGAAATAGTCGAGGCTGTCAATAACACTGACATAGCGCTGATCAGCGATAAAATCGCGGACCAATAGCTCATAAATGAACAAGTCTTTGTTGGCGGGTCTTTGGAAGTTGTTGTTTCTCCAGTTGTAAGCAGGCTTATTGGTTTGCAGCACACTTACAATGCCATTGGTTTTGCCTGTGGGGTAGGGTTTGAGGTTGGGGTAGGTGCTGGCCGCAATAAATCGGTCGTTGTTGGGGTCCAGAATTTTTTCGGCGAAAGGATCGGCCACCCGCAAGCTGCCGTCAACTAAATATTGAAAAGCATATTCCACACCCGGTGTGAGTCCGGTAATGGTGCGCCAGTACCAATTGCTGTCGGGTGTGCGGTTCATAAAATAAGTGGCATCCAGTTTCCAATCGTTGAAATCGCCGAGTACAAAGGCATGTTGCTTGTGTGGGGCAAACAAAGCGAGTGTAACAGTACTGTCGTTGATGTAATTCACTCCATCGCGGATGCCCGCAGGCAATGCTTGCACGTTCAAAGAGGGCAAGGCAACAAGGTTAAGTGTATCGTTGCGTACTGTTGCACCATTGTTTGCCCTAAACACCAATTGGTAATTGCCCGATGCCCCTATGGGCACTTGCATGGCCAGTGAATCGGATACCACGCTTTGTATTTGGGTGCCATTTACAAAAAGGCTCAGTGTACACACTTGTGACGAAGCCCCAAAAAAGGAGATGTTGCTGTTTGGGGCTACGAGGGGGCTGCTGGCGGGACTAAATATGCGGCTATGTAATTGTCCGGCTGTAAAAAGAGGCAAATAAATATCGCTGCCATCGGCCGAGCGCCCAACAATACTGCCGCTGGTATTGCGGAATACAAAAGCCAGCGAAAGCATTTGGATGTTGGCAGCAGTTCCATAAAAAGTACGCGGCACATAAGTGATGCTGTACCGATTGTTGCCCAGTGGGGTCATGAGGGTGTTGGGCGAAGCCTGTCCCCAGGTGCCTTGCACATTGCGCCAGTCGCTCGGACCGGTGCTCTGACTTGTAATTACCCCGGTATGGGCGTAAATGGGTGGAGCTACGTTGGCCAGGGCGCCGTTGCCTTGGGTGGCATCAAAAATGATGGTCACAGAGTCGGTATCAGACGGAAACCGGGGAATGGAACGCACCACTTGTGCCGTAGACACATGGCTAAGGCCCATGCCCAACCAACAAAGGGCTGCAATAAAATATCTCATTTTTATGGATTTGTTATGTTGGGTAATTTACGAAAACGCGTCAAAATGACCAAAAAAAAGAGCCATGCTTTCACATGGCTCTTTGATAATCGGCTGATTTTGAATTAGCGGTTCAATACCACTTTCGCAGTGCTTACAGCACCATCAACACTCACCTGGATGAAATACTGTCCGTTAGGCAAGTTTTGGCCGCTGTTGCTGCTGCCATCCCACTTGGCAAAGTGCTTGCCGCTCTCGAGTTTGCTGTCGAGTACGGTAGCCACTTCCTGGCCGAGGATGTTGAATACATTCACTTTCACCTGAGCATCACGCAAAGTAGTGAAGCTTACAGTGGTAGCATCGCTGAAAGGATTTGGATAAGCCTTTACTGAACGGGCCTCCAAAGCTTGCTCGGCAACGCTGGTAGCGGTAGACAACTCAATGAAGAAGTCGTTACAAGTGCCAGGAGTTCCGGTTGGATCCTTCGCTTCGAAATCCCATGAACCACCATTGAATACCATGCTCAAACGGTGAATGGTTGAAGCTGGGTCAACGTTGTAAAACGTGCGGGGAGTGATGGTAATGGTGTAAATACCATTGCCTTGTGAGGTCAAAGTGGTGCCGGGCTCATCCCATGCAATTACGTTGGTCCATTTTCCATCGGCATTGTTGATGTCGGGGTGAATACCAACACCTGAGTGCATGTTAACAGAAGTAGCAGCTGTAGCAGTTACAGGCTGTTTGCCAGTAGGTACGCAAGCATTGGCAGCGTTGAGGGTGATTGTGATGGCTTGGTTTCCCGTAGCGTTAGCTGGAGAAATGGTTACCACTTGTGCGTTGGCAGCCAAACTGAAACCGGCAGCAACCAAAAGAGTAAAGATTTTTTTCATACGATTTTAGATTTAATGACAATATGGTCTAAAATTAACAAAGAGATTTTATTTGCAAAAAAAATTCACAATTTTTTTGAAAATTCTTCAACAACAGCCAATGGCAAAAAAAGTTTGCTGGCGCTATGTATAAGCAGTAAATTGCCAGCCAATTCACGCAATAGCATGTCAACACAAATTCAGAAAATTGCCATATTAACATCAGGAGGAGATGCGCCGGGAATGAACGCCTGCATCCGTGCCCTCGTGCGAACCGGCATTTATTATGGCTTCGAAATGTGGGGCGTTACCCGTGGCTACGATGGCTTGATCAGGGGCGACTTCAAAAAGATGGACCTTCGCTCGGTAAGCAACATCATCAATAGGGGTGGCACTATCCTCAAATCGGCCCGCAGCGAAGAGTTTCGCACCGAAGCCGGCATGGAAAAGGCCTACCAACAATTGAAAGAAAGGGGCATCAACGCCTTGGTAGTAGTGGGGGGCGACGGCTCTTTTAAAGGAGCCTATCATTTCTCTAACAAATACGATGTGGCCGTGATGGGTTTGCCTGGTACCATCGACAATGACTTATACGGTACCGATTATACCATCGGTTACGATACAGCCACCAATACCGTGGTTGAAGCCATCGACAAAATTCGCGATACCGCCGATGCCCACAACCGCCTCTTTTTTATTGAGGTGATGGGGCGCGATGCTGGCTACATTGCCCTCAATGCAGGCATTGCAGCCGGTTGCGAAGATATTTTGATACCCGAAACCAAAACCAATATCGACGATTTGGTGGTGAGCCTCAAAAAAGGCCGCGCCAACCGCAAGACGTCGGGCATGGTCATAGTGGCCGAAGGCGACGAAGAAGGCGGTGCTTACGAAGTAGCCCAAAAAGTAAAAGAACAGTTCGATGGCTACGAAATGAAAGTAACCATCCTTGGCCACATCCAGCGCGGAGGTAGTCCGAGCTGTTTCGACCGGGTTTTGGCCAGCCGACTGGGTGTGGCGGCCATAGAAGGACTCAAGGATGGTCAAACCAAAATGATGGCGGGGATTATCAACAACAAAATTGTTTATACCCCCCTCACCCAAGCGGCCAAATTGCATTCCGATATGGATGACGATTTGTATCGCATTTCTAAAATACTTTCCATCTAACTTAGCAGCATGTTACTAGTATGCGATAGCGGCAGCACCAAAGCCGATTGGAAATACCAACCCGATGGGGAGCACTTTGTGAGCACCCGCGGGTTCAATCCATTTTACCACGATCACGAATTCATCATTGCCGAATTATCGGCATCGCCCCTGCGCGATATTGCCAACCAGGTAACCAACCTGTTTTTTTACGGAGCAGGCTGTTCGAGTCCCGAGCGGAACGCCATTGTGCACCGCGCCCTGCAGCAGTTCTTCAAAAACGCCAAAATTTTGGTGGAGCACGATATTTTGGGAGCGGCCATTGCCACCAATTTCGACGACGAGGGCATCACCTGCATCATTGGCACGGGTTCAAACTCTTGCCATTACGATGGTAAAAACTGGAGCCAAGTGGTACCCGCCCTCGGTTATTTGTTGGGCGATGAAGCCAGTGGTTCGTACTTGGGCAAACGTTTGCTGGCCGATTACTTGTATCACTTGCTGCCAGCTGGCCTCGAGGCTGAGCTGAATGAGAAGTACGTGCTATCCAAAGAGATCATCTTCCACAATGCCTACCAGGAGCCGCATGTGAATGTGTATTTTGCTTCATTTGCCCGGGTATTGTCGAATCACCTCCACGAAACCTATGTGCAGGAAGTGGTGAAAGAAGGTTTCCGACGTTTCTTCAATGTACATGTGATGCGCTATCCGAATGTACACACCATACCGGTACATTTTGTGGGCTCAATTGCGCACCATTTTGGGCCACTGCTTGATGAAGTAATGTCCGAACTGAATTTACAAAAGGGTAAAGTGCTCAAAAAGCCCGTTCACGAGCTGTATCGCTACTTCAGCGAGCGTCTGAAGTAAGTTTCTTCAGTTTTTCTTCCATTACAAACTCATCTCCCTCCACATAACTATTGTGGCGGTAGATGATTTTGCCGTTGCCATCAATGAGGATGGTGAAAGGCACCGTTTGGAAATTCAACGAACGCTTCATGTCCTCGTTGGGGTCTAGCAAGATTTGAAAGGGCCATTTTACCCCATTCACATAGGCCTTTACCTTGGCCGTATTGCGCGCATCGTCAATACTGATAGCAACTACCTTCACTTTGAAATCCTTCTGCCAATCGGCATACAAGTCGGCATAGTTCGACAACTCTTTTTTGCAAGGCGTACACCAGGTAGCCCAAAACGACACAATGAGGGGTTCGCCGGCGGTTGCCAGGTCTTGTATGTTTACCACATTGCCATTGATGTCTTTCAGTTGCACATTGGGCAAGCCGGCTTTTTCCTGGGCCTGTGCCGACAAGCCCCAAAGCAAGGCGGCCAATACAAAGAGTTTTCTCATGCGGTGAAGTTAGGAAACATAAATAAATGTTGAATGCGTGGCGAAGCCAATTAGAACGTGTAATTTAACAGCTTCTTATAACCAGCATTTCAAGCATGTTCAAACGTTTGTTGCTCCTCCTGTGCCTGTTGGGGGGGATGCAAGTCGGTAAAACCCAAGCCCAAGGCGTGGTGACCGGCGATTTGGAGTTGTTCCAAAACTTCTTTTTCCTCGATTCGACCGTATTGTCGAATCAAATTCCGCCACAATATTACCAACAGCTTTCGTCTACCGATGGCTGGTTGAACCTTAATTACCGCAAAGATGACCTTACCGTAGGGGTACGATTCGATTTGTTTCTCAACTCGGGTTTACGCAATCCGTATATCGTGCAAAACAACCAAGGCATTGGCTTTTGGTTTGCCCGCAAAAAGCTCGATAAGCTGGAGCTCACGGTAGGTAATTTCTACGATCAGTTCGGAAACGGCATCACCTTTAGGGCATATGAAGGCCGGGGCCAGAATTTAGACTATGCCATGTTCGGCATGCATGCCAAATACCAGCTCAACGATAACTGGCAGATGAAGGGCTTTGTAGGGCGTCAGAAATTCTTGTTCGAAACCTACCGTCCGGTTATCAAAGGCCTCAATCTCGATGGCAACATCCAGCTGGCCGACAATATTTTTATCCGTCCCGGCGCCTCGGTGGTCAACCGTACGCTCGACAACAGTACCATGAACCTGGTGGTGGCCGCCATCGAAAACGAACCGGTAGGGCAGCGCTTCATTCCTAAGTACAATGCCTTTGCCTATTCGGCTTACAACTCGCTTGATTGGGGCCGCTTCAACTGGAATTTTGAAATTGCAGGCAAAAGCCGCGAGGCGGTGCAAAACCGCGAGGGTCAGATGATCAACAAGCCGGGTTCGGTGGTACTTACGGGTTTGGGCTATGCACAGCCCGGTTTTGGCATGAACCTCACCTACAAGCGCACTTCCTTTTACGAATTCCGCGTTTCGCCCCTCGAAATTCTGAACGACGGGCTCATCAACTTCATCCCCCCATCGGCCCGCATGAACACCTACCGCCTCACGGCCCGTTATGCACCCGCTACCCAGCTCATTGGCGAACAGGGCATTCAGGGCGATGCGGTAATCGATTTGGGCGGCAAGGGCACCCTTATGGTGAATGGTTCTAACGTAACCGACCTTTCGGGCAATTTGTTGTTTCGCGAATTTTACACCGAAGCTAAAATCAAAATCGATAAAAAGTGGAGTGCCATGGTGGGTATTCAGCGCTTGATGTACAATCAGGAAATTTATGAATTTAAGCCCAATGCACCCATGGTGAGAACCATTACCCCCTTTGGAGAACTTACCTATAAAATCAGCCGAAAAAAATCGCTGAGGGCCGAAATATCGCATATGCAAACCCGCCAGGACCTTGGAAGCTGGTGGTGGGGCTTGCTCGAGTACAACATTGCACCCAAATACAGCATCAGCATCATGGATATGTGGAATTATGGCAATAAAGACCCAGAAAAACGCATCCACTACTACACCATTTTTGGGGCAATGAACCTCCAAAAAATGCGTTTAACCGGGGGTTATGTGCGCCAGGTAGAAGGGGTGATATGTACTGGCGGTGTGTGCCGCATAGAACCCGCTTTTAATGGTATGCGTTTTTCGTTAACTTCATCTTTTTAAGTCATGAGCAACCATCGCTTTCTTTTTGCTGCCGTATGGATGGCCTTGGCCACGGCTTGTATGGAAGTGGGACCGGCTGTGAATTTGGGAACCAACAACAACAGCAGTCGTTCTGATACCACTTATATAGATGCAACGGCCGATGTGCCGCAGCAACGCATTGCTTTGCTCGAAGAGTTCACCGGAGTTCGCTGTGTGAACTGTCCACGTGCGCATACTACCATTTTGAACTTACAAACTGCCAATCCGGGCCGCATTGTTCCTGTGGGTATTCACACGGGCTTATTTGCGAGCCCATACACCGGCCGCAGCGATTTCCGCATTGCCGAAGGTCCCAGCCTCGAAAACTTGTTGGGTGGGGCACAGGGCTATCCCTCGGGTGCTATAAACCGCACTAAATTCGCCGCCGAAAATCAGATTGTGATTTCCGACCAAAAGTGGAGCAATTACATAGGAAATGAATTGCAAGGAAGTCCAGAAGTGAATGTGAGCCTCAGCAAACAACTCAATTTGGCCAATGGAAAAGCCAATGTTCAAGTGAAAATAAAGTTGAATCAGGCCCAATCGGAGGCCATTCATTTAACGGTATATGTAGTTGAAGACAATATTGTTGACTTTCAACTTACGCCCACGGGCATCGATTCGAGCTATGCCCACAAACATGTGCTCCGCCAGTGTATTACTCCCTATAATGGGGTGAATTTGGTGGCTCCCAGCTTGCCTGCCAACCGGGTTTTTGAGTACAATTACGAAATCACACTCAATGAGGCTTGGAATAGGGCCAATACCAGTGTGGTGGCTTTTGTGCACCGCATTGGTACCGATAAGCGGGTATTACAAGCTGCCGTGACAAGTATTAGTTTATAAGACGTTATTAATGTTTGGATATAGAGTATTTATAATTCCATCTTGTGAGTAACAAATAGTTTCTTATATTTGAGCAAATGATTTACGAATGAAAAGTATTATATCCAATGTTAATTTTCGTTTTTTGCTAACAATTTTCATTGTTTTAGCAAATTCTTTTGTTTTCTCAAAGGGAAATGCGCAATCGCTGAGTCTTGTGTCTAAAGGAAAGCAAACATTTAGGCTTGAAGCTGGAGGAGTCTTCGCTTATGAATCAGTTGATTTAGGTTCGTTAGGGATTGTTACAGTGGGTGAAGGATTTTATCCCGATTCCAAGCCTGATGAAGGATGTTCTCAAGGGATTTTGATGTTGGTATCTCCCAATATGAATGCAGTAAATAAAGCTTATCACTTGATTTTTCCTAATTTTATTGGTCAGGGTTTGGTTTCTTCTCGAATTAAGAAAGTTATTAAACACGGAATGTCACAAGCACCAGTACACCTGATTTATATATCTGGTGATGTTATTGTACACGCCAGGAAGGCATTGTCAGGTAATTTGATTGGATGCAACTACAGCACAACTAATAGTGCACTAATATCCAGACCTTTCGTGGCGGCTGTCAGGGTTGCAATGGATAGGATTTCTCTTGAATGGGTGACAATGTTAAATGAATCGCATTCTCATGGTCAAAATGAGAGTTTAACAGATGTGTCATATTTAGAAGCAAACGAGAATAACTTTTTAGTGATTTCTTCATTGATAGTTAATCAAGCGAATTTTCCATTGTCTTATATATCTTTTATAAATCCTTTTACCGGCCAACTTGTTCGCAAGCAGCAGATTGGTGGCACAGCTAATGGCACTCCAAAGCTAATTGTTACAGACATTCAGTTGACGCAGTTCGCTCAAGACAACAAAAACACACATCTACTGCTAGGTGGTGGAGAGGAACGGTTACAACTCGAAAATCGAACCCCTTATTTCGTTTTTTTGGGAATTATGGATATTGATAGTCTTCTAATGGGGCTTAATCCAAGGTTGAAGTATGTGGTTTTGAGTAAGTCTCAGCCTTTTTCTTTAAGGTCCGATGGGCTCGTCACAAGTATTTCACTAAATCCACACAACCAAAATGCTTTTTCGTTTGCGGCAATGGATTGGGGTCGCAATAATGACACACATGTGCGAAGAGGTCCTGCTATTAGTTATATTGGCAACGCTTTAATATTAAGTGATTTGGCTGGCGGATTTTTAATAAACCCAGTCCCGTTTGTCGAGATTCAAAAGTCACGTGCATCTTTTTACGGGAATGAAGTTGTAGGTAAGTCGCTCTTTTACAGTTCATTGGGTCACAGAATGTTTCTTGGAAGCGGCCGACAAAATTCCACAGGCTATACAGGAGGTTCTTCTTCGGTCGGACTCAATAATTTTTCGTCTATAGATGTTATGGGCTTTAATCATGAATCTAGGCATGCGGTTATCCCCGGTAGTGCCGGCTACAAGGTTTGGAATCCAAATTCACTCATCGAACTTTACGGTGGGCCAAATAGTTCATTTACGAGTTTACTAACAACTGGAGCTGTAACGATTTGTGATGATTACTGGAAGCTAAATTATGAATGTCATGATTTAGGTGAAATGTCGTTTTTGCCTGACCCTTATTTCACATCATGCGTGTTGTACCCTCCTGAAGGCGAAAAAGATTTGCAAACAATATCATTTTCTAAATTTAGTATATCTACAGTTGGAGTGGGATTGAATAGATTAAATGAAGCAACTTTATTGCCTACAGTGATGTTTGCCGAGGGTCAATGCTCATGTTGGCCGAACGGTAGAGAATCTTTTGAGAACCCAAATGTTGATTTTCGGATTGAAAAGGATGAATTGAAAGAGATTCCTGTAAGTGGAGTCAAAGTTTATCCTAATCCAGCAACAAATAGCGTTACAATACAAGTCTCTTCTGAAGGCATTTGGAATGTGTCAATAAGAAATATTGACGGAAAAATAGTTAGACAAACAAAGAAAAAATACGAATCTAGCAATATGGAGTGCAAATTCTTACTCGAGGACTTGCCTTCTGGTATATATATTGTTGAGGCAAATAGCGAAAAAAACCATTTTAGTCAGAAATTAGTTCTTACACGGTAATCAATAAAAAACTTAAAAATCAACCGCACTCCGTTTTTTTACTGAGACCTGTCAATAAGAAAAAATTGCACCCCCAACGCTCATCTATTGAACTTTTTAGACACTAAAAAATATCTTACTTGACTTGCTTAGCATTAAGCGAACGATGTTTTACAGTTCTTTTCATTTCAAGTTGCGTAAAGTTTATGTTGCCATATTGATTGTATATTCGTTAATTACATTTACTTTAGAGCTTTAAAACCTGTTGAACATGAGAAAGTTATTCTTCACTTTGATGGCCGGTGTTTTGATTTTGGGATGTCAAAAGACTCCTGTAGATCCGGCCGACCCCAATAATCCAAACAACCCCGGTGGCGGAGGTGGCGATCCTCTGGCCGTAGAGCGTGTACAAAATGCCTTTGGTGTGAATTTCAGCGGTACCTGGTGTGGCCCATGCGGTTCCGCTGGTATACCAGCACTTTACAGTGCTAAAACCACCCATGCGGGCAAATTTCATGGTATTAAAGTAGGTTTGAATGGTTCAGGTGCAAACGATCCTTTTTTCCAGAGTTCTGGTAGTCAATTGGCGGGTAGTTATTACCCCGCTGGGCAGAACGGCATTCCCGGTTTTGGGGCTGGTCACACTTTTTTTTCTGGCGGAAATATTCCAGCTTGGCGTGCCAAGATCGACGAAATAATCGCTACCCCCACTGCGAACGTAAAAGCAGGGTTGGCCATTACCAAAGA
>PNNG01000002.1 GCA_013824115.1 Sphingobacteriaceae bacterium | reverse complement strand
CCACACGATAGGATGAATCGGGAAGGTCGCATTTCGAATCTTGCCACCCCGACAATGAAACCCGACCACTGATAGGTGGTCGGGTTTTCTGTTTTTAGGCGATTCAGCACGCCTAAGCGTGCTAGGGAGCCTAACAACAGAAAACCCGCGCAGACGCCCTAAGCGGATGCGGGTTTCATTGAATCACCACTCAATAAGATGGCCGCCGTGGTTCGACTCCGCTCACCAACCAAGCGGCAATCTTGCCACCGAACACCCTAGGCCAAAAACCAGAAAACCCGCACAGCCGCCCCAAGCGGATGCGGGTTTCATTTAATCACCACTCAATAAGATGGCCGCCATGGTTCGACTCCGCTCACCAACCAAGCGGCAATCTTGCCACCGAACACCCTAGACCAGTAAACAGAAAACCCGCGCAGCCGCCACCAGCGGATGCGGGTTTCTTTAAGTTATGCTTAAGCTCAGCTTGATAGTCAATCTAAAAATTAGGCAAACCTATTCGAAAGTTAAGTCCCGTAAAACGATTGATAGGCCTGTTCAAACTGTGGCGCGGCGCCTTTCTCAAGCATTAAAATTACATTTTTGGCATGCAACCACTTTTCTATCATGGTCATCCATGCATATATTTATAATCAACTTGCTGTGGATTCAAAAAGAAGCCAATGAAACTGCCTCGTTATGCACTAATTAAAGCTGATGACACGTTCAGCGTGTATGAATTTGTGAGCGAAGGGCCTAGAGGAAAAATACCAAAGCTTGTCAAATATGCAGAAACCAACATTCCCGGTGTATTTAACTTAGCATTTGAAGACAAGGATGAAAACACAAATGAAATAAATGACTTAGTGGTTTCAAACAATCGGGACAGTGAAAAGGTCTTGGCCACAGTAGTTGCAACAGCCTATGCCTTTACCCAACAACATTCTGGCTGCTACATTTATGCAACAGGAAGTACGAAGGCAAGAACTCGGCTTTATAGGATGGGGATAAGCAAGTATCTTGAAGAAATAAAAATCGATTTTGAGGTTTATGGCCTTAAAGAAGACCAATGGCAGCTATTTGAAAAGGGAATAGAGTATGATGCCTTTTTGTTTCAACGTTTAAAAAAAATGTAACTTTATACCATGAAATTCAAAGACTTGAACAACCAAAAAACGCCTGTGGTGAGCATCGACAACTCGCTCAAAAAGTTCATTGAGTTACCGGTTTTTCAAGAAAAGCTTGACAAAGCCAATGAAGTGCTTGAGAAGGTGGGATTACCCCCTAAATCACTCAAGGCACAAAGATGAAGATAATGGCCTTTTGAAAAGGCCTGCAAAAGGGAAAGCTTGATTCCTTATTTGTTTTCGTATTTCGGCTGATGATCATAAATGATTTCTGTTAGGTCAAAGGCCAATTTCAGCAAGTTACTTAAGGCTATTTCCGAAGATGGCTTCAACCCCTTTCGAATGAGTATTTGCTTGCCCCTGGCTTCAAAACTAATATCAGAATGATTTAGCAAGAACTTCACAAATTGGGCTGAGTAAACCGATTGCTCATAATGGGTACCATTGGACGTGAAATGATATTTTCTGCCTAATTGATTACGTATATCCCCAGCGGTTTTGAGCAAAAAGACAAAACTCAACAATTGTTCAGCCTTGGTTTTTGGCCAAATGTACACATCTCCAAAGCTAACTGGCGAGTTAATGATGATGAATATGTATTTGCTTTCGTCTAATCTCGGAATAACCGGATATGCTCGTGGCAAGTCTAAAATCACATTATATGAGCAATAAAGAAGCAAAACGTTGTGATGAGCATTTGAGACTTTGAACGTTCTGAAGGCTTTAAAATCATTTAGAGCTTTAACCATCTTGAACTTACCAAGATACAGCCCAGAGATTTCATTAAACACATACTCATTGGGCAGGTCATTGAAAATCTGCTTTACATCCATTTTAAATTACACAAGGAAGTATGACACTACTTATTCAGCCAATAAACCGAATTTAATAGACATTAACGGCAAAAACCTCTTTGATATGGGAAAGCATAAAATCGGTAAATCCATAAGTGAAAAATATACTTTCAATTAAACCATCAATGCTCTCGTTGAAGCAACAATCTTTTCGCTTTGAAACGAACACTTAGTCATCCTAAATTACGTCCCGCAAAACGTCTGGTAAGCCTCTTCAAATTGAGGTTCTGCACCTTGGCGAAATTTTTCTAATCCACTACGGTAGGTATAAGGCTGACGAACAACGCGCAGCATTGTTTCAAAGGGTTCCAGACTGCCTTTATTGGCTGCTTCGAGGGCTTCTTCTACCAGGTGGTTGCGGGGAATGTAAAGCGGATTGTTGGCAGCCATCAGCTCGCTTGCACGCTCACAGCTACTGCTCGTAATAATGACTTTTTGCCAGTTGGCGTACCAGGATTGAAAAGCTTCATTTTCGGGCAAAGTCAATCCTGTTTGATGGCCGGGCAAAAGCGTAGCAAAGGTGTTGGTAAAATCGAGTTGCTGCTGTTCCATGAGGTCGAGCAATTGTTCTACCAAGGCAAAATGCGCGGTTTCGGTAGCTTCGATTCCTAATTTATGCAGCATCATGCCCTGGTATTGGCGTTTCCAGCGGGCGTCGAAGGCATCGAGGGCATCTTGCGCCAAGGCAATGGCGGCTTCCTTTTCTGGAGCCATCAACGGCAAAAGGGCTTCGGCAAAACGGGCGAGGTTCCATTTGATGATGTTGGGCTGGTTGCCAAAGGCATATCGGCCTTGTTCGTCGATGGAGCTATAGACCGTGGCCGGGTGGTAGGCGTTCATGAAGGCGCAGGGACCGTAATCGAAACTTTCGCCGCTAACCGAACTGTTGTCGGTATTCATCACACCGTGGATGAAGCCCACCCGCATCCAATGCACCACCAAATCAATTTGGCGGTTCATCACCTCGTGAAACAAGGCCAAAGCGGGATTTTCACATCCGGCCAAATGGGGATACAAGCGTTCGATGGTGTAGTGGAGCAAGGCTTCCAAATCACCTTCTTTGCCCAAAAATGAGGCAAATTGAAAGGTGCCAACCCGGATGTGGCTTTCCATCACCCGGAGCAAGGCGGCTCCTTCATTATTGGTTTGTCGGTACACCGTTTCACCCGTTTTGAACACAGCCAAACTGCGCGAAGTGGGAACGCCCAAGTGGAACATGGCCTCGCTGATAAGGTATTCGCGCAGCATGGCATACACGGTAGCTTTGCCGTCTCCACCGCGTGAATAGGGCGTGCGACCGCTGCCCTTTACCTGAATATCGAACCGTTGTCCAACGGAAGTCAGCTGTTCGCCCAGCACCACGGCCCTGCCATCGCCTAAGCGGGTGAAGGAGCTGAACTGGTGACCGGCATAAGCCTGCGCAAAAGCAGGATTTTGCGGGTCTTCAGCTTGCAAAGCAGCTATAAAGTCTGTAGCCGAGCCAAATGAAATATCAAGCTGTGCTGCCAATTCCTCATTAAACAGCAGCAATTCAGCCTTTTGCAGGGTAGTTGGCCTGATTTTGCTGTAAAAGCCTTCGGGCAGCTGCAGGTAGGAGTTGTCGAATTTAAAGAGGTTGGTAGGCATGGGCGATCAAATCTTCCATTAAAATGAAATCGAGGGTCTTTTCGTTCGTCGCCTCTAAAAAAATGGGTGGCGCGCAACCAGCTTCCAAGGCTTCCTTCCAACGCAAGGCGCAGAGGCACCACTTATCGCCGGCTTTTAAGCCCGGAAATCGGTATTCGGGTCGGGGGGTAATGAGGTCGTTGCCACGGCTTTTTGAATAGGCCAAAAATTCGCTGGTTACCACAGCGCAAACGGTATGGCTGCCATGGTCGAATTCGTCGGTGCGGCAAAAGCCATCGCGGTAAAAACCGGTCATGGGTGCGGTGCAGCAAGCTTGCAGGGGTTGGCCAAAGATGTTTTTCATGGGAGGAATCTGGCAGCAAGATAAGAAATTGGGTGGCTTGTGGCCTGTGGGTGAGCTGCGCTGCTGTGGGGGCACTTTGGGCTGGGGCCTCACCCTCTTATCCCTCTCCAGAGGAGAGGGACGATACATTTTGGAACGCAGGAATTTAGTGGATGATCTCAACTGGCTCTGCGCGCTTGGTTTAGAGAAAGTCCCTGGGCCCGAAGGTCATTTTTGCATTGTGTTTGGTTGTTTTTTAGACCTCACCCTCTTATCCCTATTTCGACAAGCTCAATAACCCTCTCCAAAGGAGAGGGACGTTACATACCGTTTCGCCGCAATGTAGTGGATGAATGAGAATGGTTAAACGCACCTAGTTGTGAGGTTTTCGCTACGCGGGAGAAGCAAGCTGCTTTTTGATACGCATCATGAGCGCATCGGGTGTGATGCGGGGCAAGTTAGAAATAAACCAGTTTTGGAAGCCCACTACTTTGGTACCCTTGCCATTCAACAACAATTGCACTGCCTCGCGGGCGACTTTGTCGGCAGCAACGGGCTTGTTGCTTTTGTAGGCGTTGGTTTTCCACATGGCGTCGGAGTTGAAGGGGGTATCGGTGGGGCCGGGACTCACTGCCGTTACCACTACCCCACTGCCTTCGAGCTCGGATGCCAGGGTTTGGCTGAAGGCCAGCACAAAGGCTTTGGTAGCCGAATAGGTGCTATAGTAGGGAAAAGGCAGATATGCCAAAAGCGAAGCCACGTTCATCAACCTTCCGCTGCCCAAGGGCAGACGATCGGCCACAAAAAGGCGGCTGAGTACCACCAACGATTGCATGTTCAACTGCATCATGGCCAATGTATCGGCGAGCGAACTTTCGGCAAAAGCACCGTAAAGGCCGCTGCCCGCATTGTTCACCAGGTGGGTAGGCAGCAAACCAGCGGCACGTACCTGGCCGTATAAAGTTTCTGCAGCTCCTACTAGGCTTAGATCGGCCACAATAACATGGACTTTCACCTTGTTTTTGGCTTCAATGAGGTTTTTGAGCCGCTCGAGTTTGTCGGCACTGCGGGCGGTAAGAATCAAATCGCAACCGGCATCGGCCAATTGCAGGGACATTTCACGGCCAATGCCGGTAGAGGCACCGGTGAGCAGAATGAGATTAGTCATATTGAATAGAGATTATATATTGAACATTGTTCATTTATGAATCAAAAAAAATCACTTCACGTCCATCATACGGATAAGTGATTCAAAAGCTTCTTCCAATAGTTGACGTGGCTCTGCTGCACTGGCTCCCTGGATGCGCTCGCGGATGTACAAAGAGCACATGCCGTGTACCGCACTCCAGATGGCAAACGACAAAGCCTCTACCTCGTGCCCTTTGAAATAGCCGGCTGACATACAATCGGTAATGGTTTGTCGCAGCACCCCAAAAGTGGCCATACCCTCCTGCCATTTTTCTTCCTGGTTCATGCGCATGGTGTGCATGGGGGCCTTCATGTTAAACATGAGGTCGTACATGAGTTGGTTATCGAGCGCAAAAGCAATATAGGCCCTGCCGGTGGCCTTTAAACGCTCAAATGGATGGCTCACATGTTGCAAGGCGGCCATAGAGGCTCCCAACTTCATGAAACCCCGGCGGTGCAAGTCGTGGAGGATTTCGTTTTTATCGCGGTAATAAACATAAACCGTCCCCACGCTGTACTCAATCTCACTGGCTATGTTGCGGATGGTGGTATGCTCTACCCCCTTCTCTACGAACAGCTTTTGGGCCGCCTGCAGGATCAGCTCCTTCAGTTCTTCTTTTTCTTTCGCTTTGCGCTCGGCGGTTCCCATGAGACAATGTTCTGCCTGCAAAGAAATTGAACATTGTTCATTTTTCAAAAATTAATTTTCAATTCCTGACCAGTTTTTCATATACACAGCCTAAATACAATATCCTTCTCCGTGACCTCCCCGGATGGCCGGGGCTGTAAGCTTGTCCTCCGTGTTTTATGTTTCAATATTTTTTTATTGTTTATCAATAATTTATTTCCGTATTTCGCCACATCAAACCTTTCAACCTTATACCATGAAAACAGAAAACATTTTTATTGCGCTCACCGTGGTTGCCTGGATCATGTTTGTGGGCTTTTGCATCGAAGCCGGTGTATTGGCCTTCAATGTGGTGTGGAGCTGGTTCATCGAAAACGGCCTCAACATCAAAAGCATGGGCATTGAATTGCGTGAACTCCTCTCCTTCTCGGCCTGGCACCACACCGTTTTTGGCAGTTTGCTTACCGCCGTGGCCGTTTTCAAGGCCTTGTTGTTGTACGAAGGCATCAAACTCACCGGAAAATTGAGCTTAAAAGAACCATTCAGCGAATGGGTTACCGAGCGCCTCAAGCGCATGGCCGATTATGCCTGGCAAGCGGCTGTTGCATCGGTTTGTGTAGAGATTTATGCCGAATGGCTCAAAAAACAAACCATCACCCTGGGCATCAGTTTCGACAACGATTGGTCGGGATTTTTGCTACTTGCCGGCATACTTTATGTGATTGCCAGCATTTTTAAGCGGGGCATCCAATTGCAGCAAGAAAACGAACTTACCGTTTGACATGCCGCTTATTGTAAACTTAGACGTAATGATGGCCAAGCGCAAAATGTCGCTGAACGAGCTGTCAGACAAAGTGGGCATTACCTTGTCGAACCTCTCCATCCTTAAAACCGGCAAAGCCAAGGCCATCCGTTTTAGTACGCTCGAAGCCATTTGCGAGGTGCTCGATTGCCAGCCGGGCGATATTTTGGAGTACCGAAATTCGTAGATGCCTCGTCCGTGCACAAATGCTGGCGGTCATATCGATGATTCGTCAGGTGCGGCCCCCTCGGGGTCGGGTCGGGTTGGTGCCGAATTAATACCCATATTTGACCCCCTCGGGGTCATTCTTGGCCACATTAATTCAGGAATTATTCTGTTTGTGGTTGATTTTATGGCCTTGAAAATCACATAGCACCCCGAGAGGGGGGTGCCATTTGGGTAAATCAAATTTTAGCCAAAGGTTCATCGGTCCTGAAGGGGTCGCACTCCGAAATGCTGGTAGTGAAGGATAAACATTCACTGCTATTGGCTTAACTCAATGACATTGCCCTATAAGTCGGGGCTTTTCCGTTTTTTTGTCCTGTGAAATCCCAACGGCTTTACCTCCAACTGCTCGAAAAATTTCAGCACCAACTGCGGCCAGGAAGCCAGGTGGTGGTGCTGAGCATCGTCATTGGGCTGTCGGTGGGTTTGGCAGCGGTTGGACTCAAAAGCTTGCTGCACTTGCTTGAAAGCAGTGTGTTGAGCTATTTTCCGCGTTTTTTACTTTTTTTCTTGCCTGTAATAGGCTTGCTTTTGGCAGCCGGCATCAACCGCAGCTTTTTTGGCTTAAGTGGCACCGATATGAGTTTGGCCGGCATTCTTTACGCCATTTCGCGCCAGCAATCGGTGGTAAAACGCAGTTTAATGTATGCCCAGCTACTCCTCTCATCGGTCACCCTCGCATTCGGGGGTTCGGTAGGTTTCGAGGCCCCCATGGTAATCACCGGCTCCGCCTGGGGTAGCAATATTGGTCGGTTTTTCAGGCTCGATTACCGAACGCGCACCTTGTTTATTGGCTGCGGCACAGCGGCCGGCATCAGCGCCATCTTTAATGCCCCCATCGCTGGCGTCATTTTCGCCATGGAAGTGATGCTGCCCGAAATCAGTACCCGGCGCTTCATTCCCTTGCTCATCAGCGCTGCCATGGGAAATCTACTGTCGAGCCTTTTCCTCGAAAACGAAGCCATTTTCCGTGTGCCCTTTGTACAACCCATCGGCTGGTTAGATGTGTTTTTTGTGTTTTTGTTGGGTGCGCTGGGCGGCTTGTATGCCAATTGGTTCAGTCGGGTGGTATTACGTACTGGCTACAACCTGCGGAAATTCAGGCTGTGGTGGCACAAGGCCCTTTTTGGGGGATTGGCTTTAGGTACGCTCATCTACTTTTTCCCACCACTTTATGGCGAAGGCTATATTGGCATCCGTTCACTCATTGCCGACGAAGCCCGCAGCTTGCTTTCCACCGCCCGGGTGCCCGGCTTAGGCAATCAGTCGTGGCACCTGTTTGCTTTACTCATTGGCCTCGTTTTGTTGAAGCCCCTGGCAGCGGCCATCACCACCGAATCGGGCGGTGCGGGCGGGAAATTTGGTCCCTCTTTGGTGAGCGGTGGTTTACTGGGCTACACCTTTGCCCTGAGCATCAACAGTATACTGCCACAACTCGATCTTAACTTGCCCAACTACACCCTCCTGGGCATGGCAGCGGTGCTGAGCGGGGTGATGCACGCGCCACTCACCGCCATCTTCCTCATTGCCGAAATTACAGGTACCTACAGCCTCATTGTGCCGCTGATGCTGGTAGCAGCCATGGCCTATTTCATTAAAACCTACCTCCAACCCTTATCATTGGTGGCAGGAAAACTCGAAAAGGCAGGTGACCTCATCCATTCCGACAAAGACAAACTGGTTTTGCACGAATTGGAACTATCGAGTTGCATCGAAAAAGACATCCAGCCCATCAAAAGCGGGAGCAATTTGGGAGAGCTGGTAGCCTTAATCAGGCAGAGTAAGCGCAACCTCTTTCCAGTGCTCGATGAAAACGAAGGTTTTCTGGGGGTGATCCTGCTCGACAACATCAGGCAAGTGATGTTTGAACAAGCCCGCTACGAGCAAGTTTTGGTAGATGATTTGATGCATCCCGCCCCTGCCGAGGTAGAGATGGGCAGCAGTATGGAGGAAGTGATGTTGCTTTTCGACCAAACCCAAGCCTGGAACCTGCCTGTGGTGCGTCAGGGCAAGTATGTGGGCTTTATCAGTAAATCGACCATTTTTAGCGCATACCGACATCAACTAAAGGGCGCCGAGTGAGTACCTCCGTACATCCAAACCTATTTCAGGTAAATGTAGATGGCCAAATGCTCGAAAACTGGCTTGTTGGCCGAATAAAAGGCATTGGAAAGCAGCAAATCGAAAGCCTGCTGCATCAAGGGCGCATCAGGGTGAATGGAAATTTGGCCCATACCCAAACCTTGCTGCTAAAAGGCGATGTAGTGGAAGTAAACCGAAGACCTGCCCTGGATATTTTGGCAGAAAAACTGGCTTGGGAGGTGGTTTATGAAGACCAATACCTGCTGGTGATCAACAAAATAGCCGGTATGCCGGTCCACCCCGGACTGGGCCATTACCGGGGTACCGTACTAAACGCTTTGGCTCAGCACTACGAACAAAGCGGACAAAAAGGCTTGCTGCGCGAAGCGGTGGTACACCGGTTAGACAAAGACACTTCCGGTTTGTTGCTTCTGGCGAAGACTGCTGCCGCCAAAGCCGCGTTAGAAGCCGATTTCCGTACAGGCCGCATTCACCGATCCTACGAGGCTTTGGTATGGGGCAAACTTGCTGAAGCATCGGGCATGATAGATGTGCCGGTGGGCCGGGTACCACAGCACAGTCACTTACTGGCAGCCGACCCCAGTGGCACTTGGGGAAAACCGGCCCAAACCCAATATGAAACCAAGGCCTTGGGCTCCCAATGCAGCTTACTCAGCATTCGACCGCTCACAGGCCGCACCCACCAAATACGCATTCATTTTCACTATTTGGGACATGGCCTGGTGGGTGACCTACGTTATTCGCATCCCCAAAGTCCTCACTATTACCGGCTGTGTTTGCATGCCACCGAATTGGCATTGGTGCATCCTATTGGCGGACAGAAATTATCGCTTCGCTCGGAAGCGGGATTTATTCCATTTTGATATTAGAGTTATTTGTCCGATTATTCGTAACTTTAATCGACGGTTGAATACCTGACCAAATTCGTTCGTAGACAGTTTGCCTCCATTCGTCGAAAGCCTGGTGGCGCTAACTGTTTCGGATGCACCTTTGAAGCGTCAAATCGACAGAACCATGAAAAGAATCACCACCCTCTTCTTAATCGGAACCCTTGCCTTCACCGCTTGTAAGAAGGACACAGTAACTCCACTCAATCCGAACCAGCCTACTACCATGGCCGAATTGGTAGTGCCCGATGGCTTCGATTACCAAACTAGCCGCGAAGTTCAACTGAATGTAACGCTGCGTAGTCCACAAAACGAAGCCATTGCTTTTGTACCTGTATATGTGTACGACAAGCCCGCTCAAATTGGAGGTAAAGTCCTTTATACCACACTTACCGACGCTCAAGGCATAGCAACAGGCAAACTGCTGGTTCCGGCTTACATGGAAACCGTTTTCATCAATCCCAACTTTGTTGGCTTACCTATCGACCTGCCGATGGCCGTTAGCAACAACATCAGCATCACTGTGGGTGGCCCCAATGCCACACCCGTAAATCGCACAGCTGCTGATTTTTATCCCGAAATGCTCACCATGCCAGCTGGCATGCGCATCCAGGCCCGTACCGAGCAAACCCGTTTCGTATACAAAGCAGGTTACAGCACCGGTTCTAACGGAGGTGTACCCACCAACCTCATCAGTCCACGCGACGTAATCAGCAGCACCATGCTCGAGTTTATCAACGCCTCCTTGCCCGAGCAAAAGCCAGTGCCTGTGAATCACCCCGATTATTTGAACCCTAATGCCAATATCGACATCCAAATCACCGCATTGGCCGATGTTTGGGTAACCTTTGTACATGAAGGAGCGGGCTTTAAAAACACCTTGGGTTACTATGTTTACGATACCAGCAACCCTCCTACCAATTTGAACCAAATTGACACCATCACTTACCTTTTCCCCAATACTTCGTTCTTGAATAGCGGTGGTGGCTTGCGATCGGGCGATAAGGTGCTGGTGGGTCGTTTTCCGGCAGGCAAAAGCATCGGCTGGGTACTTTTGGCCAATGCATGGAATGGCACTAGCGTAAACAGCAATGCCCAAAAATTCTACAGCAACAAGCAACTCAATCCCGAAAGTGCGGCCTATAAACAACACCACGTTTTGTTGTACGACGACATCAACAAGCTGTTTTTGATTGGATTTGAAGACCAATTCCGCGAAAATGGCGGCAGCGACAATGATTTTAACGACTTGGTTTATTACGTAACCAGCAATCCGGTTACCGCCATCAATAGACAAGGCGTAAATCCCATCGACCAACCCGGCGACAGCGATGGTGACGGTGTGAGCGATGTATATGACCGTTTCCCCAACAATGCTGCCTTGGCTTACCTCAATGTTTTTCCTGCTGCCAATACTTTTGGCACCTTGGCCTACGAAGATTTGTGGCCAGGTGAAGGCGACTACGACATGAACGACCTCGTGCTCGACTACCAGTACCGCGTATATGGCAATGCCCAAAATCAGGCGGTGTATATGGATGCCGATTTCGCCATCCGCGCCATTGGTGGTACCATTCGCAGCGGCTTTGCTTTCCAGATGCCCTTGGCAGCTTCGCAAATCAGCAGCGTAATCGGGCAACGCATGACCCAAACCTACTTCAGCATGAACGGCAATGGCACCGAAAGCGGTGTGACTCAAGCCGTGATTCCTGTATTCGACAATGGTCATGCGGTTTCGCCCCTTCCAGCACCTTACTTCCTCAATACCGAGCGCGCTACTGTTTTCCGCACCCCCGACACAGTAGGAATACGCGTGAACTTCAGCAATGGCGTGAGCATGAATGCGGTAGGTACTGCCCCCTTCAATCCATTCATCGTTCCAAACCGAAGCGAAGGTGGAACCATCAACTGGAGCCGTGCACGCGAAATTCACCTGCCCGGCTATGCAGCCACCAGCAAAGCAAATACGGCTTTGTTTGGCACCTCGGGCGACGATACCCGTCCAGGCGCCGGCAAATGGTACAAAACCCACCGCAATCTGCCTTTCGCCCTACATATGGCCGAGAAGTATGAATACAGTCTCGAGCGCAAGTCGGTACTCGAAGCCTACCCGCGCTTTGCCGACTGGAGCCAGAGTGGCGGTGTAAATGCCAAGGACTGGTATACTCCCTCCTCGGTGAATCGGGTTATCAGCAACATCTATTAATACCCACGCTTGACTCAAAAGGCTGCTCTCATCGGGCGGCCTTTTTTTGTATTTATGTTTTCCACATTTGACCGATGGTGTGGACATTTTCCACTGCCTTGCAGCTCAATTTTGCTATCTTTGTTCGGTTATAGAAAGCTGAAAAATGAGTGAAGAAAACAAGTCTACGCAGTATTCCGCAGACAATATTCAGGTACTGGAAGGATTAGAAGCCGTACGGAAGCGTCCGGCCATGTATATAGGCGATGTAGGTGTAAAAGGCTTACACCACCTGGTATACGAGGTGGTTGACAACTCCATTGACGAGGCTTTGGCCGGACATTGCGACAATATTGAAGTGATCATTCACGAAGACAACAGCATTTCGGTAAAGGACAACGGAAGGGGCATTCCCACCGATATGCACCAAAAAGAAAAGCGCTCGGCTTTGGAAGTGGTTATGACCGTTTTGCATGCTGGCGGTAAGTTCGACAAAGACACCTACAAGGTATCGGGCGGTTTGCACGGTGTGGGTGTAAGTTGTGTGAACGCTTTGAGTACGCATTTACGGGCTGAGGTGCACCGCAATGGCCTGGTGTACGAGCAAGAGTACAGCTGTGGAAAGCCCTTGTACAGCGTGCGTGAAATTGGCAAAACCGATTACCGTGGTACCATTGTAAAATTCACGCCTGACGGCAGTATTTTCATCACCACCGAATACAACTACAGCACACTGGCAACCCGTTTGCGTGAGTTGGCCTATTTGAACAAAGGCATCCGCCTTACCATTACCGATTTGCGTGAGCCTTTGGAAGAAGGCGGATTCAAGTCAGATTCGTTTTATTCGCAAGGTGGCTTGAAGGAGTTTGTTGCTTATCTCGACCAAACCCGCGAGAAGCTCATTCCCGAGCCCATTTACATCGAAAACAACAAAGGCACTGTACCTGTAGAAGTGGCCATGCAGTACAACACCTCCTACTCGGAGAATGTGCACAGCTACGTAAACAACATCAACACCCACGAAGGAGGCACACACGTAGCCGGTTTCCGCCAAGCGTTAACGCGGGTGCTTAAGGCCTATGCCGATAAAGAAGGCATGACCACCAAGTTGAAGTTCGACATAGCCGGAGACGACTTCCGTGAAGGCTTAACGGCCGTCATATCGGTGAAGGTTCAGGAACCACAATTTGAAGGTCAAACCAAAACCAAGTTGGGCAACAACGAGGTGATTGGTGCCGTAAACATGGCAGTAGCCGAGGCGCTGAACAACTTCTTGGAAGAGAATCCGCGTGATGCCCGTCAAATCATCAACAAAGTAATTTTGGCTGCTACCGCTCGCCACGCTGCCCGCAAGGCCCGCGAAATGGTTCAGCGCAAAAACGTACTATCGAGCAACAGCATGCCAGGCAAGCTGGCCGACTGTTCGGAAAGCGACCCCGAAAAGTGTGAGATTTACCTTGTCGAAGGTGACTCGGCCGGCGGTACCGCCAAACAAGGCCGAAACCGTGCTTTCCAGGCCATTCTGCCGTTAAGAGGTAAAATCTTGAACGTAGAAAAGGCCATGGAGCATAAAATCTACGAAAACGAGGAAATCAGAAATATCTTCACGGCTTTGGGTGTAACTGTAGGTACTGAGGAAGACCAAAAAGCGCTCAATACGGTCAAATTGCGTTATCACAAGATCGTGATCATGACCGATGCCGACGTGGACGGCTCGCACATCACCACCCTTATTCTTACCTTCTTCTTCCGTTACATGAAGGCCCTCATTGAATCGGGTTATGTGTACATCGCTACGCCACCGCTCTACTTGGTCAAAAAAGGCAATAACCAGATTTACGCCTGGAACGACAAAGAGCGCCTGGAGGCAGTACAAACCTTGGCCAAGGGCGGCAACGAAAGCAGCGTAAATATCCAACGATACAAAGGTTTGGGTGAAATGAATGCTGAGCAATTGTGGAGCACCACCATGAATCCCGATACACGCACCTTGCGCCGGGTGACCATTGAAAGTGCTGCCGAAGCCGACCACATTTTCAGCATGCTTATGGGAGATGAAGTACCGCCACGCCGTGAATTCATCGAACAAAACGCGCGTTACGCCAAGCTCGACATCTAAGACATGATTGAGGTAAAGGCCCTGCACAAAAGTTATGGCAGTTTACCCGTTCTCCGAGGCATCGATTTAAGCATTGACCGCGGAGAACTGGCCGCCATTGTAGGGCCCTCGGGTGCCGGAAAAAGCACATTATTGCAATTGATGGGGGCACTCGATCGGCCCGACAGCGGTGAAGTGCTTTTCGATAAGCGTTCTATTTTTTCATTGAGCAACAGTGAATTGGCTGCTTTCCGCAATACCCAAATTGGGTTTGTATTCCAACAACACCATTTGTTGCCTGAATTCACCGCCGAAGAAAATGTGCTGCTGCCTGCCATGATTGCAGGTAAAATAACCGCCGAAAAGCGAAAATACGCCTCCGATTTATTCGAGCTACTGGGTGTTTCCTCACGCAAAGACCACAAACCAGCGGCGCTTTCGGGCGGCGAACAACAGCGCTTTTCGGTAGCCAGGGCCCTCATCAATAAGCCCTCGGTGGTATTGGCCGATGAGCCCTCGGGCAATCTCGACACCCACAATGCGCGCGAATTACACGAGCTCTTTTTGCGCTTGCGAAGTGAATTTGGCCAAACCATCGTTGTGGTAACTCACAATATGACGTTGGCCGCGCTAGCCGATAGACGCATCAGTTTGGTAGACGGCAAGTGGGACGATTCGGCTTCCTGAGCCCAGCAAATTCAGCATTCATTTGCGTTTTCGGCTCAATTGAGTGGTACCCACACCCAATGTGTAGGTCAATCGTTTAATTTAGGGCATTCATGACGGCGGTAATCGACATACTCAAGCACTATTGGGGGCACGCGCAATTCAGGCCTCTGCAGCAAAACATTGTAGAGTCGGTGATGGCAGGCAACGACACCCTGGCATTGTTGCCCACTGGCGGAGGCAAAAGCATTTGTTTTCAGGTGCCCGCTTTGGCTATGGGTGGATTGTGCTTGGTCATTTCGCCGCTCATTGCTCTCATGAAAGACCAAGTGCTCAACCTTACAAAAAGAGGCATTGCGGCCACCGCCATTTTCACGGGCATGAGCGCAGGTGAAATCGACGCCGTATTAGAAGCCTGTGCTGCGGGCAAGTACCAATTTTTATATGTGTCGCCCGAGCGCTTAACAACCTCTATCATGCAAGCCCGTTTGTCGCGTTTGGGCATTCGATTGCTGGCAGTAGATGAAGCCCATTGCATTTCACAATGGGGCCACGACTTCAGGCCCGAATACCTGCGTATTGCCGAAATCAGGCCACATTTGCCGGGTGTACCGGTCATAGCACTTACGGCTACCGCCACCGCGCAGGTGGTAGACGAAATTTGCGAAAAACTGGCCTTTAAGAAGGAAAACCGCTTTCGAAAAAGCTTTCACCGGTCCAATTTGGCCTACCAAGTGGCTTACGAGGAAGATAAATTTGGGGCACTTTTCCGTGCCCTCAAGCAGCACCCCGGTACTGCTGTAGTTTATGCTGGCACCCGCCGTAAAACCGAATTGGTGGCCGATTGGCTCAGCAAACAAGGTGTTTCTGCCGATTTTTATCATGCCGGACTCACTGCCCGCGAGCGAGATGAACGCCAACGCGATTGGATTTCGGGTAAAATCAGGGTGATTGTTTGTACCAACGCCTTTGGAATGGGCATCGACAAACCCGATGTACGCTTGGTAGTGCACCTCGCCCCCAGCGATTGTATTGAAGCCTATTTTCAAGAAGCTGGCAGGGCTGGTAGAGATGAAAATTCGGCGCTTTGCCTCTTGCTGTACCACTCCTCCGACCGGCAAGAAGCCGAGCATTTTCTGGCTTTGGGCTTTCCACCCATTGAAACCATCAGACAGGTGTATGCTGCTTTGGGTCAGCATTTTAGCCTGGCATTGGGCAGTGGCAAAGGGCAGCGTTTCGATTTTGATATATCGGCATTTGCCAACAGCTTTTCACTCAAACCCATTGAGGTGCACCACAGCCTCCTATTTCTGCATCGGGCAGGCTATTTATTTGTAGGGGAAGAAGTGCTATTGCCCTCTAAAGTTAAATTCACTGCCGATGCCACCACGGTTTACGATTTCCGATTGCGGCACCGCGATTTAGACCCCTTCATAGAATTACTGCTGCGTTCATACAGCGGCATTATGGAGCAATATGTGAAGATCGATGAATTCAAACTCGCGGGCAAAATGCGGATGTTCAGTCAAGAAGTCACCCAGCTGCTGTTCAAACTTCAGCAATTTAACCTCATCGATTTTGTACCTAAAACCGACAAGCCACAAATTCATTGGCTCGAAGGCCGATTGCCCGAAGACCGGGTAGTGATTCCTCAAGCGCATTACGGTGATTTGTTGGCCAAAAAAAAAGCCAAACTCCAATCTATGCTGGCTTACTGCGAATCAAAGTCTTCCTGTCGCTCTCAAATCCTGCTGGCGTATTTCGACGAGCCCAACACAGCCCGCTGTGGCCAATGCGACTACTGCAAACGCCTCGAAGACACTGGCCTCACCGAAGAAAAATTGGCGGCCCTTTCATTGCAACTGTCCCAAGCTGCGGCTCAAGAGACTTCGATTACCAAGCTGATGGAGCGCTTTCCTGATCTACCCGCGGAGCAGCTCCTTGAAGCCATTCACTGGTTCACCGAGCAAGGAAAATTAGTAAGTAAAAACCCTAACACCCTACGCTGGAACGCATGAAACGCATCCTCTTTGCCGTCACCAACGATTTGAACATCGACCAACGTATGTGGCGCGTTTGCACCACCTTGCAAGCGGCAGGTTACGAAGTGCAATTGGTAGGCCGACAGCTTCCGCAAAGCAGGTCTTTGCCCAAGCGCGCGTATGAGCAATACCGCATGCGTTTGTGGTTTCAGAAAGGCCCCCTTTTTTACGCCGAGTTCAATATCCGCCTGTTTTTGTATGCCTTGGGTAGCCGGGTAGACGCTTATAGTGCTGTTGATTTAGACACCCTCCCCGCGTTTTTTGCAGCCGCTCGTTTGCGGTCGAAACCGCTTTGCTTCGATGCCCACGAGATATTCACCGAAGTGCCCGAATTGACCAATGGCGGTATCAAACAACGCATTTGGCAAAAAATAGAAAGTCTCCTCCTTCCTCAGCTGAAATTTGCCTATACCGTTAACCACAGCCTGGCCCAATGGTATTCCCAAAAACATGGGATTCAGATGGCGGTAGTTCGTAATATGCCATTTGAGCGGCCATTTACACCCACAGCAAACGAAGGATTTATCCTCTACCAAGGCGCATTGAACGCAGGCAGAGGCTTGGCCGAATTGCTGGAAGCAGCCCCCCAGCTGCCAACGAACATCCTTATTGCCGGCCGGGGCGATTTGGAAGCCGAAGTAAGGGCAATCATTGGCCGCTTAAATTTGGAGCAAAGGGTGCAGCTGGTTGGACAGCTTGACCCCGAAGCCCTGCAGCAACTTACCGCCAAGGCCTGGCTGGGAGTGAACTTGTTAGAGGCCCATTCGCTCAACTACTACTACTCCCTTGCCAATAAATTCTTCGACTACGTGCAGGCCGGCATTCCACAATTGGGTATGGATTACCCCGAATACGCGCTTTTAAATGCCGAATACGAGGTAAGTGTGCTATTGCCCGAGTTAAAAACCGATCAAGTGGTACAAGCCATTAACCAGCTTTGGAACGACCCTCAGAAATACCAGCGGATGCAAGAACAAGCAATGTTAGCCGCCCAAAAATGGACTTGGGAGGCCGAATGTCCTACCTTGTTGGATGTTTATGCGCGTGTTTTTGCCGCCAATTCAACCATATAGGCCTTTTCAAACAAGCCTAGTTTGTAAATATTCAGCCAAAACAAACTGCGCTTACCCGAACTCAGGCGGTTTTCAAGCCTTTTTACCCACGGCACCACAAAAAACACCAAACCGATGTTCCGTGCCAGTTCCCAGCTTCGTATCAGCTTGAGGTAGCGCTTTTGCCTTTTAAAAAGCGGTTCGTTTACAAACAATTTGGCCAAATTGAGGGTGGCCTCACGCGTTTTGGCTATGAATATGGCGTCGCTGTCATCGGCTGCATGAGCTACCGGCAGGTCAAAGTGCTTTACGGGATATGGCACTTCGAGCAGCTGCAATCCAAAATGCGTGTCTTCGTGGCCATACCCCTCATGCCCCTCAGGGAAACCTACCTTTGTCACAAAATGGCGGGGCATGGCAAAATTGGCAGCCGTAAAACTGCGGTAGGGCTGTTTATTGCGCTCGATAGCTGATTTTACCTCTGCTTTGCGGCTGTAATAATTGCGAAAGTTATCAGGCGCGCTTTCGGGTACGGCAATACCCGAACAGTAAACCCCCTCGGCCGATAGCAAATGTTCTACATAATCCTTCAAGAGTCCTTGGGACAAGGTTACATCGCCATCTAACATCCACACAAATTGCCCTTGGGAGAGCGACAACAGTCGATTGCGGGTGCGGCTCCTGCCCAGGTTTTGAGTATGATGATAGATTTTAAGCCAAGGATATTTCGATGAATAGCTTTCATGCCAGGCATAAGCCAATGGGTTGGCACTGTCGTCGAAAACCAGCACCTCTACTTGCCCTTGGTACGCGGTTAATTGTTCGTGCAACTGCTCCAACAGCACAGCCGGCTCGTGCTGGTACACGGCTATGAGTACCGAAAGCAGCATCTCAAAAAAGTATGCCGCCCAAGTCGATCACTTTGCCTCCCTCGCATTTCAGGAGTCGGGCTGGAAAGCGTTCAATGATCATATAATCGTGGGTGGCCATGAGGATGGCTGTATGCTGTTCTTTGCTGATGCTGATCAACAGCTTCATGATGTCTTGTGAAGTATCAGGATCGAGGTTGCCGGTAGGTTCGTCGGCCAAAATGATGGCTGGTTTATTTAATAAAGCGCGTGCAATCACTACTCTTTGCTGTTCGCCTCCCGACAATTCATGTGGCATTTTGAAATCTTTGGTGGGCAAACCAACCAAACCAAGCACTTCTTCAATGCGCTTTTGAATTTCGTCTTTGTTTTTCCAGCCAGTAGCCTTAAGTACAAAACGCAAATTTTCGTGCACCGAGCGGTCAGTGAGCAGCTGGAAATCCTGAAAAACAATACCTAACTGGCGGCGCAAAGTGGGGATTTCCTTGCGCTTGAGGTTTAAAAGCTCAATGCCCGCTATACTGATTTGTCCTTGCTTCAAAGGCAGTTCGCCATACAATGTTTTTAGCAAACTGCTTTTTCCTGCGCCTGTTTTACCAATGAGGTAAACAAATTCACCGGGGTGGATATCGAAATGAAGTTGCTCAAGCACCAGTGTTTTGTGCTGGTATATAGATACGTCCTTGATGCTTATTACTATTTCGGGCTGTTCTGACATGCTGCTGCGGTTCGAAATACAAATAGACGAAATTTTACCAAACAATTAAGCAATTAGATGTGTCATTGTTTCCTGCGGCTTGGTGCTTATATTTGCGCCTGATTATTAAAGCCCTTAGGACTTAAACAATTTATCCCATGAACTTCACACAGAAAGTTAGCCTTGTTGTATTGGCTGCTGGCCTTGCCGCAGGATGTTCGAGCAAGATGTTAAAATCGCCCGACAAAGTGAGCTACAGCACCGAGCCAAAGGTGTTGGAACTGCGCGGCGACAGCGTTGCCTTCGTTATGAACCTGCAATTCGGAGAAAAATTCTTCGACAAGCGTGGAACGCTCGAAGCCACACCTATTTTGAATTACAGCGGAAACAGCGTGGAGCTGCCTGCCGCCAAATTCAAAGGTGAAAGCGTAACCGAAGGCAGTGGCCGTACTGTGAATAATGCCACTGGTGGCAAATTCTCTCAATCGGCAAGCATTGCTTACAAAAAAGGCATGGAAACAGCCGAACTGAAAGCCAAAGTAAAAGTGGGTGTAAAGAGCAAAACTGCCGACTTCCCAGAGGTAAAATTGGCCGACGGAACCATCATCACCCAAATGTTGATGCAATCTAACTTCCGTCCCATTGCATCGGCCAGCAATTTCAAAGAAGTTGTAGCACAACAAGAAGCTACCATCTTCTTCGAAATCAATCGTTTTGAAGTACGCAACAGCGAAAAGAAAAGAGATGAATTACAAACCCTCGTAAACTTTATGCAAAAAGGTTACGAAATCCGTCAGATTGTGGTGGAAGGTTATGCATCTCCCGATGGCGAACTGCAGTTGAACGACAAATTGGCTGATCAGCGCGCCAAAGCTGCGAACGACTTTGTATTCAACGCTCTTTATGGCAAAAAAGGCCTCCAAAAGGACAAAGAGAAGTTGTTCGACGATAATTTCTACCAGGAGCAAACTGCTACTGAAGACTGGAAAGGTTTGTTGAATGCCATCCAAAATGCAACCGACGTTCCTGAAAAGGACAAAGTAATTGCCATCATCAATGGTGCTGGCAGCAGCGTTGAAAAGCAAAACGAATTGCGCAAGCTCACTTCTTCTTACAAAGTATTGGCCGATAAGTATCTGCCACCATTGCGTCGCGCTAAGATGGTTGTGAAGGCCGTAGAACCAGTGAAAAATGATTCTGCTTTGTTCGCTGCAGCCATCAGCAACCCCAGCACACTAACAGCCAACGAATTTGTAAAAGCTGCAGAAAAAGCGGGTAGTGCCTCACAAAAAGTAGCCATCCTCAACAAAATGAAGGAAACCTATCCTGCCGACTACCGCAGCTACAATAACTTAGGTGTATTGGCTTTGCAGGCTGGCAATGTGGAAGAAGCACGCAAGATGTTCAACGAAGCCAAGTCGAAAGATGAAAATGCTTCTGAAGTACGTAACAACTTGGGTATTGTAACTGCTTTGGCTGGTGATTACAAGCAAGCGAAAGAGTTCTTTGCTCAAGCACGCAATGCTGGTCAGAATACCGATTACAATACTGCTATCTGCGCCATTCGTTTGGGCCAGTGGGAAGAAGCCAACAACAAATTGGGAAGCGCAGAAGCCAGCTTCAACAAAGCCTTGGCGATGGTATTGCTCAAGAACTACAGCGCTGCTGAGCGTGAAACCGAGAAAATTGAGAACAAAACGGCCGACGTTTATTATCTCCGCGCTATCATTGGTGCCCGCACCGACAACCGCGATATGATGACCACCGGTTTGACCCGTGCCATCGCAGCCGATGCTAAATTCCGCGAAATGGCCAAGGTAGACGCTGAATTCATCAAGCACTGGAATCAAGACTACTTCAAAGTAGCTACCCGCTAATTGAGTTCAGGAATATATTTGAGAAGGTCTGTGCCACGTGCGCAGACCTTTTTTTATTTTGTGACATGAACCCACATAAAATGGCAGCCGTACCTGTAGTTCCGGTGCGCCGCGAACCTGCCGACCGTTCGGAGCAAATCACACAATGGCTATACGATGAACCGCTTGAACTATTGGAAGAACGAGAAAAATGGAGTCTGCTTCGTTCACTGCTCGATGGCTACGAAGGCTGGGTTGACAACAAGCAAATAAGGACTGCCCCAGCCGATTTTAACGGGAAAGTACATTTTGTAACCACTCCCTTCACCCAATTGGCCGGTCAACAAGGAAGCATGTGGTTGGCACACGGCACAAGGCTTTTGCTAAATGAGGCTGGCTACACCCCCGGAGGGCTTTTTGCTGACAATGGACAGTGCCTTCCCACTCAAAATGCCACGGCAACCAGTTTGGCTACCCATGGCAATTTGTATTTAGGCACCTCCTATTTATGGGGAGGAAGAAGCATCTGGGGCATCGATTGCTCGGGCCTGATGCAGCAACTTTACCGGGTGCACGGCATCAATCTGCCCCGCGATGCTTACCAACAAGCCACAGTAGGCGAAACGGTACATTTGATAGGAGAATCGAAACCCGGCGATCTGGCCTTTTTCGACAATGAAGAAGGACGCATCATACATGTGGGCATGGTATTGCCTGATAGTAAAATTTTGCATGCTAGCGGAAAAGTACGCATCGATCAGCTGGATCATTTTGGCATTTTCAATACCGACAACCAGAGATACAGCCATACCCTTCGGCTCATTACCCGCGTTTTATAATGATTTCCGTCCTCCACAGCGATACCTTCAAAAAAGCCGATGCCCATACGCTTGAAAAACGCGGCATCAGCAGCGCAGAACTCATGGAGGATGCGGCAATGGCCTGTGCCCGGTGGTTTACGGCACATTATCCAAAGACGACGGCTATTTTGGTGGTGGCGGGCCATGGCAATAATGGAGGCGATGGTTTGGCCATCGCCCGTTTGCTCCAAGAGGAGGGCTATTTCCTGCGCGTTTTCAGAATGCCCTCGCGCAAATACAGCCATGACCATTTGGTCAATGCAGCCAAACTACCCGAAAACGTATTCCTCAGCGAATCGGAATTCAAGGAGCGTATGCACCAGTACAACCTAATCATCGATGCGCTGTTAGGCTTAGGTACCAACCGAAAAGCAGATGGCACTTATGCCAAAACCATCAAAACCATCCAAGAACACGCATGGTGCCCCATAGTAAGTATCGATTTGCCTTCGGGAATGCCTGCCGAATTGCCCTTTGACGACAGTTGGCCAGTGGTAAAAGCCACCTCCACGCTTTGTTTATCGGCCTGGAAACTCAATCTGCTCCTTCCTGCTGGGGGCGTGCTGGCTGGAAAAATCAATATTCTTCCCTTTGGTTTAGATTTCGATTTCGGGCCTCAAAAAACATTGGCCTCTTGGTACAGGCCGGGCTCGTATCTCCCTCGAATCCCCTATCGTCGTACTTTCGCACACAAAGGCGAATTTGGACATGCGCTCATTATTGCCGGAAGCGATGGGATGTGGGGCGCGGGCCTCTTAGCAGCCGAGGCAAGCATGCGCTTGGGTGCAGGTAAAACCACCCTGGCTGGCCCCCACGACTTGCGTACAGCCCTCGCAGTACGTTTGCCGGAAGCCATGTTTGTGCGTTCGGGTGAATTGTTTTGGGATACAGCGCTAAAAACAGAGGGCTACACGGCCATTGGTGTTGGACCTGGCTTGGGGCAATCGCCACTTAGCTGGGAAGTTCTGAAGCAGTTAATTCAATCGGCTCAAGCCCCACTCGTACTCGATGCCGATGCCCTCAATGTATTGGCTCAATCACCTGCATGGCTAAAAAAACTACCGCGCAACAGCGTTATCACCCCGCATATGGGCGAATTCGACCGATTATTTGGTCCACATGAGCATTGGTGGGCCCGCTTGGTAACCGCAGGGGCATGGGTGCAAAAGCACCGCATCAATATTGTGCTCAAAGGAGCCCATACCTTCACATTTACCAATGGCAATCCTATCCCTTTGGTAAATACTACTGGCAATGCCGGATTGGCCAAGGCAGGTACGGGCGACGTGCTTACCGGCATCATTACGTCTTACATTGCCCAAGGAATGGACCCTGAGGAAGCGGCCCCTCTGGGCGTATATGTGCATGGCTTGGCTGCCGATTTGGCTGTGAGGCGTCACCCACGGATGAGTTTGATGGCAAGTGACTTGTTTGATACTTTGGGACAAGCTGCGCGCAAAGCCTATCAAGCTTTTAGCGAGCTATCACCACCCAAAAGCAGCCATCTTCCCCCGCTTGAATTTTTTGATGAATAAAATAGGCGTCTAACGCTGCTAAGCGTGAATTTTGGTCGTAATTCTGTAACTTCGTTTGAACACACTACTGATGAAAAATCTACTACCCGGCACCTTGCTGTGCCTCCTTGCGCTCACAGCCTGTACCGATCGCACCGAACGCTCGTTGAACAAAGACGCTGCAACCAACGCTCCAGCACCCTCTGCCATGCCTGCCCCGGCTGCTTCTGGCGGTGAAGCTTTGCCCCAAGGCGCAACCACCCCCGCTCCTGCACCAGCCACCTCAGGCACCGTGGCCTTAAACCCCGAGCATGGTCAGCCAGGCCACCGTTGTGAGATCCCCGTTGGAGCACCCCTCAACGGAGGCGCGCAACAAGCCCCGGCTGCGGTAAATGTGCAGCCCCAAGACATGCCCGCAGGCCCACGCGTGCAAAATGCTACACCTGCAGCTAAGGCCCCTACTCAAATCAGCAGTCAGGTGAAATTGAATCCTCCCCATGGTGAACCCGGGCACGACTGTGCGGTTCCGGTGGGGCAACCACTTCCAGCAAAATAAAAAAGCGGCCCGAGGGCCGCTTTTTTATTTAATGCATCAAACTAAACTCACTTCTTGCTAAAAGCGGGCGCCACCACCAAGTCTTTGCTTCCGGGGGTGTAAGTATAAAATCCTGAACCCGATTTCACTCCTAAATGGCCAGCGGTAACCATGTTTACCAAAAGCGGACAAGGCGCATATTTCTGATTGCCCAAGCCGTCGTACAGCACATGCATGATGGCCAAGCAAACATCCAAACCAATAAAGTCGGCCAATTGGAGCGGCCCCATAGGATGCGCCATACCCAACTTCATCACCTGGTCTATTTCATGTACTCCAGCCACGCCTTCGTGTAAGGTAATGATGGCCTCGTTGATCATGGGCATGAGGATGCGGTTGGCCACAAAGCCAGGGTAATCGTTTACTTCCACCGGAATTTTACCCAGCTTTTTAGAAAGCTCCATGATGGTTTCGGTTACCTCATTGCTGGTATTGTAGCCGCGAATTACTTCCACCAACTTCATTACCGGTACGGGGTTCATGAAGTGCATGCCAATCACTTTATCGGCCCTACCTGTTACCGCAGCAATTTTGGTGATGCTGATGGAAGATGTGTTGGTTGCCAAAATGCAATGGGCAGGCGCCAGTTCGTCTAACTGACGGAAAATCTTCAATTTTAAATCCACATTTTCGGTGGCCGCTTCTACAATGAGATCGCTGTGCGGTGCTACAGTACTGATGTCGGTAGCAATACTCAAATGGGCAAGCGTTTCCGCCTTGTCGGCCTCGGTTATGGCCCCTTTGCTTAACATGCGGTCGAGGTTTTTTTCGATGGTGGCTCGCCCTTTTTCAAGTGCTTTTTCATTGATGTCGACCATGGTCACCGAAAAGCCCTGCATGGCAAATACGTGTGCTATGCCATTGCCCATGGTACCCGATCCTATTACGGCTATGTTTTTCATGTAAAAGCGGTTAATTTTTGCCCGAAAGTACGGAATTCGACACCGATTAGAAAGCAGCATGATTGGTTTTTCAATCTGCATTTTTTAAAGTGACACAGAACTTTTTGTACAACTCGGTGGTTTTGCTTTCGTATTTCAATAGCAATACTATTATTTTTGCGCTGAATACTTTTAAACAATGATTCAACTCATGCAACATTGGCGCCCCCAACCTGCTGCAGCTTTTTACAAAAAAGAGCCCGAAAGCAGTGAATTGGGGAAACGCATCGTAGGCGAAGGGCTCATGCTCATGAAAGAACTGGGTTTTGAAGCCTTTACCTTTCGCAAATTGGCCGAACGCTTGCAAACCACCGAAGCCTCTGTGTACCGTTATTTCGAAAACAAGCACCACTTGCTGCTTTATTATATGTCGATGTACTGGTTGTGGCTTGAATACCAGCTCACATTTGGCTTGCAAAACCTGCCCGATACCCAGGTGCGATTGTTTAAAGCCATCGACATGCTGAGCCGGCCCGAACAGCTTCATTGGGAATTTACTGGGCTCGACTTCACCGCCATGCAACATGTAGTAGTGTCGGAATGGGGCAAGGTGTACTACACCCACGACATAGACGCAGAAAATGCCGCGGGTTTGTTTGCCGACTACCAGCGTTTTTGCCAACGCCTGAGCGGACTCATTCGCGAAGCAGCCCCAGGGTATATTTATCCCAACTCACTGGTTTCGGCAACCATGAATGTGTTATTTGTACAGCGTTTTTATGCTTTGCATTTGCCTACTTTAACCGACCTTCAAACCAACGATGACCGAATTACCGATTTTGTAAAAAGTCTGGTGCAAGGCGCATTAAATCCTTATTTTGAATCATGAGACCTACAGAAAGATTTTTTAAGCTCTTAAGCGGCTACAAACAGGAGGTTACCTATCTGTATTTTTATGCCCTGCTGTCGGGTTTGGTTTCGCTTACCCTGCCTCTGGGCATGCAAGCCATCATTCAGTTTGTGATGGCCGGGCAAATGAGCACTTCCCTCACCCTCTTGGTGGCCATGGTGGTATTGGGCATTGCGGTTTCGGGTTACCTTCAAATCATGCAATTGCGATTGGCCGAATATATACAGATACAAATTTTTGCCAATGGTGCTTTTGAGTTCAGCTTCCGCATTCCGCGCATCAAGCTCGACAATCTGCAAGGCAAGTACCCTCCTGAAATTATCAATCGCTTTTTTGACGTACCTCAGGTACAAAAGGGCTTGGCCAAGGTACTCATCGATTTTAGCATTGCCTCGCTGCAGGTGGTATTTGGATTGATATTGCTGTCGGTTTACCATCCGTTATTCATTGCATTGAGTGCAGCGCTACTGCTTTCGATGTACATTCTTTTCAGGGTTACTGGTAAAAAAGGCATGGAAACCAGCTTGCTCGAAAGCAAATACAAATACCGCACGGCCTTTTGGTTGCAAGAACTGGCGCGCTCCATCACCACATTTAAGGTGTCGGATGAGACGGGCATGGCACACAAGCGGCTCGACAAAGAAGTAACAGGCTATTTGCAGGCCCGCAAATCACACTTCGGTGTATTAATGACGCAGTACACCGCCATGGTGGTTATGAAAACCGTGATTGCGGCCTTTCTATTGGGCGTGGGCGTATTCCTGGTGATGGACCGCCAAATCAACCTCGGTCAATTTGTAGCTGCCGAAATCATCATTCTTTTGGTGTTGGGCGCTGTAGAGAAGCTGCTGTTGAGTATGGATGTGATTTACGACCTGCTCACTGCCCTTTCTAAAGTAGGCGACGTTACCGATTTGCCTTTAGACGAAGAAGGCGGCTTTGGCTTGAGCGAGCAAGAGTGTGCTCGTGGCATTGAAGTTCAAATCGAAAAATTGTCGTTTACCTATGCCAACCAAAACAAACCCATCTTGCATGATTTCGACTTGCAAATCCAAGCTGGCGAAAAAGTAGCGCTGGTAAGTGGCAATGTAGGCGGCAAAACCACCTTGTTGAAATTATTGGCTGGGTTTTACGGCAATTATTCGGGACTCATCAAGCTCAATAAAATGCGGCTCGAAGACATCGACCGCCGCACCTTGCACCGTTGGGTGAGCGAGTGTATCAGTACCGAAACCATCTTCCAAGGCAGCATTTACGACAACATTGTAATGGGGCGCGATATTGAGAAAAGCCATGTGCTGCGCATCCTCGATCAATTGGGGCTGACCCGCATGATTGACGTATTGCCCGAAGGACTCAATACCGAAATGCTGCCCGAAGGAAAGCAATTCTCTAAAAAACTGCTCAACCGCATCATCATGGCTCGTGCCATCATACGCACTCCTGGTTTGGTGCTGTATGAAGACCTTGCGGCAACCCTGCCTATGGAAGATCGCGAGCAAATAAACAGCCTGCTGGTAAGCGGCAGCTGGACCCTCTTAGCTGTAACGAACGACGACAACCTGATTGCCAAGTGCGACCGGGTAATTCGACTCCAAAGTTTTTAATCTGACACTGCCATGCTGAAAATATCTAAAAATCAGGTCGAATCGAACATCGACAAATCGCAGTTCAAATCCTTTAAGGTATTGGGCAAGCAGCCCGCCAAGCAAATTACGCGCGTACTGCAGGTGGCCTTTATTGTAAGTATCGCCATCATGTTTTTGCCGTGGACGCAGAACATCAGGGCAAAAGGTTATCTCACAGCCTTTAGGCCCGATAAGCGTCCACAAACCTTACAATCGGCCATACCTGGCAGGATAGAGAAGTGGTATGTACAAGAAGGTGATTTTGTGCAAAAAGGCGATACCATCCTGCACATTTCTGAAATCAAGGAAGAGTATTTCGACAGCTTATTGGTAGAGCGCACGGCGGGGCAGGTGCAAGCCAAGGAAGATGCTATTGTGTCGTACCGCGATAAAGCCGATGCGCTTCGCAAGCAAATTGACGCCCTCGATCAAACCCGCCGCAATAAAATTGAGCAGGCCAAGAACTACCTCATCCAGGCCAAGTTAAAAGTGCAAACCGACAGCATTGAAATTGATGCAGCACGCACCCGCTTGCAAGTGGCTACCGACCAGTTTGAGCGTGTAAAAAGTTTGTATCAACAAGGTTTGACTCCGCTCAATGAATTTGAAGCGCGCAATATGCGCTTTCAGGAAGCGCAAGCACGTTGGGTAGCGGCACAGAACAATTTGTTAGCCAGCCGAAATATGGTTATCAATGCCGAAGTGGAATTAGTGACCCTCGAAAACGAGTACCAAGAAAAGATGGCCAAAGCCCGCAGCGATTTGTACAGTTCGCTCAGCATGCTTTATGCGGGTGAAGGCGATTTGAACAAATTGAGCAATCAGCTTTCGAACTACGCCTTTAGGAGTGGCCTGTATTGGGTACTTGCACCACAAGACGGTTATATCACCCGGGCAGCCAAAACCGGTATCGGTGAATTGATTAAGGAAGGCGAAGAAATTGTGAGCATCATGCCCGGCAATATCGATTTGGCAGTAGAAATGTACATCCGCCCCATCGACTTGCCTTTGGTGCGTCCGGGTAACAAAGTTCGCTTTTTATTCGACGGATGGCCTGCGGTGGTATTCAGCGGCTGGCCCAATATGTCGTTCGGCACCTTTGGCGGCAAAGTAGCCATTATCGATAATTTTGCCAACGACGAAGGCATGTACCGCATGTTGGTCATTCCCGATCCGCAAGACACTCCCTGGCCCGAAGCATTGCGGGTGGGCTCAGGCGCACAGGGAATTGCGCTGCTTCAGGATGTACCCATTTGGTACGAATTCTGGCGTCAGCTAAACGGTTTCCCGCCCGATTATTACACCACCGAAAATTTCCAAAAAGCGGTAAAAGGCACCGCCAAAAAAGACAAACCAAGCAAATGAAAAAGCTGCTTTTAGTTGTTGCATTGGCGCTTGGTGGTTTTGCCGGTCATGCGCAAGACAGCATCAGGCCTTTGGACGTGCGCGTATTCCTCGATTTGGTGCTGCGCCATCACCCCATGGTTCGGCAGGCCGATATTGCTGTGGAGCGCGGACAAGCACAGCTGCGACAAGCACGTGGCGCCTTTGACCCCGTTATTGAAGGCGGCATCAGCAACAAAGTGTACGATGGCACTAACTATTATGACCTGCGTGATTACGGACTAAAAATCCCCACCTGGTTTGGCATTGAGGGTTTTGCCGGATACAACCGCGCCGATGGCAGGTACTTCAACCCCGAAAACCGCACGCCAGCCGACGGACAATGGCAAGCCGGTTTGAGTTTGCCTTTGGGGCAGGGTTTGTGGGTCGACAGACGGCGCACGGTGCTCCGCCAAGCGCAAGTGGCACGTGAGGCGGGTTATGTGGAGCGTGAACAATTACTCAACGATTTGTTGCTGAATGCCGGGCGCTCGTACTGGACCTGGCAGCAATTTTACCGCGAGTACAATGCCTATTTGCAGGCCGAACAAATTGCGCGGGAGGTGTTGGATGCGGTAAGATTGGCCTTTTTATATGGCGACCGCGCAGCAGTTGACACCCTAGAAGCAGCCATACAGCTTCAAAACTGGGAACAGCTGCGCATTGATAGCTATCTCAAATTTCAAACAGCGGGTTTTGAGCTTGAAACCTTTTTGTGGGATGCCCAAGGAAAGCCGCTCGAATTGGCTTCTTCTACGCGTCCCGACACTTCCATGGGTGGCACTGGCCGGGTGTTTGGAAGTCCGAATTTGGGTTTGGCGGCGGCCCTCAATAACCCAGCTTTTCGCTTGCTCGATTACCGCAGGCAGCACTTGCGCTACGAAGAACGTTGGCAGTTTGAGCGACTGAAGCCCGATGTGCGGGTGAAGTTTTATGCCATCAACGAGCCCACTCGCTTGGATGTAAATCCATTTCCTGGCCAAAGGGTGGGCATCGACTTTAAATTCCCGCTTTTTATTCGCGATGCCCGTGGTGCTCTCAAAATAGTTAGGCTGCAGCAAGAGTCGGTGCAATTAGACATCAACCAACGCGAGGTTACCTTAACCAACCGGTTGGCTGCTTTACAACTGGAATTTGAACAATTGGGGGCCCTCATTACCACGCAAGCCCAAGTAGTTGAAAATTTACGCGCCATTTTGCAAGCTGAGCAGTTGCGTTTCAGTCAGGGTGAAAGTTCTATTTTCATCATCAACCAACGCGAAGCCAATTTGGTAAGTGGTAAAATCAGGCTTATCAACTTACAAATGCGCCAGCAAGTAAATCTGCTGCAGCAATTGCATTTGAGCGGCGAACTGCAAAGTGTACCCCGCTAATCAGGGCTGAGCTGCCAGTGTCATGTTGGCTACCCGAATTTGACCATCGCCCATATCGAAATTGGGGATGATCCAGCGCATGCTGTCGGCAGTAAGCGATTCTATTTGCACCTCAAAAAAAGCCGTGCCGCTTACCGATAGCCAGGTTTTTCCCTGGTTTTTGGTGAGGGTATACAAAGTGGCACTACTTGGTGGCTCTGCAGTTGAGCAGCGTTGCTCCCCAAAATGCTGCACGAATTGGTTGTTGGATTCAAAACGATAAAAATCGTCGGCACTGCAAGCTTCGGCCGCCAACAGCAAATTGGTGTACCGAACGCCCGTTTGGGGATGAGTCCAAAACGGATTTACGGTATACGCCACCACTTTCCACTTTTTACCTTCAAGCAAAGCACGCTCGGTGGCAAACTCATCTTTGTTGCAAGCCAGCAGGACTAAAAACGAAAGGCAAAAAAGGTAGCGCATTGTGCAAAGATAGGCTACGCTGCCTAATGCCTAAAGCTTATATTCGCCCCATGTTTGCGTTAAGAGACAAATATGTGCTCATTACCGGTGCCAGTTCGGGCATTGGTGAAGCACTGGCCCGCGAGGCTGCGAAACAAGGTGCCAAGCTCATTCTGGCTGCACGACGCCTGCCTGAACTTGAACGTGTTAAAGCCGCTTGTTTGAGCCATACTGCTTGGTGCGAAGTTTTGTTGCTCGATTTGTCGAGTGAGGCTAGCATTGAAAAAGCAGCCGAGCAAGTAAAGCGCATGGTACCACAACTCGATGTTTTGGTGAACAATGCTGGCATCAGCCAGCGGGCACGGGCCAGCACCGCCAGTTTTGAAAGCGAAAAGCAGCTGATGCAGGTCAACTATTTTGGTCCCGTTTACCTTACCAAGCTCCTCTTCCCGCATTTAGCCCTAAAAGCGGGACTCATTATCACCAGCAGCGTGGTAGGTCTTTTTGGCTTTCCTACCCGATCTACCTATTCGGCATCGAAACATGCCCTGCACGGTTATTTCAACACCATGGCCTTGGAAGAAGCCGACCGTTTGCAAGTGACCATCGCTTGTCCGGGCCGCATCAATACGCCCATCAGTTACAGTGCCATTACCGACAGCGGACAGGCCCATGGACAAATGGACCAAGGCCAGGCCAATGGCATTCCGGCCGATGTTTGTGCGCAAAAAATATGGAAAGCTTTCCGCGATGGCAAAAACCTCGTATTGGTTGCTCGCGGAGAGAAGCTGTTGTATTGGTTCAGCAAATTCATCCCCCCACTCTATCGCAAAATCAGCAGAAAAGTAAGTCCCTTATGAATACCCGCCCCTACCTCACCGGCATCCAACAAATTGGCATTGGCATCCCTGATGTGGATGAAGCCTGGAAATGGTACCGTGCTGCCTTTGGCATGAACGTATCGGTTTTTGACGATGCTGCGGAAGCCGCACTCATGACCCGTTACACCAACGGCATCGTTGAAAAACGCCGGGCTGCTTTAGCGCTGAACATGGCCGGCGGTGGCGGATTTGAGATTTGGCAGTACACCAGCAAAGTGCCTGTACCAGCCGCTTTTGACATCCGCATTGGCGATTTGGGTATTTACGCGGCTAAAATGAAGAGCCGGAATGTGCCGGCCCTGCACGAACAACTCAAAAAACAGGGATTACCCGTAAGTCCACTCCTCACTGATCCGGCGGGTGAGCGTACCTTTTGGATTACCGATCCTTGGGGAAATCCATTTCAAGTGATACAGGGACAAAGCTGGTTCAAATCAACTGAGGAACTTACCGGTGGCGTTTGCGGTGCCGTAATTGGTGTAAGCAATATGAACGCGGCAATCAAGTTTTACACCCAGGTGTTGGGCATCCGTGAGATTGTGCTCGACAAAACCGGTGTTTTCGCCGATTTGCCCGAAGCCACCGAAGTACGCCGGGTGGTTTTGCGCAAACAATATGAGCCTTATGGGGCTTTCAGCAAATTGCTGGGCAATGTGCGCATCGAACTCATACAGCGCATGGACGGCAGCGGCCGCAAGATTTTTGAAAACCGTTGCTGGGGCGACAGAGGATACATACATCTCTGCTTTGATACGCTTGATATGGAAGGCTTGCAACAAAAAGCAGCCGGTTTAGGTGTTGAATTCACCGTAGATAGTGGCAATACCTTCGATATGGGAGAAGCAGGCGGACGGTTTGCGTATATGGAAGACCCTGATGGCACCCTCATTGAATTGGTAGAAACCCACAAAGTGCCCGTATTCAAAAAATTGGGCATTTACTTCAATCTCAAAAAGCGGGGTACTTACAAAACCCTGCCCGATTGGATGGTAGGCTTGCTGGGCATGAACAAAATCAAAGACTGATCAGCGACCGAGGTAGGCCAAGAGCGGCCAAAGTGCAGCCAACCACCAAGGTCCGCCAAGCAACCCAATCACCACTGCCAGCAGCAGTACGAAAAGCGGATATAAAAGCAAGAGGCTGCCAAACAAGGCAGCATCGAAGTGCACGGTAGCAGCCGTTTTTCGCTCAAAAAAACCGCGCAAAGGCAGGTAAAAGGGCGCATGTATTGCCTTTGCCATAAGTCTAAATGCCGAAGCCAAGCCTGCTCTCGGTTGGGGTTCGCTAAATGCCTGCAAAGCTGACTTTTCATCGGCGGCTTCTACCACCAAAGGCTGTAGTTGTGCAAAAAGTCGCTCGTTGAACTGTTTGTAGAAACGGGCTTCGGTGGTGTTTTCAAGCAAATCGGTATAGGCCATGGGGGCACCGTAACGGATTTCTACTTGCTTACCCGGACCATGGAAATGCTCGTAGTTTACCCCAGTAGGAATGATTTCTAGCTCCAATCCCTGCTCCCAAGCTTGCCATACCAAACGTGCCGTGCCTTTGGGTAATGGCTTGAGGCGCCAGTCGTTTTCGCAAAGCCCTTCGGCAAAAATCATCACCGAACCTTTGGTTTTCCAAATTTCCAGGCAGCGTGCAAAGGTATCGTAATTGCCTTTGAGGTTACCGGCGCCTTCTCTTTGTCGCCATACCGGCATGATGTAAAAACTTTTGGCCACAAAACGACCGATGGGACCGGCCAAAGCATCTCCCCTGGCCAAAAACCAGGTAGGAAAAGGCAAATTGCTAGCTATTATGATAGGATCTACAAAGGAATTGCTGTGGTTTACGGCAAAAAGTCGGGCTACCAGTTTCCGATTCCATTCACTTCGCTTTTTATTGATGGTGAAGCGCCTGAAATAGAGCGGACTGGCCAACACCAGTAGAAAATACACCAGGGAATAGAGCATGCTGCGAAAATGCTGAATAATCGCTTATCAGACAAATTCGCTAAATTGGCTCAATGAAATCTATGTTGATGTTTTTTGTTTTTTTTGCTGCAGCGGCTTTGGGAAACAACACGCAAGCACAAGACACCCTATTTTACAGACATTTGTTTGAGAATGTAAAAGACCGGAGTGTAGCTAAATCATACATGATTGTAAAGTATGAAACGAACGACAGCCTGAGAGCTACCGAAACCACTTATTACATGAGTGGTCAAGTAAAGCAGATAACGCCCTATATCCATTACAAAAAACGCGAAAAACACGGTGAAGAAACCCGCTATTACGAAAACAATCGACTATACAGCAGTCAATCTTTCATGCAAGGAAGGGAAGAAGGCAAACACATGGTTTATTATCCTGATGGTTCCTTAAAGCGCGAAGATTTATACATCAACGGGAAGTTAGATAAAGGAAGATGTATTGGATTAGACGGAAAGGATACAACGTATTTTGCTTTCTACAAAGCAGGAGAATACCCCGGTGGAAATGATGAACTCCTCAAATTCCTGGCGCAAAATGTGAAATACCCCAATAAGGCTAAGGAGCAAGGCACCCGAGGAATAGTAGTAGTTAGTTTTGTTGTTACAGAAGCAGGGCAGGTAACAAACTATCGGATTTGGAAATCACTCACACCAGAAACGGATGCCGAAGCCATGCGGGTTAGCCATTTGATACAACGTTTTCAGCCCAGTGTGTTGGATGGTGAGGTAATTGCCTCACAATATCATTTGCCTTTTCGTTTTTCAATTCGCTGATGTCCAAAATTGCGATTTTCAATAATCGCCATGGCAGCACTCACAAATCCGTGATCCACCAAACTACAATTTCAACTTGATGAAATCACTTTTGACCAGCCTTTGTCTGTTTGCACTTTTGAACTGCGGAAGCCACACCAACGCCCAAGACACCACTTTTTGGGGTGGGCAAGAATATCATCTAACGAAAGATAGAAGCAAAGCCACCCATTACAGCATTGCAACAACTACTAAAAAAGGCGTAGTGAAAAAAGATTTTTATATGGACCATTCACTCAAAAGAATTACGCCCTACAGTAAATTCAAGAAAAATCAAAAACATGGAATTGACTCCAGTTTTTATAATTCAGGTGCGTTAAGATCCATTATTACCTTTCGCAAAGGCAAGGAGGATGGAATACACTTGGCTTACTACCCAAACGGCAATCTTCAAAAAAAGGCTACTTACAAATCAGGCAAACTAATTTCAGCCGAGGCATTTTCTGTAGATGGTACTGACACTGCCTACACTGATTTACTGCTTTTGCCTACTTTTCCAGGTGGGCTTGACTCCCTGGCCCTTTTCATGAAAAACAATACCGTTTATCCGGCCGGGGCCCGGAGAAAACGAAAAGAGGGCATAGCAATGGTAGCATTTGAGGTAGATCAATACGGCACAATTGACAAAATTCGGATGCTACAATCTGTTGCACCTGACATAGATGAGGAGTGCATCAGGGTGGTGAGGCTTATGCCCAATTGGACTCCAGGCACTTATGACGGTGACCCAATTAGGGTACAATATAATTTACCATTTCGCTTTAAACTACGCTGAAACCATGAATGACGCATTTGTCTGAATGCGGTTAATTCTGATGTAGCCATGGTTGCCAAACGCATTGCAACATTTCCCGTCCAAAAAACAAGATTTGGTTAACTTAGCAATATAGTTTTGCCTCAAGAGCCAATTGCTTGATATTCGAAAACCAATTAATGGAAAACCTACAACACCTCTTCCCACAGCTCGAAAAAGTAGTGGTTGATAAAATTGCCGCGAATGCCCAAGAGAAGCACTTTAAAGCAGGTGCTATCCTCATGGACAGTGGGCAGTACATCAAAAACACCATGATCATTCTCGAAGGGCGGGTGAAGATTTACCGGCAGGATGATGAGGGACAAGATTACTTCTTGTATTTTCTCGAACCCGGACAAGCCTGTGCCATGAGCATGATTTGCGCCATTCGTCAGGAAACCAGCGGCTTAACTGCGGTAGCTGATGAAGACACAACTGCCTTGGTCATTCCATTAGCCGTTATGGACGATTTGATGCAACACCACCGCTCTTGGTATCAATTTGTGCTGCAAACTTATCGGCAACGTTTTGAAGAAGTGCTTGAAGCCCTCGACCAAGTAGCCTTTAAAAGCATGGACGAACGATTGGTATTTTATCTCAAAAAGCAGCAAGAGAGCATTGGCAGCAACCTCGTCAACCGCACCCACGAGGAAATTGCCCGCGATTTAGGCAGCTCTCGGGTGGTAATTTCGCGTTTGCTCAAAGCCCTGGAGAACAAAGGACAAGTAAAGCTGCACCGAAACCAGATAGAAATTTTGAAGCTGAAATTGCTGGCGTTTTAAGTCCTGTAACTTCTGTCACCAAGCATTCTTCTTAAACCGGCGAAATTTGTATCAAACGAAAAAATATGTTCAAATTTTTGAAAAGCCTCTTCGCCAAAAACTACGAGAGTTTGTCGGCAGCCGACTTCCGCGAGCGCATGCAAGCCGATAAAAATGCCGTATTGATAGATGTGCGTTCGCCAGGTGAATTTGCCGGCGAAAAAATCAAAGGGGCCAAAAACATCAATGTAAGCTCGGCCGATTTCAGTAAAAAAATTGCTGCGCTCGACAAATCGAAAACCTATTTTGTGTATTGCCGTTCGGGTGCACGCAGCGCCATGGCCTGTGGCAGCATGGCTGCAGCCGGTTTGCAGGTGGTGAATTTGTCGGGGGGCATCATGCGTTGGCCTTACAATAACTGATACCATGAGCAAGCAAAGTTTTCAAGACCTCATCAATAGCGACACGCCGCTTTTGGTAGATTTTTCGGCCGAGTGGTGTGGTCCGTGCAAAATGATGGCCCCTATCCTATCGGAACTCAATCAGCTGATGGAAGGCAAAGTGCGCATCATCAAAATTGATGTGGACCACAATCCCGAGGCCAGTCAGGCATTCCGCATCACGGGCGTTCCCACGCTTATTCTGTTCCAGGCTGGCAAACAGCTTTGGCGGCAATCGGGCGTGGTACCGGCGCATCAACTCAAACAAATCATTTATCAACAAATCCCTCAACTGGTATGATCAGCACCTTAGCAGCACTCGCAGGAGGCACCGGATTGGGCTTTCTGTACTGGAAATTCATTGGTTGTAGCAGCGGAAGCTGTGGCATTACCAGCAACAAATACATGAGTATGTTTTTAGGGGCTTTGTTGGGCTTGATGCTCAGCGGCGATTTGGCCCGGGCACAAGAAGCGGCCAAACTTCAAAATGTAGATCAAAAGGTATTTGAGACGAAAATGAAGGCTAAAAACGTGGTGATTTTAGACGTTCGCACGCCTGGTGAATTCAAATCGGGCTACATTCCTGGTGCCATCAACATCGACATTTACGCGGCCGACTTCCAAACCCAAGTGCAGAAGCTCGACAAAAGCAAAACCTATTTGGTGTACTGCCGATCGGGTGCCCGTTCGAGCAATGCAGGTAACCTCATGGTTACCAACGGCTTCAAAGAAGTGTACAACCTGCAAGGCGGCATGATGGGCTGGCGGGGAGCGGTTCAGCGCTAGCTGAACACGCAGGGAGTTATGCACCTTTGCCGCAGCTTTGCGGGTGGGTGCACCGAATTTCCTATCTTAGCTGCCCAAACCGCAAGGCATGATTTTCTTAGAATTCGAAAAACCCATTCAGGAGCTATACGAAGAGCTCGATAAGCTGAAAGCAATTCAGGAAAAAGGCAAAGCTGACGTAACACAGTCGATTGCCGAACTGGAAGAACGCATTGATACCGAGCGCAGAAAGCTGTACGCCAACCTCAACGGATGGCAGAAAGTACAGGTTTCGCGCCATATGGAACGGCCATACACCTTGTTTTATGTACAAAACATGTGTACCGATTGGATCGAAATGCACGGCGACCGCACATTTGGCGACGACAAAGCCATTGTAGGTGGTTTTGCCAGCCTCGAAGGGCGCACGGTGATGTTCATTGGCCACCAGAAGGGCATCAATACCAAAATGCGTCAATACCGCAATTTCGGCATGGCCAATCCCGAAGGCTACCGCAAGGCCCTCCGTTTGATGAAGACGGCCGAAAAATTGGGCAAACCCATCGTTACCTTCATTGATACGCCGGGTGCATTTCCGGGCATTGAAGCCGAGGAACGTGGACAGGCCGAAGCCATTGCCCGCAACATCCGCGAGATGTTTATGCTGAAAGTGCCCGTGATTTGTGTGATTGTGGGCGAAGGTGCCTCGGGTGGCGCCATTGGCATTGGGGTGGGCGACCGCGTATTCATGCTCGAAAACACCTGGTATTCGGTGATTTCGCCTGAAAGTTGTTCATCGATTTTGTGGCGCAGCTGGGATTACAAAGAAATTGCTGCCGAAGCGCTCAAACTGACACCCGATGAAATGTTGAAAAACAAATTGATCGATGGCATCATTCCTGAGCCTGTGGGTGGCGCACACAACGATCCGGCTGCTATGGCGGGCATCTTAAAAGAGCACCTCGTCAAAACCCTGGCCGAACTCGACCAATTAACAGCAGAAGAGCGCATTGAGCAGCGTATTGAAAAATTCTGCCAAATGGGCGTGGTCAACGAGGGATAAAATTTCGATTACTAAAAGTAACCCCGGTTCATTGAATCGGGGTTTTCTTTTTGAGTCACGATGCTAATTACACAAACAAGCCTCGCACTCTGCTTGGGTGGCAAAACCCTTTTGGCTGCAACCCGAATACCCTATTTGCTCGCATTTATTAGAGGATGCATTGTAAAACCAGCGGTTGAAGGCGGCCAGGCAAAGCTCACCCGTGGGTGGCACCTCGGCGCAGGTTCCTTGAGGGGCTGCGCAGTCTTTGGTACATGATAAAAAGCAAGCAATGGTAAGTAGAATGAGGAGTTTTTTCATGCCACGTTATTTCAAACAAGTTTAACGCTTTTTAAGTCTGCTTTTTGTCATTCGTTTGACTTTAGCGGCTATCATTGCGATATGCTAGCACCCGAAGGACAATACAACGAGTTGCCTACTGCTGTTCTTGAAAGCAAGGGCTATACCTTACAAGGCAGCTTTTCGCACCTCGATTTGGTACCCTTCTTACAGCCCTATTTAAAAGGCAAATCGAACACCATGTGGGCCTTTTGGTTGATCAACGCCTTGCTTTTGGTGGCACTCACGGTGCGCATAGCCACTTTACCTGCCGAAAGTGATGTTTTAGGTGCTTTGGGACTGGGTTTTGCGTTGAGCTTTGCCTTCATTCCTTTGCATGAGTTCATTCATGCCATGGCCTTTAAAAGCCTGGGAGCCAATCAATTATTTTATGGTGCTAACTGGAAAAAGCTTTACTTCTTTGCGGGTGCCGATAAGTTTGTATTGGGCAGGCGTGGATTTTTGCGGGTAGCCTTTGCTCCTTGTTTACTCATTGGTGTTGCCTCATTGCTGCTCTGTTTTTGCTTTTCGCCTTTCATTCAAACCCTGCTCCTGACGGCTACGCTATTACACACGGGCATGAGTGCTGGCGATTTTGCCTTGGTTGCCTGGTTCGAAAAACACCGCCAGCTGGAGCCCCTTACCTTCGACGACCATGCGGCTGGCATGAGCTACTTTTACACCAAAGGGAATCGTCAAGAGGAGAAGTAGCGGCGCATTTATCCCATCACGTTTTTGCGTATGGCCTCGCTGTCCCAGCTGTGGTCCTGATCGGAAAGCGAACGGTCCTTATCGGCCAAAAGCAGCTCTTCCTGCCAACGAATGGTTTCACGCACACTTTGGATGTACTCCTTCATGTTGCGCTTTTTGAGGGCGAGGTGGCTCATGGCCGATTCGTCGAAACGCATGAAATCTTGCGCCGAGCGATGTGCGCTGTAAGCTCGGAAGCCCAGCGACTGTAGGATTTCGGCCCCCATGCGTACAGAAGTATCGAGCGTTTCGCGGTAAATGTGCTGTACACCCTGCTCCATGAGTTCATACGCATCGAAACGGTTGCGGGTACGCGCAAAAAACTTCAAATGCGGATGGTGCTTGTGTACCATTTCGGCCAAAATTAAATTGGTTTCCACATTGGGAATGGCGGAAATGAGCATTTCTGCTTCTGCTGCACCCGCTAGCTCCAGTAAATCTTCGCGGGTTGCATCGCCGTAAAATACCTTAAAGCCCATTTTCCGGAGCAGTTCTACTTGATCGGCATCATAATCGAGGATGGTAGCCTCTACACCATTGGCCCTTAACAATCGACCAATGGTGGAGCCAAAATGCCCAAATCCGGCCAAAATAACGCGTTTACCTCCTTCGGGCACATCGGCTGCTTGTGGATTTTGTTGAGTGCCCACCCTGGGCAATAGGTAGCGCTCGTTTACCAGTCCAAACACCGGCGTGAGGGTCATGCTCAACGCGGTTACCGCGGTAAACAATTGTAAATCGGCCACAGGCAACAAGCCCAACTGCCCCATGAATGCAAAGAGTACAAAAGCAAACTCTCCTACCTGCATCAAGCCGAACGAAAAGATGAAATTTTGATCTGTTCCAAACTTGAAGTACTTTCCAATGGCGGCCAATATCATGCCTTTGCAGCCCATGACACCCAGCACCAAAACCAATACCTTGAGCCAATCATCGAGCAACAATTGAAAGTTGATGGAGGCGCCCACCGCCATGAAAAACAAGCCAAGCAGCAGTCCTTTGAAGGGCTCGAGGTCGCTTTCGAGCGCGTGCCGGTACTCCGAATTGGCCAATACCACCCCTGCCAAAAAAGCACCCAAGGCGGCACTGAGGCCCACCGCTTGCATGAGCACCGCCACTGCCACCACCAGCAAGAGCGCCGAAGCCACAAACAGCTCACGAATGCGGGTTTGGGCCACTACCCGAAGCAGTGGAACGATGAGCCAGCGGCCCGACAAAATGACCGCCACTATGCTCCCCAAAATCAAAGCGGCTTGCCACCAGGCCGACAAACCGGCCAGCAAGCCGCTTTCTTCAGCTCCGGTCACGGCTGGCGCAACTGCCAATAAAGGCAACAGGGCCAAAATAGGAATTACCGCTATGTCTTGAAAAAGCAAAACAGCAAAGGCACTTTTGCCGGCTTCGGTGTTCATGCGCCCCTGCTCCTTCATGTTTTGCAGCACCAGGGCCGTACTGCTCATGCTGAGTGCCAAAGCCAGGGCCAAAGCAGCGCTCCAACTCAGCTGCCACAAGGCCATTCCCACCAGCCAAAACAAAAGCGTGGTGAGCAGCACTTGCCATCCGCCCAAGCCCAAAATTTGCTTGCGCATGCGCCAAAAAGCCTTGGGCTCCAGCTCAAGTCCAATTAAAAAGAGCATGATTACCACGCCAAATTCGGCAATATGCAATATGTCGTCGCCTTCTTCGCCTATGAACCCGAGGGCAAAAGGACCAATGAGCATGCCCGCCAGCAAATAGCCCAGCACCGAGCCGAGTCCCAACCGCTTGGCCACCGGTACACATACCACCGCAGCGCCTAAATACACCAGCGCACTTTCGAGAAAATGTCCGCTCATGCCTTCCAATCGTTTAAGTATTCCAATGCATTGAGTTCCGACAGTGAAGCATCGCTGGCATGCTGCAATTGCCTCAAGGTTTGGGCATATTGCAAAGCAACTTCCTCCAATTCGAGCTCCGTCAAACGGTGGGTTCCTTGCACGGCAAAAGGCGGCAAATACTGCAAATGACACAGCCAGGCCGTTTGTTCGAAAGGCGCCAGGAACTGACGCAGGCTGAAGCGGTTTCGGCCTTCGGGTTGGTAAACTTCCCGACTTCCACCCGAGCTTACCGCATTAAACAGGTATTTGCCCTTGAGCTGCTCTCCTCCCTTGCCATAGGCCCAACCGATTTCGAGCACCAAATCGATCCACTGCTTGAGCAAGGGCGGACAAGAGTACCAGTAAATGGGATGGTGCCAAACGATGATGTCGTGCTGCTGCAACAGCTTTTGCTCATAGGCCACATCTATTTGAAAATGCGGATAGCGTTCGTATAAATCGTGGAATGTAATGCCTTCCAAGCCCGCAATGGCCTGCACCAGGGCTTTGTTGGCGCGCGATTTTTCAAATTTGGGGTGTGCAAATAGCACCAAGACTCGTCTCATACCGGAAGGCAATTTACAAGTCTTTTTGAGTAGAATGTGTTAAAAATAGGAACAAAAACGGGACTGCTCCAAAGAAGCCAAAGGCAGGCATTTGCTTTATTTGCCCCTGCCCTCAATGAGGGTGAGCACGGTGTAAATCATGATTTTAAAATCAACCAACAGCGACATATTCTCGATGTAGAGGATATCGAATCGCAAGCGCTCTACCATCTGTTCTATGTTTTCGGCGTAACCGTATTTCACTTGTCCCCAACTGGTTAGACCGGGCTTCACCTTGAGCAAGTGCTTGTAATGCGGGGCTACCTGCATGATTTGATCGATGAAAAACTTCCTTTCGGGCCTTGGGCCAACCAGCGACATATCGCCGATGAATACATTGAAGAATTGTGGAAATTCATCCAAGCGCCACTTGCGCATGATACCGCCCCAGCGGGTGATGCGTGGGTCGTGGTCGCTCGACAAGGCGGGCCCTGCTGCTTCGGCGTCTACCACCATCGACCTGAATTTGTAGATGGTAAAGGGCTTGCCTTTGTAGCCGATGCGCTCCTGACTGTAAATAATGGGGCCGGGGGAACTCAACCGTACCCTGACGGCACAATACAGCATCACGGGACTCAGCAAGACGATGGCCACCGCACTCAGCAATTTGTCGAGCAGCTTCTTGAGGGTTTGTTGCCAGGCAGGCATGATTTCGGGGTAAATCTCAATGAGGATGGCCCCGAAAATCTCCTCCATTTTTACGTGCCCCAGCATGATGTCATACATATCGGGGATGATTTTGATGATCACCCCTTCGTCTTTCACCGTATTCACAATTTCGTTGAATTTGCGGTGTTCATCGGGCTCCAGTGCAATAATCACTTCTTCCACCCGGTGCTCTCTTATGAGAGCGGGCACTTGATCGAGGGTGCCCAGCTCGGGCATGTGCTTGAGCAGGTGTTTGCCATTTCCGGGTTTCAAACGAACAAAGCCTACAAACCGATTCCCCAAGGGCTTGCGGCGGTTCTTCATTTCCTTCAGCAATTCTACCGCACGCTGGTTATCGCCAATCATGAGGGTGTTGAAGGTGATTTTTCCGGCTTGAAATCTCTTCGAAATGAGGGTAAGCTGCACCATGCGCATCAAAAAAGTGAAGCCAAAGTGCAACACAAAAATGGTGGTGAGGCTGCCGTAATAATTGCGGTAGTTGCCAATGCTGTCGTCGATGATGACCGCAAAAAACAATATCACCACGCCTATGAGGGTGGCCAAAAAAGTGGTGCCCAACTCATTGAGGCGCGATTTGCGGTAAACGTCATTGTAGGTACCCATTAAGGCGTATAAAATCAGCCAGGCAATGGGCAAAAAAACAAGTCCTTTGATCAGATTGGTATCTAAATCGGTATAACTATCGTCGCCAAAAAAAGCATGTTCGATGTACAGCTTGCGGTAATAAAAAAACAGGAACCAAGCCAAGAGGGCTGCCAACCAATCGAATAAAATGTATAAAAAGGTATCTGCCCTGCGCCGCATTACCACAGCAGTTTGAGGTTGTCGACAAAGACACGGCCCGCATCGGCACCGCCCGTATGGCTGGCACTAAAAATGACCCGGTACGTTACACCGCTGCGACCTTGAACAAAGGGCGTAAAATTGATGTATTGCTTGCGCCACATATTGCCCGAAGGCGCCAGCGTTACCAAAGGTTGATCGAAAAACTGTCCATTCGATTCAATGATTTGCAAGCCAATGTCGAAAGGAATGCTGTTGCGGTAATTCAGTTCGAGGAATATGGCTCTTCCGCCACCTCCCGGAAAATTGAAGGCCTGTATGGTTTCGCACATGAAACGCGCTGCTCGGTTGTCGACCGCAAAGGCCATGGCCCCTACCCCTTCAAAAGCTTCACCGGGGGCCAACGCTTGTCGGGGTAAAAAGGTAGTATCGCTTTGTGCGGTGGTACGCAACGAAAAACCTTGCGATTCAAAATCTTCCATATAGCCAAAAGTAATTTGGCTGTTGTAACGCACTGTTGGCCTGATGGTATCGGTGCGGCCACGTACCAATTGGATGGTGGTATCGAACTGCTGGTAAAAAGGATACATGGCCCGGGTAGCGGCTATACCATTCACTGCAATGCCCGAATTCAACTTGAAAGTGGTCACACCCTCGCGCAAAATGGGAAAAGTAGTGGGCAAAGGATACACGCCCTGTACATTGCCATCTATAAAAACCCATACATCTCTGATGTTGTGGCTGCTGGTGCCTTCTTGCGCTTCGTTGGTTACCAATTCAATGGCCGGAATGTGTACATAGGCAGGCTCACCCTGGTCTTTTTGGTAAAAAAGACTGCATCCTGATAAAACCGTACAAACGGCCAAAAGTAAACAACGCTGCATCATGGGGTTCAAGCCTGGTTACGCTCAATTTTTTGGAGGATGAGGTAAGCCGTTTCCAGTGCTTTGAACCCATCTTCAATACTCACTAACGGCTTGGTGCCCTTGTGAATTGCATCGGCAAAGCTGATTAATTCTTGCTGGATGGCATTGGTTTCGGCGATGGCCGGTTTTTCGTAGCCGATGACCTTGTGGCCACGGCCCGGACCCAAATCAATTTCCATGGCCTGGGGCAGACTCAAATCGCCCGGCTCGCCCAAACGGAGTACTTCGGCCTCTTTGTCGAGGAAGTCGATGGAGATGTAGGCATCGCGCTGAAACAACCGCATTTTCCGCATGTTCTTCATACTCATGCGTGAGGCGGTGAGGTTGGCCACGCAGCCATTGTCGAATTCGATGCGCGCATTGGCAATATCGGGCGTGGGCGAAACCACACTTACGCCACTGGCACTGATGTGTCGGATGGCCGAAGGCACCGAGCTCAGCACGATGTCGATGTCGTGAATCATCAAATCGAGTACAATCGACACATCGGTGCCGCGCGGATTAAAAATGCTGAGGCGATGGGCCTCTATGAACATGGGTTGCTGCAAAAAGGGCTTGGCGCTGAGGTAGGCCGGATTAAAGCGCTCTACATGCCCTACTTGCACCTTTACCCTGGCTTCATTGGCAATTTTGAGCAATTGACGCGCTTCTTCGAGCGTATTGGTAAGCGGCTTTTCGATGAAAACATGGCGTAATTTGCGCAAGGCCAATACAGCGCAGTCGTAATGCGACAGGGTAGGCGTTACAATATCAACCACCTCCACCGCATCTACCAGTTCCTCAAGCTGATGGAAGCGTTTTACCCCAAAAACATCGATGGCTTTGGCCGCATTTTCATCGCTGGGATCGTAAAAGCCCACCAATTCATACACCTCGGGTGATTGCAGAATGCATTTGATGTGAATTTTGCCGAGGTGACCGGCTCCTAAAACGCCAATTTTAAGCTTCATGCTGATTTTTTGCTGGGCGAAAATACGGTAAAAGCGGGAATTTCGGGTGCAATTGTGCTGTTCGAAGGGGTGTGATTTCCACAAACCAAGCATTTTGCTCGGAATGGGCATTTACCGAAACCTGTGGGTGGCCCGCGGGGCTACCCAGATTCGGCCCCGTCAGGCAATGTCATTAAGTTAAGCCATTGTGCGGCTTGCCTGCGGCAACCGCTTTTTTTAACCCCGGATGTGCCGGGGTTTTCAACACGGAGGGCCGCAGAGAATTGAGGCCTTTGTGCTGCATAGTTCTTCTTCCAAAAACCTTGCTTTGTGCAGCTAGAAGCCTTTCTGCTCCTGCTCGGCAAAGAGGGCACCGCTACGCGGGAGGACGCTGATCATGGCGTTATGAAAAACCAACCACCATTCATTCGTCCCATATTTTCCTTAACTTAATGACATTGCCCGACTGGGCCGGCTGGCTGCGGTCGGCGGTTGGCGTTCCGCGTTCGGCCAAAAGATGATTGGCTGATGGCTGTCTGTCATTTTTCGGCCTGTGAATCAGCTCCACCCCACCAAAAATCAAAACGGCCCTGTAGGGGTCGTCTCTGGGTAGCACCGAAGGTGCGACCCCCGTTTAATTGCGCCCTGTCGGGGCGCTCTATTGGACCAAATTGCATTCGGCCTTCGGCGGCCGATGGCGCAGATATCCTGATTTGAGGTGATGCTTCCAATTGGTTCTGTAGAGCACCCCTACAGGGTGCATTTTACGATATGGCATGCTCCATGTTACCTAGATATGGCCCCTCCAGGGCCGCTTTTGCTATGGCCTTCCATTGCAGCCGAGCTGCAAACCCCTTTCGAATATTGAATCCCGAATTGCCATAGCTCTCGGGACCTCGCTAAAAGCTCGGCTTTGAATCCTACTGTGCTCAGCGCAGCAGATTCACCACCCCCTTCTCTACCCTTGGGTTGCGGTCTTCGGGCGTATACCTGATCACAAAAGGATAACTGCCCGGCGGTAGGTCTTGGCCTTGGAAAGTGCCATCCCAGCCGCGGTTGAGGTCGTTGCTGAGGAAGACGAGCTTGCCCCAGCGGTCGTACACCTCCATTTGGTAGCTGCTCAAGT
>PNNG01000021.1 GCA_013824115.1 Sphingobacteriaceae bacterium | reverse complement strand
GATTGTGGCCAATACCAATTTGGCGAAATAGCAGTAAAAACCTACATTTGAGTATGAAAATCGATAAACCTCAAATAGAATTGATACAAGAGCTTTGCAAAACAAGCAAGGTAAAGTCTCTTTTTGCTTTTGGTTCAGTCACAAGAGATGATTTTAATGAATCATCTGATATTGACTTGGTAGTAGATTTTGACGAAAAAGATCCTTTTAAGTACACAGACCTATATTTTAGCCTAAAAACAAAGCTAGAGGACATATTGAAAAGACAAGTTGATTTGCTTGAAGAAAGAGGTATTCGAAATCGGCTTTTTAGAAAACAACTCGACGATACCAAAGTCAAAATCTATGGATATTAAAATCAAGGTTTGGTTGCTTGACATCCAACAAGCCATTGAAGAGATTTTTCTATTCCTAGGTGAAAAAAGAAATTTCATCACCTATCAAGAAGATTTAAAGACGAAAAAAGCTGTAGAGCGAAACTTAGAAATCATAGGTGAGGCAGTAAACAGAATTTTAAAAGCCGATTCTTCTTTACAAATTAAAAATGCCAAGAACATTATTGGCACAAGAAATCGTATCATTCATAGTTACGACAATATCTCCGACGAAGTAATTTGGACGATAGTCTCAAGAGAATTACCTGATTTATTAGAAGAGGTAAAAAGCCTTATTGACAGAAACTAAGTACTGGCTATAACACGCTTTTGACGGCAATGGGGATTTTAGTGCAAAACCGAAAGCTGTTCTTATTTTAGTACATCGTGCCGGCAATAAAAGGGGGTGTTCTTACATGCCCGCTTTTGCTTGGCTACCTAACCTTGCTGCATGGCCCCCAAAATCACCCATATCTATTGGTTTGCTTATTTTAATCTCGATGAGCCCAGTGTGCGCTACCGGGCTTTGTATGCCCTGCAACATCTGCAGCAGCAAGCGGGTTTGAGTTTCGATTTGGTATATCCATCGTACCGCAGGCAAGCCTTCCTGCATTTTTGTTGCATTTACCTAGAGGTCTTGCTAGGCAGAAAAAAGGGATCGGTGGTGGTTTTCCAAAAAATTTACAGCAGGGGAGTATATGCCCGAATGCTGCAACTGCTGCTGCTTTTGCGGCCCCAAAACACGCTGTACGATATTGATGATGCCGAATACGTACGCCGTCGGCCCCAAACCATGCGCTTTTTTATGAAGTACTGTTCAGCTTGTTCGGTAGGTAGTGGGGCTTTGTTCGACTACGTTTTTGCCTTGAACAAGCGCACTTTTTTGCTGAGCTCACCTGTGATACATCATGGCTTTCAACGACATACATCCGCTTCAAACCGCCAAAGAGAGTTGGTGGTGGGTTGGATTGGCTATTACGATGCCCATCGTGAAAGTTTGATGGAGTCGTTTTTTCCTGCCTTGCGGCAGCTCGATTTTAAGGTAAAGTTGGTACTGCTGGGTGTACGCCGGCCATGGGAGTGGGAAGAAATAGTGCAGTCGATAGGCAACCCCACATGGATCAGTTTGGAAGCCCCTTTTAACATAGACTGGTACAACGAGCAGGCGGTGTATGAAACCATGGCAGGCTGGGATGTGGGGGTTTCGCCGCTCCTCGACGATGCCTTTAACCGGGCCAAATCGGCTTTTAAGCTCAAACAGTGTTTGTCGGTTGGCCTGCCTGTTTTAGCCAGCGCAACGGGTGAAAATGCTGTTTTTTTACAGCACGGTTTCAATGGCTTTTTTTGCGAAACGGCCGATGACTATGCCACACAGCTGCGTGTCATTCGGCAGGCCGATGATGCTACCTACCAGGCATGGTCAACGGCTGCCCTCGCGGGAGCGCCCCGGTTTGGGATGGACGTTTACACCCAAACGCTCTTGGCACAAATGCGTGCAATGGTACAGCGTTAAATGCTCGGGCTGTGGCGGGGCTGAAATTTTTTCACGGGTGTAATGTGGTGTTTGTATGTTTGTAAGCGGGTGCCAAGCCCTGAACCCATACTGGAAGTAAAAACCGATGCGCAAACAGCATGATTGAAATACTCATTAAGTTCGTGAAATTTTGTGCAGTAGGAGCGAGTGGTTTGCTGGTTGATTTTAGCATCACCTATTTGCTCAAGGAAAAGGCAAAACAGAACAAATACCTATCTAACTCCTTGGGATTTGTATGTGCTGCATCTTCCAATTTTGTGCTGAACCGTATGTATACTTTTAACAGCCACAATGAACAAGTGAGCGCAGAGTATTTTAGTTTTTTACTGGTTTCGGTGGTAGGCTTACTCATTAACAACGGGGTTATTTGGTGGTTGCACGAACGCAGGCAGTTCCATTTCTATCTCTCTAAAGTGGGTGCCATTGGGGTGGCTACTTTCTGGAATTTTTTCGCCAATGTTTATTTTACATTTTCTGAAAATCAGCTTTGGTAAAATGAAGCCCACCACCGACCACTTTTTGCTTTTGCTCGTATCATCGCTTTTCCTCACCATTTGTGCGGTGGAGCTTTTTTCGGAAGGCATGTTTATGGATGGACTGTACTACGCCACCATTTCGCGCAATATGGCTGCGGGTTTGGGCAGTTTTTGGCAACCGCATTTAACCCAAACCTTGTTCGATGTTTTTTACGAACACCCGCCCTTGGCGTTTGGGCTGCAAAGTGTGTTTTTCTGGCTTTTTGGCGACCATACCTTGGTTGAGCGCATCTATTCGCTGCTCACCTTTGCTGTTACGGGTTATCTCATGGCGCTAATTTGGAAACAACTTTCAGGCAGTTTCCGAAACGCCTGGTTGCCCCTTTTGCTCTATTTTGTAACGGGGGGTGTGGCTTGGGCGGCAGCAAACAATATGCTCGAAAATACCATGGGCATTTTCGTTTGCTTTTCGGTATTTGCGTATTTCAAACAACAAGCGCAGCCATCTGTATGGTGGGTGATTTTGGCAGGTATTTCGTTATCGATGGGGCTTTTGACCAAGGGCTTTTTTTGTTTGTACGTTTGGGGCCTGCCTTTTTTTGTTTGGTTGTTTTTACGGAAAATCAGTTTCGGGCGCTGTGTGTACCATACGCTGCTGTTGGTGTTGAGTACCGTTTTACCCATCGCATTGCTTTATGCACTCGTTCCACAAGCACAAAATCACATGCTTACCTATGTGAGTAACCAGGTACTCGGAAGTATCAAAAATGTGCAAACGGTTGATTCACGTTTCACCATTGTACTCGAATTTCTGAGTAGCATTGCCATTCCGGTATTGGTTGCGGTGCTGTTTTATGTGCTTACACATTTCAAAAAACAAAAGAAGGTAGTTCATCCAGCAGCCCTTCGGATGTTTTTGCTTTTTACGGCCATGGCCCTCTCGGGGGTATTGCCCATCATGATAAGTATGAAACAACGGAGCTTCTACATCCTTACCGTTTATCCCTTATTTGCGTTGGGCTTGGCCTATTGGCTTTTGCCTGTGGTGGAAGCTTTGCGAAATGGCCTCCAACAGCCCCCAAAATGGCGAAAGTTCTTGCGCCTGGCTTCGGTAGCTCTGTTGTTGCTGGGGGTAGGATTGTCGGCTTCGCAAATAAACCGCATTGGTCGCGATCATGAAATGCTGAGGGCATGCCATGAAGTAATTGACACCGTGGGCACCGATGCCCGAATACACATTTGTACCGAAATGTTTACCATTTGGAGCTTGCACGGATACATGGCCCGTTACGGCAACGTGAGCTTAGACACCGATTTGAAAGCGGAGCACACCTATTTTTTATCGCTAAACGACTGTGAAGCGGCGTATTTGTCGCAAGGTTTCGAAAGGGTTCATTTAAAAAGCACGAGTTACAAGCTCTACCGGCGGATAGGATCATAAGCGTACTCGGCAAACAGTTGCTTCATCTATCAGCAACCCTTTGCCGCGGCCGGGGCCCATGCGCTTACCCTGCCTCAGCCCTCGGTTCTAAACCGGCCCGTAATGTAGTCTTGCGTGCTTTGACTGCTCGGATTGGTGAAGAAAGTGGCCGTATCGGCATATTCAATGAGGTTGCCTTTGTATAAAAAGGCGGTGCGGTCGCTGGTGCGACTGGCTTGCTGCATATTGTGCGTAACCAGCACAATGGTATAGGTTTGTTTGAGCTCGTAAATCAACTCCTCGAGCTTGGCGGTGCTGATGGGGTCGAGCGAAGAGGCCGGTTCGTCCATCAACAAAATGCTGGGCTCCACCGCCAGGGCGCGGGCAATACAGAGGCGCTGTTGTTGTCCGCCCGACAATGCCAAAGCCGGCTTGTGCAATTTGTCTTTCACTTCTTCCCACAAAAACACCTGGCGGAGGGTTCGTTCCACTTTTTCGTCGATAAAGCTGCGGTGGTTGATGCCTTTTATGCGGAGGCCGAACGCCACATTTTCGTAAATGCTCTTGGGAAAGGGATTGGGCTTTTGAAACACCATGCCCACGCGTTTGCGCAATTCGTACACATCCACATCGGGGGTGTAAATGCTGCGGCCGTCGATAAATACTTCTCCCGACAACCTGCTGCCTGGTATAAGTTCGTTCATGCGGTTGAGCACCCGCAGCAAGGTTGATTTTCCGCAGCCCGAGGGGCCAATGAGCGCCGTAACCGTTTTGGGAGCCATGCTCAAATCAATACGGTGCAGCACTTCGCTGTTGCCATACCAAAAATGTACATCGCGCACTTCAATTTTAAACATCAGCTTTCGATGCGTTTGTGCCAACGTTCGCGGATGCGCACCGCCAGCAGGTTGAGTAGGAGGGTGAGGGCCAGCAGCACCAAAATGGCTGCCGATGCATTGATGAGGAAGCTGCTTTGGGGTTTGGTGGCCCAAAAGAAAATTTGCACGGGCAAAACCGTAAAGTAGTCGAAAACGGAAGCGGGTACAAAAGGCACAAAGGCCACCGCCCCAATCACCAAAAGGGGAGCTGCTTCACCTATGGCCCGGGTTACCGCCAACAAAACTCCCGAAATAATGCCTGGAAAGGCCAGGGGCAACGCATGGTACCAAATGGTTTGCCATTTAGTGGCCCCCAAAGCATAGGCGGCTTCGGTAACGCTGCCAGGCACCATGCGCAGGGCCTCACGGGTAGCCACAATGACCAAAGGTAAAACCATCATGCTGAGGGTGAGCGACGCGGCCAGAATGCTTTCGCCCAAGGCCAGTCCGCGCACAAAAAATTGCAATCCCAACAAACCGTAAACGATAGAAGGAATGCCTGCCAAATTGGTGATGTTCACTTCAAGCAGTCGCGCCAGGCGCCGCTGACTTACGTATCGCTCTAAATGGATGCCCGCCGCCACGCCCAAGGGAAAGCTGATGAGAAAAACCAAGGCCATGACCCACAAGGTGCCCAAAAAGGCTGGTAAAATGCCCGCTTGCTCGGGAATGCGCGAGGCAAAGCCGGTAAAAAAGCGGGTACCCAAGCGCGGGAAACCAGCAATGCTTACATAGGTGAATAAGCCCAGCACGATGGCCACCACAAAAAGCGTGAAAACCAGTCCGTACAAAGCGAAACCATCGCCCCGCTGCCGGTCGTACCAATCGCCAGCTGCATCAATGGCCTTAAACAAGCGCAAAAACACCCTGTTCATCGCTGTTGCTGTTTAAACCGCGCCCGCAGCCAATAGCTGAGGTTGTTGAGCGCAAAAGTGAGTAAAAACAAGCCCAAACCCACAGCAAAGATGGTTTTGTACTCCAGTCCCGAACGATCAACATCGCCCAAACTGATTTGGATGATGTAGCTGCTGGCGGTTTGGATGGCTACGCTCGGATTGAAAGTAAGCTGCGGTTGTTGTCCGGCTGCAATACTCACAATCATGGTTTCGCCCAAAGCCCGCGAAAAGGCCAAAATTACCGCCGCCGTTACCCCATTGAAGGCTGAGGGAAGCACCACCCGCCAGGCCACCTGCCAGCGCGATGCCCCCATGGCGAAGGCTGCTTCTCGCAAATTGGCCGGTACGGCACGCATGGCGTCTTCGCTGATGGAGGTGATGATGGGCAAAATCATGAAGCCCATCACCAAGCCGGGCGACAGCGCATTGAACCTTTCGAGCGCGGGAAAAAAATACTGCAAAGCCGGGGTAACGAATACCAGGGCCAGAAAGCCATACACCACGGTGGGAATGGCCGAAAGGAGGTCGAGGGCCGGACGGGCCACATTTCTCCAGGTAGCATTGGCATATTCGCTGAGGTAGATGGAGATGAGCAAACCCAGGGGCAGGGCCGTAAACATGGCGATGAGGGCGGTGAGCAAGGTGCCGGTAAGCAAAGGCCACATGCCAAAAGCGGGGTTTTCGAAAAAGGGGGTCCAACGGGTGCCTGTGAGGAATTCGCCCAAGCCGATGACTTCAAAGAAACCCCAGGCATTGTACATCAGTACCCCAATGACGGTAAAAGTGAGCAGGAGGGTGAACAAGCTGCTCAAGCCCAACAAGCCTTCAATGAGTTTTTCGGCGGGTCGCCTCATGGTACTTTACCCTCCTCTAACAGGGGCAGCCAGGCGTCGTATTGTGCGGCGCTCAAGGGAATAAAGCCCGGCAGTTGTTGTAGTTCGCGTACTTCCTGGTTGTAATAGCGCAAAAATGCGCGTACCGCAGGGCGTTTGAGGGCTTCGGCACTAACGTACAAGTACTGTTTTCGGCTGAGGGGCTGGTAGCTGCCATTGGCAATGGTGGTGTCGTTGGGCCAAATGGCGGTGCGGCTACCAGCTTGGTCGTTGATAATGCCCAAGGCTTTGAGCTTATTGCTGTTTTCAACGTAATAGTTGAAGCCCACATAGCCCAAGGCATGCACATCGCCAGCCACACCACTCACCAAAATATTGTCGTTTTCGCTGAACGAATAATCGCCCCGGCACGAGCGGGCCTTGCCGTTGATGGCCTGGGTAAAAAAGTCGTAGGTGCCCGAGCTTTGTCCGGCCCCAAACAATACCACCGGGCGGGCGGGCCAGCTGCGGCGCAAATCCGACCAGCGGGTGGCTTCGCCCTGACTTTCGGTGCGCCACAAGCGGTTGAGTTCGCTCACCGTGATATTTTGCGCCCAGCTGTTTTGAGGGTGTGCCACCACCACAATGCCGTCGTGGGCCACGGGCAGTTCGAGGATGCGCTTGCCTGCCTGCTCAAACTGTTGCTTTTCGCTGGCACTCATGGGGCGCGAAGCATTACAAATGTCGATATCGCCCCGCAGCAATTTGCGCATGCCGCCTCCTGTGCCCGAAACGCCTACCACCACTTTGTGGCTGCTTTTGGCCTCGTAATACTGCTCGGTAATGGCTTCGGTGAGTGGAAAAACCGAGCTCGAGCCATCGATGCGAATAAGGTTGTCGCGCTCCCGTGCACTGGGCAGGCTGCAGGCACTCAGCCAGGCGAGCAAATTCCAGCACAAATGAAAGAGGGTTTGGCGCATGCCCAAATGTACAAAGCGAAAATCAACTTCTTGTTAAGCTGTAGCTGAAGTTCGCTCAAAGGAGCGGCTGGGTGAATAAAGGAATTTTGTGCCTGCCATGGCCGCACCATGCCTTTACTTTTCTCCTTAATTTTAGCGCCAAACTCCTCCGCCATTGTACGCCATTGTCGACATAGAAACTACCGGAAGCAAGTATCCAGGAAACAGCATCATTGATTTAGGCATATTGCTACACGATGGCCGGCAAATTGTGCAAACCTGGCAATCGCTCTTCAAACCGGCTGTTCCCATTCCTCCTTTTGTGGTAGAGCTCACCGGAATTACCGAGGAAATGGTGGCGCAAGCTCCCCTTTTTCAACAGCATGCCGCCGATATATTTGCCCTGTTGCGTGGAACTACCTTCGTTGCCCACGATGTGAATTTCGATTATCTATTTTTACGCCATGAGCTGCAGGAAGCTGGATATGACTTAGATCTGCCAAAAATTTGCACCCTCAAAAACAGCCGGAAATTTTTACCCGGCCATCCGAGTTATTCGCTTGGCAAATTGTGCAAGGAGCTGGGCATTGAAGTGTCCGACAGGCACCGTGCCTTGGGCGATGCCACAGCCACAGCATCTTTGTTCGATCTCTTGCTGCCGCATTTGGCAGGTTATGCCCATTTTTTGAGCGATGGCACAGCTTCGGAAGTGAGTTTGGCAGAATTGGTGCGCATATCGACCCCTAAAAAACAAAAAAAATGAAAAAATGGAGTTGGCTGCTGCTGTTGCTGCTGCAAGCCATGGTGCTTCGGGCACAGCAGCGTCCCGAAGGTACGTGGCAGCTCAACGATTTTAATACCGGCAAACCCTTGGTGTTGCTAAAATTTGAACAAGCCAAAACTGGCCTGCAAGCGGTGGTGGTGGGTATTCCTAAAAATTCACCTTTGGCGGCCAACCCACGCTGCGTTACTTGCTCGCCCCGCGACAAGCGCCACAACCAACCCTTGATGGGGATGGTGGTGTTAGACGGAATGCAAGCAGCGGGCACCACCTGGGTACAAGGCAATTGGCTCGATTTGGAAAAGGGTTTTACTTATATGGCCAACCTTACCGTATTGTCGCCCACCGAAATCAAAGTGTCGGTTTTATACGGAAAAATGGAAAAGGCCCGGATGCTCAAACGGGTGAAGTAAGCTTTGTAGGTAGAGCGGCTCGCCGCTTTTACGATAGCTGTTACAGCGGTTTCCGCGCTACCACAAAAATGGAAGTGGCTTTGAACGGTAGGCGGGTGCTATCGGAATGAAAGAACCAGCGAATAACCCACTCCTTGAATTTGCCTGCGGGCAATACATCCATGGGCGCGGTTACATAAGTCGCCGACAGCACTTCAAACCCATGTTTCTTGAGCAATTGGGCAATGCGGCTTTTGGTATAAATGCGGGCATGGGCAAAACGCTCGTGGATGGGACGTGGTAGCCACGAGAAAAAGGGCACCCGGTTCCAGGGCAGCAGGGGCAAATTGGCGCCGTGGGTTTCAAAAATCCACCATTTGTTGGGTACCGAAACGGCCATTAATCCGCCGGGTTTGAGCGATTCGTAATAAAACCGCACCCCGTCTTCACTTCCTAAATGTTCAATGACTTCAAAACTGATGATGCGGTCGGCTTGAAACCGCTTGCTGGTACTTTCGATATCGAGCAATTCAAAAGAGCAATTTTCAATGCCATGCGTTGATTTGTAGCGCTCAAACTCCGATAAATGTTCGTCGGTGATTTCTAATCCGGTGCAACTTTTCATCTGCTGGTGCAAGCCAAACATGGAAGCGCCGTTGCCGCAGCCGATATCGAGCAGCTCCAAATGCTTTCCTGTAAATTGAGGTACCGCTTGCAAAAGGCGCAATCTGCGGGCTACAATGCGGTCTTCAAAGTCGGCCGGGCGTCCCAAATAATGTCCGTCTTCCTGAAAAAGTGCCTCGGGTATGCGTTCTTCGTGTCTCATGGCAATGGCTCTTAAATGCGGGTAACAAAAATGGTGTTTTTGTTTGAATATACAGGCCATTCAACTTCGCTTGCTACCGATGCTTCCTTAGCAGGAGGGCTTTCCAAACAGCAAGCGGCATGCGGAAGGCCATCTGCCTTTTGAGGCAGGAGCAGGCCATGGGAGCGGTTTTGGCCGATTTTTGAGGGATATGTCCTTTGGTCAACCAATTATGCTATCTTTGCACTCCCTTAGGGTCTCGTAGTACAACGGATAGTATGTGGGTTTCCGGAGCCTAAGATGCAGGTTCGATTCCTGCCGAGACCACCAGCCCCGGCTGCCCATGCCGGGGCTTTTTTTCGCAGGCCCTCCGGCTTGCTGGCTGGGGAACGACGCCAATTCAACGTCGTTTTGTAATTTGCAAGCCAAGCAGCATGACACACAAAGCAGGTTTCGTTAACATCCTCGGAAAGCCCAACGCCGGCAAATCGACGCTCATGAACCGTTTGGTGGGCGAGAAGTTGTCGATTGTGACGCCCAAGGCCCAAACCACGCGCCATCGCATTTTGGGCATTGTAAGTCAGCCCGAATACCAAATCGTTTTTAGCGATACTCCAGGCTATCTCGAGGCCAAGTACGGTCTGCACCGCGCCATGATGCGCTTTGTAGAATCGGCCATTGAAGATGCCGATGTGATTTTGTACCTCATTGACGTAACCGATCCGAGCGATGTAGAGAGTTACCGACAGGAAATTCTGCAAGCCGATACCAAACTCATTGTGGTGCTGAACAAGGTAGATCAAATGCAGCCCGAACAACTCGAACCCTTGGTGAAAGAATGGCAGGCACTGGCGCCGCAAGCCAAGGTATTGCCCATGTCGGCCGAGCTGGGCTTCAATGCCGATTTGCTGATGCAGTACATTGTGGAACTGCTGCCCGAAGGGGAGTCGTACTATGGCGAAGATGAGCTTACCGACAAATCGGAGCGCTTCCTCGCCGCCGAAATCATCCGCGAAAAGGTGTTTTTGAACTACAAGCAAGAAATTCCGTACGCCAGCGAAGTGCTGGTAGATACGTTTAAGGATGAACCCAATTTGTTGCGTATTGAGGCCACGGTGTACGTTGAAAGGCCCACGCAAAAGGGCATCATCATCGGCCACCAAGGCAAAGAATTGAAGAAAGTGGGCACAGCTGCTCGATTAGATATGGAGAAGTTTTGGGATAAAAAGGTGTATCTCGGACTCTTCGTCAAAGTGAAAGAAAACTGGCGGAACGACGATCGTCAACTCCGCTATTTTGGATATAAATCAGGATCATGAGTCGCATCGTTGCCATCGTAGGCCGCCCCAATGTGGGCAAATCAACCTTATTCAACCGCCTCACCGAGAGCCGCAAAGCCATTGTCGATGACTTTTCGGGCGTTACCCGCGACCGGCATTATGGCAAAGGGGAGTGGATAGGCGAGCAGTTTACGCTCATCGATACCGGAGGTTACGTTTCGGGCTCGGAGGATGTTTTTGAAGAAGCCATCCGCCGCCAGGTGCACATTGCCGTAGAAGAAGCCGATGTGCTGTTGTTTATGGTGGATGTGACCACTGGCATTACCGATTTAGACGAGGCCTTGGCCGATGTATTGCGCAGGACCAAAAAGCCTGTTTTTGTGATTTCAAACAAGGTAGATCACCACGACCGTGAACCAGGCTCGGCCGAGTTTTACGGCTTTGGTTTGGGAGAAGTGTATTCTATCTCCTCACAAACCGGCAGTGGCACGGGCGAATTGCTCGATGAAGTGGTGAAAGTGCTGCCCCCCGAGCCGGAGACTACCGGCGAAGAATTGCCCAAAGTAGCCTTGGTGGGTAAACCCAATGTGGGCAAGTCGACCTTGCTCAACGCCTTGTTGGGCTACGAGCGCACCATTGTTACCCCCATTGCTGGCACCACCCGCGATACCATTCACACCGAATACAAGGGCTTTGGCCATCACTTTACCCTGATTGATACCGCTGGTTTGCGCCGCAAGGCCAAAGTACACGAAGACATTGAGTTTTACTCGGTGCTGCGTACCGTGCGTACTATTGAAGATTCGGATGTGGTTATTTTGATGATCGATGCCAGAGAGGGCATTCAAGCCCAGGATCTCAGCATTTACCACCTGGCCGAAAAGAATAAAAAGGGTATTTTGATTTTGGTGAATAAGTGGGACCTCATTGAAAAGGACCATACCAGTACCAAAAAGTTCGAAGAGGCCATCAAAGAGCGCATTGCGCCTTTTACCGATGTGCCTATTTTGTTTATTTCAGCTACCGAAAAACAACGCATTTACAAGGCCGTTGAAACAGCCATGGAGGTGTATCAAAATCGCCAGCAACATATCAAAACCAACAAGCTCAACGAGGTGATGCTGCAAATCATCGAAAATTATCCTCCGCCCGCTTGGAAAGGCAAATACATCCGCATCAAGTATGTAACCCAACTCAAGCAGGTGCCGCCCACTTTTGTGTTCTTCTGTAATTTGCCGCAGTACATCCGCGACTCTTACAAGCGCTATTTGGAGAACAAACTGCGTGAAAATTTCAACTTCACCGGCGTACCTATGAATTTGTTTTTCCGCGAGAAGTGACCACATTGGTAGACGCTTTTTCAAAAAGCCAGAGGTTATGCACATCGTTTTCGGCTGAGCGCAAGCTAAGTTGTTGACAGTGAGTGGAAAATAATTTTTTATTATTCTTTCTCAATACTTGCATTACATTCGAAAAGCTTATTACCTTTGTGACGTTAAAAAACACTATCTCATGAAAAAATTGTTTGCCCTCCTGATGGTAAGCGCGACTTTGTTCGCCGTAGCTTGTAACAACACTGAAGAAGCTGCTACTGAAGAAGTTGCTACCGAAGAAGTTGTAGCTGAAGAAGAAGTAGTTGCTGAAGAAGCTCCTGCTGCTGACACAACTGCTGCTCCTGCTGAAGCTACTGAAGCTCCTGCTCAGTAATTCAACTAAAACAAAGGAATCCCGGCCTCAGGTCGGGATTTTTTTTTGCCTTTTTGAAACGTACAGGCTTACTTCAAAAGGCCAATCGCCTCAAATTTCAAGAATACTTGCTCATTGTGCGGCGCATCGGGCAACTCGTCGGTAAGGTCTTGTCCGGCCCAGTGCTCATAATGTTTGCCATTCCGCCACAACCTGCTGCTTGTAACGTCATATATGATTCCCTGGTAGGCAACCCATATTTCATCGCGGTCTTGTCCGTTGCGCAAGGCCAATTGCGCCCGGGTGTAGGAGGGAAGTTCGTTTTTTTCGGTCGACATAAGGAACCGGAAGCTTGATTTTTGGTTTGCAAAGTAAAACAATTCCATGAAAGCATTTTGGGACGAGCGATATGCCGCCGCCGATTACGTTTATGGCGAACAACCCAATGTGTGGTTTGCCGAAAAATTAGCGCCACTTGAAGCTGGCCGTATGTTGTTGCCATGCGAAGGGGAGGGGCGAAATGCGGTGTTTGCTGCCCGTTTGGGTTGGGAAGTGGTTGCCTTCGACCAAAGCGAGGAGGGCCGCCACAAGGCCATGGCCCTGGCTGCCAGGCACCAACAGCAAATCAGCTACGAACTGGCCGATGCTCTGATCTTCACAAATCCCCAACCATTTGACGCGGTGGCCTTGGTTTTTGCCCATATGCCAGAACCATTACGCGCGGCTTTCCATCAACGCATGGCCGACTTGCTTAAACCCGGTGGCACGCTTATCCTCGAAGGCTTTCATACCACCCAGCTGGGCCGCAGCTCGGGCGGACCGCGCGAGCTAAGCATGCTTTTCACCCCTGAAATGCTGAAAGCCGATTTTCCCGACTTCACCGTGCAACAGCTCGAAGTAGCTACCGTACAACTCAATGAAGGCCCCTTTCACCAAGGCGAAGCCGTGGTGGTGCGCCTGCTCGCTCGGAAAAACGCTGATTGATTTTTCTTAAGGACGCTGCGGCCTCTGGTCCGGCGTCAGCGCCGGACCTTGTGCCTCCGCTGGTCATTGAGCGAAGCCGAAATGCGCGGTAAGCATGCAGCGTGTGCCTGCACCAAGTACAAGCCGTTCGTGCTACCCATGCTTCAATCAAACGCTTAAAGCATTTCTGCCGCATAAACTCCCTCCCAATCTCTGCGGTTAACCCTTCGCCCGCCCGCAGCTTTTCCGCATCTTTGCACCATGAACATCCGTCCACGACGTAACCGTAAAAGCGCCGGTGTGCGCGACCTCGTACGCGAAACCACGCTCACCACCAACGACCTGCTTTTGCCGCTTTTCCTGCTCGAAGACCGCAAAGCCTGCGTACCCGTAGCTTCTATGCCGGGCATCGACCGCCTGGGCATGGATTTGCTTTTGCCCGAAATAGAAAGCTGCCTCAAGTTGGGCATCAAGGCATTTGACGTATTTCCGGTGGTGCCCGAGTCGTACAAAGACAAAATGGCCACCTACAGTTATGCCGACGAAAATTTTTACAACAAGGCCCTTGCCGAAATCAAGCACCATTTCCCCGAGGCGGTAATCATGACCGATGTGGCCATGGACCCCTACAGCTCCGACGGGCACGATGGCATCGTGGAAAACGGCCGCATTCTCAACGACGAAACCCTCGAAGTGCTGGGCAAAATGGCCTTGTCGCAGGCACAGGCGGGTGCCGACATCATTGGTCCGAGCGATATGATGGACGGCCGGGTAGGCTACATCCGCACGGTGCTCGACGATCACGGCTTTACCGATGTAAGCATCATGAGTTACACGGCCAAATATGCGAGTGGGTTTTATGGTCCCTTCCGCGATGCTTTGGATTCGGCCCCCAAGTTCGGCGATAAAAAAACCTATCAAATGGACCCCGCCAACAGGCTCGAAGCCCTACGCGAAGCCATGCTCGATACCGAAGAAGGGGCCGATTTCTTGATGGTGAAGCCGGCATTGGCTTATCTCGACGTAATTCGCCTGCTCAAAGACAACAGCGACTTGCCCATTGCGGCCTATAACGTAAGTGGCGAATATGCCATGATCAAAGCCGCCGCCATGCAAGGTTGGCTCGATTACGACCGGGTGATGATGGAAAGTCTGCTCAGCATCAAACGTGCAGGCGCCGACATTATCCTCACCTATTTTGCCAAAGACGCTGCTCAAATCCTAAAAAATGCCTGAAATGCAACAGCCCATCCTCTTGCCGGTAGAAGGCAAAAGCCCTGCATTTGGTGAAAATTGTTTCCTTGCGCCCAACTGCACTGTGGTGGGCGATGTGGTGATGGGCGATGAATGCACGGTTTGGTTCAATGCCGTGGTTCGGGGCGATGTGAACAGCATCCGCGTGGGCAACCGTACCAACATACAGGATGGTGCAGTCATTCATTGCACCTACCAAAAGGCTGCCACCACCATTGGCAACGAAGTAAGCATCGGCCACAACGCCATTGTGCACGGCTGCACCATCCACAACAACGTACTCATAGGTATGGGCGCCATTGTGATGGACGATGCGGTGGTAGAAGACAACTGCATCATTGCCGCGGGTGCCATTGTGTTGGAGCGTACACGCTGCGAATCGGGTTGGATTTACGCCGGCATTCCGGCGAAAAAGGTGAAACAAGTAAGCGCAGAACAAATCGCCGGCATGAAACGCACGGCTGGCAACTATGTGATGTACTCAGGCTGGTTCAAGCCCTGATTTTTATAACATTTTAATGACAATTAATTTCAGGAGTTGTTTAACTTGCCAACAAGTTGAATCACGCTCCTATGAAAAATCTATTTACTTCTCTGTTTTTGCTGTTCTGCTTTTTTAAAGTAGAGGCGAGTCATGTCATTGGTGGAACCTTAACCTACCGATGTTTGGGCAACGGACAGTTTCGTTTTACATTGGTAATGTACCGCGATTGTGTTGGCGCTCCTTGGAATGAAGATAGCGTACGATTGCAAGGCCCGGTGAGCGGCACGCTCACGTTGGTAGGTTCTCAAGACATTTCTCCGCGATGCGAAACCGCTACCAATTTCAATTGTAGTCCTACCGGTGGAGCTTCGGGAGTTTTGGGAACTACCTCCAAATTCACTTATTCAGGCATTGTAAACCTATCGAATTTAGGTCCGGCCCCTTTAAATCGCGGTTATACTTTTTTCGTGACTTTTCCATGTTGTAGGGTTTCTTTGGGCAATATGCTTGGTTTAGAATTGGGGCTGCAGGTAAAAATGTTCCGCTATACCCATCCGCTCACGGGGCAGGTGTTGTCCCCTGCACAACTCTGCGACAACAGCCCCGAGTTTATTTCCGACCCTACCACTGCGCTTGTGTACAGCGAATCAGATACCGTACGGATGCAAAATTTAGCCGGGGACACGGATGGTGACCTGGTTCTTCACAACATTGATTTCCCTATGAGTAATTTTTTGGCCCCTTACGCTTATACTCCTCCTTACAACGTCAATGCTCCCCTACCGGGTATGGTTGGTTTTCCGGCAGTGGACCCTTCAAATAGTCCCGTTCACAAGGTGCTGGGCGAAGTAGTAATTAGGCCAGTCACTACAGGCCGCTTTGTTTATGTAGTTCGGGCCGATGGCTTTAGGAATGGACAGTTGGTAAGCAGCGTTTACAGAGATTTTACGCTATTGATAATGCTCCCGCCAGGAAATATACCGCCATTAAGCCAAGGACCTTTTCAGCAAAAGCCACCTCAAATGGATTTGCCCATTTTAGCTGGCGTAGGGGGGAGAAGTAGTTTAGATTGGGAGTTTTATTCTGGTGATAGCATTTCCTTGTATTTTAATGCAACTGATATTTATCCGTCATTGGTTGGAGATCCCAGTGCACCGTCAACATGGGCGCCTTCGAATGAGGCACTCCGCTATGCTGTGCAGGGAAGTGCGCTAAGTTCTTCCAATCAGGCAGTGGCTGGCTGTGCCAATCCGCCATGTGCCACCATACGTAATGAGTTGCAAACCACAGCCATGCCCAGTCTACTGAATTTTGGCAATGGGCAGTTTATGGGCAGTGGTTATCAATTTGGAACGCAGGGCATAATTAGCTTTCGTTGGGTGCCCAGCTGCGGGAACTTGCCTCCACGGCCCGATACCACACTCAACCTGTTGCAAAATTACGGCTTCATGTTACGCACGTCCGATAACCAATGTATCATTCAGGGGAGATCCGATAGAGCGATGGTCATCAAGGTACGGTCAAAACCCTTGATTCCAGGCCCCGATTTTACATCTCTTCAATTTGACACCGTTAATCGGCGCTATCGGCTTCAATGGACATCCCAATTAGACACTATCAATGCCGATAGCGTTGACATAAGAAATTGGACAGGGCTGTTAACTCCGCAACAAATTTTGGCCAAGTCGGTTGCGCGTAGACGTGATTCATTTACCTCCTTTCGTGTATATCGATCAATAAATGGGGGGCCGTGGCAGTTAGCAACTAGTTTGCCTCCTTTAAGTTCTATTCTTTGGATCGATACCCTCCGTTTTTCCTCATCCCATGATGTGGCCTATCAGGTGCGGTCGGTGTCGGGCTGTAGTTCGGCCGAATTAGGAAGTCAGGTGCTTAGCAATTCCTTCTTCTCTACTTCCGTACTGGAGCAAGATGAAGGGCGATTTACGCTTTCTCCAAATCCTGGTCAGGCATGGTATACTATTTCGGCGGAGGGTGTTGCATTGCCGAAGATTTTGGAATTGCGCGATGTGCAGGGCCGAATCATAAAGCTACTACACACCCAAGAAGAAGCTCGATTGGAATTTGACATTTCAGAACTTCCCGCAGGCATGTACTTGCTGCAAAATGCCGAAGGCAATGTGCGATTGAAATTGATGCACCGCCCTTGATGCTCCTTGGGTCATCGCAGCCTGCCATTTTCTGGCTGCGATGATTTTACCTGCGTTTTGCCACCACTCTCATTTTTTATTCACCAGCTATGCGTACATACTTCCTTTTCATCCTCCTTGCCTTTTGTTTGGCAGGAAGTCGTTCTGCTACGGCAACGCATGTGCTTGGGGCTGAGTTGAGCTACAGCTGCCAGGGCAATGGGCTGTATAGGTTTACCTTGGTGGTGTACCGCGACTGTTTGGGGATAGACTTGCCACCCAACTCCATATCTATCAGCAGTCCGGTTTCTTTTAGTCTACCACTGGTTTCGGTTCAGGACATTTCTCCACGATGCAGTGGAAGCAGCTTAATATCCTGCACCCCCGATGCCAATGGGAATATTCTGGGAGGAGCAGTATCAAAATCGATTTACTCAACCCTCCTCAATTTATCGGGCTGGGGTGCGCCCCCATTGAGTGGATACCGATTTTCGGTCACACTGCCTTGCTGCAGGCCCGCTCTCAGCAATTCGGCCATCACCGAAATGTCGGTTACGGCCACCATGCATCGCTTTGTGGACCCAACTACCAACCAAGCACTCACACCTGCGCAATTGTGCGACAATAGCCCTGTTTTTACAACCAACCCAGCGGTGGCCTACATCTTAAATCCCGCCGATACCGTCTACGCCCAACATTTTGCTTCCGATGTGGATGGCGACCAGGTTTTGCATCAATTAACGCTGCCTCGCGACAATTTTCGGTCGGATCGGCCTTATTTATTGCCCTACACCTTGTCGGCCCCCTTGCCTGGCATGCTGGGCAGCATGGGGGTAGGTGCCGCTAATCACCCCATTCATCCGCAAACTGGTGAAATAGTATTCAGGCCAGCCATGCCAGGCAATTTTGTTACTTGTGTGAGGGCCTCCGCTTTTCGGAATGGACAATTGATCAGCGAAGTAACCCGCGATTTTGCGGTTAAAATTGTGACTGCCTATGTGGGCAGCCCCTTGCCTTATACCACTCAAGGCTTGGCATCCTTTTTTTCGCAACGTGCCCCACAAATTTGGAAGCCTCAAACGCAAGGAGATAGCACCGTTCAGTCATTTGTACGTAGCTTTTATGCCGGCGATAGCATCAAGCTGCTGCTGCAAAGCGAGGATGTTTTTCCTACGCTCAGTGGCGATCCGATCAATACCACAACCTGGGGACCACCCAATCAGCAGCTGAAATTTGCGGTGCTTTCGCAGAAACTGAGTGAATCGAACGATGCATCGGTGGGTTGTGATTTGCCGCCTTGCGCTACCCTAAATCGCTTGCCTATCACCTTGCCCTCCGTTCAGCCCAGCTTGCAGTTTTTGGGCAATGGATTACCGCTAGGTAGAGGCTTTTCTACCCTCAATTACAACGGCATGGAGTTGATTTGGTTGCCCGACTGCGGACAAGTACGCCAGCACGACCATGCTGCAGGAGCGGCCACCCAAAGCAGCTACGGCTTTGTGTTGCGCGCCGCCGATGCCATGTGTGTGTTGGAAGGAGCTACCGACCGGGCGCTGCTCATTAACATCTTAAGCAAACCCATACTGCAGGCGCCAGCTCATGCGGGTTTGCAGTTCGACAACGCCAACCAGCATTTCCAGCTTTCTTGGACGCCTCTTATCGACACCCTGACGATCGATTCGCTTGATTTGGTTAATTGGGGACAACAGCTCAGCCTAGTCGAACTGCGACAAAAGTCGGTTCACCGTCGCATGAGCTCGTTTCACGCCTACCGCATTTACAGGCAGTTGAACTACGGGCCATGGCATTTGGTGGGCGAACGCCATTCTATTTACGACAGTTTGTTCACCGACACATCGGCCTTCCCCCAGGCCCATGCAGTATCGTATCAAATACGAACCGTTTCAGGCTGCAACCTGCTTGAGAGGGCCAGTAACCGCATGGACTATTCAGTACAAAACACTGCGGTTTTTGAAGCCGGAAAATCGGCCTTCATGCTATCACCTAATCCAGGGCAAGGCTGGTACCAAATACGTTTAATAGATCAAAAAAGTCTTCCAGAGAAGCTTGAATTACGTGATTTGCAAGGTAGACTGCTTCACGAATGGTCGGTGAGCGAACGGGAAATATTTGGTTTCGAATTACACAATTTACCTGCCGGTGTATACTTCTTGCAGAGTGCCCATGGTAATTTGCGGCTCAAATTAGTGCACCGTCCTTGATGGTCCTTGCATTAAAAGAGCATTAAAGCTTGTTAAAGCTGCCATGAACTGCTAATTTAGAGTTTGGTTTTTTATGTCCGCACTGCTGTGCTGGCAAAATGGCCCAACTTCATAATTATGCGCAAAAAATTGTTTTGGTTGATAGCTGTGCTGGTCATAGCTGGGCAGTTGAACGAAGCACGTGCCTCGCACGTTTTGGGTGGCGATTTAACGTATCGTTGCCTCGGAAATGGTAATTTTAGGTTTACATTAACCATGTTTCGTGATTGTGCGGGTATTCCTTGGAATCAGAATACGCTTCAACTTCAAGGTCCTGTGGGGGGAACGCTCACTTTGGTGAGTTCAAACGACGTATCTCCGCGCTGTCCTGGCAGCACCGCCATCAGCTGCAACCCGCCTTCTACGGCCAACGGTGCTCAAGGTGCTGTTGGGCGTTTCGTTTATACTGGAGTAGTGAATCTTTCAGGTCTCGGTCCTGCACCTGTAGGCACAGGATATACTTTTTCAGCGGCTTTTCCTTGCTGCCGACCAAATTTGCAAAATATCATAGGCAGCGAGCAGGCTTTGCAAGTAAAGATGTTTCGTTATGTAGATCCGGTGACGGGTATTGCCTTATCGCCAGCGCAAATATGTGATAATTCACCCACCTTCATTTCTGATCCTACGGCTACTATCATTCTGAACCCGAATGATACCATTTATTATCAAAATTTTGCCTTAGACCCCGATTTTACCGATTCAACCTCTTTTGGCATCGACTTTCCGTTGAGCAATTTTTTGACGCCTTACGCTTATGTTCCACCTTATACGGTTTCCAATCCCATACCGGGTTTGGTAGGCGCTCCCATTGTAGCTCCGGCGAATTCGCCTATTAATCCTACCTCTGGTGAAATGGTATTCAGAGCAACGGCACAGGGTACTTTCGTTACCGTAATCCGGGTAAATTCTTTCCGCTGTGGGCAGCTTATATCGTCGGTTTATCGTGATTTCAGTTTGAAAATCATCCCGAGTCCAGGGGGTTCACCGCCACCTTATGACCCAAGTCTGGACCCAACAGCCATATTGTTTACTCAGAGGGCTCCGATTATTCAACCTCCTTTTTTAGATGCCAACAACCGCCCCATTTACGAGCTCACCTATTACGCCCGAGACACCATTGACTTGCTGTTTAATGTTACTGATATTTTCCCGGCCTTATTAGGAAATCCGGCCGCCGATCCATCTACTTGGCTGCCTGCCCCTACGGGCTTCTCGGTGGTATTTAATGGCAATAATTTAAGTCCTACAAACAACCCGGCCGATTGTCCGCAAGGTTATGCACCTTGTGCTACGGTGAGGGGGGCTACCGACCCTGGTCCGCCTGCACCCACCTTAACCCCGCCCGCCCAAATTTTGAATGGCAATGGTACAGTAGCGGGCATTGGTTATTCCACTGCGAGCACCCAAGGGGGAGCACGCTTTGTATGGAGGCCCGATTGTAGTAACCTGCCCGAAAATGCTGTAAATGCTTGTGGTACCTCACTAACGGGTTATCAGTTTTCGGTAACTGCCACCGACTTAAATTGTCCGGTTGTAGGTCGTGAAGTACGGGTTTTTACTTTCAACATTCTCAATTTGCCCCGTTTGGAGGCTCCTAAGTTCTTTGGTGTATCTGCCACTCCCAGGAACGATTCAACCATATTGCACTTCCGTCTCGATTTGGATACGCTGCGGGTTGACCCCATCGACTCGTTCAATTTCTTCAGTGAATCACTGGCTTTCCGTTTGAATAAGTCGAACACCCGTCGTAAGCAATCGTTTACCCGCTATCGGGTGTATCGTTCTACCTCGCCTACTGGTCCATTTGTTAAAATCGACAGCATTAACCAGCTGTACACCTACACCTATGTAGATACAAACGTGAATTTGAACGACAGTACGTACTACTATTTTCTGACAACTGTTTCGAGTTGCGGCGATTTTGAATCGGCCTCTTCCGATACCCTCAAGGTGATTAGGTTGCGAGTGAACAATAATGTGCTTCAGGGACGAGCTGAATTACGTTGGGATTCAACGGCTGTTGTTCACCGCAGGCCATACTTCCCCAATGCTACTGGCACTTATTACATTGAAAGAGAAATATTCAATGTGGCTCCTGATGTTTGGATGCCTGTTGATACTGTTCAGGATTTGTATGCTTATAACCAGTTGATTGCGGTTTGTAACGATTCGGTGAATTACCGTGTGGGTTTACTCGATACCAGCGGGGTGATTTACTGGTCGAATACCGATGGAGATCGTTTTCAAGATATTTTCCCCCCCGACAGCATCGCAATTAACCATGTTTCGGCCGATAGTATTGCAGGTTTGCCCTTGTTAAGTTGGCAGCCTGGTCCGAGTACAGATGTAATTGCTTACCTCATCTATAAAATAGACATTACAACCACGCCTCCTTTGGCTACTTTGATCGATACCGTTTGGGGTTACAACAACACCTATTGGTTAGATACAGAGAGTGGTCAAAACCCATGGGACAGTAGTTTGCATTATGGCATAGCTGGCTTGGATTCTTGCGGTAATTTGGGGCTTATTTCACGAAGGCACAGCACCATACATTTGCAAGGAGGACTCGATCAATGTATTTCCTCCATTGTATTGAATTGGAATGAGTATGTAGGTTGGGATGCGGTTGAAAACTATGAAGTGTACCGTTCTGCTTCGGGTTCGCCATGGACCTTACTTACCACTGTACCAGCCGGAGGGGCGTCTTACCAATACATCGACAACAACAACCTGATTACCGATTCTACTTACTGCTACAGTATTTTGGCCACACGCGCTGTTGACGATACCGTGGCGGTTTCCAATAATCTGTGCGTTGTGGCACGGGTAATTCAAGTGCCCGAGTATACCTATATCCGTCAGGTTACGGTTGACAGTGCTACTTCCTTGATCAAAGTGGTATTTGCAATTGATACTGCCGCCGATGCAGGTAGGTTTGAATTGTTCCGGTCAACGGCTTCTTCTGATTTCAGGAGAGTAGCTGAATTTGGTCCCGTAAACATGACATTGAATGGAGGTTTCCTCGAATACGAATTCAACGATCAAACTGCTGAGCCCCAAAAAGAGGTGTATTTCTACCGCGTGTACGCTTACGATTTGTGCGACCAATTGTTTGACACTTCGAATACGTCGAATAGCATTTATTTGCAAGCTACCCCCGAAATCGATTTCTTCAACCGATTGCGTTGGAACAGTTACGCAAGTTGGTTGGGCGGTGTAGAGCGTTATGAAGTATTGCGATTTATTCCCGAATCGGACGTTCAATTCCTGCCCTTGAATACCTTAGGAGCGAACAGTGTGGTTTATGCCGATGATATCAAAAACTTCACCGACAATGATGGTTTGTATCGTTACTTGGTAGTGGCTGTTGAAGGCTCAGGAAACCCGGCTGGTTTTAATGATTTCTCGATGTCGAACACTGTAGACGTGATACAACAGCCCAGGGTATTTATGCCAACTGCTTTTGTGCCCTTGGGTGTTAACCGCTTGATTTCCCCTAAAGGCGTATTTATTGAAGAAAAGGCAGGCTATAATTTTGAAATCTACAACCGCTGGGGTGAGCTGGTATTTAATGCCAACGATATTACCAAAGGTTGGGATGGCCGACATGCTGCAACTGGCGAATATGTTGAACCCGGTGTATTTGCCTACGTACTGAATTTTGTGGGTAAGAACGGCAAATTATACAGCCAGAATGGCACCTTCACGGTGATCAGATAGGTGTAGGGAAACGCACAAAAAAAGCCGTCGACTGAATCGACGGCTTTTTTTATGCTTGTTTAAGAGCATCAGCGGCACCCGAAAGGGTTTCGTACCACGCTGAACCATATTTTCGAATGAGCGGACCTTTCAAAAATTTGTAAACAGCTACCTGGAGCTTGGCTCCACAACTGCAAGCCGGGGCACAAATGTTCCAGTGATGGTAGTTGAGTGCATCGTAATGCTTTAGTTTTTCAATCCTGATGGGATAAAGGTGGCAAGAAATAGGCTTGAGAAAATCGCTTTTTCCTGCTTGGTGGGCCTGTTCTATGGCACATTTCCAAATACCGCGTTCGTCTTTGGCGGCAAAAATGCAGGCCTTCCCTTCAATGGTGGTGGTTACCAGCTCTCTGTCGGGAGCCAGTTCATAAAACCCTTCAGTTTCCAGCAGCGCTAATCCTTCGGGTGTCATGAATGGTTTGATGCCCTCTAAATTCTTTTCTATTTCATCGAGCTCTTCCAATTCGAGAGGAGCACCCAAATCTCCTTCTTCGCAGCAGGCGCCTTTGCAAGCTTCCAGGTCGCAAACAAATTGCTTTTCGAGGAGCTCGTCGGATACCAAGGTGTTTTCAACAAGTAACATGCAGCAAAGCTAAGTATTAGGCGGCAGCGCTGCTAAAATGCCTCGCTTAAATCGATATAAAATCCATATTGACCTTCAATGTTTCGTGCTACATCGAGTCGCAGTGCAATGCGTTCGCGTGGATTCACAAATAATCGCAGTCCCACACCATAGGCAGCCTGAGCGTATTGCCAATGGAGTTTTTGAGCTTGGGGAGCCAGTGTAAAAAGCGACCCAAAAACATTCAGCGCCAGGTGGCGGTGCATTTGCCAGCGAATTTCGGAATCCCAACCCGTGAGGTGTTTGTCTCTGAATCGCCCCTCAAAATAGCCCCTGGCAAATTCACTGCCCCCCGCTTGGGCGAGTTCGCGAAAGGCAGGTTGCCCGCCTTGATGTTGGCTCAAAAGGCGGTTTGCCCAAACCCAGCGAGGGTGAAGGGGTGTAAAATGACGCAAGTCGATACTGGTTAAACTGAAAGCAGGGACATTTTGATACCAGGCAGGATGGTAGCGGTAAAAGGCGCGCACAAACCAGCCGCTTTGTGCGCTTTGCACGTTGTTTCTGGTGTCGATCCGGTATTCTATGCCTAGTCCAGTGCTGGTATAACCAGCCCCACCTAAAATACCCTGGCTGTTCCAGCGATCAAGGTCGGCAGGCATTAGCCGGTACAGGTGATGATGCCTCAAAAGGGGCCCCACAAAGTGGTTTTGTTGCAGCTGCCATAGCCAGCCAGCACGCATTTCCCAGCTTTGGAAGTTGAAGTCGAGCCGATTTGCCAAGCTGCTTTCGGGCCCAATGCCAAAAAAGCGGTCGGCATAATTCCGGTAACTCAAATAGCCATAGGCATACCACTTTTCGGAGGGACCGAAAAGATCGGCGCTGAGGCGACTGATGAATTGCTGCCGCAAGGTGTAAACAGCTTGGGCCTGCAAGTTTGAATGCCTCACCACGCTATCGCCCAGCTGAAAGTAGTAGCCCATGCTGAGCCCCGCACCCCAAGAGGTTTCGGGACTGTTGTACACAATGGGGATGGGAAGAAACGACAATCCAGCACTCAACAAACTGTCGGCTTTGGCAAGCAAACGATTTTGAGCAACCGCCGATGAAGCCATCAAGATGCAAATCCCAAAGCCGGGCAGCCATTTCACAAGCCCATTTTTTTGGGAAGCATCACCTCTTTTAAATGAAAATCGGACCTTTTCACATGCTGCCATTGGCTGCTTTCAACGTCAAACAAGGCCAGGGCGCAGGTGGGGTATTTGGGGATGAGGAAATCGGATATTTCGGCGATGAATTGGTGCAGTTCGGGATTGTGGCCAACCATCAAGATGCGTGAACACTCATCGGGCAATAATTGTACTTGCTTCCACCATTCGTTGGTATGGCAGTCGTAAAGTGAATCGTTGAGGTGAATATCCACCGATTTTTCGAAAGCCGATGATACCAGCAAAGCGGTTTGCCAAGCACGAAGAGCCGGACTGCTTATCACTAAATCGGGCTCTAGTTGCAAATGGTTCAAATGCTTGCCCATGCCCAGCGAAACCCGTCGACCGCGGTCGTTCAGTGGCCGGTCGCGATCATCGAGCAAGGGATTTTCCCAACTCGATTTGGCATGGCGAACTAGAAGCAATTGGCGCAACATCTACCAAAGTTAAACATACCTTGGTAAAGCTGTACATGAAGCTTAGGAGACTTGCCAATTTTGAATGGCAGCTGCTACTTCCGATTGGATATCGGCTCCTTTATTGTCGGCATACCACTTGTGCAACTGGGTACTGGCTTCTAAAAAAGGAGTTTGAGCTGCTTTTAAGCCCATGTAGAGGCTTTGGGCAGCTGCTGGCCGCGGTCCCCAATCGCCCAAAATGGTCATATTTTGTGCATCGAGAGCAATCAGTTTAGGTATGGCCCTGCCTCCATTGGTTAAGAATTGGTCCATGAGTTCGGTATGCTCGTCGCGCAGCAATAATTTGATTTCTATCAGTGCACTGCTCTCTGCCATTTTTTGCAGCCAGGGTATAATTTGAGCTGCATCGCCGCACCATCCTTCGGTGAGTACCAACCAGCGCATGGGCGTAGCTATTTGTTGTAAGCGGGCTGCAAGTGCGGAATCGAGCACCGCTTGTTTGTCGATGCGGCCCATGCGTTGCACATTCATGCGGGTGTATTGGGTGAGTTCTTCCGATTGGTTGGGACCGGTGGTTTTGCGTTCATCAAGCAATTGGTCAATCAATTTGCGGTATTGTGGGTAGCTGAGCGCTTTTTCCCAGAGGGCGGGAGAGATGCTGTGTTGGGCAGTGGTTGATTCCATACTAAAGCTTACGTTCTTTGTACACAGAAAGTTCATTGATGTTGCAGCTTCCAACCAGCTTCAGGCCACCTATGTTTTTGCCCGAGGGACACAGTCAAACCATTTGGCCTTCCTTTTACCGAAAGGTAAATATGTCATTGCCGCCCCAAGAAATGGCCATTGGCACGCCCGACGGAGATGTGCTTTGGGCCGATTATTACAAGCATCCTGACCCCAGGGCCTTGGCGGTATTGTGTCATGGATTGGAAGGCAATAGCCGACGACCTTATATGTTGGGCATGGCCAAGGTACTTTTCGATGCAGACTTTTCGGTAGTGGCCTGGAATTACCGGGGCTGTGGTGGCCGGATGAATCAAACTCCCTTGTTTTACCATAGCGGAGCCACTTACGACTTGGAGCAGGTAGTTGCACAGCTCCCTGGCGACGAAGATTTACCTGTTTTGTTGGTGGGATTTAGTTTGGGCGGCAACCTGGTGTTGCGCTACCTGGGCGAACAAGGGGAGGCCGCTCCCAAGCGCATAGCGGCAGCAGCCGCCATTTCGGTACCGCTCATGTTGGCCGATGGTGCCGAATACCTCATGCAGGGACTTTCGAAGGTGTATACCCGTAATTTTTTGAAGAGTCTGCGACAAAAAATTGCCCAAAAGGCACCGCAGTACCCGGGGCATTACCGGGTAGAAAGACTGCCGAAAGTACAGTCGCTGCGCGATTTCGACGAACACTTCACCGCACCTATTCATGGTTATGCCGGGGCCGACGACTATTATGCGCGAGCAAGTGCCGCTTTTGTGTTGGAGAAAATTGCACGTCCGGTATTGCTGCTGCAGGCCCAAAACGACCCGTTTTTGCCACCATCGTGCTTTCCCCAGCCCGCCAATGAGCTGATTCACAGGCTCTATACGCCTCAAGGCGGTCATGTTGGCTTTGTACAACACGGCAAGGCAAAGAGTTTTGCCGAAGAACAAGTGCTCAACTTTTGGGAAAAGCTGTGCATTACTTGTTCAAATCGGTCGGACAAAAGCGCCTAATTTTCCTGAAATTTACAGCGTGAGATTTGCAGACATCATAGGGCAGGAAGAGCTCAAGCGAAAATTAATTCAAACCGTAAAAGAAGGCAGGGTGAGTCATGCCCAGCTTTTTTTGGGTCCCGAAGGCACGGGCAAATTGGCTTTGGCCGTTGCTTATGCCCAATATTTGAATTGCAAATCACCCTCCGATGAGGACTCTTGTGGCGTTTGTTCTTCTTGTCAGAAGTACAACAAGCTCATTCACCCCGACTTGCACTTTTCGTTTCCCATTGTGAACAAGGGCACCGATGCTGAAAAGAACATTTGTGCCGCCCACATGAAAGATTTTAGGGAAGCATTTTTGGCCGACCCTTATTTGAATTACAACGATTGGATGCAGGCGCATGGTGCCGAGAACAAGCAAGGCAATATCAGTAAGTTTGAGTGTTACGACATCATCAGCAAATTGGGCTTAGCTCCTTTTGAGGCGGGCTTCAAAGTGCTCATCATGTGGTTGCCCGAATACTTGCGCGATGCAGGCAATGTGCTGCTAAAAATTGTGGAAGAGCCGCCTCAGAAAACGCTCTTCATCTTGGTGGCCGAAAGGCAGGAGATGCTCCTTACTACCATCAGTTCGCGCACCCAATTGGTAAAGGTGCACCGGTTGGGTATCGACGATTTGGCAAAGCATTTAGAACTCACACATGAGCTTGATGAAAGTACTGCACGTTCGGTGGCTTTGCTGGCAGAAGGCAATGCCCGTTTAGCGCGCGAGCTGCTCAATCACGAATTGGGTGCCAACGAGCAGCTTTTTATGGATTTTATGCGCCATACCTATACCGGTAAGGGCGCCGAAATTTTGTCGTGGATTGAAAAAGCAGCCGACTTAGGCCGGGAAGGACAAAAAAGTTTGCTGCAATACGGCCTGCATATTTTGCGCGAGTGCTTTTTGATGCGCTTCGGATCAGCCAAGCTGGCGCGCCTCAAAGGGATAGAACTCGATTTTGTAACCAAATTTTCAGTATTCATTACCGAGGGTAATGTGGCTGATTTTAATCGGCTCTTCAACGATGGTATTTACCACATTGAGCGAAATGCCAATGCCCGCATTGTTTTTCATCACTTGGCCAATGAATCGGAACGACTGCTGGCCGGCGCAAAGAAAAGCACAACAGTGCAGGCTTGAGGATGCGCCCGCACGATTTGTCCCTATATTTGAACCAATAAACAAGTGACACCATGGGATGCGGAAGTTGTAGCAGTGGAGGGTGTTCACCTGCCGGATGTGGTGATAAAGGCCATTGTGCTAGTGGCGGCTGTAACCGTTTGAATGTTCATGATTGGCTTTCAAACTTAGAGTTGCCGTGGGGACAAAAGCCATTTGAATATGTTGAAGTGCGGTTTAAAGAAAACCGCAAAGAATTCTTCCGTAATGTAAACCAGCTCGATTTGTATCAGAACGAGTGGGTGGTGGTTGAAGCTCAACAAGGCCATGATGTTGGTCAGGTGACCCTCAAAGGCGAATTGGTTCGCCTGCAAATGAAAAGACGTCGGGTTTCGGAAGACGATCCCGGTATCAAAAAAATATACCGCAAGGCCACGCCTCAAGACTTGCAAAAGTTGGCTGAGCTGCGTGAGCAAGAGGCGGAAGTGGCCTACAAGGCCAAACAAATCATCAAGTCGTGTAAGCTCAACATGAAGCTCAGCGACGTGGAATTTCAAGGCGATCGTGCCAAAATCATCTTTTATTATACGGCGGAAGAGCGCGTCGATTTTCGTGAGCTCATTCGCCTGTTGGCCGATGCTTTTAAAGCACGCGTAGAGATGCGTCAAATTGGTCCCCGCCAAGAAGCTGCCCGCATAGGTGGCTTGGGTGTTTGTGGTCGTGAATTGTGCTGTAGTAGCTGGCTAACCGATTTTAAGTCGGTTTCAACTTCGGCTGCACGCTACCAAAACCTATCGCTGAACCCCACCAAACTGGCTGGGCAGTGTGGCCGACTCAAATGTTGCCTCAATTACGAGCTCGAAACCTATATGGATGCCTTGCAGGCTTTTCCAAAGGATGCCCGCTTTTTGAATACCCAAACAGCCAGCTATGAATTGGTAAAAACCGATATTTTCAAGCGCCAAATGTGGTATCAAATTCAGGGCAAGGCGGGTGAGTATACCGAAGTAAACGCCATTCCTTTGTCTATTGACCAAGTACTGGAAGTGCGTGCCATGAACAAGGCCGGCGAAAAACCAGTTGCCCTGGAGGCCATGGTACAAGCCGTGGAGGTGGAACTTGAGGAAGAACCTGATTTTGAGCTCGAAGCAGAAGGCGTACTCGATCGTTTTGATGGCTCTCGTCGCAAGAAGAAGAAGAAAAAGAAGCCAGGTTCGACCAACCGCCCCGGTAGTGTAGCTGAGGCCCAGCCCCAAGGAGCTCCTGCCAAAGCACCCAACCCCAATCAGGAAAGGCCACAGGGTCCCAGACCTGAGCGTCAAGCACGGCCCGACCAGCCTCGAAACGAGAACAATGCAGCTCGCAAGCTGCAGGGCCCCCGTCCTGAGCGTCGCCCCCGTCCCGAAGGAAGTGCAAACCCCATTCCGCCAAAAACCGAAGCGGGGGAGGCCACCGAAAACCGGCCAAAGGGCGAACAAACCGACCGCAATAGGAACAACAGAAGGAGATTTAGAGGCCCACGCCGCGAAGGGGGCAATAATTCTAATGCACAACCTTCATGAGAAAGTTACCTCTAGCCCTGTTGGCCACTGGCGTATGGGTGTCTATAGCTTGCACCCAGCGAGCGAAGGTGGATGTGTTTTTGCCCGTTGAGGGAGCTTCGTGGGATTATGCCGATTCGAAGACCATTGAGGTAAAGGTAGAGGACACTGCTGCTTTGAATGATGTATACATCAATGTACGCCATGCGGGCGACTACGAATGGCAAAACCTGTATGTGAAAATAAGGATTTACAGTCCCCAAGGTGATAGTACTTCTGAGCTGGTGAGCATTCCTTTAACCAGCCAAGAGGGAAAATGGATTGGCAGCGGATTGGGCAGTTTGCGCACCATGCGGCATCTTTACAAAGAACAAATACAGTTTAAGCAATTAGGCACTTACCGCTTTGTGATTGATCAGTATATGCGGGTGAATCCGCTGGCGGGCATCCACGATGTGGGGATGCGTGTTTCGCAATAAGTCAAAAAAAATCCGGCCTAGGCCGGATTTTTTTATTGCTTGATGAATGATTTGGTAGTTAACCCCTTGCTGCTTTCTATCCGCATGAGGTATTGCCCTTTCGGTAATTGTCCAACCGGTATTCTGCTTTTATTTCCACTGAGGGGGAATTCAGCCATTTTTTTACCAATCATGTTGAAAATCTCAATTTGTCCGTTTTCGGCCTGATAGTTCAGTTCCACGTTGATGTAATCAACTGCGGGAACTGGATAGAGCTTCAAGCTGGGTTTTACCAAAGCGGCTACAGAGGCGGCATTGGTGCTTCCAATGAAGGTTACGATGACTTGGTTGCTTGGATTGCCTACTTCGTATACCCGTACACGCAAGGTGCCATTGCCAATCACATTGTTAGGGTAAAAATGCCCATCGATATTGCCTGTGGCACGTGCACCCAAGGTGAAATCGGCACTGTCGGTATTGTCGGGATAGCAGGCATTTATATCGCAAACAGTGCTTAACCAACCCGTAGGCATAGCCGTTTGCAGTTTAACCCAACGGAGGTTGGCGCTATTGGCCGAATTGTTTACGATGTTGGAATAGGCTACAATTTCAAATTCTGAAGCAGGACCATTGGTAAAAATGGTATCGTTGCCTTGCAATGCGATTTGGCTTTTTGCTGCAAAGCCAATCAGAAACACAGGTATGAAGAGTAGGAGTCGTTTCATAATCGATGGGTGAAAGTTCAAATATAAAGCATTTTTAGGTTGCATCAGCCTGCAGAGGCCAGCATACAACGTTCATTTTGGTCGGCAAAGCTGTAATAGCCCTCGTTGCTAATGATGAGGTGGTCAACAAAGCGCACCTCAAACAAGGCACTGGCCTGGGCAATCCGTTGGGTAATTTTGCGGTCGGCTTCGCTGGGTATCAAATTCCCCGAGGGATGGTTGTGCATCAAAACCAATTGAACGGCTTGGTACTGCACCACTTCGCGGAAGACCTTTCTGACGTCAACAATGGTGGAGGTGATGCCACCCACGCTGATACATTTACAAGCCAGCGGGCGGGCGCTGTTGTTGAGAAGCACAACATAGAGCTCTTCATGCAGCAGGTCTTCAAACAAATGCTGGTAGGCTTGGTAAAACTGCCGCGATGATTTTAAAGGCTCGGTGCTTTTGGTCATTACTTCTTTGCGCCTGCGACCCAACTCCAGTGCAGCAGCTACGGTTACGGCTTTGGCGGTGCCAATACCTTTGGTTTGCGCCAATTCGCTGGGGTGCAAACGGCCCAGTTCGTGGAGGTTGTGGTTGCAGCGCTGAAGCAGTTTGCGCGCCAAATCAATGGCCGAAGCTTGTCGATTGCCGTGGCCAATGAGAATGGCCAATAGCTCAGAATCACTCAGGCTACTTCGGCCTTGGGTCATGAATTTTTCGCGTGGACGGTCGGCTGCATCCCAATCTTTGATGCGGCGGGGACCAGGAGAATCGGATACCAGGGATTTCATGCCCTGAAAATAAAAAAGGCCTGCCAGAATTGGCAAGCCTTGTATAAAGAGTGTAAAAAATCGCTGAGATTACGAAAGTCCGTTCATCATGCGCGCCAACTTCGACTTCTGGTGTGCAGCCTTGTTGCGGTGAATGATGTTCTTCTTCACCAATTTGTCGATGCGTGAAATCACGTCAGGGAACATCTTGGTGGCGTCATCTTTTGAACCGGCCGCTTTCAGACGCTTGATCATGGTTTTCGTGGTCTTCAACTGGTAACGGTTGCGCAGGCGCCTCACAGCGGTCTGACGGATTCTTTTAAGAGCTGATTTATGGTTTGCCATTTTGCTTAATTTCTCTTTGCCGAAAAAACGGAGTGCAAATATAGATAGTCTTTTCTAATGAACAACCATTATGTTCCGAAAAACTAAAAATTACTCCGAAAAACAGATGCATTGCTTCCTTTGTGTAAATTTGACCTTTCTAATTTAATACGCATGAAAAGAATTATGATGCTTGCCCTGGTGGTAATGGCCATGGCTTGTAGCCAGTCACCCAAAGAAAGTGCTGTGGAAACAGCCGAAGTGGTAGAGATTTATGGCGATACTATTACGGAGGAGGGCGCCATCCCCACCGTTGAATTGGCTGCCTTGATGACCCAAGCCGATTCAAAGGAACTGAAATTGGTAGGTACCATTGAAGAGTGTTGCCAGAAAAAAGGTTGCTGGATGAAGGTAGATTTAGGCGATGGCAAAACCATGCGCGTTACTTTCAAAGACTATGGCTTCTTTGTTCCCAAAGATGCTGCAGGTCGCCAGGTAATCATGGACGGTGTAGCGAGCTTTGAAGAGACCTCAGTAGAGGCACTGAAGCACTATGCCGAAGATGCGGGTAAAAGCAAGGAGGAAATTGCTGCAATTACAGCTCCGGCCAAAGAATTGGTTTTTGAAGCACGTGGCGTAATTCTCAAGTAAGGTGCGCATTCAAGCCTTTTTGCTTCTTTTTGCGGTAATGCTTGCCTCTTGTTCGCAACCGGCAGCCGAGCAAAGTGCTACGGCAGAAGTAGCTGCAAAAGTGGAGTCGGCCAAACCCATGGCCCTGATGATGCGTGCCATTTACGATCAGAGCAAAAGCATGAAGCAGCAGCTCGATTCGGGCAACACCTTGGATGCCTCGTTTTATCGTTTCATGGAGTTCCATCAATTGGAGCCCACCGATAGTACCGTGCTGGTAGAAGTTTTTTATGAACACAATGAAAAATTCAAAGCAGCCTACGAAGAGCTCTTGAGGGCTTCCAACAAACCTGCATACAATGCCATGCTTACCGCATGTGTCAATTGCCACGAGGATTTTTGTCCGGGTCCCATCAAACGCATCAACAAACTGCGCTACGCCGAACAGTAAGCGCTATTCGATGAAAAGTGAAAGAAAAAGCCGCGTTTTTGCGGCTTTTTCTGTTTTCGCGACTTTTTGCTCCGCCTTCGGAGGTGTACATTTGGGCATGAAGCATTTGAGAATAGCATGGGTAGTAGTTTTCCTATGTATGCCTGCCCTAGAATCGGTGGGCTGGGGCTTTTGGGCCCACCGACAAATTAACCGGGTGGCGGTTTTTACCCTGCCCGAGGAAATGTTCCCCTTTTTCCGACACCATGTGGAGTACCTTACCAAGCATGCTACCGACCCCGATAGCCGCAGAAGCAGCGATCCCGAAGAAGCTCCCCGGCACTATATCGATTTGGATTATTATGGCACTTATCCGTTCGATAGCCTGCCTCGCGGCTGGCAGGATGCAGCAAACCGATTTACCGAAGACACCCTCAAAGCCTATGGCATTGTGCCTTGGCATGTGCAGCGCATGTATTACCGCTTGGTGGAAGCCTACAAGGTGAAAGACAAAGAGCGTATTTTGAAGCTGTGTGCCGACATAGGCCACTATGTTGCCGATGCGCATGTGCCCTTGCATGCTACACTCAATTACAATGGACAGCTCACCAATCAGCATGGCATACACAGCTTGCTCGAATCGCGCCTTCCGGAGCTTTTTCATGGAAACTATGATTTTGTAGTGGGCCCAGCCCCTTTGTTTGCCCAACCGCTCAAGCGCATTTGGGAAGTAGTGCTTCAAAGTGCCGCGGCAGTGGATACGGTACTTTCAGCCGAATGGAAAGTGCGGGCCAACATGCCAGAGTCGGAATGGCATGTGTACGAAGAAAGAAATGGACGGCGAAGCAAGATGTACAGTGAAGCTTACGCAGCGGCCTATCACCAGCAGTTGAATGGCCTGGTGGAGCGCAGAATGCGGCAGTCGATTTTGGCGGTGGGTAGTTTTTGGTATTCGGCTTGGGTGGATGCCGGCCAGCCCGAATTATCGGCTTTGATAGATACCCCCATCAGCACCGCCGATAGCTTGTTGCTGGAACAAGAAACCAAAAAATACCGCTCGGGCTTACTGCTTGGCAGGCCCGAAGCCGACTGACCCAAGGCCATGGGTAAGTGGCGGGATGACTGCGGTTGGGCGGCACTTCCGATGATCGTTAGCTTGTTGGGTAAGCAAATTTCGGCTGCCAAATGGTTGTTTTGAGAGGAGCTTGCGCACCGCTGTGAAAAAGCGGAGCATTTGGCTGCAATGGCTAAGGTATATCCTCGGCCTGGCTATCGGGCTTCGGCAGTGTAGATATTACCTCTATGCTCACCAATGCGAAGCCTTGTCGGATAAAGCCCAGTTCACGTGCTCCCGCTTTGCTCAAATCGATGAGGTGGGGCGAGCGTTTCGACATCCGGTCGTTGATAATTACCTCAATACACTGCTGATTTTCGCGATTGGTTACCTTTACCCGCGTCCCCAAGGGCAAACTTTTGTGAGCTGCAGTGAGACTATCCTGTCGAAATACAGCACCACTGGCCGTTTTTCGTCCTTCAAACCTGGCCGCATAATAGGATGCAGTGCCATACCATTGGTTTTTAGGTGTTTCGGCCAATTGGCCCTTTGCCCCAAGATGGATGCCTATCGAGAAAAATAGAAGCAGCAGGTATTGACGCATATGATGTAATTTTAGCAAAAAAATCAAATGAAACTATCTAGCCACATCAATGAAGCCATTAAAACGGCCATGAAAGAAAAGGACCAGGTGCGTTTGCGTGCCTTGCGGGCCATTAAGTCGGCATTGTTGTTGGCACAAACCGAAAAGGCCGGTGCGGTGATAGATGCTGCCAAAGAGCTTCAAATACTTCAAAAATTGGCCAAGCAGCGCCGCGATAGCATGGCCATTTACCAAGAGCAGAACCGGACTGATTTGTACGAGCACGAACGGGAAGAATTGGAAGTTATCGAAACATTTTTGCCTCAAGCCCTGGCTCCCGAGGTTTTGGAAAGCAGAATAACCGCCATCATTGCCGCGACAGCTGCGAGCGGTATGGCCGATTTGCCCAAGGTAATGCCATTAGCCATGAAAGAATTGGCCGGACAAGCCGACAACAAAGCCATTTCTGAAGCAGTTAAAAAGTTGCTGACAGCGCAGTGAATTGGCTCGATTATTTGATTTTATTGGCCTTGGGCTGGGGCGCCTTTCGCGGGGGGATGAAGGGGTTTGCTGTAGCCATCACCTCACTCATTGCTTTGTATGTGGCCGTTATTTTGGGCTTTAAGGGCATGCACCTGGCCACCACCTGGCTACAACAGCAGTTCGGCTGGAACACCCCATGGTTGCCATTCATTGGCTTTTTATCGGTCTTTGTACTTGTTTTTGCGGGCATTTTGCTTTTGGGTCGTTCGCTCGACCGCCTTTTTAAAGTAGCGGCCTTGGGATGGGCCAATCGATTGGCTGGTGCGCTTTTCGGGGCTTTTCAAATGTTGCTTGTAACAGGAACGCTCCTTTGGTTGGTAGACCAAGTACAGCTGATAGAGGCGGAGGTGAAGCACAGCAGCCAACTTTATCCTCATATAAGCAATATCGCCCGTACCAGCTGGACTTTCTTAAGTAAGCTTTGGCCGGAGGTAGGCGATTGGATGACCCGAATAGATGCCCAGTTCGATGGATTAATAGCGCCAGTGCTTTGAAAAAGGTATTACTCATCGATAATTTCGACTCGTTCACTTTCAATTTGCTGCATCAGATCGAGCAAGAAGGTGCTGCTTGTACTGTATTGCGGAACAATGCCGCTCATTGGAAGGAAGCGGCAGGAGAGGCCGATGCCATGGTGTTTTCACCCGGACCATGCACACCGGCTGAGGCAGGGAATATGATGGAAATGATCAGGGTGCTGCATCAAAAGCTGCCCATGCTGGGTATTTGTTTGGGTCATCAGGCCTTGGGTACTTTTTTTGGTGCCCGCTTACAACGTGCACCCCAACCTGTGCATGGCAAAGTTTCATTGATTGAAACGGCCAACGATACCTGGGTCAGGATGCCGGGCGAGCGTTATGAGGTAATGCGCTACCATTCGTTGGTGCTTCATGAACTACCCAACGCACTGATGCCTTTGGCATGGAGTGAAGATGGCTGCATCATGGCCATGCGCCACGTTTCGTTGCCTTTATTCGGACTTCAATTCCATCCTGAATCCATAGGCACCCCAAGCGGGCATTTGCTCATTCGGTCGTTTCTGGAACAAATACCCTAACTTTGTGGCTGTTACTGAACCGAGTCCCGTTCAGTTTGTTAGGCAATTATGAATATCAGCGAAATAAGCAGCACGGTGGTGCCGGTTTTGAAATCAAGCGATTTGGCGTCTTTTGCCATCGATCGCATGATGGAGTCGCGGCTCTTTGATTTACCCGTAGTAGGTGAAGAGGGAGAGTTTTTGGGCATGGTTGCCTTTGAAAGATTGGAAGAGTTGGACGCTGATGCGGTCCTATTGACTTCTCAAGCCGACTGGGAGAACTGGAGTGTTACCGAGCAGGAGCCTGTGCTGAAGCTGTTGAATTTGCTCAAAGATGGGCAATTTACCTGCGCCGCCGTTTTGGATGAGGAAGGCCGGTATAAGTACGCCATTCAAATCCACGATTTGGTGAGTTGGATGGCAAGTCAAAGCATGTTGTCGCAACCGGGTGGCATTATCACCTTGCAAATTGGGGTGAATAACTACTCCTTGTCGGAAATAGCACGCATTGCCGAAAGCAACAATGCCTCCATTGTGAATGTTCGCATCAGCGAAATGGCCGATCAAGACCATATGTTGGTGCATCTCAAATTCAATTTGGTTGACCTTACCCACGTAATGGCTACATTTGAGCGCTTTGGGTATTACATTGTTTCATTCCATCACCAATCGCATTTGGATGATTTTTACACCGAGCGCTACGATGCCCTCATGCGTTTCCTGGATATTTAATTGATGCGTATAGCCATTTATGGTCGCTCTCTCCAAGAGGAGCAGCACGACCACCTGCTCAAGCTCATGGATGCCTTTAAGAAAGCCAAGGCCGACTTAATGCTGTATTCGCCTATTGCGGCAGCACTTGAGCAAGCAGGGAAGCCAGCCGATGTGCCTGTTTTTTCGGCGCAGTCGGACCTCGACCCCGGACTCGATTTTTTTGTGACCATAGGGGGCGATGGCACTTTGCTCGATGCAGTGAGTTGGGTGCGCGATCGGGGCATTCCGGTATTGGGCATCAATTTCGGGCGCTTGGGATTTTTAACTTCGGTGGCCCCATCACGCATCAAAGAGGCGGTAGACCAGCTGATGCGGGGCCAATACACCATCGAAAAGCGCAGCATGGTACGTTTGGTTACCGATGGTGTTCTTTTTGGAAAGGCCAATTATGCCCTCAATGAGTTTGCCATCCACAAAAAAGACCTGGCAAGCATGATTAAAATCAAGGCCTTTGTTGATGGTGAGCTTATGAATAGCTATTATGCCGATGGCTTGGTGGTGGCCACCCCTACAGGGTCTACCGGCTATTCTATCAGTTGTGGTGGCCCCATTATTTTGCCCGAAAGTCCGGTTTTGGTCATCACCCCTGTAGCTCCACACAATTTGAATGTGCGTCCCGTGGTGGTAACCGATCAAGCAAAGTTGGCCTTTGAGGTGGAAGGGATGGGAGATCAGTTTTTGATTTCGCTCGATTCGCGCATGGCCACCATTCAAAAGAATATCCGCATTGAGATATCGCGAAATCCATTCGATTTTTTGTTGGTTCGGCTCCGCGATACTACCTATTTACGCACCCTCAGAAGCAAGTTGCTGTGGGGAGTTGACAAACGCGATTCGTAAAATGCACCTGCTGTTTTGAGTCCAATTTTGAGTAATTGTTCTTAAATCCAATTTGTTCCCGCTATATTCGTTTTTCCTTAAGGTTCAAATCTTAATCAAAGCACAAAATCTGCTGCATGGCCAAGCATGTTATGGGTTTGTTGCTGGTGTGTTTTGGCATATCGGTAGCTTCTGCCCAGAAATTAGAATACGGTATCAATGGTTTCGCCACCTCTTATTTTGGTGAGCTCAATAACTCCATTACGTTTGCCAATAATATCCGTTACGGTGGTGGGGTGCATGTGCGCCGTCATTTAAATCCATGGTGGAGCTTGCGTGGCGACGTGAACTGGGCCCGTGTAGCTGGTTCCGACAATCGCCCTGATTTTGTAACCACCCTCCGCAACCTGAGCTTCAGGAGCAACATCATTGAATTTACAGGCGTAATGGAGTACCGATTCAGAGAAATTGGCCATCGCCGCAACGATTATAAAATGACACCCTACCTTTTTGGAGGAGTGAATCTATTTCGCTTTAATCCACAAGCCGAATACAGGGGCGAGTGGTACGACTTGAAGCCATTGAGCACCGAAGGGCAAGGCCTGCTCGAATATCCCGAAAGTACACCATATGCACTTACGCAATTGGGCATACCCTTTGGCGCAGGCTTGCGTTGGGCGTTAAACCGTTACTGGAGATTGAGTCTGGAGGCAGGTTACCGCTTCATTTACACCGACCACCTCGACGATGTAAGTGGTTTTTACGTGAATTCTGATATTTTGAGAGCCAATCGCGGGCCTTTGGCGGCTATTTTGGCTGATAGGGGCCGAGAATTGGGCTCAGGCGTTCCTCCTGCAGCCCCAGGCACGTTTAGAGGTGCCCCCCGCGAAAGAGATTCCTTCATGTATTTTGGTTTCTCATTGAGTTATGTGGTTTATCGTAAAACTTGTCCACGTTGGAAATGATGCGCAAGCTGCTATTACTTATTGCCACGGCATTTATGGGTACTGCTGCTGTTCAAGCGCAGATTTACGATTTTGGCATTTCGGGAGGTGTTGGAGGGTATGTGGGCGATATTCAGCCTTTTGTGAGTATTACCAATGTAAAGCCAGGTGGAGGATTTTGGTTTAAGTACAATTTGAATCCGCATTGGGGAGGTAGAATTGGCTATATGACCACCGACGTAGGGGCCAGTGACAAAAACGGCAATTCGCTCTGGCAGGTAAACCGCAATTTGAACTTCAATACGTATATCTCTGAATTATATGGTACGGTGGAGTTTAACTTTTTGAGGTATATCACCGGCCATAGAAAGTACTTTCATACCCCATTCATATTCGCGGGTTTGTCGTGGTTTCGTTTTAATCCCACCACGGTAATTAACGGCAGGCTGGTAGAGCTACAGCCTTTGGGTACCGAAGGCCAAGGCTTAGATGTTTTTCCTGGCCGGCCCTTTTACAATCTCACCAGCTTTGCCATTCCTTTTGGTTTGGGTTACCGCTGGATTTTCTACAAATTCCACAGTCTCACCTTTGAATTGGGGGCACGTTATGCTTTTACCGATTACATCGATGATGTAAGCCAGACTTATCCGGGGGCCGACTTATTACTTGCAGAAAGAGGCCAGTTATCGTCTTTGCTTTCTGATCGATCTTGGGAATTGGGTTTCAATTTACGTGAGCCTTTTAGCCAAAGAGGCGTAAATACCTTCAACGACTTATACTGGTTTGCTGGTGTGAGTTACATTTTTACAATAAATTCGGGCAGATGTCCGCGATTTAGGTAATTTTGCCAATTCGCAAAAACACAATGTCATTAGCTGATATCATCGATCCGGAACGCCTTCCGCAGCACATTGCTGTCATCATGGATGGAAATGGCAGGTGGGCCAATAGTCAGGGTCAGCACCGCATTTTTGGCCATCAAAATGGCGTTCGGGCGGTTCGAAACACCACCGAAGCATGTGCAGAATTGGGGGTAAAATACCTCACGCTCTATACCTTTTCTACCGAAAACTGGGCGCGTCCGTTAGAGGAAGTGAACGCCTTGATGGAATTGCTGGTAGCTACAATCAAGGCCGAAACCGACACCTTGATGAAGAATAAAATCAAGCTGGTGGCTTTTGGCGAATTGAGCAAATTGCCCCCCTCGTGCAGGCAACAACTGGATGAAACCATAGAGACAACCAAAAACAACGACCGATTGCAGTTGAACTTGGCACTCAGCTATTCATCGCGGTGGGAATTGGTTCAAACGGTACAATCGATAGCCGCAGATGTGCTTAGTGGTAAGCTGGCAGTAGGCGATATTACCGAAGATTTGATCAGCCAAAAGCTCATTACGGCCGACATTCCTGATCCCGAATTGCTGATACGAACCAGCGGTGAATGCCGCATTTCTAATTTTTTGCTTTGGCAATTGGCATATACAGAACTCTATTTTACCGATACTTTTTGGCCCGATTTTGAAAAAGATGACTTATACAAGGCCATCTTAGACTATCAAGGGCGTGAACGACGTTTTGGCAAGACGAGCGATCAAATCAAAACAATTTAATGTCATTCTTTCGAAGCTTATTTTTTTTCTTTTTATGCTTGACGACGCTTGCCACTCAGGCCCAAGTGACACTCAATAGTTTTGAGGTTGATTACAAAAACCCCAAAGAATTCACCATTGGCGGCATTCGGGTGGAGGGTACACAATTTTTAGACAAGGAAGTTTTAATCATGTTGTCGGGATTGCGTATCGGTGATAAAGTGGTAGTGCCCAGTGAAAAATTCTCCAAGGCTGTTCAAAATTTATGGAAACAGGGGCTTTTCGGAGATGTGAGCATTGATGTAGAGCGCGTGGAAGGCAATACTGTTTTTTTGCTGTATACTTTGGAAGAAAAGCCCCGATTGTCGCGCTTTGCTTTTAGTAAAAACCTCAAAAAGGGACAAGTAGACGATTTAAGTGAAAAGTTGAAGCCCTACAAGGGAAAGATTGTTACCGATAACTTGAAAGTAACTGCGACCGCCATCATTAAAGATTTTTATGCCGAAAAGGGCTTTTGGGATGCTACAATAGAATTGGTAGAGCAGTCAGACAGCAATATGATCAATGGCGTGATTATTCGTACCACCATTAAGCCTGGAAAAAAGGTGAAGGTGGGGCAAATCAACTTTGAGGGCAACCAGGCCTTGAGTGAACGCAAGCTGAAAAAGCAGATGAAAGGTACCAAGGAGTACCAAGCTTGGAATGTTTTCAGAGGTGCCAAGTTCCAGGAAGAGAAGTACGAGGAAGACAAAGAAAAGATACTGGCGAAATATTTGGCAGAAGGTTTTCGCGATGCACGCATCATGCGCGACACCCTTTTTCGCAATGAACAGAATCGTTTTGTGATCCAAATGAAGATCGTTGAAGGCAATCGGTATTACTTCCGCGACATCAATTTTGTGGGAAATACGCTTTATCCCGATTCATCGCTCTCCAAAATCCTGGGCATTGAGCGTGGCGACATCTACAACCGTGAAACGCTCAATACCCGCTTGCAAATCGATCCTAATGGACGGGATATATCGAGCTTGTATATGGACAATGGCTATTTGTTTTTTAACATCCAGCCGGTGGAAGTAAAAGTAGAAGGCGATTCTATTGATTTAGAAATCAGGATTTACGAGGGCTCTCAGGCCATTATCAACAAAGTGAGTGTGGTGGGCAACGATAAAACGAGCGATCACGTGATAATTCGCGAATTGCGTACGCGTCCGGGACAAAAGTTCAGCCGCAGCGATATCATGCGAACCACCCGCGAATTGGCTCAGTTGGGCTACTTCGATCCCGAGCAATTGGGCGTAACTCCCACACCCAATCCGGCCAACGGCACTGTAGATATTGAGTACAAGGTTGCTGAACGTTCGAACGACCAAGTAGAGCTGTCGGGTGGTTGGGGCGCAGGTCAGGTGGTGGGTTCATTGGGATTGGTGCTTAATAATTTCAGTGCACGGAAATTTTTCGACAAAGAGGCATGGAAGCCAGTGCCTTCGGGTGATGGTCAACGGGCTAGTATTCGTATTCAGTCGAACGGACGTTTTTTCCAATCGTACAATATGTCGTTCACCGAGCCTTGGTTGGGGGGCAAAAAGCCCAATGCCTTAACGGTAAGCGCTTATACCTCTATTCAGTCGAATGGTCTACCGCGCACCGACGCGCGTCGTCAGTCGACCACCATCAATGGTGTAAGTGTGAGTTTGGGCAAGCGTTTAACGGTACCTGATGACTTCTTTACTTTGGTACACTCGGTAAACTACCAGCAATTTGTGCTCAACAACAGCATTGCCACGGCCTATTTGCAAAACGGGGTGTCGAACAGCTTTTTCTTCCGTGAAACCCTTTCGCGCAACAGCATTGATCAGCCCATTTACCCGCGCAGTGGATCGAGCGTGACGTTGACGCTGCAGTTCACGCCGCCCTACAGCTTGCTTGGTAGGCAGTCGTTCAATGAGCTTCCTGCCGACCAGCGTTACCGTTGGATTGAGTACCACAAATGGCGTTTCGACAGTCAGTATTACCTCAAACTCGTAGGCGATTTGGTATTGCTCACCCGGGTACAGTATGGCTTTTTGGGCAATTATGACCGCAATTATGGGAATGTGCCCTTCGGTAGATTCTTTGTTGGTGGCGATGGCATCATGGGCTTTAACCTCGATGACCGTGAACTCATTGGTTTGCGGGGGTATCAAAATTTTTCACTTACGCCCAATGACCCTATTACCGGACAGACGAATGTGGGCGCAACTGCGTTTCAGAAGTATACCATGGAACTCCGTTATCCCATTACCCTCAATCCGAGCGCTACCATTTTCGTGACCAGTTTCTTGGAGGCGGGAAATAGCTTCTTCAAGGTGCGCGACTTCCAGCCTTTCAACAACTTCCGCTCGGCGGGTGCAGGGGTACGGGTATTTTTGCCCATGTTTGGTTTGCTGGGTGTAGACTGGGGCTATGGTTTCGACCCGGTTCCAGGCAGAGACGGCGCTCACCGTGGCAACGTTCACATTTCAATAGGCCAGCAATTCTAGTCGCTATGTTGAGAAAGCTCATTTGTGGCATGCTTTTTATCATGCTCGGTGCGGCACCTGCTTGGGCGCAACGATTTGCTTACATTGACAGTGAGTACATACTTTCGGAGATGCCCGAATACAAGGCTGCTCAAAACGAATTGGATGTACTGGCCGAAAAGTGGTCGAAAGAGTTGGCTGAAAAGCGAAAAGAAGTAGATCGTCTTTACCGGGCATTCAAGGCCGAGCAAGTGCTGTTAACCGAAACCATGAAAAAAGAGCGGGAGGCAGAAATCAGGAAAAAGGAACAGGAAATCGACGATTTGCAACGTAAGCGCTTCGGTTTTGAAGGCGAGCTTTTTCAAAAGCAAAAGGAATTGATCAAGCCCATTCAAGACAAGATTTACGATGGTGTTCAAAAATATGCCCGAGATAAGGGATATGACATTATTTTTGACCGCTCAGGCGAATTCACCATGCTGTACGCCAACAGCCGACTCGATAAAAGCGATGAGGTGTTAGAAACCATGGGGGTTGCCAAAAAAACAACAAAGCCAAAACCAGAGAGAAAATAATTTTAAGTTATGTCAATTTTAAAACAAGCGGCGCTCGTAGTGGTAGCCATGGTAATAAGCAGTACTGCTTTTGCTCAAGTGAAACTGGGACACATCAATTCTTCGGAATTGGTAGGAATGATGCCCGAAACCAAATCGGCTGATGATAGCTTGAAGCGCTTCACCGAAAGCCTCAACGGTCAGCTTCAGCTGATGCTCGGAGAGTTACAAAATAAGTATGGCGATTTTCAGTCGAAACAAGCCAGCTGGTCGGAAGCCATTCGTGAATACCGTGCGAAGGAGATCCAAGATTTGCAAACCAACATCGATAATTTCCAACAGCGTGCGCAACAGGATATCGCCAAGCGGAAGGAAGATTTGTATGGTCCTATCTTTGAAAAGGCAGAAAAGGCCATCAAGGAAGTAGCCAAGGATGGCAAGTACAGCTACATTTTCGATTCTAGTGCCGGCGCTATGTTGTATCAGCAAGAATCCGACGACATCATGGATGCGGTTAAAAAGAAATTAAATCTTACCGGTGTGACTCCAGCCCCTGCGCCCAAGAAGTAAGACTAAACCATACGCGAAGCCCGCTTTTCATTTAAAAGCGGGCTTTTTGCATTTTAAACCGCTACTTATCTTGTCATTTTGCATATTTATCACTTTCTTTGGTAGGTATCTTTAACCGCTTTTAGCATGTTGTCAATTTCCAGAAGCCTCTTATTCTTCTGTTTGGTATTAGTAATTGTTTTGGCTTCGCCTGCGCGTAGTTTGGCCCAAATGTCTAGTGGTGACAAAGCCTTTGAAGTTCAGAATTACTTCCTTGCCATCGATAGTTACAAAAAAGCCATCAAGAGCAAAGAGAAAAAGGCTTTGGCTACTTACAAGGTGGCAGAATGTTATCGTTTGATGAACGACAACAAACTGGCAGAGAGTTGGTACGCACGGGCCATCAAGGCTGGTTATGAGGAGGCAGAGTTGTATCTGAATTATGCTGGTGTTTTACGTGGTATGGAAAAATACGATGATGCTATTGAGCAGTATAATACTTACCTGGGTTTAAACCCTACCGATACCCGTGCCAAATGGCTGCTTGAGTCGTGTAAATTGGCCAAAACATGGATGAATACCCCTTCGCGTTATGAGGTGAATAATATGAAGGTGTTCAACTCGCGTCAATCGGACTATGCTTTGGCACTCTACAAAAACAACGGTGTGATATTGAGTTCTACCCGGGAGGAAGCTACCGGCAAAAAGTTATACGGCAGAATTGGGGAAGATTTTTCCGACCTTTTCGAAAGTACGGTAGACCGCAGAGGCAAGTGGGGCAAGTTGCAGGTGCTACAAGGTGATGTAAACACCGGCTTTAATGAAGGCACAGCCACCGTGAATAAAACGGGTACCATCATGTACTTTACGCGCTGCAGCAGCAAAACAGGCGAATGTAAAATATTCATGTCGCGCAAAGCGGGCAATAGTTGGTCAAAGGCCGAAGTGATTGAATTATTTGGAGATACCGTAAATGTAGGTCAGCCCAGTTTATCGAAAGACCAGAAGAAATTGTATTTCGTGGCCGACAATGCACCCGGCGGACAAGGGGGCAAAGACATTTGGTTCATGAACAAAGGCCGTGGCGACGGCTGGGATGAGCCCATCAATTTGGGTCCACAAATCAATACCGAATTCGACGAGATGTTTCCTTACATCCACGAAGACGATAATACCCTGTATTTTGCGTCAGACGGACACCCTGGTATGGGCGGTTTAGACGTGTTTTACAGCGATGGTTCTGGTACTGAATGGTCGCAGCCAGTGAATATGAAATTCCCCATCAACTCAGGTGCTGATGATTTTGCTTTCATCGCCAATGCGCGTAAGGACAAAGGCTTTTTGAGTACCAACCGTCCCGGCGGCCGTGGTAGCGACGATATTTGGCAGTGGGTACTCACCCCGCTTCAGTTCAACTTAAGCGGTCAGGTGTATGACGATAGCACACGCCGTGCTTTGTCGGGTGCCGAGGTGAAGTTGATATTTGTAGAAGACAAGAGCTACATAGAAGCCATTACCGACAACCGGGGTATGTATACCTTCAAATTGCGTGAAGGGGTAGATTACAAAATTGAAGTTACCCGCAAGGAGTATTTTGGCGATGACACAAGCTTAACCACCAAAGGATTTGACGTTTCGAAAGACTTTGTAATCAATATCCCACTGAAGGCCGTGCCGATAGAAGAGGTTACCCTGAATGACATCTTGTATGATTTCAACAGCGATAAATTAACGCCCACGTCGAAAGAGAATTTGAAGGTGTTGATTGCCATGATGAAAAAGTCGGAGAACCTGGTGATTGCCATCAACTCGCACACCGACTCACGTGGTTCTGATGAGTACAACCTCGATTTGTCGCAACGTCGCGCTCAATCGGTGGTGAATTACCTCATCGAAAATGGCATTGACAGTGTGCGCTTGCAGGCCAAAGGTTTTGGTGAATCGCAATTGTTGAATCGTTGTAAGAACGGGGTGAATTGTTCTGATGAGGAGCACCAGCTCAACCGTCGTACTACCTTTAAAGTAGTTTCTACCGACTTCAAGGGCATTATCAAATACCGTCGCGTAACGGGTAATGAGGAGAAGGAAGAAGATCAGATATTCACCGATCCGAATAAAGAGTAATATTCAAATCCGATAAACAGGGGCAAAGTGAGTAGCTTTGCCCTTTCTTTTTGTCAACGCATGGACGCATCAAAATACCAGCAGCGCGGGGTTTCGGCCGCTAAGGAAGACGTACACAAAGCCATTAGTAAGTTAGACAAGGGCCTTTATCCGAAGGCGTTTTGCAAAATTCTGCCCGACTTTTTAGGGGGTGATGCCGATTGGTGCAACATCATCCATGCCGATGGAGCTGGCACCAAATCGTCGTTGGCTTATGCTTATTGGAAGCAAACCGGCGATTTGAGCGTTTGGAAGGGCATTGCCATCGATGCGGTGGTGATGAATATCGATGATATGCTGTGTGTGGGGGCCACCGATCATTTCCTATTGTCGTCGACCATAGGGCGGAACAAGCGCCTGGTGCCTGGTGAAGTCATTTCGGCTATCATTTCGGGTACGCAGGAGTTCATTGAAGAAATGGCAGCTTATGGCATCAACATCCATTTTGGGGGCGGTGAAACGGCCGATTTGGGTGATTTGGTGCGCACGGTAGTAGTTGACTCAACGGTGACAGCCCGCATGAAGCGTACCGATGTGATTAGCAACGATCGCATACAAGCGGGGGATGTGATTGTGGGTTTGGCCTCTTATGGACAAGCCACTTACGAACAGGCGTACAATGGGGGCATGGGCTCAAACGGACTCACCTCGGCCAGGCACGATGTTTTCCATAAATCGGTAGGGCAACAGTTTCCCGAGACCTTTGATGCCGGAATTGATGATGCGGTAGTATATGTGGGCAAACATCAATTGACCGATGCTGTTGCTGGTACTCCCTTGGATGCGGGTAAGTTGGTACTTTCGCCTACACGCACCTATGCGCCCATTCTCAAGCTGGTGCTCGAAGAGTTGCGTTCACATATCCACGGGCTGGTGCATTGCTCGGGTGGAGCGCAAACCAAGGTATTGCATTTTATTGATGGGTTGCGGGTAATAAAAGACCATCTTTTGCCGGTGCCGCCTTTGTTTGAGTTGATACAGGCTTCTTCGGGTACTTCGTACAAGGAAATGTATCAGGTATTTAATATGGGGCACCGCATGGAGGTGTATTTGCCTCAAGCGCATGCAGCAGAAGTCATTGCCATAGCCCAATCATTTGGCGTTGAAGCGCAAGTAATTGGCAGGGTAGAGGCTGCTGAGCAAAGTCAGGTACAGTTGGAGACTCCTTACGGCTCGTTTATTTACAACAAATAATTGCCCCGCTTCCCAGCTATTAAA